>JAZUBA010000033.1:0-6439 GCA_045638265.1 Alphaproteobacteria bacterium | reverse complement strand
CTCGTAATCTTTGCACAACAGCAGGTCGTGAAGTTGTTGAATTGTTAGATGGCAGTGATAACGTTGTTGGGTATGAATGTAAATTGCCATAATGACAAAAAGCATCAAAAAAATCGGTTGATATTTGTCAGCCGATTTTTTAAAATGAAATATTTGTTATGCGTGTGGAATGATTTAAAACTAATGTGATTTCTTGTGAAAATTTATCGTATTGATATAACCCTGTACGGCCACTTTTATGTGTAGCAAAAAATAAAAGTGTTCCTGTCTCATTAAAACCAAGTGCTGTTACATCAAAAGCAATAAATTGTCTCAATTCTCCCATTTTAAAATCACACCATCTGACAACTTCTTGTGTGTAAACGGCAAATTCTTTTTCTGACGGACTTAATGCAAAATGAGTTGTTAATGGATAAATGGATTCATTTGTTTTCATAATACGTTTAATCAAATGCGAATCAGTATCTATATAATATAATGCTCCTGTTTTACTAAAAAAAGGTGGTTTCATAGAAGCAGAAAACGAATCGGTTAAATGAAATTTTGTTCGTGCTTTTTTATAAATCAAAATTTCGCCTGTCCCATGTGGACTTAATAAATCTGCTTTTAGAAATGCCAGTTGGGCATGTTGCGTATTCCATAATGCCGGATAATAACAATATCCGTTTTGAATCATTATCTGTTGATCTTTTTGTTGTTGAAAATTAGCCATTGTTGATAAGAAATGTGTTTCAATACCATTTAATTCAACGCCGGTAATAACAGTGTGATCAGAAGAAAAAGTTGCAAATGGGGGAATGTTTTTCATCAAAACAACCCGTCCGTCTCTCATGACAGCCCATAATTGATGATTTTCATCAGTAAAAAATACCCGATAAAGGGACAAAATTGAATTTGTCATTTGCAATCCTTACAAAAGCAGTATATATTATTTTACATAAATTGCAACTTTAAAAAAAAGGGAGTCTAAAATGTCTTTGCAAGATGAATTTAAACAAATTGAAAATTACATGAATTCATGTATTGTTGGTCAGCCGGAATTAATTAAAAAACTTTTGATTGCGCTGTTGGCAAATGGACACTTATTGGTAGAGGGTGCTCCAGGGTTGGCAAAAACAAAAACAGTTAAAATGCTTTCTCGTACAATCTGTGCCAATGAACAACGCATCCAATTTACACCGGATTTATTACCTTCCGATATTACGGGTTGTGATGTTTATCGTCCTGAAACAAACCAATTTTTCTTCCAAAAAGGTCCTATTTTCAGTAATTTAATTTTAGCTGATGAAATTAACCGTGCTCCCGCCAAGGTTCAATCGGCTTTGTTGGAAGCTATGGGTGAACGTCAAGTAACGATTGGTGCAACAACATATCGGTTACCGGATTTATTTATGGTTATGGCAACACAAAATCCTATTGAACAAGAAGGAACTTATAATTTACCCGAAGCACAATTGGACCGTTTTTTGTTTTATGTCAAAATTAATTATCCCAGTATTGAAGCAGAACGTAAAATTTTAAAATTAATTCGTAAAGAAGAACGCATGGAACCATTACCTGAAATTCAGCGTATTACAGAACGATTAATTTTTGATGCACGTCAGGAGGTCGCCCAAGTTTATATGTCTCCGGAAATTGAAGAATATATTATTCAATTAGTTATGGCAACCCGTCAACCGGAAGTTTATGGAGAAGATTTAAAGAAATATATCGGTTTTGGTGTTTCTCCTCGTGGTACAATTGCTTTGGATATTTGTTCCCGTTCTTGCGCTTGGTTAAATGGACGAGATTATGTAACACCCAATGATTTAAGATGTATTGTTTATGATATTTTACGTCATCGTGTCTTGCCATCTTTTGAAGCGCGCAGTATGGGTATTACTTCTGACAAAATAATTGATATGCTTTTAAGTCGTGTGCCAATGGTTTAAGAGGAAAGAATGAGCAACACAAAATTCAATCCCGTTAAAGCTGATTTAAAAGATTTGGTTTCCATAAAAAAATATGTTGCACAAATGTTTTTAAAAGAAACGAATCGTAAAGCCTATATCGGTTTCGGACAAACAAAATCACCGTTTAAGACAAAAGGATTGGATTTTCAAGAAGTGCGAGTATATCAGCCGGGAGATGATATTCGGCAGATTGATTGGAAAATAACGGCTAAATATGGTAAACCATTCACAAAATTATATACTGATGAAAAAGAGCGACAAGTATTTTTAATATGTGATATGCGAACACGTATGAAGTTTGCATCGTCTGGTGCTTTTAAATCTGTTGTGTGTGCTCATATTGCCTCTTTTTTGGCTCATTTAGCAGAAAAAAAGCATGATAGATTGGGTTTTACGATTTTATCTTCCTCTTTTGTTGAAACAGCAACCCCCTATACGGCAAAAGAAGTCTTGCAAGGTTTGTTGTCTACTTTGGAAGGTTTCTCTAATCCATCTGATTTAAACGAAGATAAAATTTCTTTATTACAGGCTTTAGAAAAATCAGACAGCCTCATTCGTCCTGGTTCTCTTATTTTTATTTTAAGTGATTTTTCCGATTGGAATATTCAGTGCGAATCAATTATTCAACGATGGTCTGTGAAAAATACATGTAGTTTTGTACATATATACGATAAATTAGAAAGAAATTTGCCAAAAGGTGTTTTTCCTATTTCGGATGGAAAACATATTTCCTTATTAGACACAATGGGTCATCACTTTCCGAGAATTTTTGAAAATATTTTTAATACACGATCGCAACAACTTGAAAAAACAGCACAGATATATCAATGTGGATATTTGCCAGTCAGAACAGATGAAAATGTGTTAGATAAAACCATTGTATATAGTTTAGGAGTACGTTAAAATGCAAACAATAGATTTGACACCGCTCAAAAATATACAATTACAAACAGAACCAGCCTTTTTTCCACCTGCAATCGGATGGTGGCTTATTTTGATAACGGTTTTTATTTTTATTGTTGGAAGTGTTATTTGGTTTTATTTGTATTACACTTCTCCCAAACAATACTCCTTGCGATTACTTAAAAATCTTTATGAACAAAGTTTAACACCCATTGAATTTGGTATAGAAATCAGCAAATTGTTAAAACGAGTTGCTTTGTTTGCTTTTCCAAAGGAGGACATTGCTTCTTTGAGTGGAAAAGATTGGAAATTATTTTTAATGACGCATGCACCAGGCTCTTTAAATGCACAACAAGCAGAATTTATTTCCGAGGTTGCATATCTTCCTGTGCAAAAAGCTGTTGCAATTAATCAAGATACGTTATATACTGCTGTTAAAGAATGGATTTATCGTGTATTAACAAAAGGCTAACTCATGGAAATTAAAGAACAGGATATTTTACAAACAATTCAAGGAGAAGGATCGGCAATTCGTTCTCAAATGATTGAAATGCCAGAGGCACCTGTTATTGTTCAAGAAGCTTTATTAAATTCTGACGAAGAGCGAGCAGGTGTTTCTGTTCTAACGATTGTCGGATATGAGTCATTAACAGGTCATATTAAAAAGCGTGAATTTTTAATTCGGCGCGTTATTCAGAATCAAAACGAATATTATTTAGAAGGATTGGCGATGGATATTCGTATGCCACGTCTCATTCGTGTAAAACAAATTTCTTATATTCAAGAAACAGGAACGGGAAAAGTATATAGCAATCCTTACAAATTTTTACAACGTGAATTAGGTGTGGATATTAATGACGAACTTTTTGCTGAAGAATTGTCTGATTTTGCAAAAGCTATTAAGGAAACAGGTAATGAATTAACAGTTTTAATGTATTTGGTTGCGGTAGACGGTCTTCGTAGTGCCACCGAACGTAAAAAAGTATTGGCATATGTTCGTCGTAGAGTTCCTTATTTGGATTATGATGAAGAAAAAATGAATGATTATTTGATTTCTTTGGCTCCGGATGATGATTGTTTTTCTATGGCTTTTCATCGAATTTTGAAAAAGGGGATTATTGTTATTCAACCGCTAATGGAAACAATTTTAGAAATTATTTTAGCTGATGGACAAGTTCATGTTAAAGAACGAGCATTGTTAGCTCGTTTAATCGATTTATTAAAACAAGATGGTTATCAATTTCAATTGCCTGAATAATTTTGTTTTTGGAAAAGGTATCAGATATATTGAAAAATTTTGATTTTATGCTTGACTTTATAGAAAATTTTTATTATACTGACACCCTATGGTTTAATTTTTATTAAGAGTGGTGATTTACGATGGCAAAACCAACAACAGTTGAAATCAAATTAGAAAGCACAGCCGGTACGGGTACTTTCTATGTAACTAAAAAAAATCCGCGAACAAAAACTGAAAAAATGAAAGTTCGCAAATATGACAAAAAAGCAAGAAAACATGTTGAATTTGTAGAAAAGAAAATCAAATAAATTCTCAAGCTTCTTGTGTTAAAAATGTTTATTAACCACCGGTTTACCGGTGGTTTTTATTTATATCAGACACAAAAACAAAACCAATCCGTTGTATTGTTGAGCGGATTGGTTTTTTATGAGAAAAGTTATTTTAAACTTTATTCTTTCGGCATACAGAAATATTGATTGTCTTCTTCCTCAACAACCCGTCCTGCGTTATGACATTTGTTTATGGATACGCTATCAGAACCGATTTCATTTTTACCATCTGATGAATCCATAATCCCCGCATGACATTCACCAGTTATATCTTGCCATTCTTCGGCATCACATTCTTGAACGCAATAGGATTCATAGGTTTCTTTACTTAAATGAACCGTCATAATACGGCGATTGCATTGTTCACATAACATTTTTACTTCATCTGAATTAGAAGTAGCAACTTTTATTTGATTTGTTTCACAAGCAACACAACCAGAAGATGTTGGAAATGCAACACCATCGGTACATCCACCATAAACACAATATCCATTAACTAAACGCCGAACTTGTATACCGTTTACTACACAACTGTTACATTCTGTTTCTGTTGTTGCATAAGAGTTAGATTGATCGTCACAACGTCTACAAACTCCTGTGTTATCACGATAAAACACGCCTTCACCAGCTGGATAATTAGGAAATTTTGTCGTATCCGGACTATCGTTATTACAAATACCTGATACACTAGGGTTGTAATAAACACAATATTGACCAAGAACCATATGATTACCACAAGCGAGGCATTCTGCATCAAAATTATTTGTTCGCATATTAATTGTTTTAGAACTGGTGGTCGGACAATTATCACAAGGACCACTATAATCATTTAAAAGCGTATGTAGTTTTCCTGATCCACAATTAGTTGGTGCACAATATTTGTAATCACAGGGATATACATCATATGCGCCTTCACCACACTTGCTTCTACAAAGATTATCAATTAAAGGATAATTACCATCTCCTAAATTTTTTGCCAAACCAATAGATGAACAAGCTACACATACTCCACTATATGTCATAATATGATTATCTCCGCAATCTTTGTAACAATAATTTCCTATTAGAAACCGTTGTTCTCCACAAACACTTGTACAGCCACCATAATCTTCTATACCGTCTTTGTTTGAATCTGTAAGCACATGAACACGAGATGCATGATCGCAAGGATAACATTTATAATCAGAACCCTTAAATTCGCCGTCATCACAATCACTATTATTTACTTTTACACATTTTCCATCTTGGGCTTCACGCGTTGCAGTTGTACAAGATGTACATTTATTATGAAGCCATTGTAAACTCATATTTCCACTTGTGGTACCAAATGAGGGCGTTTCATCTGTATCGCAATCATAACAAGTCCCTATAGAGTTTTGAAATTGATTTTCTCCGCAAATATCTGTACAAACCCAATCTCTCCACGTTTGTGCAACTTGATAATTGGCTCTTAAATTGCTATCAGATGAATTGGCACATTTGGTACATTCCGAAGACCAAGCTGATAGCATGTTCCCATCAGAAGTTGAAAAATGATAATAACCATTTTCTGACCATAAAACAGCACTATAAAAATCTTGATAATCAGGCCAATTTCTACCATTTGCATAAACACAAGGACGACATTTACCGAAATGCTTAAAATATCCATCCGGACAATTTTTCAGTACACAACTATATTCTCCATTTTTGAAATGACGGAACCAAATCCGATTCGGACAAGCTAAACATTGTGCACGTGCTTGATCTTCATTAGCAAGTACAATTTCAGTTGTTGAATCACAGCGAATACAACCCTTTTCTTTACTCAAAAAACTATTACCGATAATACAACCCGTTGCACAATAGGTTAGTGTACTATCGCCACTACCCGATTCTTCCACCCGATGTTGAGGAGAAGCACAGGCTTGACACATAGCACGTCCGCTGCGTGTATCTTTAATAACATGACCTGCAACTTCTACTTCAAAAATACCGTCATTTTCGTCAGAGTTCATAATCACAATCTCACTCAT
>JAZUBA010000032.1:0-44304 GCA_045638265.1 Alphaproteobacteria bacterium | reverse complement strand
GGCTTCTACGCCCTCAACGGTGGCATTATAGGCAGATTCAGCACCTTCTGCAATAGCTACGCCAGCGGCTTGAGCACCTTCAACAGTCGCGTTATAAGCGGTTCTAGCACCTTCTGCAACGGCTTCACCAGTTGCAACAGCTGTATCAGCGATCCATTCACCAGCGGCTTGAGCACCTTCAACAGTCGTGTTATAAGCTGTTCTAGCACCTTCTGCAACGGCTTCGGCTCCTTCGCGTATCATATTTCTACCTTTACGAGCCAATTCAATTCCACCTTTAACAGCAGAGGCAATGCCAACAGCAGCTGCCTCAGTAGCTTGAGTGGCTTTTTCATCAACCCATTCACCGGCGGCTTCTACGCCTTCAACAGTGGCATTGTAAGCAGATTCAGCACCTTCAACAGTCGCGTTATAAGCGGTTCTGGCACCTTCTGCAACGGCTTCACCAGTTGCAACAGCCGTATCAGCGACCCATTCACCAGCGGCTTGAGCACCTTCAACAGTTGCGTTATAAGCGGTTCTAGCACCTTCTGCAACGGCTTCGCCAGTTGCAACAGCCGTATCAGCGACCCATTCACCAGCGGTTTCTACGCCTTCAACAGTGGCATTGTAAGCATTAGAGACTTTAGTGGCAACTACTTGTTTTGCCTTATCAATTACCTTACGAGGATTTTTTATTGTCTCATCGGCAAGATTTTCAACTTTTCTAGCAGTGTTTTTAGCGCTGTCCCAAGCAGCTACAACAGTGTCTCCTATCCAACTCAGTATGCCCATTTGAACCTCCTCTAACATTATTGGTGCGGACAAAATAATTTTTTAATTTATCGTAATTAAAGCTATTATAAACTATTTGTTAATAAAATGCAAGAAAATTATGTTTTTATATATAAAAAACATCAAGTTGATATCTTTTTTGCAAAAAATTCAGACATAAAAAAATACGCCCTTGTTATGTAAACAAAGGCGTATTTTTGTTATTGTATCTTAAAATTATTTCATGACACGTTTAATGCCTTCTATAAACGGACCATCGGCCGGACAAAATTCATAATTATCCATTTCGTCAACGCTCACCCATTTGGCATCTTCGTGTTCGTATAAGTGTGGAATAACATCGTCGGCACAGCTTGCCCAAAAAGCATTTAAATGAAAATCACCTTTGTCAGCATAAGAATATGTTTTATCCATAAAAAAGTCGCCGACAACAATGTCTTTATCAAACTCTTCTTTAAATTCACGAGTAACACATTCTTGAAGTGTTTCACCTTTTTCTAATTTGCCACCGGGGAATTCCCACATAAATTCTTGGTGTTTGCCTTTTTTGCGTTGTGCAATTAAAATTTTGTCATTGTGGACGACAATCGCCATTGAAATTTCAATCATTTTATTCTCCCTTCATTAATAGTTGATGCGTTGATTGATATTTTTTATCATTTCTTGTATTGTGCGGAAACCATTGTCTGATTCAAGTTTTTTGCGTTGTGCTGTTTTCTCATCCAACGCTGTTGCCGAAACCAAATTATCTTCCTGACATAACGGTGCAATTTCTTTATTGTAATGTGATTTTAACCAAGCACAGAAGTGTCCTGTTTTAGTTCCAAACAATTCACGTTGGGCTACCTTGTTGATGAATAAATTTGCTTCGGTAGAGGACATTAAATAGCGTGTACCTTGAATGAGTTTTTCAAAGCGGATAACTTCATCATTAAAATCAATTTTGTAATATCTGTCTCCGGCTTTGCTGATAATGGCTTTTGAATCACATAATGTCGGTGGCATCATAAAGTTTTCATCATATACATTGTTTGTTATGTTGAATTGTGCTTCATACCCAGTTCTGTATACATTTAATACATAAGCTTGTTGAATGGTTGGAAGTGTTTTTGTGTTTAACGGTTGAATAGTGCCTTTTGTGTAATTTTTGTACAATGGTACTAATTTGTTGTATAAGTCATAAGCTTTGTCTTCTTCTAACCAAGAAGCTAAAATTTCACTCATTTTATCTTCACACAAAAAGGAGTCTTTTTTTGTTAAAAGATTGTGTGTTACAAAACGTGGATTGTTGCCATCTAATGAAATTTGATGTAATAATTCGCCTTCTTTGCAATATAAAATGTTGTCTTTACATAAAGTCGGTACGATAATTGAACGTTTAATATCTTCGTTGCGGAAGCATTTTTTGTTGTTTAATGCCATACGTGTTTTGTATAATAATGTCGTATACAACGTTTTGAAATCAGGGCGTGATGTTTTTTTGCCAAAAAATTCTGATGGAGCGGGAATAACAAACGGATATACTTTTTGATGGGGTACGGATGGTAATTTTGATTGTGGAATATCTGCTTCATCAATTAATAAAGCTTTAGTTAAATCCTGTTGGGCAAATAATCGGCTGAAAAGTGTTTGAACGTGTGCTTCGGCTTGTTTTTTGCGTTCGGCTAATTCTTCTTGTGATATAAATATCGGTTTGACACCGTTTGTTTTTTCTGCCGGTTTTGTTGATTTTTCGGCACGATGTGATTGTTGCTCTTTTCTCATCTTATTTTTTCTCCTTAAAATAATTTAGCGTGTATGTTGGGCGTTTGCCAAAATACACATATTCCGTTCACTTGGGGTAAATGTCATCAAATTTTTGACTAAATGCTGACGGACTTGTGATAAAAGCATGCCGGCATAGTTGGCGTTCGGTCTTTTGGGATTGATGTGTTTGAATTTGCCATAGAGTGGTGCTAATTGAATGACAATATCGCCCGCTTTGGCAGATTCAACAGAATAGGTGAAAAAGGACAAAAACTGTTCGTCTGTCATCGGTGTGGCACCGCGCATATTTAATGCCCAAAAACGGGGTTCTTTGGCATCTAATGAAACGTAATAATATTGTTCATTGACTTTGGCACAAATGGATTGCGGTTTGCCGTTGGTATCTGTAACAACGACCGGTGCAATGGATTGATATTTGTTGAGCTGTTTATCACGTTGTTGGGCTTTGCGTTCTTCTGCCTGACGGTTATTGTGTTTGGGTGTGCTGACAACACGTGGTGTTTTATCAATTTGTGCTTTTGATTTTTGTTGATTGTATACCTGTTCCACCATATCAACGATGTGATGATATTTTGAATCCATATAGTGACGGATTGTTTTGAATGTGTAGCTGATTTCATCCGGTGTCATCGGATTGGCGCCTTTGCAGTTTTTGGCGGGGAAATCTCTTAATAAACAATGCGATTTGTAAAAATATAAATTCAGCGGGTCAATTGAAATGGCATAATAATATTCACCTTTTTTGTTTTCCGCCGGTAGTTTGCCTCTTAAATCAATGGCTTTGCCTCCAATTTCGGCAACGCAGTCAGGGGCGTAAGGATGGGCTTGTAAAACACGTTGTATAAATTCGTTTGGAAATGTCATATTTTCTCCCTTTTGTTATTGAATGGCAATACTATAACATAAAAACCATATTCCGTCAATATTTTTTTCAATATATTTTGTTTTTTTCTGGATGTATCCTTTTATGTTAAAATAGATGATGTAAAATATTAATAAATAATTAACAGCAAGTCGAGGCGGAAAATATTTTGTAAAAATGAGAACAAATTGTTGACATTTATAAAATTTAATATATAGTTATTGCATAACGAAACGGAAAGATTCAAATGGCGGAAAACAGATTAATTACACCCCAAAAAATTGCCGGTGATGAGGAATTATACACCGGTTTGCGTCCGCAAAGTCTATCGGATTTTGTCGGACAGAAAAATATATGCGAAAATTTACGGGTTTTTGTTGATGCGGCTCGTAACAGACAAGATGCGTTGGATCATACGCTTTTGTTTGGTCCGCCGGGGCTTGGAAAAACAACTTTGGCGCAAATTATTTCCAAAGAATTGGGTGTCGGATTTCGGCCAACGTCTGGTCCGATGATTTCCAAAGCGGGCGATTTAGCTGCTATTTTGACCAATTTGGAACCCAGAGATGTTCTGTTTATTGATGAAATTCATCGTTTGAATCCAACGGTTGAAGAAGTGCTTTATTCGGCTATGGAAGATTTTCAGTTGGATATTATTATCGGCGAAGGACCGGCAGCCCGTTCCGTTCGTATTGATTTGCCGCCGTTTACATTGGTTGGGGCAACAACACGTTCAGGTTTATTGTCTAATCCGTTGCGGGATAGATTTGGTATTCCGTTGCGGTTGGAATTTTATAATACTGAAGATTTAATGAAAATCGTAAAGCGAGGTGCAGGTATTTTACGGTTGGAAATGAGTGAAGACGGCGCCAGAGAAATTGCCTGTCGGTCAAGAGGAACTCCTCGTATTGCCGGACGGTTGTTACGTCGGGTAAGGGATTTTGCCGGGGATAAAGTGGTTGATAAAGTTTTGGCAGATATGGCTTTGACTCGTTTGGATGTAGATAAATTCGGCTTGGATTTGATGGATAGACGGTATTTGCGTTGTATTGCCGAAAAATACGCAGGCGGTCCGGTTGGTGCGGATACGTTGTGTGCGGCTTTGTCCGAAGAAAGAGATACCTTGGAAGAGATTATTGAGCCGTATTTAATGCAGTTGGGTTTGGTTATGCGTACGCCACGAGGCAGAGTTATTTCTATGGCCGGTTGGCAACATTTAGGCTTGAATGCACCGACAAATACAATTCAAGGTAATTTGTTGGATAATTTATAAAGGATAAAAATTATTATGAAACATACGTTAAAATTACATATCTATTATCAGGATACGGATGCCGGTGGAATTGTTTATCATTCCAAATATTTGGATTTTGCCGAACGTGCTCGTTCGGAATTGTTGTTTGATATGGGTTTGTCCAATACCAAAATGATAGAACAGGGAGTCGGTATTGTTGTCCGTCAGGCAAGTCTTGATTTTAAACGCTCGGCAAAATTAGATGATTTAATTGAAATTCAAACAACCGTTTGTGAATTGAAAAATGCCAGTATGACAATGGAACAAACGTTTTGGCGTGGTGATGAATTGCTGGTAACCGTCAATTTGCAGTTGGCATTCATCAATCCGCAAACCATGCGTCCGACACGGATTACAGAAGACTTAAAACAATTATTTATGCACTATAACAAGGAGATTTAATCTATGCAGGAAACACCAATGAGAACATCTTTATCTATGTACGAAATGTTCATGGATTCCGATATTTTTATGAAAATATTGATTTTAGGTTTGTTGTTTGCCTCTGTTTGCTGTTGGGCTATTATTTTTGATAAAATGCAGTTGTTTAAACGCATTCGTTTGGGAATGAAGTCATTTGAAGAACAATTTTGGTCAGGTGGTTCGTTGGAAACAATTTATAACAACAATGTCCAAAATCCGTCTAATCCGCTGGCTTTGATTTTTGTAACGGCAATTAAAGAATTTCGGCGCTCTGTCGGTGAAAAGAAAAAAGTCGGTTCCAATATTAAAATTCAGGAACGGATTGATAAAGTGATGCAAATTGCCATTGACAGACAAGTAGACAAGTTGGAAACAAAAATGATTTTCTTGGCTTCAACGGGTTCCGTTGCCCCGTTGTTGGGTTTGTTTGGTACTGTTTGGGGGATTATGGACAGTTTTAATGCCATCGGTATGACACAAAGTACAAATATTGCCGCTGTTGCCCCTGGTGTTGCCGAAGCTTTGTTTACAACAGCGGTCGGTTTGATTGCTGCCATTCCGGCTGTGATTGCCTATAATAAACTTTCCAATGATATTGATCGTATTTCACATCGGATGGAAACGTTTTCAGATGAGTTAAGTGCTATTTTATCACGTCAGATTGAACAGGTGGAGGCTTAATCAATGGCTCGTTCCAAGCGTAAAACCCGTGTGCAGGCAGAAGTCAATTTAACGCCGTTAATTGACGTTATGACTTCACTCTTGGCTATTTTTATGATTACGGCACCTTTGATGACATCAGGTATTCCCTTGGATTTGCCAAAAGGTGATGGTAAACAGATTGAAGGACAAGATAAAACATTAGACATCAGTGTTGATTCACAAGGGCAAATTTATGTCGGTACAGATGTCGTGAAAAAAGAGGATTTAATTAAAAAAGTACGGGCAATCGTTACAGAAAATCCGAGTATCGGTATGGTCATCAGTGGTGATAAAAATGCTCAATACGGTACGGTTATTGAAATTATGGCTCTGTTAAGAACGGCCGGTTTTACGCAGGTTGGTTTGAAAACGGATTCTCAGGTCGTTGCGCCGAAAGGAAAATAAAACACAATGTTGAACACGTTTAATGACATTGAATCGCCTCAAAGACAATCCTTTGCACTCGGATTGTCCGTTGTATTGCATGCGATGGTGTTGTTTTTAATGCTGTTTAATTTTTCGTGGGCTGATAATGATTTTGAAAAATCTCCGCCGGCGATTTTAATGGTGGATTTAACGAAAGTTCAATTAGCCGATAAAACAAATTTACCGCCTGAGGTGAAAAAACAAAAGAAACAGGAAACACCGAAACCGGTTGTCAAAAAAGAAAAGCCGAAAGAAAAGCCAAAGGCAAAACCACAACCGAAAAAAGAGCAAACCAAAACGCCTGTTGTGAAAAAAGAACCGCCGAAGGCAAAACCTGAAACGGTTAAGCCAACGCCGAAGCCTAAACAAAAAGAGGCTGTTAAAGTCGCACCCGAAAAGAAACCGGAGCCAAAAAAACAACCGAAAAAAGAGGTAAAGAAAGAAACCCCTAAAAAGGCTACCCCGAAACCGCAACCCAAAACACAACCGAAAAAGGCACCTCAAAAAGCACCGCAACAAGATGGATTAAAGAGCTTGTTGGCATCGGTTGAAAAAGTGAAAAAACCGGCCAATCCAGCCCCGACGGAAGAAATAGAGACAGAAGAAGAATCCGGCTTGGAAATAAATGAGGGTATCAAAGGGGGAACGGAAGGATCTCGCTTGGAAGCCTTGACAATTTCAGAAAAAGACTTAATTGCAAATAAAATACGTCAATGTTGGAATGTTAATGCCGGTGTAGAAGGGGCTGAAACAATGATTGTGGAATTAAAAGCGTATGTCAATAAAGACGGACGGATTAAAGATGTACGTATCTTAAATATGAAAAGCGACCCTGTTTTTCGTTCAATGGCGGAAAGTGCCAGACGTGCCATTCACGTTTGTGATGGGTTGGGTGATGAGTCACCGTTTAAAATTTTATCAACCAAACATCCTGAAAATTACAGTTCTTGGAAAGAAATACATTTACGGATGAATCCTGTTAGCGGAGGAGTTTTCTAAATGATGAGTTTATTTAAAAAGATTATGACGGTTTTTGTTTTATGTTTTAGTTTGACCGTGCATGCCGAATTACGCATTGATGTCAGTGGGGCACAATCGGATCCGTTGCCGTTTGCTATGCCGAATTTAATCGGTAACAGTTGGTCAAGTTCCAGTTTGGGTTTGGATATAACGGAAGTAGTTGTTGCCGATTTGGAGCGTTCGGGGTTGTTTCGTTATATCAATCCGGAGGCTTACATTCAACGTCTGACAAGTATTAATGCCCGTCCGAATTTTGCCGATTGGCAAGCCATTCAGGCACAAGCATTGATTTACGGAACCATAGAAGAAATCGGTAGTAAAATTACGGTTTCATTTCGGATTTATGATGTGTTTGCTCAAACACAAATGGAAGCCAAATCCTTTACGGCAGATGCACAATCCTGGCGAAAAGTCGCTCATATGATGGCAGACTATATTTATGAACGGATGACAGGTGAAAAGGGTTATTTTGATACACGGGTTGTCTTTATTTCCGAAACAGGTAATCAAATGAATCGGACAAAACGGTTGGCAGTTATGGATCAGGACGGAGAAAACGTGCAATATTTAACCAGTGGCAGTGATTTGGTTTTGACACCTCGTTTTTCTCCGAATATGAAAGAAGTTACTTATTTTTCATATAAAGACGGTAAGCCAAAAGTTTATATTATGGACTTAAATACACGAGAATCATCTTTGGTTGGTAATTTCCCGGGAATGACATTCGCCCCTCGTTTTTCACCGGATGGAAACAGTTTGATTATGAGTTTGACCAATCGGGGTAATTCAGATATTTATACTTATAATTTACGCACAAGAGAGAAACGTCAGTTGACAAATCATCCGTCTATTAATACATCGCCCAGTTATTCACCGGATGGAAGTAAAATTGTCTTTAACTCGGACAGGGGTGGTAATCAGCAGTTGTATGTCATGAACGCGGATGGTTCAAATGCACATCGTATCAGTTTTGGTGAAGGAACATACGCAACACCTGTTTGGTCGCCTCGAGGAGATTATATTGCCTTTACTAAAATCAGACACGGACAATTTCATATCGGTGTGATTAAACCGGATGGTTCAGGGGAACGTTTAATTACAAATGGTTTCTTGGTTGAATCACCGACATGGGCGCCCAATGGCCGTGTGTTGATGTTCTATCGTCAAAATCGTTCAGACAGATATGGCAATGGTGGTACGGCGAAATTGTATTCTATTGATATAACCGGTTATAATGAACGGCAGATTATAACACCGCATGATGCTTCTGATCCGGCGTGGTCGCCATTGTTACATTAAATAAATAAAAATCTCCTTTTGATAAGGAGATTTTTTTATTTTAATATGTGTTATTTGTTTGTTTTTGTTCGTAAACAATATTATAAATGTTATATATATCAATATGATGTAAAAAAAGTAAAAGTTTTTATAAAAAAATATTGATTTGCATTATTTTGTGTGATATTTTTTATATGTAAAGTTAATTACATAAAAAAGGAGAACAAAAATGAGTGAAAGAAATTTTACCCCGAAAGAAATTGAAAACATCAGAGCAATTATTTTGAAAATGTTTGCTTCCAAAAACGGTGTTGGTATTTCTGATAAGGTTGCCGCTGTGTTTAGCGAAATGGAACAAGAAAAACTTGCTGAAGTGATGAGAAGCGTGCCTACATCAGATGTTCAAACACCAGTGGATATTGCTAATAATATTACCAATGCGGTTAGAAAAATGTTTGAAACTAAAAGAAGTGATGAAGCAATACTCAATGATATACGCAATGGTAAAATACACGTTGATCCTGTAAAATCAGTTGAACAAATCGGTGAGAAGGTCCAATCAGTAGCTGCTCATACGACTACTGTTTCTACTGCAACAAATGTTGCTGAAGGTGTTACAGAGGCGGCAAAATCTGTTGAACAAGGTGCAAAAGAAGAAACCGCAGAAATGGGAAAAGTGAAACATGTTGTAAATGTTCCTGTTGTTGGACCAATTACAGCTGCGATTGCTACTGTCAATACGGCACACTCAATAAAAAATCTGCTTGATAGTGATAAAGATAATGCAAACAATGAAAAAGAAGGTTTGCTTGATAAAGTACATGATTTTGTTAATGAAAATATTTATGAAACAGGTGAGTTTATTAAGAATAATATTAAAGAAGGGATTGAGTTTTTTAATGAAAATTTAAATCCGTTTGCTTCAAATAATACCTTAAATAATGCCGGTCAAAAAGTCAATCCGGATGCAATGGAACAAACACCGATGTTGAAAGACAATTCAAAAGATATGGCTTGATTTTGTGATTTTTAATTGGAAAAAATTCTTGATTTTACTTATATTATATGATACTATTAATTTGTCAGAATAAAAACAATCAATAAGGAGAATAAAAATGAATGAACAAAATTTAAATTTAGAAGTAGTAAGAAATACTGAAAATAAAGAATTAGAAGAAACTGCTATAAAATTAGCAAAAGAACTAATGGCAGAGTTTGAAGCACGCAAAGCGGGGGAAACAGAGATAACTGATGAAGAAACAAAGAAATTTGTTGAAGAATTTCTTAATAAACATGTATCAAAAGAAAAAGACGCAGAAAAACTTAAAGCTCTGAAAGATAAAGTAGGTGCTTTGGGTGTTCCGGTTGTTGGTAGCGCTGCAAGTTTAGCTTTGATGTTTGATGAATTAGAAAAAGAAGCAAATGCAAATGAAACACCGAACACAGAAACACTTGAAGGTTTGAATGACAAAGTAAATAAAAAAGTGCCAACTGCTGAAAAAAAAGATGAATTACAAGATGAAATGAGAGAGGTAAATGTTGTTCATCATTACACGCCAGGTCTTATAGGATTAGCAGCTGCATCTGCTAATGTGACAGCAAAATATTTGAAAGAAAATAATATTGATGTTGTTAATGAAGCCAAAGAATTTATTAAAAATGCACCAGATGCAGCTGTTGAAGCGGTTAATAAAAGCGTTGATTTTGTTCAAGAACAGGCAACAAAAGGCTATGAAGCTGCCAAAGTAGGGACTCAAAAAGGTGTTGAAATCTTGCAAAAAGGCGTTAAAGATGGTGTGAATTTTGTTAAAGACACATTGGATTATGTCAATCCGTTTACGTTAAATGATACCTTAAATAATGCCGGTCAGAAAGTCAATCCGGATGCAATGGAACAAACACCGATGTTGAAAGACAATTCAAAAGATATGGCTTAATCGTTATATTCTTTTTTACTCAGTCGTTCGGAGAAATCCGGACGACTTTTTATTTTGTGAATAACGAGGCAATAATATTTTTTTAAAATATACAATTTATTGTAAAAATATATTGACACACATTATAATATGTGATAATATGAGAGTATAGAGCAAATAAAAGGAGGTGCCACATGATTTTTAAAAGAAAAGAAAAACAAGACGATGGAATGGAAGTTATTGAAAAAGCTGCTGAATTAGTTCTTTTAATGGCGTTAATCGGTTTTGGAAGTATGGCTAAGGAGGTAAGTGACACTGTTGAAAGCGGATGTGAAAAAGTCAAAGATGGTGTAAAAAGTGGTTGTGAATGTGTTCAAGAAGGATATGAATGTGTTAAGGATGGGGTAAAGGGTGGATTTGACGCTATAAAAAGTGGATTGGAATATATTAATCCGTTTTCGTTAAATAATACATTAGAAAGTGCAGGAAAAAAGGTGGATGAAGATATCAAAGACGTTCCGATTGGAAGATTAGGAAAAGCTATGGCTTAATTTATGAGGGAGGAAAAAAGTCGTTCGGAGAAATCTGAACGGCTTTTTTGATGTTTGTTGGAGTAGGGCAGATTTGAGCATGAGGGAGATGTTGGTTGTGCGTGGAATAGTGTCAGAAGTGAAAAAAAGTATGTTGTGTATGGACAACAAAATGGATTTTGAAAGCAAAAATATACAATGAAAATGTTTCGTTGTGTATGGTGATTGATTAAATGTTTTTATGCTGAAAAACTGACTTGTATAAATATAGATTTTATGATACGCTCAAAGAGTGAAATAAGTTGGATTTTATTTTTGGTTAGAAACGGATAAAAAAAGGAGGGGATATGACATTGTTAGAACTTTTAAAAGAAATTTTTAAACCTGAACCGCCGATTACACCAAATATTTCTGAAAAAGCAAAAAAGGAAACTCCAAAACAGATAGATGATGAGGAAGAATTAGTGGCTTTTTCTGAAGTTGAAGAAGAGGACGAATTTTTGATGTAATTAATGCTTAATTGGTTTGTATATCAAGTTCTTGTCATTTGAAATGATTGAAATATTATAATTTTTCAATATATGGCTAAAAAAACACCCGCTGAAATTTTCAACGGGTGTTTGTATGATGAGAAAGTTAATCTTCATCCCTATCTGTTGCTGCTGGTTTTTTACCATCAAAAACACAGTATGTTTGTGCAATACCTTTAACATCATGTCTAGTAAATCCTGCTCCATTTGCAAAATGTATTACCCACTCATCTTTATCCGTATCTGTTCTATCTTTGAATGCCAAAGTTGAATTATCTTTTGTGTAAGTATTATCTGTGGAATCAATATACATGTATAATGCCCCTTCAGCAATGGTATTAGCTGTACTATCAGCAGAAATTTTGACATTTGTACCTTCGATTTTTCCGGTTAATTGTTTGGAAATATCAAAGACACTCACTGTTGGTTGAGTTACCCAAGATGTTGGTATAACAATAATTGCAGGTGCATGATTGTTGGGACAGCTTGGGGCTGCTATTGTGCATTTGCCATCCGGACAAGAAGTTGCATCCCCTGTATCAAAAGCCACAACATTTTTACTGACGAATTTTGGTAATAATTCGCTTAATGTTGCACCCCCTCGGGCATCTAAACGAATATCGTTCATTACAGAAATATTAGATGGGTCAATTTTATATTGTTTTGTCGTATTGGCAGATTTTTTACTTGACACCAACATTTGATGTGTTAATGTCAATGTTTCGGAATCTGAATCATCGCTGTTCCCGATAATAATTTTTCCTTTTTCACTACCATCAATTCTAACACGGGCTTTGCCGTCTGCTGATTGAGCTATCATTTCTCCTTTGCCGTTAATGATGATACGTTTTGTTCCGGACGGATCATAAACTTCAACTCGGTTTTTGTCTGATTCATCACTTGTAGAACCCTCTGAAAATAACGCAATGGCTTGCTTGTTGTTTTTTTGGCCGACAATTAAATTGTTTTTCACATAAACATGTCCGCCACCGGTACCACCGTCAGCGGCATCAGATGCATGTCCGACCCAAAAGACAGGATCACACTCTTTGGCTCCTTTAATGGTGTCGTCTTGTGCTGTAAAGCCATTGGCTTCACTATATGATCCGGTTTGATTGTGTTTAATTTCATAACAACCTTTTTCACCACCACCGACTGAAAAATATTGCCATGCGTGGAGTTTGCCCAAGGCCAAATCGGTTGGTAATGTAACCATACTGGCACTGTAATCTTCATACGTTACTTCCGGTGTGAATGTATCCATTCCTGTCGTGGCAACAACCCATGGTTCTTGCGGACAAAGGTCTCCGCCTGTTGCTTCTTCAATGGTCCAACCGCCGGCAACACCATTAATCTTGTTGTCTTGACAAATACCACCATCAGCACCGATTAAATTGGCAATGCGGGCTGTCCGTTTGAGCTTTAATGTTTCGGGCATGGCTTCCGGCAGAGGACTGATTAATCCTTGTAAGATACCATCTTCACAGTTGAGTTTGAGATTGTAGGAGTCAACGGCAACATTTCCCATTGGTAAATAGGCGCTTAATTCGCCAGGGGCAATATCTATTTCTCCCTCGCCTTGACACCTGTTGAGTAAAACAGCTCTATCTGACATAATATAAGCTGAAAAAGCTTCTTTAACGGTTCGTATTTCAGAAGCAATGGAAATGTTGTCAACTTCCTCATTTCTGTTTTTGACTTGTTTAAACAACATTGGTCCCATGACCCCTAACAGAGCAACAACGGCTATAATCTCAATGATGAGTGCGCCTTTTTCGTTGTGTTTTTGGTTTGTTTTACGCATATCGTTCTCCTTAATTTTTGTTGTATCTCATGGTGTTTGATTTGTAAATTCGGGGTAATCCGTACATATCAAACTTGTCGTCTACTGTTTCATCAGACATACTGCCCCGATTATAAACCGCTAAATTATATAAATTTGACCTATTTCCCGTTCCACCGAATGTTAAGGCATCACCTGCTAATCCGTCAATATTTGTAATTGTTCCCTCAAAAGATGCATTATCAGATAATTGACCGTTGATATATAAACGATGTCCTGTTGAATTGAAAATGTAATCTATTTGTGTCGGTTCACCTTTAACAATCAGACCGGAAGTTAGTGTTGATTCTTTTCCGTTAGCACTTTTGAGTGTGATGGCTAAGTGACCGTCGTAGGAACCGCTTGTATATGTGGCGGTTAAACACGGTTGTTGGTATGTTGTTGTACCAATTGTTGTTTTTGTTGGTGTACAGCCGGTTGTTGCAGAGGTGTTTCTTGTTTCAAATATGGTACCGTTTCCGTTAAAGCCAATCATCATAGACAGGGTAAATGATGACCCTAAAAAGTTTTTGTTTTTTCCTTTTGTAATGTTAAAGTGTCGGTCTGTTGTAAAAGAAAACGCTTTGCGGTTTTCAAATTGCTCACAGGCTTTTATGTCAGAGGCGTTAATATCATTACAACTTGAAAAAAACCAGTTGTTTTCTTTTCCGGAGGAATTAATCATAATTTTTTCATCGGTTGGGGAGGCTAGGTTTAACCAGTTGTTGCCTACATTGTCCTCGTGAATTAAATTAAAATATTTACTGCCGGAATTTGAAAAAGAATTAAATTCTGAATCTAATAAAACCTTTAAATTATTGCGAGGGTAAGGGTCATTAACGGGGGTCATACAAAACATAATATCGGCACTCTGATTGCCAATAGATGCCCGTCCTGCGTCTGTCATGGGATCAATATATCCCCGAAGAACTTTATCTGTAAAGTCGGTTGGAACACCACGAGTTAAACGGTTTGAGTTGTGAATAAAATATTTCTTTTTACCTGAAACTGTTCCGCCGTTATAATATAAAAAACCACAATCCGGACTGCCGTGTGTGCGTTTTAAAATAGCGTGTTCCCATAAAATTGTGCGTCCGCGTGTGTAAGGTGTATTTAAATCATTCATCGGGACGCCACCGTAAGTGATAACATATTTTGTTGTTGCTTCTTTGCAATCAACTAATTTGGCCGGCGCATAAGTATCACCCATTTTCCGTTCAGGCATATTCAGACAGGCTAATACGCTGACAAATTCCTGATTAAGGAATGTACTTGTGTCTTCATGTATGGCAACGGATGCTTCTTTGCCGGGGTATAAATTGCCCGTTTCTGTTGCATTACCTGCCAAATAAGAACCAATCAGATTTTTCTTTTCTTCAGTATCAGTTAAAATAATAACGGAATTTGGCGGGACACTGGATCCGCCGGTTACTTTGTCTGCCGTTTTTCCGGCAGATTGTGCTTCTTTTGTTAATTGAATAATACCAATGATTTTATCACGGGCAAATTGTTTTGCCGCTTGATGCTGTGATAAAAAGCCGGAAACAAAGGCTTCAGATGTCGGCATATAGACATCTTTGATTTTGTTATCTCCCGGATAAAGCATATAATACATAATGCCAATCATAAAAGATAATAGGGTTGACCAGAATACCATAATACACCTCGTAAAATTACAATCTCATTTTATTATATCAATTTATTTTGAAACAGTAAATCTTTTTTTTAAAAAATAAGCAAATTTTTTTAACTTTTGTACATTTTTAGAGGAAGGTTGAAATTTAAAAACAATTAATTATATAAAAAGAGGATATTTTATAAAAATGAATACGGGAAAAAAGGTGTAATGATGCAACAAAAAATAAAAAAGAAAGATAAGCAGAAAGAGCAAGCTGACATAATTAACGATGATATGGGGTTGGATTGTTCGGGGCAGGGTGAATGTCAGCCCAATATTGAACCATCCGATACCGATGAAATGCAACAGGTTTTAGTGCGTGCTAATAAAATTAAGCGATATAAATTGAAAAAACAGGCGAAGTAAATGTGGATTTTAACGATATTCGTATCCGTTTAAAATGATTTTTGTCAGATAGAGTTGTTTGCATAAACCCGATCGTTTTCCACCCATCAAGTATTTTGAAACATCGTCGGATTTGCGTGCGGTATCGTATTTGGCAAATGACAAGCTCCCTGTTCCTTGCCAATCGGTTAAATAGCCTTCTACTGTAACAATGTCATCCCATTGTAAATGTTCAACAACTTGTTTGATTGATTTTGTAGCGGGAATAACGTGAATGTTTGTGATGTCTTTTTTGTCAAAATATCCTCGTGGGTCAATTTTACGAGAAAATAAACAATTTTCTTCATGATAAAATTCAAGATATTTCATATTTTCTTTGGCGCCTGTTTTACCAAATACGAGCGATAAATCAAAAGGAGCAACTTCTTTGTACATGCGTGCGGATTCTTCGTTTCCGGCTGATAAAAACCATGCTTTAATCATGGCGTTGTTGGAATCTAACCAAACAACACGTCCTGTCCCTTTATATTGAATGACAAATGTTTTTCGCAAACGGTGTCCTGCCCATTCAACGTATTCTTTTGGTTTGGGGTCGTTGTAGGGGACGTAAGTTTCAGCTAAAACAGATTGGTCAACGTTGACTTTTTTGCCGTATAATGTTTGATTAATCGGACGCATAACCATCCGAATCGGATACCCTAATGTCGGGTAGCAGGATGAAAGTTGTACCAGAAAAAATAAAGCTACACCCCACCACAAAACACGCCATGACAGGGCTTCTAATTTTCGCTTTAAAACATATCTTTCAACACTGTTTAACATATTAATATATTATCATACATTGCTAATGTGTCAATAAAAAAAGGTGTTTTGTCATTTTTTTCTTTCTTTTTTAAAAAAAGAAGTGTATAATGACAAAATAAAATGATAAAAGGTGGCGTTATGACCGATACAAATCAAGATGATTTATTTCAGGAAAAATTGTTAATCAGTTGTGTTCACCAGGCACGACAAACTGAAAAAACAAATTTTTTGTTTGATGATATATTGACCGTTCCGTTGGTCTATCAGATGAATTTTAAAAAGACGATTAAAGCACATCGTCAATATGCCCGTGAAAACCCTAATCATTTCAAAGAGATTATGTTTGATATTTTAGAAACGGCAGATTTTAAACATAAAAAAAGCATTAAATCATTTCATCAATGTTATGGCAATATCAAAAAAACGGCTTCTCATTGCAATCCGAAAGATATTTTGTTATGCGGTTTGGCAAAGTCTGAATTTAAAGATTTTTTATATGCCATTGGTGTGTGGGATAAAACAGCTTTAAATCGGTATAACTTATGTGAACAAAATTTTATCGCTGAAAAAAAACGAATTGTAGAAAAGCAGGTTACGGCTATTTGGGGTAAGTTTTATGCCAATGAATGTCAGTTGCTTATGCAAAACGGTATGAATATGCCTCAAATTACGGCAATTGAAAAGCCATCGTTTGATTGTGTGGTTGATTATGCACAAGATAGGGGAATTATGTTGGTTCCTAGTGAGGATATCATTGATTTGGCAAAAGAAACATATCGTTATTTAAATTTGTATGCCCATGCTTTGTTCCCGAGAAAAAACAATGAATCATTTTTTTATGACGGAACTCCTGATACGGTTCAATGGGCTAAAATGTGTCGTCCTTATCAAGAATTGGAAGAAACTGTATTATATCATTCGGTTAAAATTTTTGGTGAAGACTGGAAAATTATTAATGAAACGGGGGCTTTTGCCGGTTCAATGTTGTTACAGGCACGTATTGCCGATAATTTGGCAAAGTTAAGTGTGTTGGGTTGTGGAGATGATGATGTATCAGCAGAAACATTTCGTAAGATGATTTTGCCGATGGATGCTTTGTCTTATTTGTCGCAACATTATCCGCAATCGGAACAGACAAAACGTAATTTGCTTGTCCATACCGTTATGGGAACCATGCAGTATTTGGAAAGATATCATGATGAAGAATGGCGTCCCGTTTTGTGCGATTGGTATTTGAAATGTACACAAGGGTTGAAAGAGCGTTTGAATGAAATGTCTGTTCAAATGCAAGAAACGGTACAAAAAGTATCAGATGAAGAAGAATATGAAGAAATCAATACAGAGCCTCAAATAATAGAGAAAGCAACGTGTCAAAAACGAACACGTTCCAAAAATAAGAAATCCGGTAAGGAGAGAGAATAAATGTACGCTCAAAAAGTCGGTCAAAAACTGTTGCGGGAAATTTTAAAGAAAACGTCTCATGATGTTGTGCAAGCACATGCTTATAATATTCAAAATATGTCCCGTGAGATGAAATATATTTACGGTTTAAGTTTGTTCAGTGAACCGATGTCGGCTTATGTGTGGGGGATGTTGAGCTTTGAAGAAGCAGAGGAATTGTGTTATGCACACAGAACAATTTTAAATGAAAAAACATATAATTGGCTCAATGAAATGAATGCTTCCGATTTAACCCCGGAGCAGGAAGAGTTACGACAAAATACAATGAACAAAATTGCACAAGATGAGCCGATTAACAGAGATGGGGTTTTGGAAAAATTAGGTTTTTCAAAAGAAAAAATTGATGAATGTTATTTGTCGTTTGCCGATACAATCAATCATTTATTACTCAAAGTTAATTTTGATATGTATATTGATTCGGCACGGTGTTTTTTACCTTCGTATTTTCCGGCAATGGCACGGTTTAATAAATCAAAATTGTTGTTGTTGGAAAATTATTTTAATCAAAAAATTGAAGAACAACATAAATCTATTACGTTTGCTGGTGATAATGTGCATCCGATGGATAAATTGTTGTATCAGTTAGATGTGATTAATCATGTGATTATTGATTTGCGTAATCGGGCTATGACAAATCCGTTTATTGAAAAAACCAATCAAGAATGGAAAAAAATGGCAGAAACGTGTTTTTATTTAACGGCTCAAAAAATGGGTGAATTACCCGCTAATCAGTTTAATCCTAAAATTAAGCCGAGAATGAAAGAGGTCAGTCAGACATTTATGCGTTTTTTTGATGATTTGTTGCCTGAAAATCAGTTGGATTTTTCTCTTTATAAATTGGCTCAAAACACATATTCTTGTATTAACAAAACAATTACCGATAAAGCAGAGAAAGAAGAAATGCTGGATAAGTTTGAAGCAGATATCGGCATTGTTTGGCGTTATAAACGTGTGCATAAGTCAAATTTGAAAACTGTATCAGCACAAGCAAAAGCCGTTCAAATTAAAATGGAAATGGCGTGGATGAAAGCAGAATTAAACGCTTTAAAGAAAAAATATTTAACTGAGGCGGAATTGGAAGATAAAGATGCTTGTCGTTCTGTTTATTCTTTTATGACGGATAGTGAATTGTATTATACAATGGGTGTTTTGACAAAACAAGAATATGAATTGTGTTGTAAACATCAGGATAAAGTGATTGAATATAATGGTTGCCAAGCAAAAGAACCACGCTCAATTTCTGAAATTTTTAGTGTTTTATTGGATTTGCCGGCTGAAGAGAGTGTTGTTTTGCCGTTAAAGAAAGAATATCTGAAAAAAGCCAACCAAATTCGTCAGGCATCCCGATTGTATCAGGCACTTTATACAGATAATTACAGACCGGCATTGACGGATATTTTACCTGAAAAGTTTGAACATAATTATTTGGATAAAGAAGATGATTTGTTTCTGCAAGAAGGGATTTATCTTGAAAATATGATTTATGTGGCGCATCATACCATGCAGATGGATGTGTTTAAATCAAAAATACCTGAATTGGTGGATAATTATTGGTTGGAGGCTGTGAGTGGTGTTGATACACTGCCACGTTATCCTAATCATGTTCATATGAAGGAAACATTTAAACATTGTTCAAAGGTTTTGAATGAGCCGTCTCAGGCTACGGAGCTTATCCCTGATATAAAAGAGTGTACAATGAGCGGTCGTAAAATGGGGCACGAAATTATGGTCAATCAACTCCATTTTGCATTGTGTGAATTATATCAGGATAAATATCAAGAACGTGTGCAAATGCTCAATCGGTATTATCAATATGTGCGTCCTTTTCAAGGGTTGTTAAAAGAACCGAAAATGATTGATAAGCAAGTTAAATCACAAAATATAAGTCGTTCTGAAAAAGAGCGATAAAGCCTGATTTTAAAATTAAAATAACAATAGTTTTATTCTTTGCGTTGCAAATAAAGGGTTGTTTATTTGCAACGATTTCATACTAAAACCGCCTTGTTCAGCCATTTAACAATAACCCTTACAATTCCGCCAATAACCCAAAATCAAAAAAAATGCATAAGAATATAAAAAATTGTTGCAACAAAACATTACTTTTATTATAATTATAATTAAATTTATGTATGTTTAAATAAAAACAGGAAAAATTAAATGCAAGAATATACCAACCAATCCGGTCGGTCAATGACTGAAATGCTAGGTGTTTTAGCCGTTATTGGTGTTCTTTCAATTGGTGGAATACAGGGTTACACCTATGCCATGAATAAATATCGGGCGACTAATGTGTTGAATGAAATGAATATTGCATCATTACATCTTGCGACGACCTTGTTATCTTCTCGTAATGCTCAAAAAATGCTAGCACTTGGAGAGCCGTATGATTTGGGTGAACTTACAAAAGAAGCGTATCCGTTTAATTATGGGTGTGGGAATTATAATAGTGAAGAACGAGCTTGTCATCAGGAAGAAACAGGATATTGGACGAAAATAAGTGATGTTCCTGAAAAGGTTTGTCAGCAAATATTATCCGAGGCAAAACATCTGCCGAATATCGTTGAGCAACAATTGAATGGTGTTGCGGTTGAAGATGGTGTTGATTGTGAGGATAATAATGAAATAATGCTTCTGTTTAATGCTGATGGCTCAGGAAAGTTAGCAAAAAATTGTGATCAATCACCGGTACTTAATTGCCCTACGAATACCTCAAAAAACGGACAAGGTGGATTAGCCAAAACACTGACGGATGAAACAACAGGAATACAAGTAAAATGTTATTGTGTGAAAAGAGATACGGCCTATAATGAAACATCCGGTAAATGTGAAGCATTGACAGGAACGTGTTCATCTAATGCACAATGCAATCGGGGTGAATATTGTGATATTACAAATTATGGCACTAATTATTGTACGAAAAATACAAGTGGTATGAAAGGAACATGTAAATTACCTACATTAAAAACACCTAAATCAAATACGAATCCTCCATTTGTGGTTTCTTCTGCACAGATGTATTGGTGGAGTGCCAATCATTTTTGTCAGGCATTAGATAAGACTCTGGTTGAGGTAAGTGATTACGCGTGTGCTCATACAATATGTCCGAGCGGATGTAATGCTAAAATCGGTTATTGTCATGTAGATACATCAATGAGTGTGACAGCAAGTAGTACAAGCAACATCTCGGCGAATGTAAGAGCAATGAAAATAGCTTATGGTAGTTCTTATAATTGGATGAATACGGATTATAGTTCTTGTAATGCGTATATTATTTATACCTATCAAGGTTACGTACACAACAATTTGAGGTACGATCGTCGTTTTGCTGTTTGTAAGTAAGTGTAGTTATTTTGTTGCTGATAAGATGGAGAAATTGTTGTATTATATATAGTTTCCCGATTTTGTGCTTAAATAACACATAAATTTTATCAGCTATAAAAGCGTATAATCATATGGTATCAAGTAGACTTGATGGTTTTAAACAAAAAAGAATTGTTTGTTTGAAACTTTAATTGTTAGTTGTAATATATTATTATTTAAAAAAATATTATAGATATGCAAGGTATTGTAATGCATTTAATCTTCAAGTGTTACATTAAAAAAATTATCTGCCGAATGAAGATGATGTTGTATTGTTGTTGTAACGTAGTATATCGTATTTTTCAGGATTTTTGAGTGCCTTTAATAAATGTTGCATGGCTTTACGAGAGGTGTTGCCAATCAATTTAAATCCTGCACATGTACCGTTTTCTTTTATCGGTTCGTAACGAATATGATATTTTTCACGAAGCAGACTGATGAGTGAGTTGTATTCATCATAGGCATTTAATCCCGTGTGGGTTTGTTTCTTTTTTATATCACGAAACATCAGACGATAACCCTCGGCTTTGAAATCCTGTGATGCCATGCGGGCAATTCGCAGAGCTTCTTCTTGGGTCATTTGTATTGGTTCATCTTTACGTTGATGGGCTTGCACGGCTTGTAACAATTGTTGCCATTGATCTGATTGATTAAGTGTCGTTGGGGCGTAAGCATAAATTTCGCCTGCTGTATTTTTGAGCGGTCGGGCGGATATGCCTAATGTTTCTTTGAGTTTTAATTGTTTGATGCCTGCTTTGTCAAACAGTGATAAATCTTCTTTTAAATATAATATGCCGTTTTTAACGTCAAAATAGGGCGCAGCTTTGAAACCCCATAAATTAATAGCCTGCGAGGAAGGTATATCTGTGGATTTTATCGGCATTGCTTGGTTTGTTTGTTTTGATTTTTCTTGATACGCTACGGGGGTATGTTTATCATTGTATTTATTTAAAAAATTGCCAATATCAATGTGTTTTTCATAAGGCGCTGTTAACTTGTCATTCATTAGTGTTAAAGGAGATTTTCCCTCTAAACCGGCAAGATAATAACAGAGTTGATGTACTTCAATTTCAGCTGATTTTTGTCCGAGTGAACAATCGGGACGGTTGCTTGACCCCATTAAAAAAATGTATTGACCTTGAAATGTTTTGGGTAACCCTTGTATGGATTGTGTTGACAGACGAGCTACTTTATCACTTATTTCCTGATTTTTTTCTTTGTCTTTGCTTAATGCGTATTCCGGTCCGATTTTAATGCCTTTGATGATTTTGTTGTTTGCATAAATCGGAACGCCGTCTAATTTGTCATGAAAACGTGTGTTCAGACAAGGCTGAACGATTTGATAAAATGCGGTTGCTATTTCAGGTGTAATTGGTTTTCTCATATAGCAGTTGAGTGTGTCTGAACGTTCTTCATGGCCGAAATACGGTATTTTAAATCCGCCTTGATGTTTTAAAATAAAAGTGCGTAAATTTTCTAATACGGATGGAAAATGCGGAGAACAAATGTCAATATCACAAGTAAAACGTTCAACAATCGGCGTGTGAGCGGGCGTTGTTTGCCATACAAAATCACCGGAGGGATTGAATCCGTTTTCAGCATCTGTGCCGGTTTGTGTTCGGCAAATAATCCCTTGGGGCGGATTTTGAAATAAAGCAACGGCTGATTGATAAACAGAGGGATTTGTTGTGCGTTTAACTTGTTTTTGAAAAGTATACAGCATTTCTTTGAGTGTGCTGTCATTGTCAATTTTATGTTGTTTTTCGGCAGGCATTTGATTTTTTAAAGCTTCTTTGATTGCTTTTAGTACATTTTTTGCCTCACTGATTGACATATTTTGATTGGGTTGAATGCCCAATGATTTCGCAAAATTAACAATAAAACTCATTTTATTTCTCCAAAAGTGAATGCAAATATTATATCATAAAATTTTGTGTATTTCAAGAGTTGTATGTGTTTTTTTTTTCTCAAAACGATGTCGCTTGGCGTGTGTGGACGGGATAAAACGCTAGAACGGGTCTGTTTGTAAAAAATATCTGTTTTTTTTATAAAAAAGTTTAAAAAAGTACTTGACATTTGGTTGAAAATATGCTTTAATTTTAACACTTTGAAGCGGAATCCGTTTGACAAAATGTCAACGGTACGATGAAAGTTATCAATAAAAACAAGGGGTTACTCTTGCTTTTGTTGATATTGTTATGAGTGCTTTTGTCTGCTTGAAAAGGTCGGCAAAAGATTAGTTTAATTAGGTAGAATAAAGGAAAAATAAATGCCTACAATTAACCAATTGATTCGGAAACCCCGAAAATCAAAACCGGTACATAACAAAGTACCTGCATTGCAAGCTTGTCCGCAAAAACGCGGCGTTTGCACTCGTGTCTATACAACAACACCAAAAAAACCGAACTCCGCTTTGCGTAAAGTTGCTCGTGTTCGTTTAACAAACGGCTTTGAAGTAACATGTTACATTCCGGGTGAAGGTCATAACTTGCAAGAACACTCTGTTGTTATGATTCGCGGCGGTCGTGTAAAGGACTTGCCTGGTGTTCGTTATCATATTATCCGTGGTACACTTGATACACAAGGTGTTGCTAAACGTAAACAAGCCCGTTCATTATACGGTGCTAAACGGCCTAAATAAGGAGAAAAAATATGTCTCGTAGACACGCAGCTATTAAACGCGAAGTAACTCCTGATGCAAAATATAATAACACAGTTGTTACAAAATTTATGAACAGCCTCATGTATGACGGTAAAAAAGGCGTTGCCGAAGAAATCGTCTATGGTGCTATGACAGAATTAGAAACAAAATTGAACAAACCGGCTTTAGAAGTATTTTTGGATGCTTTAAATAATGTAAAACCGACTTTGGAAGTTCGTTCCCGTCGTGTTGGTGGTGCTACATACCAAGTTCCGGTTGAAGTTCGTCCGGATCGCCAACAAGCTTTGGCTATTCGTTGGGTAATCAATGCCGCACGTAATCGTTCAGAAAAAACAATGATTGAACGTTTGTTCGGTGAATTACAAGACGCTTATAACAATCGTGGTTCCGCTATCCGTAAACGTGAAGATACTCACCGTATGGCTGATGCGAACAAAGCTTTCGCTCACTTTAAATGGTAGGAGGATTTCATGGCACGGACTACTCCGATTGAAAAATACAGAAATATCGGTATTATGGCTCACATTGATGCCGGTAAAACAACTACTACGGAACGTATTTTGTTCTACACAGGTAAATCTCATAAAATTGGTGAAGTACATGATGGTGCTGCAACAATGGACTGGATGGAACAAGAACAAGAACGTGGTATTACCATTACATCAGCTGCAACAACAGCTTACTGGAAAGAACATCGTATTAACGTTATTGATACACCGGGTCACGTTGACTTCACAGTTGAAGTTGAACGTTGTTTGCGTGTATTAGACGGTGCTATTACGGTTTTTGACGGTGTTGCCGGTGTTGAACCGCAATCTGAAACAGTTTGGCGTCAAGCTGATAAATACGGTGTTCCTCGTATTTGTTTTGCTAATAAAATGGACCGTATCGGTGCAAACTTTGACCGTTGTGTTGATATGATTAAAACACGTTTGGGTGCTCGCCCGATGGTTATGGCTTTGCCAATCGGTTCAGAAGCAAACTTTAAAGGTATCGTTGATATTTTAGAACAAAGAGCTATTATTTGGCAATCTGAAGATTTGGGTGCTTCATTTACTTACGAAGAAATTCCGGCTGATTTAAAAGAAAAAGCTGAAAATTGCTATCGTGAAATGGTTGAAATGGCCGTTGAAATGGATGATGAAGCTATGGAAGCTTATTTGGAAGGTAATGAACCAAGTAAAGAATTATTGAAAAAATGTATTCGTAAAGGTACAATTGCTCAATCTTTCATTCCTGTATTCTGCGGTTCAGCATTTAAAAACAAAGGTATTCAACCGTTGTTGGATGCAGTTGTTGATTACTTGCCTTCTCCGATTGATATTCCACAAGCAAGAGGTACACTTGCAGGTACAGAGGAAGAATATGTATGTGCATCTGTTGATGATAAACCTTTTGCCGGTTTGGCATTTAAAATTATGACAGACCCGTTTGTCGGTTCTTTAACTTTCTTACGTGTATATCAAGGTACATTAACAAGCGGTAGCTATGTTACAAACACAGTTAAAGATAAAAAAGAACGTATCGGTCGTATGTTGTTAATGCATGCTAACCACCGTGAAGAAATCAAAGAAGCTCAAGCTGGTGATATCGTCGCTTTGGTTGGTTTGAAAGATACAACAACAGGTGATTCATTATGTAGTGACGGTTTGAAAGTTGTTTTGGAAAAAATGGACTTCCCAGATCCGGTTATTGAAATCGCTGTTGAACCGAAAACAAAAGTTGACGTTGAAAAAATGGGATTGGCTTTAAACCGTTTAGCAATGGAAGACCCTTCTTTCCGTGTTACTTCTAACACAGAAACAGGTCAAACCGTTATTAAAGGTATGGGTGAATTACACTTGGAAATCATTGTTGACCGTTTAAAACGTGAATTTAAAGTTGAAGCAAATGTCGGTGCTCCACAAGTTGCTTATCGTGAAACAATCTCTCGTGAATACGATGAAGATTACACACATAAAAAACAATCTGGTGGTTCTGGTCAATTTGCTCGCGTCAGAATTAAATTTACGCCATTAGAACCAGGTTCAGGCTTTGTATTTGAAAACACTGTTGTCGGTGGTGCTGTTCCAAAAGAATACATCCCAGGTGTTGAAAAAGGTTTGCGTGCTTCTTTGGAAACAGGTGTTTTGGCCGGGTTCCCTTGCACAGACTTTAAAGCAAACTTGTATGATGGTGCATACCATGACGTTGACTCCAGTACAATGGCTTTTGAAATCGCTGCTCGTGCCGCTTTCCGTGAAGGTATGGCAAAAGCAGGTCCGAAATTGTTGGAACCGATTATGAAAGTTGAAGTTGTAACTCCGGAAGATTACATGGGTGATATTATCGGTGACTTGAACTCACGTCGTGGTCAAGTATCCGGTATGGATCAACGTGGTAACGCTCGTGTTATTGATGCAACAGTTCCATTGGCAAATATGTTCGGTTATGTTAACACACTCCGTTCAATGAGCCAAGGTCGTGCACAATACACAATGGTGTTCTCACACTATGCAGATGTTCCGCAAATGGTTGCAGATGAAATCAAAGCTAAAGTAGCTGGTTAAGAAAGAAGGTTATTATTATGACAGAACAAAATATCAGAATTCGTTTAAGAGCGTTCGATCACAGGTTGTTGGATCAATCAACCCGTGAGATCGTCAATACAGCCAAACGGACAGGTGCCGAAGTTGTTGGACCAATTCCGTTACCGACTCGTATTGAAAAATTCACAGTGAACCGTTCCGTGCATGTTGATAAAAAATCACGTGAACAGTTTGAAATTCGTACCCACAAGCGGGTGCTCGACATTATTGATCCCACACCTCAAACAGTTGATGCCCTCATGAAATTGGACCTCGCTGCCGGTGTAGATGTTGAGATTAAAGTATAAGGAAGAAAGACTATGCGTTCAGGAGTAATTGCAGAAAAAGTCGGCATGATGAGCTTGTTTCAAGAAAACGGCACACAAATTCCTGTTACTGTTTTAAAAATTGACAGTACAGTTGTTGATGTTCGTACAATGGAACGGGACGGTTATGTCGCTGTCCAGTTGGGACACGGTAAAGCAAAAGTTAAAAACGTTGCAAAACCACAACTCGGACATTTTGCCAAGGCAAACGTAGAACCAAAGAAAACATTGGTAGAATTCCGTGTTTCTGAAGATTGTGTTTTACCTGTTGGTGCTGAAATCAGTGCTAATCACTTTGTCGTCGGACAAAAAGTTGATGTTACAGGTATTTCAATCGGTAAAGGTTATGCCGGTGTTATGAAAAAATATCACTTTGGCGGTGACAACGCTACTCACGGTGTTTCCAGAACTCACCGTGCCGGCGGTTCAACCGGTCAACGTGAATGGCCAGGTAAAGTTTTCAAAAACGTAAAAATGCCAGGTCAAATGGGTAACAAACAAGTAACAGCTCAAAACTTGGAAGTTGTTTCTATTGACGAAGCCAGAAATTTGGTTATGGTCAAAGGTAGCGTTCCGGGATTTGATTCTGGTATCGTAACAATTAAAGATTCAGTAAAGATTTCAAAACAACCGACTTTACCGCTTCCAGCTGGTTTAAAAGCAGTTGCAGTTGAAACATCTACTGAAACAGAAGTAAAGGAATAAGCCATGGAATATTCAGTAACAAAATTAGACGGTCAATCCGTTGGTACTATTGAATTGGCCGATTCCGTTTTTGGTGTTCAAGTACGTGAAGATATTCTCGCTCGTGTCATTCAATGGCAATTGGACAAACGTCGTGCCGGTACTCACAAAACTAAAACAGTTGGTGAAGTTAGCGGTTCCGGTGTAAAACCGTTCAAACAAAAAGGGACAGGTCGTGCCCGTCAAGGTTTGGACAGAGCTCCACAAATGCGTCATGGTGGTGTTGTATTCGGACCGGTCGTCCGTTCACATGCTTATGGCTTAACAAAGAAAGTCCGTGCATTAGGTATGCGTGTTGCTCTTTCAATGAAAGCTAAAAGCGGTAAATTGGTCATCGTTGATGAATTAACATCAGAAAAGCCAAACACAAAAGCATTGCAAGCAACATTCAACAAAAACGGCTGGAAATCAGCTTTGTTTGTCGGTGGTGAAACTGTTGACAACAATTTTGCTTTGTCTGCTCGCAACATTATTAACGTAGACGTATTACCTGTTCAAGGCGCTAATGTTTATGACATTGTTCGTCGTGATATGTTAGTATTGTCAAAAGACGCTGTTGCTCAGCTGGAAGGTCGTTTGAAAAATGATTAAGAAAACAGACGCTACAGTTTGTGCGGACTTATATGACGTTATCCGTCGTCCGCTCATTACTGAAAAAGCAATGAAAAGTTCTGAACACAATCAAGTTGTATTTGTTGTTGATGTTAATGCAACAAAACCACAAATCAAAAGTGCAGTTGAAACTGTGTTCGGTGTTAAAGTAAAATCAGTGAATACATTACGTCAAAACGGTAAAACAAAAACATTCCGTGGCGTTAAAGGTGTTCGCAATGAAACAAAGAAAGCCATCGTTACTTTGGCAGAAGGTCAAAGTATTGATGTGACAGCGGGGATTTAGTTATGGCTTTAAAAACATATAAACCTACAACCTCTACAGTCAGACACTTGGTCGGTATTGACCGTTCTGATTTGCATAAAGGGGCACCTGTTAAAACATTGACAGAAGGTCAATCACGCACAGGTGGACGTAATAATCACGGTCATATCACATCACGTCGTCGTGGTGGCGGTCACAAACAAGCATATCGTATTATTGACTTCAAACGTAAAAAATTCGATATGACAGCAACTGTTGAACGTTTAGAATATGATCCAAACAGAACAGCTTTCATCGCTTTAATTAAATATGAAGACGGTGAATTGTCATACATTTTGGCACCACAACGCTTGGGTGTCGGTGATACAGTTGTTTCAGCTGAACGTGCCGATATTAAACCAGGTAATGCAATGCCATTGAAAAATATGCCAGTCGGCACAATTGTTCATAACATTGAATTAAATCCGGGTAAAGGCGGACAAATCGCCCGTTCAGCCGGTTGTTATGCTCAATTGATTGGTAAAGACGCAGGTTATGCTCAAATTCGTTTGAATTCCGGCGAATTACGTTTAGTTCGCGGTGAATGTCTTGCTTCAGTCGGCGCAGTTTCTAACCCTGATAACCAAAACACTGTTATGGCAAAAGCAGGTCGTGCACGCTGGAACGACAGACGTCCGTCTGTTCGCGGTATCGCAATGAACCCTGTTGATCACCCACATGGTGGTCGTACAAACGGTGGTCGTCAACCGGTTTCTCCGTGGGGATGGCAAACTAAGGGTAAGAAAACCCGTAACAATAAACGCACTGACGGTATGATTATTCGTTCACGTCATGCAGTGAAGAAATCCTAAGGAGGCATAAATGACAAGATCCGTATGGAAAGGACCTTTTGTTGACGGTTATTTGCTTGATAAAGCAGAAAAAGTTGCAAAATCAGGTCGTCATGAAGTAATTAAGACCTGGTCACGCCGGTCAACAATACTTCCTCAATTTGTGGGCTTGACTTTTGCCGTTTATAATGGTAAAAAGTTCATTCCTGTGTCAGTTACTGAAAATATGATTGGTCATAAGTTCGGTGAATTCTCACCAACGAGAACTTTCCCAGGTCATACGGCCAACGACGCCAAGGCAAAGAAAGGAAAATAATAAATGACAAATAATGTTAAAACAGCGAAAGCAAGAGCTCGCACATTGCGTATTTCTCCACGTAAATTAAATTTAGTGGCAGAATCAATTCGTGGGTTGAAAGCTGATAAAGCACTCGCTCAATTAACTTTTTCAACAAAACGTATTTCTGAAGAAGTTAAAAAAGTATTAATGTCTGCTATTGCCAATGCCGAACATAATTTCAACATGGACGTAGATCGTTTGGTCGTTTCCGAAGCTTATGTCGGAAAAGCCATGGTTATGAAACGTTTTCAGGCTGGTGCAAAAGGACGTGCAAATCGTATCATTAAACCATTCTCCAATTTGACAATTGTCGTTGCCGAGAAAGAAGTTGCTCCGAAAGCTGAAAAAGCCAAAAAAGCAACAAAAAAAGTGGTTTCAAAAAAAGAGGAGAATAACTAATGGGTCAAAAAGTTAATCCAACAGGTTTGCGTTTAGGTATTAACCGCACATGGGATTCACGTTGGTTTGCCGATGATAATTATGCTGAATTATTGCATCAAGACATCGCTATGCGTAAATTCCTCAATGAAAAGCTCGGTGCCGCCGGTATCAGCCATATCGTTATTGAACGTCCTGCTAAAAAAGCAATCGTTACAATCTATTGTGCTCGTCCGGGTGTTATTATCGGTAAAAAAGGACAAGAAATTGATTCTGTTAAAAAAGAATTAGTTAAAATGTCCGGTAACACTGATTTGAGCTTGAACATTGTTGAAGTCCGTAAACCGGAAATCAATGCTAAACTCGTTGCTGACAGCATTGCTCAACAACTTGAAAAACGTATTTCTTTCCGTCGTGCAATGAAACGTGCCGTTCAATCAGCTTTACGTCAAGGTGCAGAAGGTATTCGTATCAACTGTGGCGGTCGTTTAGGCGGTGCTGAAATTGCTCGTACAGAATGGTATCGTGAAGGACGTGTTCCTTTGCATACATTGCGTGCTGACGTTGATTACGGTGTATCAACAGCTCATACAGCTTATGGTACATGCGGTATTAAAGTCTGGATTTACAAAGGCGATATTATGGCCCATGATCCAATGGCTCAAGATAAACGTCTTACAGAACAACGTTAATAAAGGAGCAAAGTTATGTTAAGTCCTAAGAAAACAAAATTTCGTAAAGCATTTAAGGGTCGCATTCATGGCGATGCCAAATCTGCTACGACATTAGACTTCGGTAGCTTTGGGTTGAAAGCATTAGAACCGGAACGTATTACAGCTCGTCAAATTGAAGCTGCACGTCGTGCTATTTCTCGTGCTATGAAAAGACAAGGTCGTTTATGGATTCGTATTTTCCCTGACGTCCCTGTTTCTAAAAAACCACCTGAAGTTCGTCAAGGTAAAGGTAAAGGTTCACCGGAATACTGGGTAGCTCGTGTTAAACCAGGTCGCATCATGTTTGAAGCTGACGGTGTATCTGAAGAAATCGCACGTGAAGCTTTCCGCTTAGCAGCGATGAAATTACCGATTAAAACACGTTTTGTTGTCAGAACAGCTGACGAAGAAATCTAATTAATCGGCGAAAGCAAAATAAAAACAGTCGCTTGTCTGAAAAGGCAAGCGATTGTTTTTTTGTATTTGATAGGTTTGTGCGGGTGTCTTTAAAGTATTGGTTTTTGTGGAGTAGAGGGTATGTGTTGAAATTTAAGAGTGTCATTTTTTGTGTTTGTTGATGTTTTGCGCATAATGATGATTGTCAATATGTAAAGTTATAGAATCGAAAACAATGTTATAATATACTTGTTGCAGATAAAGGGACGTTTATTTGCAACACTTTTTTTACATTTTTCTAATTTTTTTTAATTTGCAATGATTGGCGGAATTGTAAGGGTTGTCTTGAAATGGCTGAATAAGGCGGTTTTAGTGTGAAATCGTTGCAAATAAACGTCCGTTTTGTTACAATCAAATTTAATTGAATTTATTACATAATTTTAACAAAACAGGGAGAATGATATGAAATTTCCGCACAAGTTCATCAAATCCGAATATGGTCGTTCCATGGTTGAAATATTGGGCGTTTTAGCCATTATCGGACTGTTAAGTCTGGGGAGCGTTTGGCTCTATGATTATGCTTCAAAATTTTATGAAGCCAATCACATTCAAGATTCACTTGGCAAAGCCAAAAATTTGGCTGATGTTAATCAATCGCCGACACATATTCGTGAAGTGGAACGTTTGTTGCGTCAAACAGTCGGTCAATATAATCCCGAAATTCAACAGACGGAAATCAAAAACCCAAGTACAGGTGACGGTCAAAAAATGACTTATACCCTTACGTTGCAAGAGGTTGATGAACGAGTTTGTCAGCAAATGATTGGTAAAGGGGATGTGTTGTCATCTGTTAATATTACGATTATGTCGCCTACATCAGCAGATGAATGTGATGATGGTATGGATATGGCGTTTGCATTTGATACCATTCGGACGGATATTATTTGTCAAAATGACAGTGATTGTACGGGAACAAACAATCCATTCTGTAAAAACGGACAATGTGTGCCATGTGAACCATCGGATTGTAGCGGAACAGAACCTGTTTGTAATAAAGAAACAGGTGCTTGTGAGCCGTGTAGTACAGATGCGGATTGTGGCGAACAAAAATGTGCGACAAATGGTAGTTGTGGCGAATGTTCGTCAAATGAACATTGTACGGCTGATGAATTTAGACCGATTTGTGATACATATGAGGGTGTGTGTAAAGCCTGTTCAACAGATGGCGATTGCGAACCGAAATATTGTGCCGGTAATGGAAAATGTGGCGACTGTTCAACGTCTGAACATTGTACCGATTCAAGTAAGCCAAAATGCGATTCTGAATTAGGTGTTTGCGAGGCTTGTCCGAGTGGAACACATTGGAATACGACAAAACAAGAATGTTCGGAATGTGCAGAAAATAGTCATTGTACGAATGAATTAATGCCTATATGTAATGTAGAAACAGGTGTTTGTGAACCGTGTACTAATGATTCACAATGTTCACCTGATTATTGTGCCGGCAATGGTCGTTGCGGAGACTGTTCGGGTCATGAACATTGTCCGAGTGAGACGCCGAAATGCGATACACAAAAGGGCGTTTGCGAGGCTTGTGCAACTGAAACACCTGTCTGGAATGCTGAAAACGGTCAATGTATCAGTTGTTATACATATAACAATGATACGCCTGTATGGAACGGAACATCATGTGAAGCTTGTATTAGTGAAAAACCAATTTGGAATACGGCAGAGAATAAGTGTGTCAGTTGTTATGAAACAAACGTAACAACACCGCATTGGACAGGAACAGCTTGTACGGCTTGTCCGACAGTAACGCCTGTTTGGAATGTATCACAAAATCAATGTATCAGTTGTGTTGCTTCTAATAAGGCAACTCCATATTGGAATGGTACAAAATGTGTCAGTTGTTATACGGCAAATAATGCAACACCGTATTGGAATGGGTCGACTTGTACGGCTTGTCCGAGTGGTATGCCATATTGGCATACGACAAAACAACAATGTGTCAAATGTTTGCAAAACTCACATTGTAGCGGGTTAACTCCTGTTTGTAATTCATTGAATGTTTGCGAATCTTGTCCGACTGCAACGCCTGTTTGGAGTACAACACAAAATAAATGTGTAACGTGTTATGCGACAAATAGTGCAAAACCATACTGGAATGGCACGCAATGTACAGTCTGTCCAACGGCAACACCTGTTTGGAGTACAACACAAAATAAATGTGTCAATTGTTATACGGCTGATACGACAAAACCATACTGGAATGGAACAGCTTGTACAGCTTGTCCGACTGCAACGCCTGTTTGGAGTACAACACAAAATAAATGTGTCAATTGTTATACAGCTGATGCCACAAAACCATACTGGAATGGCACACAATGTACAGCCTGTCCAACGGCAACACCTGTTTGGAGTACAACGCAGAATAAGTGTATAACTTGTGTAGCCTCTAACAGTGCAACACCATACTGGAATGGCACACAATGTACAACGTGTCCGACAGCAACGCCTGTTTGGAGTACAACGCAGAATAAGTGTATAACTTGTGTAGCCTCTAACAGTGCAACACCATACTGGAATGGTACACAATGCGTCAGTTGTTATACGGCAAACAGTGCAAAACCGTATTGGAACGGCACACAATGTACAACGTGTCCAACAGCAACTCCTTATTGGAATAACACAAAACAACAATGCGTGAAATGTTTACAAAACTCACATTGTACTGGTACAACACCTGTATGTAACACAACAACCAATGTGTGTGAAGCTTGTCCAAGCGGATACGGATTTAGTACAACACAAAATAAGTGTGTTGTTCAACGGACAGTTACAATTAACAATGTCGGCACAAAAACAACACAAATCGTATTAGACGGTGAAACAATGGCAAAACCATCTGCTTCTTATCCGGATTTCACATTCAGCCATTGGTCTACAACAAAAGGCGGTGGTGCGGTTACTTTCCCATTAAAAGTGATCTCAAATATAACTTTGTATGCTTATTATAAAGAGGGAACTGAAACTCATGAAGGGTATTATAGGGTGGCAAGTAGTAAGAGTATAAAAACATTAACTTTTGCTGATCCGATGAAAATCAGACTATTTTTGAAACGTTCTTATAATGATGATACCCCAAAAACATGTAGTGAAGCAAAAACTGCCTCTGACAGCTCTTTCATGTATACGCTTGATGGTAAAACAACAACGGGTATTACCGGATATTGTCAAAGTTACAACATCGGAACAGGTCGAACTCTTAAACTTGAAGAAGAAAAAGATTCATCAAGAAATGGAGATCATGTTTGGTATATAGATGTATACATTACCCCAACCATCGTATATCCGTATTAGTGGTATAAGGAGGTATTTGTTGTGAAACAAAAAGGAGTCTGAACGACTCCTTTTTGTTTGGCGAATCTTGTAAATGTTGTTGTTATTTTGTGAGTGAAATCAAAAATACACGTTTTTATGCTTGATTTTGTACTTGTTATGTTCTTAAAAAATGCAAAATCGGGCAATTTCTTAAAAAATATTGTTTTTATAAGAAAAAAAGTGTTGACATTTGTTTGCTTTTAGCGTATAAAATAACCCTCAATCTATGATATTTTATGGTTTGAGGATGTTTGTATGAATGTCTTTATCCCGTTTAATTGAATAAAAACAATATGTTAAAGATTGAAAATGTTTAATCATACTTTGTTGTTAATGCAACAGATAAAGAGGAACACGTTATGGAAAAATTTAAAAATTTAATGGCTAAAAATGAAGCTGAATTGTCCGAAATGGAAGTTCAACTCAAAAAAGAAGCCTTGAACTTGCGTTTCCAACAAGCTAGCGGTACTTTGAAAAATACTGCTCGCCGCCGTCAGGTCAGAAAGGAAATTGCAATGATTAAAACAGCCGTTGCTCAAAAAAAAGCAGCGAATTAATTGTGCATGAGGAGAAATTAAATGCCTAAAAGAATATTACAAGGTGTTGTGGTTAGTGACAAGATGGACAAATCTGTTGTCGTCAAAGTCGAACGCCGTGTTATGCACCCGGTATATAAAAAATACATCAAACGTAGTGCAAAATACACTGCTCATGATGAAAACAATTTGTGCAAAATCGGTGATGTTGTACAAATTATTGAGAGCCGTCCGCTTTCCAAGACAAAAACTTGGGTAGTGATGTCGGGAGATAAATAATTGGATTCTAACTAAGGAAGGAAATACCAATGATTCAAGTAGAAACAAACCTTGATGTTGCTGATAACTCAGGCGCTCTGAAAGTTCAGTGCATTAAAGTTATTGGTGGCTCAAAACGTAAGGTTGCTTCTGTCGGTGATGTTATTATCGTTTCCGTCAAAAAAGCAAAACCACGTGGAAAAGTCAAAAAAGGTGATGTCCAACGTGCTTTAATTGTTCGGACAGCCAAAGAAATTCATAGACAAGACGGTACTGCTATCCGCTTTGATTCAAATGCAGTTGTTTTGGTTAACAAAGATGGTGAACCAATCGGTACACGTATCTTTGGACCGGTAACTCGTGAATTACGCGCAAAGAACTATACCAAAATTATGTCTTTAGCACCGGAGGTATTGTAAGATGGCTATGAGAATTAAAAAAGGCGACCAAGTTATCGTAATCACAGGTCGTGATAAAGGTAAAACAGGTGAAGTTGTAAAATCTATGCCAAAAGACAATAAAGTTGTTGTCAGCGGTATTAATTTGGTAAAACGTCACCAAAGACCGACTCAGGAATCAGCCGGTGGCATTATTTCAAAAGAAGCCCCGATTCATGTTTCCAATGTTGCTTTAATTGATCCGAAAGACGGAAAAGCAACTCGTGTCGGATTTAAAGTTGAAAATGGTCAAAAAGTCCGTGTTGCTAAACGCTCAGGCGAAGTAATCGGCAAATAAGGGAATTACACATCATGACTGCAAGATTAAAAAAGAAATATGATGAAGAAATCGCTCCCGCTTTGTTAGCTCAATTCGGCTACAAAAACAAAATGGAAATCCCACATTTAGAAAAAATCGTTATAAATATGGGTGTCGGTGAAGCAACTGAAGATCGTAAAGCTTTAGAAGGTGCTTTGAAAGACATGGAAGCCATTGCGGGTCAAAAACCGGTTTTAACTCATTCTAAAAAATCCATCGCAACATTTAAATTGCGTGAGGGTATGCCTATCGGCTGTAAAGTGACTTTACGTCGTGACAGAATGTACGAATTTTTGGATCGTTTAATCACAACTGCATTGCCACGTGTCCGTGACTTCCGTGGTGTTCCGTCAAAAAGTTTTGATGGCAACGGTAACTATGCTATGGGATTAAAAGAACAAATCGTTTTCTTAGAAATTAACTATGATGCGGTTGACAAAATTCGCGGTATGGACATTGTTATCGGTACATCAGCTAAAACTGACGAAGAAGCTAAAGCTTTGTTAGCCGGTTTTGGTATGCCGTTTATGAAGTAAGGAATTAAATATGTCAAAAAAATGTTTAATTAACAGAAACTTAAAGCGTGAAAAATTGGTTAAAAAATATGCCAATAAACGCGCTGCTTTAAAAGCAATTATCCGTGATGCGAATTCAACACCGGAACAAGTTTTTGAAGCCACAATCAAATTAGCAGCGTTACCACGCAACGGCGCTAAAGTTCGTGTTCACAACAGATGTGAATTGACAGGCCGTTCACATGGTAACTATCGTAAAGTCAAAATGAGTCGTATCCAGTTGCGTAAATTGGCCAATGAAGGTCAAATTCCTGGTATGACAAAATCCAGTTGGTAAGGAGGAAGACATGTCTATGACAGATCCTTTGGGCGATATGCTCACACGTATCAGAAACGGTGGCATGGCTCACAAAAGTTTTGTAACGGCTCCGGCTTCAAACTTACGTGCAAACGTATTGGAAGTTTTGAAACGTGAAGGTTACATTCGTAATTTTGAAACAGTTGAACTCCGTGCCGGCGTTCGTGAATTCAAAATTGAATTAAAATATTATGAAAATAAACCGGTTATCAAACAAATTGAACGTGTTTCAACTCCGGGTCGCCGTGTTTATTCAAAAGTTAAAGATTTACCGCGTTTCTACAACGGTTTAGGTATCTATGTGTTGTCAACCCCGTCAGGCGTTATGTCTGACCACGAAGCTCGTCAAGCCAATATCGGTGGCGAAGTTTTGTGTAAGGTATTCTAGGAGGTATTACAATGTCAAGAATTGGTAAACATCCTGTGAACTTACCTGCCGGTGTTACAGCAACTATTTCCGAAACAGAAATCGTTGTTAAAGGCAAACTCGGGGAATTGAAAACTCATATCCCGCAAGGTGTTACTGTTACACAAGAAGAAGGCGCCGTTGTTGTTCGCCCGAACTCTGACAGTAAAACACATCGTATGCTTTGGGGTACAGTCCGTGCCAATGTAAACAACATGGTTATCGGTGTTTCCGAAGGCTTTAAAAAGAAATTGGAATTGATTGGTGTTGGTTACAAAGCTCAAGCTCAAGGTCAAAAAATTAAATTATCTTTGGGTTACAGCCATGATATCGACTATGAATTACCGCAAGGTGTTCAAGGCGTAACACCGCAACCGACTGTTATTGAATTATCCAGCTGTGATAAACAAAAATTAGGTCAAGTTGCCTCTGAAATCCGTTCTTATCGTTCACCTGAACCGTACAAAGGCAAAGGGGTTAAGTATGAAAACGAAACCATTTTGCGTAAAGTCGGTAAGAAGAAATAAGGGATAAAAACATGAAAAAAATCAGTAATCATGACCGTCGTAAAGCACGCGTTCGCTATGCTTTAAAGACAAAATCCGGCAATCGTTTGAGATTATCCGTATATCGTTCAGAAAAGAACATTTACGCTCAAATCATTGACGACAAAAAAGGAGTTACTCTGGTTGCTGCTTCTTCAAAAGATGCAGAAATCACAGCCAAAGGCTCAACGGTTGCTGCTGCTACATCAGTCGGTAAATTAGTTGCCGAACGTGCATTAGCTGCCGGAATTAAAGAAGTTGTATATGACCGTAGCGGTTATTTATACCACGGTCGTGTAAAAGCAATCGCAGAAGCCGCTCGTGAAGCCGGCTTATCATTCTAGGAGAGCAAAATGGCTGAAAATGAAATTCAAGAAAAGAAACAACGTCGTTCTCGTCGTAACGAAGAAGCTAAAGTAGAACGTGTAGATGAATTTACAGACCGTGTTGTTCACGTAAACCGTGTTTCCAAAACAGTTAAAGGTGGTAAACGTTTTGCTTTTGCAGCTTTAGTTGTTGTTGGTGATCAAAAAGGACGTGTTGGTTTTGCTCACGCAAAAGCCAAAGAAGTTCCTGATGCGATTAAGAAAGCAACAGAACAAGCTCGTCGTAACATTGTACGTATTCCAATGCGTGAAGGTCGTACATTACATCACGATGTTATTGGTCACTTCGGTGCCGGTTGCGTTACATTACGTACGGCTCCTGCTGGTACCGGTATCATCGCCGGTGGTCCGATGCGTGCGGTTTTTGAAGCAATGGGTATTCAGGACGTTGTTGCTAAATGCACAGGTTCTTCCAATCCGCATAACATGGTTCGTGCAACATTTGACGCTTTAACATCTATGTATTCACCTCGTGTTATCGCTGCAAAACGCGGTAAAAAAGTTGGTGAAATCGTTTCACGTCGTGATGGTGCAGTTGCTAACGCAGAATAAGGATAGAAGACAATGAAATTAAATCAAATTCGCGATAATAAAGGTGCCCGCAAACAATCTATGCGTGTATCTCGTGGTGTCGGTTCAGGTAAAGGCCGTACCGGCGGACGTGGTTTCAAAGGACAAAAATCCCGTACAGGTGTCAGCATCAAGGGATTTGAAGGCGGACAAATGCCGGTTTACCGTCGTTTGCCGAAACGTGGCTTTAACAATGCTGCGTTCCGTCTTTCATTCGTTGAAATCAATTTAGGAACAATTCAAAAAGCAATTGACGCAAAAGTTTTAGATGCCAGTCAAGAAATCAACGGTGTTTCATTAATGGAAGCTGGTTTGATTAAAAACGTTCAAGACGGTGTTCGTTTGCTCGCCAAAGGTTCTTTGACAAGCAAAACAACAATCCGTGTTGTCGGTGCTTCTAAAGCTGCTCAAACAGCTGTTGAAAACGCTGGTGGTCAGTTGATTTTAGAACCAAAAAAAGTGACTGTTTTGGAAAAAGGTGTTAAAACATCTAAAAAAGAACCAAAAAAAGTCTATAAAAAAGAAAATAAAGCATAATTAAATAAGGAGTGAACAGTAATGGCATCGTTATCTGATAAGTTAACACAAAGAATGGATTTCTCAGCTTTTTCAAAGGCGAAAGATTTGCAAAAGCGGTTATTGTTCACTCTTTTTGCTTTGATTGTATTTCGTTTGGGAACGTATATTCCGTTCCCCGGAATTAATCCTTCATTCTTAACGGATTTCTTTTCAGAAAATTCCGGCGGTTTGTTGGGTATGTTTAACGCTTTTACGGGTGGTGCGTTAGAACGTATGAGTATTTTGGCATTGAATATTATGCCATACATTTCGGCCTCTATTATTGTCCAATTAGGTGCAAGCGTGATTCCTTCATTAATGGCTTTGAAAAAAGAAGGTGAATCCGGTATGCGTAAAATTAATCAATATACCCGTTATTTAACAGTTTTTATTACCATTGTTCAAGCCTTCTTTATGGCCAAGGCGTTAGAAACTGCCGGAGCCGTTATCATGCCGTACGGTATGTTTGAGCTGTCAACAGTTGTGTCATTGCTCGGCGGAACAATGTTTGTGGTTTGGTTGGGTGAGCAAATTACGGCTCGTGGTGTTGGTAATGGTGCTTCACTCTTAATTATGACTGGTATCGTTGCAGGTATCCCAGATGCATTTGTTCGTATTTTAGAAGAAACAAAAACAGGTGCTATGTCTCCGATGACATTGATTGGTTTGTTTTTATTGACATTTGCCATTATTTTCATTGTTGTTACTGTTGAAATGGCCCAACGCCGTATTCCAGTACAATATCCGAAACGTCAGATGGGGAACCGTATGATGCAGGGTGCTAATTCACACTTGCCGTTGAAAATTAACCCGACTGGTGTTATGCCTCCGATTTTTGCCAGTGCAATTATGGCTATTCCGGTTGCTATTGTTCAATTTACATCCAAAGAAAACACATCAGAATTTGTTGCTAATTTGGCAGTTTGGTTCTCACCTGGAAATTGGTTGTATATTTGCTTGTTTGCATTCTTAATTATGTTCTTTACATTTTTCTATACAGGTATTCAGTCAAATCCGACAGAAACAGCAGAAAATTTGAAAAAACAAGGTGGATTTATTGCAGGTATTCGTCCGGGTAAAAATACAGCCGAATATTTGGATTATGTGATTACACGTTTAACATTGTTGGGTGCTGTTTATTTGACATTGTTATGTATTTTACCTGAAACATTAATTGCCACATTGGGTGTGCCATTTGTGTTAGGCGGTACAACATTGCTTATCGTTGTTTCTGTTACGATGGATACAGTAACACAAATTCAATCTCATTTGATTGCACATCAATATGAAGGATTAATCAAAAAAGCGCGTTTAAAAGGTCGCTTATAGAGTTCAAGGAGGGCGTCGCCTGTCGTAAGACGGGCGACTGCTAAAAAACAAGGGAAAAAGGGAATTTAAAAATGCCGGAATCATTAAAGAGAAATATTATTTTGATGGGAGCACCTGGAAGCGGTAAAGGGACGCAAGGTGCTATTCTGACAGAAAAGTTAGGTATCAATTCTTTTTCAATGGGCGATATTTTGCGTAATGTTGCAAAAGGTGAATCAAAAGAAGCTCAAAAAGTGAAAAAGTTGATTGATAAAGGAAACATGGTTCCGGATAAATTGGCAATTCGGTTGATGGAAAATGAATTGTTCCGTCCTGAAAACCAAAATGGATTTATTTTAGACGGCTTTCCTCGTGAATTATCACAGGCAAAAGCATTGGATAAAGCATTGAATAGTCGTAAGTACGCTAAGTACCATATGACGATTGATTTGGTTCTGTTGTTACAGGTACCAGATGATTATGTGATAGAACGCATTATCGGACGTTATCAATGTGCGAAATGTAAAACCCTCTATCATGAAAAATTTAAACATCCGCAAGTCTTCGGTATATGCGATGAATGCGGTGGAAAAGAATTTATACGACGGGCTGACGATACCTTTGAAACGGTTGTATCTAGATTGCGGACGTTCCGTCGTGTAACGGCTCCGGTCATACCTTACTACGAAAATAAGGGGCTTTTGGTGTGCGTTGATGGGACGGGACCTATTGACGTTGTCAGTGAAAAAATAAGAAAAATAGTCGGCTATTAATTTTATGGCTTGACAACTTAAACGAAATAGTGTATACTTCCCACTCGTTTAGGTGTCTTGCTTGCAGAAGTAAGATGATTAGTCGTTGTTTTTAATGAGAAAAATGGAGAAATAGCCTTGGCACGTATTGCAGGTGTAAACATTCCGACTTCCAAAATTGTCGTTATCGGTTTAACGTACATTTATGGCATCGGCCGGAAAAAAGCTGAAGAAATTTGCAGCACATTAAACATTGATTCACATAAACGTGTGAATGAATTAACAGATGAAGAAACATTAAAAATCCGTGAATTGATTGACAGTTCATATCGGGTTGAAGGTGATTTACGTCGTGAAGTATCCTTAAACATCAAACGCTTGATGGATTTAGGTTGCTATCGTGGTTTGCGTCATCGTAAAGGTTTGCCGGTTCGCGGTCAACGGACACATACAAATGCCCGTACTCGTAAAGGTAAAGCAGTTGCGATTGCCGGTAAAAAGAAAGTAACTAAATAGGAAAGGGTGATAACATGGCAGAAAAAAAAGTTGCACGGACAAAAAACCGTGACAGAAAAAACATTTCAGTGGGTGTCGCTCACGTTAACTCAACATTTAATAACACAATGGTTACGATTACCGATGTTCAAGGTAACACAATTTCTTGGTCATCAGCTGGTTTAAAAGGCTTTAAAGGTTCTCGTAAATCAACACCGTATGCTTCACAAGTTGCAGCTGATGATGCTGCTCGTAAAGCAATGGAACACGGTTTGAAAACAATTGATGTATTGGTAACAGGTCCGGGTTCAGGTCGTGAATCTGCTTTGCGTGCTTTCCAAGCAGCCGGATTAGTCATTACATCTATTAAAGATATTACATCTGTTCCACACAACGGATGCCGCGCACGTAAACGTCGTCGCGTATAATATTTGATGAACAAAACGGGATAATCGTTTGGTTATCCCTGTCTTTAACTTATACAATAAGGGAGCCTTATTATGATACAAAAGAACTGGCAAGATTTGATTAAACCGTCAACATTATCGGTTCAACAAAATGTTCCCGGATTTAAAGCTACAATGGTTGTTGAACCGTTGGAACGTGGATTCGGTACAACAATGGGTAACGCTTTACGTCGTGTTTTACTTTCGTCGTTACAAGGTGGTGCCGTTACAGCCATTAAAATTGAAGGCGTATTACATGAGTTTTCATCAATTCCGGGTGTTCGTGAAGATGTACCTGAAATTATTTTAAACATTAAAGGTTTGGCCTTGCGTGTGTCATCTGATTTGCCACAACGTATTTATTTGAATGCAACTGGTCCGGGCGTTATTACAGCCGGTCAGATTACAACAAATCAAAGCGTTGAAGTGTTAAATCCGGATGCCGTTATTTGTACTTTGGAAGCCGGTGCTTCAATTAACATTGAAATGACGGTTGCAACAGGTCGTGGTTATGTAACAGCAGCTGAAAACCGTCCGGAAGATTGTCCGATTGGTTTGATTCCAATTGATTCAATTTATTCACCGGTCAAATCTGTTGTTTACAAAGTTGTTAACGCTCGTGTCGGTCAAAAAACTGACTATGATAAATTATACTTAACTGTTGAAACAAACGGTGTTATTTCACCGGAAGATGCTGCTGCTTTGGCTGCACGTATTTTACAAGAACAGTTAAAATCATTCATTAACTTTGAAGAACCGGAAGAAGCAACATTGGAAGACAAAATTGCCGAATTACCGTTTAATAAAAACTTGTTGTTGCGTGTGGAAGAATTGGAATTATCTGTCCGTTCTGCCAACTGCCTCAAAAACGACAATATTATTTACATTGGTGATTTGGTTCAAAAAACTGAATCTGAAATGTTACGGACTCCGAACTTTGGTCGTAAGTCATTGAATGAAATTAAAGAATTGTTATCCGAAATGGATTTACATTTAGGTATGACAGTTGAAGGATGGCCTCCTGAAAATGTGGAAGCTTTATCTGCAACGGTTGATGCCGAAGGATAATGAATAAAGAAAAACGCCGAAGGGGGTCTTCGGCGTCCCTTCTTTGCATTGCTTAACAGGAGTGTGGAAGAAGTGGTTTTGTATTATAGACTTTGCGTGTCAAGGTCAAAATTTATGAAAGGAAAGAACAATGCGTCACGGATTTAAAAAAAGAACGCTTAACAAAAAAATAGCTCACCGTCGTTCCATGTTTGCAAATATGGCGGTATCTCTCATTAAACATGAACAAATCAAAACGACTTTGCCAAAAGCAAAAGAATTACGTCCGATTGTTGAAAAACTTATCACAAAAGGTAAAACAAACACATTGCACGTCCGTCGTCAATTGATTTCTTTCTTGCGTGATGAAGCAATGGTTGAAAAAGTATTGTCAGTTATTTCACCACGTTACCAATCTCGTCCGGGTGGTTATGTTCGTGTTTTGAAAGCTGGTTTCCGTTATGGTGACTGTGCTCCGATGGCAATTATTGAACTCGTTGATCGTGATGTAACAGCTAAAGGTAAAGACAGCGGTCAAATCGTTGAAGTTGAAGCTGAAGCAGAAACTCCTGCAAAAGCAGAAGTTGTTGAAACAGCTGAAAAACCTAAAAAAACACGCAAAACAGCTAAAAAAGACGCAGAATAAGTGTTTTTAATAAGTCAAGAAAGCCCGTCGATTAATTCGGCGGGTTTTTTTTATGTTTTGAGTATGAGTGTGCGTTTGGGTGTGAGAGTTGGCTCGGACGGTGGTGTGTGTTCGGGTGTGAGTGTGGGCTCGGACGGTGGCGTGGTGCGTTCGGGCATGAGTTTTGGTTCGGACGGTGGAGTGGTGCGTTCGGGTGAGAGTATGGGTTCGGACGGTGGGGTGGTGCGTTCAGGTGAGAGAGTTGGCTTAGACGGTGGAGTGTGCGTTCGGTGTGAGTGTGGGCTTGGATGGTGGCGTGGTGCGTTCGGGTGTGAGAGTTGGCTTGGATGGGGAGTAGTGCGTTCGGGTGTGCGTGTGAGTTCGGATGGTGGGGTGTGGGTTGGGTGTGAGAGTTGGCTCGGATGGTGGGGTGGTGCCTTCAGGTGTGAGGGTTGGTTCGGACGGTGGGGCGTGAGTGTTGGCTCGGATGGTGGAGTAGTGCGTTCGGGTGTGAGTGTGGGCTTGGACGGTGGGGTG
>JAZUBA010000031.1:0-43022 GCA_045638265.1 Alphaproteobacteria bacterium | reverse complement strand
ACACTCTAATCATAATGGATATGGAACAGCAGTTCAACACTGGTTTGGACACTATTTAGATAGCATTAAATTATCCAGTCCTGACAAAGTGTTTCACTCGTTCAGACATACATTTGAAACCAAAGCTGTTGAAAAAAGAATACCTGCAGAATATCAAAATGCACTTTGTGGTTGGGCAGATAGAGGTATCGGGCAAAGACTGTATGGTAAAACAAAAGACATTAAAGTCATGTTGGAAGAACTTTCAAAAATATATTATCCTCTATCCAAAGAATTAAAGGAATTCAAGGAAATGATAAGAACCAGTTATTATTGTCGAGATTAAAATATAATAATTAAATAATAAAGAACTCTGTGAAAGCAGAGTTTTTTTATATTCATTCCATTATTTAATCATTCTCTAAATAAATACCTGTATAAATTAACCAAAGGAATGAATATGACAACAGCAATAGAAAAATTAGATGAATTATTGGCAATAATCAGAAACAGAATGATTGAAGTAAAAGGTTTGCAAGAAAAAGAAGTTGATGAAACAGAGGAAGAGAAAATTGAACAATCAGAACAAGAAGAACACCCACAACACCCTGATACAGATTATTTAATCAAGGTCTTTAATCATTTAAAGGATTTGGGATACATCAATACTCAATATGAGTTTTCTGAACGATTTTTAAACAAGAACAAGTATTACTATGGAATGATACTGTCAGAACACAGACATCCATCCATAGATGCATTACATTATTTAATCAAATCAATCAGTGAACTAAGTGAAACAGAATGCGACACTAAAAGACTTGACGATTTATATGAAGAAGGGCATAGTTTAATTACAAAACGGTTATTAAAGAACTATTAGAAACCAACAATTTGGAAAATTCGTTAAATGTCTTAAAGTTCGAGGGTGTTCGAGAAATCCAATCGGGTAAAAATCATCAATGTCCGACAAATCCGTTCGGGCAAAATGGTATAAAAATCTTAAAATATAGACCTTGTAAAATGTCTTTATCGGGCAAAGTGACGTGCACGTGTGACGGGAAATTAAAAATGCTTGAAATCAGGCATTAAAAAACCTCCTTAACTCAAAGGTTAAAGAGGTAATTGGTGGAGATAAGGAGGATCGAACTCCTGGCCTCTGCATTGCGAACGCAGCGCTCTCCCAGCTGAGCTATATCCCCGTGCAATTTAAAAAAAATTATAACAATATGTTTGAGTTTTGTCAATAGCTTTTTTAATTCGCTTTGTGTAAAAAAAATTTATCCTTAATAACAAAAACTAAACAGTCGCCTGCTGTTTAAATGTACAATCTTCAATCGGCGGTATCGGTGCATCAGGTATGCTGACCGGCATCAAATTATCAACTCTACTCCATAAAGGACCTTTTAAACAAGCCTGCCTAAACATATCCAATGTTTTAGAATCCCCTTCTGCATAAACCTCAACACAACCATTTCTTCTGTTTCTGACCCAACCGATTAATCCATATTGTTGCGCCGTTCGGACGGTCCAAGCACGATAACCGACTCCTTGAACACGTCCGAACACATAAAAATGAAGAATACAATTACTCATCAGAAGGTTTCAAAACAGAACTTAATGATTTAATTAATTGTTGTTTTAATTCTTCTTCCGGTGTTAATTTGACCGGTTCAGCCGGTTTTACCGGTTCTTCTTTGACCTCTTCAACCGGTTTCGGTTTCGGCTGTTGAACAACTTTTCCTTTTAACTTGTGGCCCAATGCCATTTCACACCATGATACTTTCGGTGCAACATCACTTACTGTTTCTGTTTGGGTATCAATTTTCAAAAGACGATTTAAACCCTCTTTAGCAACATTTGACAATGTACTTTTTGCATCAATACCTGCAAATTTCGGATCGGTTAGTTTCCCTTTAATTAAAAGGACCGGTGCTAATTGTGAAGAAACCTCCGGTAACAAAGATACAGACAAATCTTCTGTGGATAAATCAACCGTACCACTTGCCAAAACATTTAAAACAGATGTTTCAACGGCAACGCTCTTATCCATATTAATCACACCATTGTTGACTTTTACATTCACAACGGCACAATTTAAAGTACTATCCATATCAGATTTTGTAAATGTAACGGATTTAGCTTTTTTAACCAAACCCAATGTTTCAGGGATTGCATTAAACCATTTATTCACAACTTTTCCTTGCGTCACTTCAACTTCCGCTGTTCCGCTCAAGGAAGATAAAATAGAAACTTTTGTTAAGCCATTGGCATTTAATTTGGCATCAATGTTAGCAGTTGACCCGGCAACCAATGTATTAAATGCTTTTATCTTATCTAATGCAATATTATTCCCCTGTACTGTTATTTGCGTTTGAGGAGCGGTTGTGATATTTTTAACCTGAACAACCGAATTTAAGACTCCGGCAATCGTTTTAATTTGTAACGGATTAATCGTTAACGTATTATCACCCAAAACCGTACGGGCTGTAATGCCATAATAATCTTCTGAACCATCAACAAATTTTACATTTTTCAGATTCCAGTCAATTTGACCACTTAGTTGCGTTAATACATCATTTTGCGTAGCTGTTCCTGTTTTTACTGTTTGCGTATTTTCTTGTTTTACGGCTTGATTTTGTGATTGTTGTACCGGAACAGTAGATTTTGTTGGTTGTTTTGCTTCAGCATATACAGGAACAAACAAATCATTTGTATCCATATAATTTGAAAGAACACTGCCATTAATCATCCACATTTTGTCCTTTTTATTCATAGATAAAACAATATCAGCATCTGAACGATTAGCTGTTAACGTTAATTTTTTGATTAATAACTGAGTTGGTGATACGGCAATATCTAAATCCGTTGACAAAGGTTTAATAGTTATATTGTTTGTCGTATACGGCTTATTTAATGTAAAAGTTCCTGCAAAAGCTCCTTTCGGGTTTGTTTTAATATCAGCCAAAGAACCTTTGACAGCAACATTAACAACATCATCAAATTGAATGGTTGTATTATCAAAATTAAGCTTATCCAAACTACCTTTAATAATGCTGGATACTTGCATTGGATATGAAGGTATAGCACTATTTTGAACGCCAAGTTGAGCCATAGAATCACTTAATGAAGTTGTTTCTAAATTAAGATTTAACAAAACATTTTTGAACTGTTTCATATCACCGATACTACCGGAAATTTTTGAAACAAAACCAAAAGCTTCAATGTCTGCATTAAAAACAAAACTGCTTTGTTGTTGGATTAACTTCATTAAATCCATATTTCCAGAAAATCTGATTTGTTGATGTTCATATTCCAACAAAAAAGAAACCATTTTTAATTGACGGATTAAGGCGTCTTTTAATGTAAATTGATAAGTTTTATCATCTCCGACATAACGAACATCTACTTGATTAATAGATATATCTCCGATTGTTAAATTGCTTAAATACGGATTTAATGCCAAAGAAGAAGATCCGCCTTTATTTCCTGATTTTGATGAAAAATCAGTGTTGTTTTGTTTTTTTGTATGAATCACATTAAGTTCAGCTTTTTGAACGGCAATTTTATGAATCCGAACGTTTTTATCAAACACCAACGGCATAACTTCAAGTGTAACTTCTAATTCATCCACTTTAACAAAATCACCTTTTTCTTTTATATTTTGCGGATTTGAAATGACAACATTCATGGCACGAATAGTCGGAATAAGGGCAAGTTTTGTTTCCAATTTACCAATTGTTACCGGCCGATTTAATGCTGATGATAATTCTTGATTTATTTTATCACGATAACTGTTAATATCAAAGGTATAAAACATAACCAAACCAGCTATGACAACCAATACGAGTAATATAAAAATAAGTTTTAATAATGTTTTCATTAACGTTCTTCCTTTTTAAAATAATCAAATGAATTAACAACCGTTTCCTCGTCAAAACCTAAAAATTCAAAAGTTTCTTGCATATGTTTAGGCATTTTTGCTTCAACACACAAGATACCTTTAACCGGATGAGGTATTTTGATACCACGAGCATGTAAATGCATTTTCTTTTCGTTTTCCAGACCCAAAGATGTCGCTCGCTCACCACCGTATTTACCATCACCCACAATTGGCGTATTAAGTACGGTACAATGAACACGCAACTGGTGTGTACGACCTGTCAGAGGAGCCATTTCCAACCAACTGGCTTTGCGACTTAACGAATCAACAACCCGATATAATGTTTGAGCCCGTTGACCATTTTCCATATCGACCTTCATTTGCTCTCCCCCCTTAACATTTCCTAATTTTGAAAGAGGAGCATCAATTTTGCCGGAAAGCAACTTTGGTTTGCCAGCAACAACAGCCCAATAAATTTTTTGTGCCTGACGTGATTTAAAACAAGCCGCTAATTTTGAAGCATCATTTGCTGTCCGTCCCAACACTAAAACACCAGAAGTATTTTTATCCAACCGATGAACCAAATGAGGTTTTTCATTTTTTTCAAAACGCAGAGCATCCAACATACCGTCAAGATGTCTTTCTGTTTTAGAACCGCCTTGAACAGCAATTCCTGCCGGTTTGTTCAAGACAATAACCGACTCATCTTTATAAATAACCAAACTTTGCATAAAAGCAATATCTGCTTTTGACAAATCACGAGGTAAATTTGATTTTTCCGAAATATTTAAAGGCGGTATACGGATTTCATCTCCGACATTTAACCGATAGTCCGTTGCTGTTTTTGCACCATTGACACGAATATTCTTACCACGTATCAAGCGTTGTAATTGTCCATTTTTCAAATCCGGATAATGCCGTGCAAACCATCTGTCCAAACGGATTTGTGCATCATCAGCCGAAACGGTAATAAATTGAACACCACTCATAAAAAAATCTCCCTTAAATCTTATATATCCTGTTTTGTTTTATAATGCAAATCTTTTTTTAAGATTGTTTCTTTTTTCTCAACTCGTTCCAATATTGAATTCTTTTTTTGATATCTCGTTCAAAACCACGTTCAAACGGTTCATAATAGGTTTCACGTTGCATACCATCCGGAAAATAGTTTTGACCCGAAAAACCGTCTTTTGTGTCCGGATCATATTGATACCCTTTATGATACCCCAATTCTGCCATCAGTTTTGTCGGAGCGTTTAAAATGTGCATTGGAGGCATCAGCGTTCCCGTTTCAGAAGCTCTTTGCTTAACACGATTCCACGCCCGATAAACGCCGATAGATTTTGGTGCTGTTGCTAAATAAACCGTTAATTGAGCAACCGCCAAATCACCTTCCGGAGAACCAAGACGTTCATAAGCATCCCACGCACTGTGAGCCTGCACCAATGCCAACGGATCTGCCAATCCGACATCTTCTGCCGCAAAACGGGTCAGTCTGCGTAAAATATACTTCATGTCTTCACCGGCCGTTACCATACGAGCCAACCAATATAAGGCAGCATCAGCATCAGAACCGCGTAAAGATTTATGAAGTGCCGATATTAAATTATAATGACTTTCAGCTGCTTTGTCATAATTGGGCAAACGTTTTTGCAACAACTGTTCCAAACCGGATTTATCTAAAATTTCATTTGGTTCAGCATATGTCAAAACCGTTTCAACCAAATTTAAAAAATAACGGCCATCACCATCTGCCAAATTTTTAATATATGTTTTTCCGACTTCATCCAACGGTAACGGTCGTTCAAAAATGTGTTCTGCCCGCTGTATCAGATGATCCAAAGCCTCATCATTTAAACGTTTCAGAACAAAAACTTTGCATCTGGACAACAAAGCGCCGTTCAGCTCAAAAGAAGGATTTTCCGTTGTAGCACCAACCAAAACAATGGTTCCGTCTTCTACATACGGTAAAAATGCATCTTGTTGAGAACGGTTAAACCGATGAATTTCATCTACAAACAAAAGTGTCCCTTGTCCGATTCGCCGACGCCCTTTGGCAGATTCAAAAACTTTTCTCAAATCAGAAACGCCGGAAAACACTGCTGATAATGATTCAAAATACATTTTTGTTTCTTGTGCTAAAATACGCGCAATTGTTGTTTTACCACATCCCGGCGGTCCCCATAAAATAAAGGATGTTAATTTTTGCGCCTTTATCATTCTCATTAACGGAGCTTTATCGGCAAGTAAATGATCTTGTCCGAAAACCTCAGATAAATTGTGAGGTCTTAATTTATCTGCTAACGGTTTTGTGGATATATCAGAAAACAATGTATCAGACATTATTCACGCATACCTTCTGCTGACATCATATTCGTATAAGCTGTTTTTTCCATATCTTTATATTGGGAACAGTTACTGAAAGAAAAAATCAACAGAACACAAATAATCGCAACAATTTCAACAACCATAACCAATGGTGTTTGTTTTTTTGTGATTTTATCTTTTATTGATATATTCATAAAAACTCCATTCAAAAAGGATTATAAATTAACAGTAACACTTTTTTTTCCAAAAAACAAATTTTTTTTAAGGCTTTTTCTATTTATTCTAATAAAAAATCCCTACCAAGAGGGATTTTTGTATCAAATTCAGATTAATCACCAAATTTATTGCTTCGAGGGAACCCAACCGGTGGAATTTTACCAACCGTTGCCCGCTTTGCTACCCATAAAGAAATATTACGTTCAACCCGAATACCATTTCCGGATGGGAACGATAAACCATCTTCAATATTAAAGAATTTAACATCAGATAACTTGGCTTCCTGATAACGTTGCAAGATAACACCGCTACTACGAGACATTGTTGGGATTTCTTCCGTTTTAAACACGATCATTTTACGATTTGTGCCAATAACGGCCGTATGACTGCCATTGACAACTTTACATAACACGGCTTTATCATCTTCTGCTAAATTCAATATAATTTTACCGGCTCGTGTTTGTGCAATGACATCAGAAGCATTAACAATAAATCCTTTACCGTTTTGAGAAGCAACTAACAATTTTTGATCGGCCTGATAAGGCAAAACAGCAACAATTTCTGCATCTTGTGCAACGTCAACCGACAATCTTAACGGTTCTCCAAATCCACGACCACCGGCAATATTATTACCCAATAATGTATAAAAACGCCCGTTTGTCGTGAAGAACAAAATCTGGTCAGTTGTATATGTTTTTAATGTAGCCCGTAAAGAATCGCCTTCTTTAAATTTTAAGTCATCCGTTGAATCAATATGCCCCTTCATGGCACGAATCCAACCTTGTTTTGATAACACAACAGTAATCGGCTCTTTCTCAATCATAGCTTCAATGGAAATTTCAACTTCAATCGGCGCATCGGCTACCATTGTTCTGCGTTTACCGAGTTCTGTTTTTTGCCCAAAAGCTTTTTGAACGGCTTTAATTTCTTCTGCCAATTTTTTATTTCTTAAATTGACATCAGCCAATAAGGCTTCCAAACCTTCTTTTTCAATTGCCAAATCATCATATTCTTTTCTGATTTGCATTTCTTCCAACTTACGCAATGAGCGTAAACGCATATTCAAAATGGCTTCAGCCTGCACATCGGACAAAGAAAATTCAGACATTAAAATTTGTTTCGGTTCATCTTCATTTCGGATAATCTCAATAACACGGTCCAAATTCAAATAAGCAATTAAAAACCCTTGCAATAACTCCATCCGATGCGCAATTTTATCTAAACGATATTGTGAACGCCGAACCAAAACAATATCCCGATGTTTTAAAAATGCTTTTAATACATCTTTGATACTCATAACCCGCGGTGTATGGTCGGCATCTAACACATTCATATTCAAATTGAAGTTAATCTGCAAATCCGTATTTTTATACAAATGTTCCATTAATTGCTCAGCAGAAACCGTACGAGATTTCGGTTCTAAAACCAAACGAACAACATCCGAAGATTCATCCCGAATATCTGCTAACATCGGCAATTTTTTTTCAGATAACAATTTAGCAATACGCATAACCAAATCAGATTTTTGAATACCATAAGGAATTTCAGTAACCACAATCTGATATTGTCCGTGAGATAGCTCTTCTTTTTCCCACTTGGCACGAATTTTCATAGCACCACGACCGGTCGTATATGTTTTGACAATACTGTCATGACTTTCAGCCAAGATACCGCCTGTCGGGAAATCGGGACCCTGAATAAAATTCATCAATTCGCCAATTTCGGCTGTCGGTTTCTTTAACAAAAACAATAACGCATCACATACTTCACCCAAATTATGAGGCGGAATGTTTGTCGCCATACCAACAGCAATACCGGATGAACCGTTTGCCAACAAATTCGGTACGGCAGAAGGCATAACAACCGGTTCTTCTTCCTCTCCGTCATATGTTTTATCAAAATCAACGGCATTATCTTCCAATCCTTCCATTAAGGCGACGGCAACCGAGGTCAAACGGGCTTCCGTATAACGCATGGCAGCCGCTTTATCACCATCAATATTGCCAAAATTACCTTGTCCGTCTACCAACGGATAACGTACGGCAAAATCCTGTGCTAAACGCACCATTGCTTCGTAAACGGAAGCATCCCCATGCGGGTGATATTTACCGATAACATCCCCGACAACACGGGCGCATTTTTTAAATCCGGAAACCGGATCCAATTTCAATTGTCGCATAGCAAACAACAAGCGCCGATGAACGGGTTTTAACCCATCTCGCACATCAGGTAAAGAACGGGCAACAATGGTAGACATGGCATATGCCAAATAACGTTCAGACAAAGCATCTGCCAATTTTGTTTCACGGATATTTTCCGTTGTAATTTCTATTGTATTTTCAGTCATAGTAAAGGATTATACGATATTTTATTTCAAAAGGCAAGTTTTTTTCATTTATGTAAAAACAAAATATGTGATTTTAAGCTTGCGTTTTTTTTAGCATTCATATAAAATAAGCAACAACAAAGGAGATAAAATGAAAAAATATTTAATTTTGATTTTTGCCTTATTAATCACTGTTAATGTATCCGTTGCCGATGACAATGTAACTCCTATCGGTCATTTTTCGGCGTGGCGTGCTTTTCAGGGAACAAAAAACGGCAAAAAAACGTGCTTTATGGTTGCCACACCATTACATACATCACAAAAAAGAGAAGATACTTATTTAATGATTGCACGCCATCCGGATGAAAATCATTATAATGAAATTGTTGTTATGTTAGGCGCTCCATATCACAAAACATCAAAACCAACTATTGGCGTAGATAACAATAAAGTCATTGAAATGTTTACAGATAAAGATAAGTCATTTGTTGAAAAAACTTTAACCGAAAAAGATTTAATCAATAAGATGATTTCAGGAAATGTTGTGCGTACTATCGGCAAATCACAAAAAGGAACTATTTTAAAAGATACTTATTCTTTAAAAGGGTTTACAAAAGCATTAAATGCAATTACGGAAGAATGTCCATAAAAGGGGTATATAATGAAAAAAGAACTGATTGGTCTTTCCATAGACGAATTAAAAGAAGAATTAATTAATTTAGGTGAAAAACCGTTTCGTGCCAAACAATTATGGCATTGGCTTTATAATAAAGGGGAAACGGATTTCTTTAAAATGACAACGTTGGCAAAAACGTTTCAGGCTCGTTTAGATGAATTATATACTGTTACACACCCTAAAATCGTTACAGAACAAAATTCGGTTGACGGTACACGCAAATGGCTGATGGAATTTCATGACGGCAAACAAGTTGAATGTGTTTACATTCCCGAATCAGACAGAGGTGCTGTTTGTATTTCAACTCAAGTCGGTTGTGCGCAAGGGTGTAAATTCTGTCATACCGGCACACAAAAAATGATGCGTAATTTAACAGCCGGTGAAATTGTCGGACAATTTATGTCAGCACGAGACAGTTATAATGAATGGCCGACACCAACCGATGAAACACGTTATTTATCAAATATTGTTGTTATGGGTATGGGTGAGCCATTATGTAATTTTAACAATTTAAAAACAGCTCTTAAAATTGCTATGGATGGAGACGGATTGGCTATTTCAAAAAGACGAATTACCGTTTCAACATCAGGTGTTGTGCCTCACATTCCAGAACTGGCTGATTTAGGCGTTAAGTTAGCAGTCAGTCTGCATGCGCCCAACAATGAAATTCGCAATCAGATTATGCCTGTCAATCGCAAATATCCGATAGAACAACTGATTGAAGCTTGCAAAGAATATCAAAAAAGATGCGAACGCCGTCAGTTTATCACAATGGAATATTTATTACTAAAAGATATTAACGATCAACCGAAACATGCAGAAGAACTTATGAAATTGGTAGATGGTTTGGAAGTTAAATTTAACCTTATTCCGTTCCATCATTGGGAAGGCGCACCATTTGAACCATCCAGTAACAACACCATTCACAAATTTGCTAAAATATTGGAAAGCAATTATTTTGCAGCACCGGTTCGCCGTTCAAGAGGAGAAGATATTATGGCAGCTTGCGGACAACTCAAATCTGCCAAAGGAAACAAGGAAGGATAACTTTATTTCAACAAAAAGGAGAAAAATATGGAAACAATAGAAACCATTACAAACAGACGTTCCATTCGGAAATATGAAGCCGGTTTTAAAGTATCGGAATCAGATATTAAAAAAATATTAGAAGCCGGTATGTATGCACCCAGTGCCATGCATAAAGAACCGTGGGAATTTATTGTATATACAGATAATGAAAAATTAAAATTAATTCAGGAAAATCATCCGTATGCGTCTTTTTTAAATGATGCCGGCACAGGTATTCTTGTTTGTTTGGATGTATCGAAAGAATATAATGGTATGGGCATTGTTGATGTATCCGTTGCTTCTCAAAACATTATGTTAATGGCACATGATATGGGATACGGCACTTGTTTTTGCGGTATTTATCCTGACAAATGCGAAAAATTTAACACTTTATTGAATTTACCTGAACATATTGCTCCTATCGGATTAATTGCATTGGGAAAACCGCTCAGTTCGCCACACAAACCAGAACGATATGATGAAACAAAAGTTCATTTTAATAACTGGTAAAAAGACAAAGAAAATCCCGAAAATTGAAACACAATCTTCGGGATTTTTTTCACATTTAACAAAACATTAATCATTTTGACGAAAATAAGATTTCCCACCTCTTATATTTTTTTCTAAAATTAAAAACTTTGTATAAGGTCTAAAAGGATTTAAACGAGGATAACCAACTTCGGGAATCAGATATTCCGGCATTAAAATAAGCGGTTGTTTGCCGTTTTTCATATATTCAACAAGATATTTGTTTAACATACTTTCATCATGCCAAACAGGGATAATGTTATTTTTCAAGTCAATATCTGTCATCTCCATAATATCTTTTGACAACTTTAAAAAAGCTTTTGATGTTCCTCCGTTTAAACCGCCTGCAACATAATATTGTCCTTCATTTTTAGATAGATATGCTTGTGATTTTGGACGACGTTCATATGAAAAATAAGCAGGTTTCCCTAAATAAAAACCCGGATGAATCGCCACCATTATCCCCTGTTCTTCGGTTGGCAGAATTTCTTCATCAATTTCTTGGGTCGGTAATAAAGTTCCATTTAAGAAAAAGACATAATCAAACTCTTTTAATTTATCTTCAATTCCCATAAAAAAATGATAACGTTTTAAAGTAATATACGGCCACGGCAATTGTTGTTGATAAACTTTTCTAACATTATCAGGTACTTTTAAATCCATATGATCTGTTATTAAAAAGTATGTTACCTGATGGTTAGGTAAAAAATATTTTTCCATTTCCTGATAAAATTTTTCCCAAAAAACAATATATTTTCCAGTAGAAATATAAAGAACAGCAATTTTTTTAGGTGTTTTATCTGTAACTCTTGAATCTTGAATTAAAGTATATGCATGTAATCTTTTATTCCATACATAATTTTGAACACCATATTTTGATTTCAATTTTAATTCTTGATTTGTCTTGTAAACAATATCCGCACAATATGGTTTTTTAACTACATCCGATACCGGAAAACAAATTTTATTTTCTTTTGCTTTCGCAGAATAATAATATGATGAAGCAGAAAAAGCGAGTGTTTTATCCTCAAATAAATGAGTGTCTTTTTGAACGAACCATACACCATAACAAAACAGACACAAAAAAACAAACAGAACTTTCTTTATTATCATAATATCAACACCCTAACTTATATAAATTATGGAATTTTATGTTACATAAAGGTACGTTTAATTGCAACACTTTTTTTTATGTTATCGCCTTTTTTTTAATTTTTCTTGTTTTTATATATCGGCTTATTCGTGATATTTCCTCACTTTTATCCCTTTTATCTCTCTACCCTGAAATCGTTGCACATAAACGTACGTTTAATTGCAACACTTTTTTTTCTTTTTGTGAATTTTTTTTATTTTTTGTGATTTGTAATAATTGGCTGTTTCATAATGTTTTCAATATTTTGAACTTTTTTTGTATTGTATTCAAAATCGTTGCACATAAATGTACCTTTAGTTACAATGGGTTTACATTGATTTTGTTATAAAATTTAGGGAGAAGACATATGAAAAACATAACGGAATCCGGTCGTTCAATGGTAGAAATCTTGGGCGTTTTAGCCATTATTGGTGTATTATCAATCGGCGGTATCCAAGGATATACGTATGCCATGAATAAATATAAAGTCAACCAAACTCTTAATGATATTAATTTAAGAGCGGTTGATTTAATGACGCAAGAAAGTCAAAACAAACCACTTTCACTTGATGAATGGGACAATGTTCAAACCATTTACCCTATTGAATTGGTTTTTGATGCTGATGATAATGCTGTTCTTCAAGTTTCAAACATACCTCAAAACGTATGCAAATTATTGGTACAAGATATGTTTTTTCGTTCAGAAATAACCATCAATAATCAACAACTTACTTCTCTTAATGACAATCTTTGCAATGAAACCAACGTCTTAACATTTTCTCCTCAAACTTATGAAAAATGTGGTGATACTTATTGTACGAATCAAGCCCCTTATTGTGATACGCAAACAAATACATGCCATGCCTGTATAACATCATCACACTGCCCTTCGGAAAAACCTTTATGTAATACAAATTATCAATGTGAAGCGTGTCCTTCTAATAAACCTTATTTTGATTCAACAACAAATGCTTGTGGAGAATGTGTAACAGATAATGACTGTAACACCACTCAACTATGCTTAAAAAATGTCTGTAAATCATTTTCATATTCAACCGTATTTACGGCGGATGAATCACCCGATGGCAGAGAATGGCTTATTATTAGTATGCCTGGTAATGGCTATTATCATAATGGGATACGCATTTGTCAAAAACTACATAAAGAAATGCCTATTCCTGATGACTTCTTGAAACCAGGTTGGTGGGCTGGCGGACATGTTCCTAAATCAGATTTCGGTATTGCTTTTCAAAACAAAGATAAAAAACGCCATTTATGGGTTCAAGGCTATAATGCTGAAACAAATAAAGCATTGTTAATTAATATGGAATTAAGTGATACAAAAGCTCATATTTATTACTACAATGCCAACTCTTCGTTACAACTTTATTGCCGTGATGCGATGTAATTAACATATATATTTATTCAGGGTTAAAAATCCGACCACCCGTTACCGGTTCTGATACACCTGTTGTTTGCGGAAAACTTATTGGTAAACCCATTAAAGAACGCACACTTAAAAACGCATAACTTTGAGCATTTAAGGTATCATTTTCCCAATCCATATCTCTTGCCGTTACTACTGTTTCCGGTAAAATTTTACGTATCATTCGTACCAATACGGGATTGTATACCCCACCACCGATTAAAATCCACTTTTTTGGCTGTAATGTTAAAAATTGACGGGCATTATGTATACTATGAGCAATCATTGCCGTTAAAGTTGTGGCACCATCAGAAACAGAACAGCCTCGCACTTGCTCATATAACTCAATAAACTTGTTTTTATCAACAGTTTTGGGCGGTGTTTTTTTGAACATCTTGGCTTTTAATAAAAACCGTAACAATCTCTCATCCACCTGTCCTTTGGCTGACTGTATGCCATCAAAATCCATTTCAGCACCCGTATGGCGACGTATCCAATAATCTAACAATGACGTACCGATACCCACATCAAACGCCTGTAATTCTCCTAACGAACCAATACAAGTCAACGTCGTAATACCACCAAGAGATACAATACCTATCGGTTTTTCCGTATGAAGTGTTAAAGCATTATAAAATGAGGCAAACAAAGGTCCACCCTGCCCACCTGATTTAAAATCTGATTGAATAAATCGGGAAACAACGGAGATTTTTGTTTTATTTGCCAATTTTTGCGGATTTCCCAAAGAAATACTGATACGATTTTCCGTATTGTGATAAACCTCATGTCCGGAATAACCAATCAAATCTATTTTGGGATGTTGTCTTTTATGAAGTTCATAAAATTCCTGATAAACAGAAAAATGAAAATCGGTTAAAGCATTATCAATGGCAATCATTTCTGCTGTTTGCGTATAATCACCTTTTAAAATAAATTCAAAAATCCGTTTACGCAAATCAGCAGGGTACGGACGAATCAAATGTTTTTGTTCACCATATAAATCAATACCGTCTGTTTTGATTAAAGAGAGTTCAATGCCGTTTAATCCCGAATCAGAATAAATACCGACAACTGTTTTTTCTTCAATCATTTAACACCTCTTTTTATTTTTCCGTTTCAAACGGATTCGGTAAATTATCCTGTGCTGTTTCAATTTTTTCATACAATGTATTTAAAAACGTGCGTTTCGGCAAACCGGCTTCAATCGGCGGTAAAAATTCAACCGTAACAGTTCCGGGATATTTTTTCGTGGAATTTTTAGGCCAACAATAACCACTGTTTAAAGCGACGGGAACAACAGGCACTTTACATTGTTCGTATAAAAAAGCAACCCCTGGCGTATATGGTGTCTTACACCCTGGTTTTGTACGAGTTCCTTCAGGGAAAATAACCAAATTCATACCGTCTTTTAAATGCTTTTGAACACCAGATAACATTTTACGCATTGTCTTGGCACCACCTGCTCTGTCAATGGCAACACATCCTGTTTTTAAGAAATAAATACCTGCCAACGGCAACCATAACAATTCTTTTTTTAACACATAAAATACATGTGGAACAATCCCGTGAAAAATAACCGTTTCCATAGCCGATTGATGTTTTGAAGCAACAATATATCCATTTTCTTTCGGTAAATTTTCAAGACCTTTTATTTCCAATTTAACACCACAAATCCAACGGAGTGCTTTTGGCATAATCGTTGCCCAAAATTTTGGAAAACAACCAGAAGCTTTACATGTAAACAATAAAGTCGGTAAAAACAAAATACATAACAATAATGTACCGATATATAATACAATTGTGAAAAGAATTGAACGAGTCCATAAAATTAAGTTTTGCATACGATTAACCTCCGTTTTGCAGTAAATATTTAACATAAACATAAACAAACTTGTGATATTCTATAAATAACAACCAAGCATATCTTGTTTTAATCCATTCTACCGATTGGTCAAATTCTTTTGGGAAAACTGGCCAAGGTGCTATTTTCAGATCAGGATTAAAACGACTGATTTCCAAAATACTTCTGGGCATATGGTAAAAACTGGTAACTAATAAAATAGATTGCATTTTTTTATTGACCAACCATTGATTAATTTCTCGGGCATTTCCGACTGTGTTTTCTGCTTCATAACCCAACGTAATTTTAACACGCTGTTTCAAAGGAACGTTTTTCAACAACATATCTTCCGTTACTTGTTTATTCACACCCGAAATCAACATATAATCGGCTTTATATTTTTTTAATAGCTCTAATGCCGTATCTATACGCTGACTTCCGCCCGTTAAAACGACAACGGCATCTTGCTCGGCCGGACTATCCGTCCGTAACGATATCGCACAAACACAAAAAACGGTAAAACCGATAAGCCATAACGATAAGGCCACAGAAAAACAATATAAAATAAAATGTACCAAATGTTTCATTATAAATTTCTTTTCAAAGCCGAAAAAACCGTTTTAAACGCAGTTATATAGGCAATTATAGCTGAAATAAACGGCACACCGCCCAAAATACCCCACTGTAATTGTGTTAATGTTGCTGAAATAATGAATCCATCAGACAAACTGTTTAAACAATAGGAAATGGAAATCATGACAGGTAAAGCCAAAAGCAATCCCAAAATCCCACCTAACAATGCCAACCAAAAACTACGATTGGCAAATTGTCTGGTAATGTAAAAATCTCCCGCTCCCATCATATGAATCAATGAAATGGCCTGATGATGAACCTTCAAACCTGATTTGGTAGCAAACACAATGGATAAAGCCATACTTACCATCAACAAAATCAAGACAATCCCCACAATTTGAATTAAGCCATGTGCTAACTTAACCAAATCATTTAACACCATACGATGACTGTCTAATACTGCCAACGGCACTTGTTCAGCCAAATCGGCTTTAACTTGTTCTAAATCAGGGAAGTTATTGGCATCAATTGTAACATCAATGAGTTTTGGCATCGGCAATTCTTTAGTTACAACAGATTCACCCAACCATGGAGCCATTAATGAATCCATTTGTTCATCACTTAAAACACTTGCCCCTGTGATACCATCTGTTGAACGCAAAATAGTTAACGTGGTTTCAATATCCTCCTGCAAATATTTTTCTCTTGATTTTCCTTTGGAATCATATGTCGGGATTTGCACCGTCATAGAACCCGAAATATCCTGATACCATAAATTTAACGATGAATGCACAACAAGCGCCAACGCCAATACAAGTGTTGTGATAAACACCATAAACAAACTCATCCAACACACATAAAAACCGGACGAATCTTTTGAAAAATGTATATCTGACGGTCTAGCCATTTTATGCTTCCTCCGTTACTTTCATTTGTTGATTATTCGGATTAATACATTCTAAATAACCATGAGATAAGTGCAAATGATTAAACCTAAAATGTTTGATTAAATTTTGATTATGGGTAGCAATAACAATTGTCGTTCCCAGTTTATTCAACTCTAAAAACAAATACAACAACCGTTTTGCCATCGCATCATCCACATTTCCTGTCGGTTCATCGGCAACCAACAACTGCGGACGATTAATAACGGCACGAGCAATAGCAACTCTTTGTTTTTCACCACCGGACAATTCCGCTGGAAAAGCATACATCTGTTTTTCCAAACCGACCCAAGACAGCAATTCACTAACATGTGTTTTGATTTCACTTTCTTTTGTACCGGCAATTCTTAACGGCAAAGCAACATTATCAAACGCATTTAAATGATCCAACAAACGATAATCCTGAAATACCACCCCTATTCTGCGACGAATTTGCGCCTTTTCTGCACGGGATAGCGTATCAACGGCTTTACCAAACAAACGCACGCGTCCTCTGGTCGGCATATGATTCATATAAAACAACCCTAAAAGCGAGGTTTTTCCGGCTCCGCTTTCTCCCGTCATAAAGTGAAAAGACCCCGGATTCAAGGTCAAATGAATGTCTTTTAAAACTTCAGCACCGTTTTCATAATGAAAAGAAACACCGTTAAACTCGGCTATTGGAGAAGAAAGTTTATTATTTTCAATCACTTAATTTTTCCTTTTAAAATATTGTTGTAACTTTTTAAAAAATCGTATATATAATACATACACTATTTTTTTAAAAAGGAAAAGATAAATGTTAGTTGTATGCCCAAAATGTTTTACTCAATACGTTGTTCCGGACGAACATCGCTTACCGGAAGGTCAAAAATTTCATTGTTCTGCCTGTCATAACTACTTTTATTTAAACAGTGGTGAACAAAATGGCTTTTATGACAATGAAAATGGCGAATCGGATATCATTCCTACCGTTACTTCCGTCATGACCAAAACAAAAGAACCCGATATACAGCCAACTCAACCGATTATTTCGCAACAAAAAACGAATCGGGCAGAACAAGTTGTTCCTGTTGAAAATGCTTTAAATATTAAGCCGGCAGATATTTATGCCGAACCAACAGTCACAACAGAAAAACAATCAACTGAACCAATGTCTATGTTAGCCAATGAAAGACCGCATGCATATGACCGTCTTGATTCTTTACCGGAAGAATTCAAACCTGTTACACAGCAGGAAAAGAAAAAAACATCCGCATTCAGTTTAATCTTCTGGCTATGTGTTGCAAGCGGTATTTGTTATTTTGCTTACAGTCAAAAAGATTTCTTAATTCAACAGATTGATCAACACATCATCGGTGCATTAGATGAACAAGCAAAACCAGCTGAACCTCAAAAAAAACAAGTTGAAAAAGTACAAAAACAAGAAAAATCGCTAACAGAGAAAAAAGAAACAACCAAACCGGAAACAAAAAAAGACGAACCCAAATCGGCTCCGAAACAAGCTGTTCAACCGGCTAAAACAGTGAAAGATAAAGCGACAAAACAACAAACCAGTCAAAAAGAAACAACGACAGCGAAACAAATCGTTCAATCCAAAGAAGTTGTACCAAACGAAAAAGTTGTCGTTGACGTAAAACCTCAAACACAGGTTCAACCGGAAAAAGAACCTCAACAAACGCAACCTGAATCGGTTATTTCAGAAAAGACTACGGAAAAAACAGAACTCATCAAAGAAAAACCGGTTGAAACAACTATTCAAACACCCATTTCAGAAATAACGGATGTAGAAACAGAAAAATCCCAACCGACAGCCATTCAAAACGAAACAGAAAAAACGTCCGCAAGTCAACCAGAGCCGAAGAGTGAAAATGTTATTTCCGAGACTCCGGCCGAACAACAACCGACAAAACCAATAGAAGAAAATGTTGAAAAAGCTGTTCAGGAACAAGTTGTTTCTGTTGAACAAACTAATTCTGCCGAATCAAAAACAGAATCTGTTCAACAAGAATCAACCAAAGAGAGTATATCAGAACAAAATGAATCTCAACCAGAAAATAAAGAAATCCTTATTCCTTTACCGAGTATAAACAGTGAACCCTCAGCTGAAGAACAAAAAGAATTAACGACTCAGAAAACATCGTCTGAAAACATCTTGCTTTCAGGAGATCAAAATCAACCGATTGTTGTACGGGAAACAATTAAAGTATCTAATTCTTATACCGATTTAGAACCGGTCAGCAGTCTCCCGACAAGTGAAGCTAATCGTATATTAAAAATTCAGGACATATCCTATGAAATATCAGAAAACGAAGCAGGAATGATGCGTTTAATGATTAAAGGTGTTGTTGCCAATACAGAATTGGAAAAAATAACCATTCCCGAATTAAAAGCCGTTGTTTATAATAATGAAGATATGGTTGTTGCGCGCAAACGAATTATTTTATCTCAACCGGAAATTGAAGGAAATTCTACACAAGAATTCTTTTCCAGTGTTGTTCCCGCCCCTGAACAGGTCAGTCATGTGGAGGTTTTATTTGATGAGTAAAGTACCCCGAATTTTAAGAAAACACAAATCTAAAAATAGCGAACAAGATAACACATATCCAAAAGATGACCATATTTATTGGGGATTATGTTTAAGCGTTTTTGTTTGTCTCGGGATTTTATCTATATTAAGTTTTGTCATTAGTGCAAATGCAGATTGTCCATCCGGAGTTATGGCTCAAAAGCAATTAGGACAAGAAAAAGCCGTTTCTTATTATGTCCGATGCGCATTAGATACGAATGACGAAATATCTCAATATTGGTTAGCTCAATACTATCAAAAAATACCCAACCAAACAAATCAAGACATTATGAAAATGTTGCTTTTTTATCATTTAGCTGCCGAAAACGGCAATGCCCATGCACAAGTTCAACTGGCAAAGATTTTGTTAAATATGGATAACAACGATACTGATAGAGCTGTTTTATCATCTTATCTTGAACAAATGCAGGCATTTATGAAAAATCAAAATATGATGTTTAAAGGCGAGATTTTACACCCCTATATTTTGTTAACATTAGCTTCTGAAAATGCCGAACAAAAATGGTATTATCCGACAAAATTCAAATCCAATGCCGAAGCAACCGTTTTGCTTAAATCATTTCAAATTGATGATGAAAAGAAAAAAATGTTATTACAGCAAGGCAGTCAATGGAAACAACGAAAAATGAAAGAAACGGCTTATGAAATAATGCCTTTAAAAGAATACAAAGATTTTATGAATACAGTCTATCCCGAAAAAGGCCGTCCTGATGCATTTGCAAGACAACAAGCCGTTATGAATTTAAAAAACAAAGTTGAAAATTATTTAAAACAATAAAGGAGTTATTTTGAGTAAAGTTTATATCAAAACATTTGGTTGTCAGATGAATATGTACGATTCCTCACGCATTCGTGATGCGTTAGGCGTATTAGGTTATACACAAACAGAAAATCCGGCAGAAGCAGAAATTTTATTATTAAACACCTGTCATATTCGTGAAAAAGCCTCGGAAAAATTATTTTCTGAAATCGGCCGATTAAACGATTTTAAACAAAAAAGAAAAGAGCAAGGATTAACAACATTAATTGTTGTTTGCGGTTGTGTTGTACAAGCAGAAGGTGTTGAAATTTTAAAACGGGCACATTCGGTTGATATTGCCGTCGGACCACAAAATTATCATCGATTACCGGAATTAATCACTAACTATAACCGCAAAAAAGGACGTGTATTAGAAGCCACATTCCCTGCTGACTCAAAATTTGATTATTTACCACAAACAAAGGCTACATCTGCATCTTGTTTTTTAGCTATTCAAGAAGGGTGTGATAATTTCTGTACCTATTGTGTTGTTCCTTACACACGAGGCTGTGAATATTCTCGTTCAGCAGATGAAATTTTAGCCGAAGCCCGAGATTTAGTTGCCTCCGGAGCAAAAGAAATTATGTTATTGGGTCAAAATGTCAACTGTTGGCATGGCTCCGGTGCTTCTGATTTAGGAGAACTTATCCGTCAGGTAGCCAAAATTGACGGATTGGAACGAATCCGTTACACAACATCATATCCTTCTAAAATTACCGAAAATTTGGTACGGGTCCATGCTGAAGAAGAAAAATTAATGCCCTACATTCACTTACCAATTCAATCCGGCAGTGATTCTGTTCTCAAAGCAATGAACAGACAATATACGGCTCAACAATACATTGATATTATCGGTCGTTTCAGAGAGGCTCGTCCTGATATTGCCATTTCATCTGATTTTATTGTCGGGTTCCCCGGTGAAACAGATAAAGATTTTGAAGAGACAATGGAAGTCGTTCGTCAAGTTAAATATGCATCATCTTATTCATTTAAATACAGTCCAAGACCTGGAACTCCTGCCAGTTTAATGAAGAATCAGATACCGGAAGATGTCAAAACAGAGCGATTAATGTGTTTGCAGGAATTGTTATTGCAACAACAAAAAGAAGCTTACGAATCCGTTGTTGGACAAACGTTACCCGTTTTATTAACCGAAAAAGGAAAACAAAAAGGACAACTTATCGGGTATACACCTTATTTACAATCAACGCATGTTACATTAGATGAGTCTTATCTGAATAAAATTGTATCACTAAAAATCACAAAAGCAAGTGCTACATCCTTGTCAAGTGAATTTATTTGTGATATAATAAAGTAACACAAATAAATAAGAAAGGGAGTTTAACATGAAAGCTGACAAACAAAACGAAACATATGAAGCCTCCGCTTTAACGTTAAAAACAAAAAAACGCCACATCAATCCCCGAACGGAAACACAAGGTGTTTTTATTGAAGCCATGAATAAACACGAAATGGTTTTCGGATTAGGACCAGCCGGCACAGGTAAAACATTTTTGGCTGTTGCCAAAGCAGTGGCTTGTATGTTGGAAGGCAAAGTTGATCGTATTATTTTAACACGTCCAGCCGTTGAAGCTGGTGAAAATTTAGGTTTCTTACCTGGTAATTTAAAAGACAAAATTGATCCGTATTTGCGTCCGTTATACGATGCTTTATATGAAATGTTACCGGCTGATATGGTTGATAAAAAATTAGAAAGCGGTGAAATTGAAATTGCTCCGTTGGCTTATATGCGTGGTCGGACATTGAGTCATTCCGTTGTTATTTTAGATGAAGCTCAAAATACAACTGCCATGCAAATGAAAATGTTTTTAACCCGTTTGGGTGAAGGTTCCCGTATGATTATCAATGGAGACTTAACACAAACCGATTTACCTCGTGGTGTTAAATCGGGATTATTGGATGCCATTCAAACACTCAAAAGCGTTTCTGACATTGCGTTTGTTACTTTTTCCGAAAAAGACGTTGTTCGTCACGGATTAGTATCAAAAATCGTCAAAGCATATGAAAAAGCAAAACAAGCGGAAAATGCCGAATGATAAAAGTTACCGTTTATGTTAAACAGCCGGAATATCGGTATTACAGAAAAGTAAAAAAAATCCGTAAATTTTGTGCGATGGTGATTCAAAAAGCCTGGCTTCAAAAACATATGGCTGAAATATCCTTGTTATTGACAAACAATGAACAAATACAGGAATTAAATAAAAAATATCGGGGAAAAGACTGTCCGACAAACGTGCTATCTTTTGAAACAGGACATCGGCCGACATTAAAACATATGCCGTGGATGGCAGGTGATATTATTACGGCCTATGAAACCATTTTAAAAGAAGCCAAAGAACAGAAAAAGCCTTTTATTGAGCATTTTGCCCATTTATTAATTCACGGGACACTTCATTTACAAGGTTATGATCATTTAACCCCTGAAGATGCCGAAGAGATGGAAGCATTAGAAATTAAAATTATGAAATCACTCGGTTATGAAAACCCTTATAAGGATTTGATACTTAAATGAACACATTTTACAAAATAAAATCTTTTTTCAAAAAACATCCGGAAGAAGAACAGGTTATTGAAACCATTGAAGAAATTATGGACGAGCGAGAAGAACGGGGTGATAAGGTATTAATTGATCCTGATGAAATTAACTTGCTCAAAAATCTGTTTAAGCTGAAAGACATGCGTGCCGGTCAAATTTGTATTCCAAATATTGATATTGTCGGCATTAGTGCGGATGCCTCCCAAGAAGAACTTAAAAAAATCATCATTGAGGATAAATTTACACGTTTGCCCGTTTATGATAAAACGCTTGATGATATTATTGGTGTTGTTCATATGAAAGATTTATTATGTGCTTTATTGGATAATCGGAATATTACGGTTAAAGAAGTGATGACAAATAACGTATTGTTCATTCCGGCCTCAACCCGTGCTTTGGACTTATTACGGGAAATGCAGGCAAAAAAAACACAGATGGCAGTTGTTGTTGATGAGTACGGTGGCACAGACGGATTAATCACACTGGAAGACTTGTTAGAGGAAATTGTCGGAGAAATTGAAGACGAACATGATGCATTAGATACCCCGCCTGTTTTACATAAAGTCGGTAACAGTGTTATTCAGGCAGATGCACGTATCTTAATTACAGATTTGGAAGAACGTATCGGTCAGTTTTTAACAAAAGAAGAACGAGAAGAAGAATTGGATACCATCGGGGGATTGGTTTTCCATTTATTCGGACGATTACCAAAAGTCGGAGAAAAAATAACACACTCTTCCGGTTTATTGTTACAAGTATTGGATGTTGATTCTCGTCATATCAAACAAATTAAAATTACACAATTTAAAAAACTGAAAGAAAAAGAAAAAACAAAACAACTTCAAAAAAACAAAAAATTCAGTTTAAAAAAAGTAATTCCCATTAAAGAAAAGAAAAAGAAAAAAGAATGAAAACAATTACATTCGGCTGTCGTTTAAACACCTTTGAATCAAAACTGATAGAACAAATCGGTTCTGATATGGCTGATGTTATTGTTGTCAACACTTGTGCCGTTACCAGCGAAGCCGAACGTCAATGCCGACAAGCTATTCGTAAAGCGCATCGTGAAAATCCCGATATGAAAATTATCGTTACGGGTTGTGGTGCGCAATTACATCCCGAAGAATATGCAATGATGCCAGAAGTCTATCGGGTGTTAGGCAATCATGAAAAATTATCAAAAGAAATACTGGAAAGTGATGAAAAAGTTTGTGTTGGAAATATTATGGATCACAAATTAACGGAAGCACCTTTAATTACTGATTTTGAAGGTAGAACACGGGCTTTTTTACAAATTCAACAAGGCTGTGATCATGCCTGTACGTTTTGCATTGTTCATTTTGCCCGTGGCAAAAATATCGGATTAAATCCTGACAAGGTTATTCAACAAGCCAATCTGTTTGTTCAAAAAGGATTTGCCGAAATTGTTTTAACAGGAGTAGACATTACATCTTATCCATATGGTTTCAATCAAATTGTGAAACGTTTGGCAACCGAAGTCAACGGATTAAAACGACTGCGTTTCGGCTCACTTGATCCGGCTTGTGTAGATGATGAATTAATTGATATAATCGCACAATATGATGTCATACAACCACACATTCACTTATCTGTTCAATCCGGCGATAATTTGATTTTAAAACGGATGGGGCGACGTCATTCTTTTGAACAAGTTTTACATGTTTGTCAGTCATTAAGCCAAAAAAAAGATAATATGGTTTTTGGTGCAGATTTTATTACAGGTTTTCCAACGGAAACAGAAGAACATTTTTTAAATACATATCGTTTGGTTCAAGAAGCCAATATATCACAGCTTCATACGTTTCCTTATTCTATTCGTAAAGGAACGCCTGCCGCTAAAATGCCACAAGTTGATGTTCCCGTTCGCAAAGAAAGAGCCGCTCGTTTAAGAGAATTAGGACATCAGTTGGAAAATAAATTGTTATCACAAATGATTGGAACCGTTCGTCCTGTTTTAATTGAAAAAATCGGACAAGGCTATACGGATAATTATATTAAAATAAAAGTCAATTCAAACCAAACCGGTCAAATCATACCGGTTCGCATAATAGGAAGGAGTGAAAATGAGTTGGTTGGAGAAGTTGAAATTCGGGCTTAAAAAAACAGCACGTATTTTAACCGGCATCAAAATGGATTTATCTTCTTTGGAAGCATTAGAGGAATCATTAATTCAAGCCGATGTCGGTATTCCCGTAACAAATAAATTAATCCAGCTGTTGAAAGAACGTCATCCGAAAGATGAAACGGAAACACGTCAGCTTATTCAGGAAAAACTAACAGAAATCTTAACACCTGTCGCCCGTCCGTTAGAAATTGATACATCAAAAAAACCATATATTGTTTTAATGGTCGGCGTCAATGGAGCCGGTAAAACAACAACTATTGGAAAACTTGGCTATCAATTTAAACAAAAAGGCTATAAAATTGCTTTTGTTGCCGGAGATACATTCCGTGCTGGAGCAACAGAACAATTACAAAAATGGGGAGAAAGAATCGGGTGTCCTGTTTATACAAAACCAAACGGTGATGCAGCCGGTTTAATTTATGATGCTATTAAAGCTTCGCAACAGGCACAAGATGATATTCTTTTTATTGATACGGCTGGCAGATTACAAAATCGGTCTGACTTAATGGCGGAATTAAGCAAAATTATTCGGGTTATTCAAAAATTAGATGAAACCGCTCCGCATGCATCTTTAATGGTATTAGATGCAACAGTCGGTCAAAACGCCCTTTCACAAGTACAAACATTTTCAGAAATGACAAAAGTAACAGGCTTAATTATGACAAAGTTAGACGGCACGGCAAAAGGCGGTATTTTATTAGCTTTAACGGAAAAGTTCGGATTACCAATTCACGCTGTCGGTGTCGGAGAACAAACAGATGATTTAAACACATTTACGGCTGAAGAATATGTGTCAGCTTTATTAGATTCATAAAAAGAAAAACATGGGCATTCTCAAAAAAACATTTCTGCGTGCTTCTCAAATGCCAGCATTTAAAATTGCCTTACTGTTATTCTTTATGGGTATGGCATTTATAAAAACCGTCGCACTTGTTTTTATGGACATCAGTGCTGTTCAATTGTACTTAACTCAAACATCACATTTAAGTATCGGCTTTGATTTAATTTTTGTGTCCGTACTGTTTTCCTACGTCGGATATAAAAGCCGATTATTATATAAACATCAAGGATATGGCGGTTTTGTCATTGTAACATTTTTAATTTGTTTTTTAACAGTGTTGATTGGCTTGATTGAAACACACTTCCCTGCCGTTTTTGATATTTTATTTGTATCTAAATACATTTATTTTGCATTAATTAATGCTGTTTTTTGGTCTGTTATTACCCGTTTTATTCCATTAAAGACAAACTCATTAAAATTTTTACTGATACTTTTAAGTGAAGCACTTGGTTATACCGTTGGCGGATTTTGTGTTTATTTTATCAATATCGGAGCTTATGGTTTACTTTACTATGCTATGGCATTATTATTAATGTGGTATGCCGGCTTATTCATATTAGTTCAATTAAAACCAGTTTCAGCCGAACAATTTTTAATTCCCTCTGGCGAGGCACAAGATTTTACTGAACAAAAATTAAGCCGAACCTTGTTATTGTTCAGTTTCTTTACCATGACAGGTTTCTGTCTGATGAACTACATTTTTTATATGTATACTGTTCAACAATACAGTGGTGTTGCAATATTAAACAATATGGCTCTGTTTTGGGGTATATTCGGATGTATTGAGTTACTCATATCAGCTTGTTTTATCCCTTCCCGTTATTTCTATCTGCTCTCGGTTAATATGTTAATTTTAATTGGAGCTATTGCTTGTATGGCTTTGGGATTAACGCATAAAAACTATACGATTGTTTTCAGTTCATTTTTGTTTTTCATAACAGCATTTCATATTTGTTATAACGCCTTTATTTTTACCTTATTAAAAATTTTAAAAATCAAACAAGGACACAAAAGCATAAACTTAAAAAGACAAGCACTGATTGAACCGGTTGGTTTTATGTTAGGTGGTGTTTTAGTTACACATATACCTCAATTTAATTCACAAATTTATATTCTTTTGGGATTGTGCCTTTTACTTCTCATCTTATTCATTCAAACAATGCAAATTTATGGAAATGTTATTCTAAAATCACTTAAATTGAGAGAATGGATTGGTGATGAAATTATTTTAACGGCACCTCAAACACTAAAATATATCAACGAAAATTTAAAAAATGATTCAACAGATGACATTATTTACTTTTTACGCATTTTAGAAGTTGCCAAACATCCTGCCTACTATAAGTATGTGTTAAAATCTCTTAAACATCAATCTGAAGCCGTCCGATTATTTGCTTTACAGCGTATTCAAAAATCAGATGATTTGGAACGTTATCAATCAGCGGTTCAATTTGTGTTTAATACAGACAAATCAGCTAATGTTCAGGCACAGGCATTAACGGTTCTGATACAAATCGCCGATTTAAAAGAAGATACGGCTTTGCTCAACACTTACGAATCATTTCTAGATGATCGCCGATTAAAAACAGGAGCAATGATTGGTTTTTTAAACATAGGCAACAATTATGATTTATTAGCAATGGATGGTCTTCAACAACTGATACACAGCCAAATGACCGCTGATAAATTATCGGCATTATACGTTATGAAACAAGCTCCACGAGCTGGTCTTATCCGTCAATTAATTCCACTCCTTAAAAGTAGTGATACATTAATTGCTAATGAAGCTTTAAAAGTAGCCGGATTAATGAAGCATCCGGAGGCACTTCCCATTATTTTAAACAGTTTGGATGATGTGCCATTACAGGAAAACGCCTTATATGCTTTACAGGAATTCGGGATTAAATCTTATCCGGCAATAGAAAAAAATATATATAATTCTGATATTTCCGATTTCAGAAAAAAAACATTAATTCTGTTTTTAGCCAGACAAACTAATTTTGAAAGTCGTCAAATTTTGTTACGGGCATTAAAACGAGGTAATCCGAAATTAAGAAAAACCATTATTCGGGGTATGATTGATTCAGGTATTTTTTGGAAACATCACAGTAAATATAAATTTTTAAAAGACAACATTGAACAAGATACACAACGGATTATATGGTTATCAGCATTTCTTGATAAATACAAAAATGCTCCGACGGCTGAATCACAAGATGCATTCTCCTTTTTAAATCGGGCTATGAGTGAAGAATTAAAAATTGCACGAGAATTGATTTTTTATCAATTATTGCTGTTAAATAACACGCCTATGTTTCAAAAAGCCGTTCGGATTTTATTAGAAAACAATTACGAAGCCTATCCGATGGCTTTGGCTGTTATTCAAGATATTCTTCCACATAAACTATTTAAAACAATTCACATGGTTACACAATTACCGTTTGTCCGAAAAAAAGATGTCATTACATTAGCTATTAAACACAAAGAAGCCGTACAGGATATATCTGATCTCATTCTCAAACCACCATTTTATCTACCGCCGTGGATTGTTTCATGTGTCTTATATTGCTTACGTAAATTAAATGACAAAAACGCTTTACCTGCTGTTTGTGAATGTTTAAAAAGTACAGATTTGCTTATTCTTGAATCGGCCGTTTTAACATTAAACCGATTGGAAAGCAACAAACAGGAAGTTAATCGTATTTTACTCAGTGTTCCGACCGGGATGCTCGTCAAGTTGCCGTTAGACAATTTATTAAAAAATCAGGAGAACTAATTATGGCTGAAACATTTGAAAAAGTACTTATTCTTAAAAACGTATCTATGTTTGAAAATGCCTCTGAAAATGCTTTATCAGACTTAATTATGTGTGCTGATGAAAAAAGTTATAAAAACGGAGAAGAAATTTTAACAAATACACAAGAAAACCAATACTTATATATTATCTTATCAGGTAGTGTTCACTGCTTGAATGCTGATTCAGATGAGGTTGTATTAGAATTTAATACTCGCCAATTTTTCGGAGAAACAACTGTTTTATGTCCGGCCGTTATTCCTTATCGCATTGTTGCTTCCGGCAAAACAACTCTTTTACGCATCAGCGGAAACAAATTATATCAAATGATGGCGTTGCATCCGTCCTTAGCCTTAGGATTTATCGGAGAACTCTCAAAACGTTTACGTCAACGAGGCGGGAAAAACATTTAAATTAAAAAAAACATCATAAAATAATTGAACATTTTAAAATAGTGATTGCTTTTTCAAAAAAAAGGCACTATTATTCTTTTATCCATAATCATCAGCAAGGAGAATTATAATGGTAGAACAAAATCAAGAAGAAACAAAAATTGAAAATACAACAGAACAACCTGTTGAAGAAAAACAAAAAAGCAGCTTAAAGAAAAGCACTGTTGTTATTGGTGGGTTATTATTGGGTGTCGCTGTTGTTTGGGGTATTTTAGGATATCAAACTGTTTCACAAAATACATCCGAATCATTCTTTGGTCGTTATTTTCAAGATAAAAAAACAGATGATCTCGTTGTTGCCACAGTTGACGGGAAAAATGTTTACTTATCTGAAATTAAAAGTATTGCTGACAGAATTCCTCAATATGCTGAATTACCGTTTGATATGATTTATCCGCATCTTTTAACTAAATATCTGACAAAAGAAGTTGTTTATCAATCAGCACAAGATGCCGAAATTCAAAAAAATCCAATGGTTCAAGCGGCTATTCAAGAAGCAACGGAAACCATCATTAGCAAGGCTTATATGGAAAAAGTCATTCACGATATGATGACACCGGAAAAATTAAAAGAATTATATTTAACTGAATCTAAAAATATGCCACGTAATGATGAAATTCATGCACGTCATATTTTAGTCCGCACAGAAAAAGAAGCAAAAGACATTTTGCTTCAATTAGAAGCCGGTGCTGATTTCTCAATGTTAGCCAATGCCAAATCCATTGAAGAAACAACAGATGGCGGAGATTTGGGTTATTTCCAAAAAAATATGATGATTCCTGATTTCGGTGAAGCTGTATTTGCTTTGAAAAAAGGAGAATTGTCTAAACCAATTAAAACACCTTTTGGTTGGCATATTGTTTATGTTGAAGACAGACGTTTGGCTCAATTACCAAAATTTGAAGAAGTTCAAGATCAACTCAAACAATTATTTGTTGAACGTAATTTAAAAGACATTTTAAAACAAGAAGAAATTAAACATAATGTTAAAGTATTAGTACCAACATTACGTCCACAAACACCAGCTGAACAAGCTGTTCAAAATATGCAACAAGATACACAAGCTTCTGCTATGGAAGAAGCCGATAAAGCTTTAGTTCCTGTTCAAGAAGAACAAAAAGTTCCTGCTACAACTGAAAAACCAGTTGAAAAGCCGGTTGAAAAAATCACAACTGAAAAGACAACAGATGAAGCAGTAAAAAAATAAAAATTGCTTTAACAAACAAAAAACACAGGCAAAACACCTGTGTTTTTTTGTATCATTTATCCATACCTACTTTATAACAGATATACTATTTACACCATATCCAGAACGATTTAAATCAATTTGCATAGTATTATAACCACTCTTTTGACAATTTAAATCTACATAACACCGCATGTTATTTCTAGTATACGGGCATCCACCACTTCTTGTGAATGGTTTACATTTAGGTTTAGATGTTACAGTACAGGGACCATATGCTTGTTTAAACCGATTATACAACTCTGCATCACCCAAATTACCAAAAAACGATGAAAAAGTTTTAAAATCATTAAGAGCTAATACATTAGGCAAAGTTGTCTCTAAATATACTTCCGATTTTTTTATTTCATAACGTCTTGATTTAATTTCTCCACCTTTACCAAGCAAAATCACACCCAAAAGACAAGCGCCTACAATGCCGATAACTCTTATTGATCCCGTTTCCATATCATTCTCCTATTAAAAGATTACAACTCATCATCCATCTTTTCAGTTTCATCTTCTTCAATCGTAACAATCTGCTTGACTTTTCCGACTTTTGAATTGGTAAAAGATTTCAAGACTTGTGCAACAATTGGTGTTTTTGATAATTCTTCAATCAATAAATTTTGTTTTTCTTCTTTCTTTTCCTTGATTGTTAAATTGCCACCGCTTTGACGGTTTATCCGCCAATTTTCACCGGCTTTCTGGCTCAAAAACTGTACCAGTTCTGCACTAAATCTATCGGGTGTATCCGGTGTAAAATCACATGTTAAAACAAAATTTTCCATAGATACGGGACGAATATAATTTTCAATATTATATGCTAACAATCGCTCACCCGTTGTACGTGCAAATTGAGCCATATCGGCTATGCTTTTAAACTTCGATTCATTTGAAACAACAGTTTCAATCGCTGTGTTTTGAAACGAATTACCTCTTTGATTAACCTGTGGTATAATCGGTTTAGAAGTCGGTCGTATATTTTGTGAAGACAAATCAGAAGAAACTGTATTTTGTTTAACCGCCTGAACCGTTAAGCCGTTTTTTTTTATGTCCTCAGCTAATTGAGCAGGAGAAGGCAAATCAGATAAATAAGCCAATCGAATTAATACCATTTCCAATGCTGTTAATGGATTATCCGCCCGTCTGACTTCATCAAGCCCTTTCAACAACATTTGCCAAGCACTTGTTAAAGAGCCCATTGACAATTTTTGAGACATTTCTTTGCCTCTGTTTCTTTCTGCCTCGGGAATAGTAATATCCTCAACCAATGACGGTGTAATTTTCACACGAGTCAACCAATGCGTTAAAGCAAGCATATCCTGTGCAATAACTAATGCGTCTGCTCCGCTTTTATACTGCATATCTAATTGATGTAACGCCGTTTCAATTTGCCCACTCATTAAAGATTCATACAAATCAAATAAAGCCGTTCTATCAGACAAACCCAACATTTGACGAACATCATCGGTTTGAATGTTCATATCAAATTGTGTCATTGCCTGATCTAACAAAGACAATGAATCACGCACAGAACCATCCCCTGCCCGTGCAATTAATTGCATAGCTTCTCGTGAAGCTTGTGCTTTTTCCATTTCTACAATATGTAACAAATGCTTTGTTAATGTTTCTTCATCCAATCGTTTTAAATCAAACCGTTGACAACGAGATAAAATAGTAATCGGAACTTTACGAATTTCTGTTGTTGCAAATATAAATTTAATCCGTTCCGGCGGTTCTTCCAATGTTTTCAATAGTGCATTAAACGCAGCCTTGGATAACATATGAACTTCGTCAATGATATAAATTTTGTAACGTGCCGATACGGGATTGTATTTTGCCCCTTCAATAATTTCACGCACATTATCCACGCCTGTATTACTCGCAGCGTCAATTTCAATAACATCAATATGCGAATCACCGGCAATTTCACGACAATGCTTACATTGTCCACATGGATTCGGCGTCATTGAACCTGTCCCGTCAACACCAATACAATTCAGACCTTTGGCAATAATACGGGCAGATGTTGTTTTACCAATACCCCGTATCCCTGTTAACATATAAGCATTAGCCAAACGATTATTATAAATGGCATTGGTAATTGTACGCACAAGAGCTTCTTGTCCGATTAAATCATCAAATGTTTGAGGCCGATATTTTCTGGCCAATACATGCGATACCGTCATATTTCATTTTCCTTTTTTTGTATTTTGTCTTAAATTTGGCTACTTGTCAAGTGCTTTTCAATAAAACTTGCTTATCGTAATAAATTGCGTAAAAAATATGATGCTGTGTATCTGTCTGACTTAACAATTTTTCCAAACTTTTGATATTTAACAAATAGGATGAAACCACAATAATTTTAGGTTCTTGAATTGCCAAACAGTCATTTAATCGGTCAAGTGTTGTCGGAATCAAGACATTTTTGGACTTAACAATAGCTGTTTTGTCTTTTCGTCTATGCAAAAAATAAATACGATGAAGTCCAATTTCCGAAATACAATTTTGTGTAATACGTTCAATTGTTTTTTGACTGTTTGTTTTCTTTTTTTTCAACATTTCAAACCTTTATAACTTCACACAAAAAATGCCCATAACAGATATGGGCATTTTCTGTAAGCATATACTTGATACCTTGATTAACGTGAGTAGAACTCGATAACCAAATTCGGTTCCATTTGAGTTGCATACGGAACGTCAGCTAATTGAGGTACACGGATAAATTTACCTGTACAAGCTTTAGCATCAAATTCCATGTATTCAGGAACTTCACGATCTGTTGTTGCTAATGATTCAATAACAACAGCCATATCTTTAGCTTTATTTGTGATAGAAATTTCATCACCTGGTTTAACCAAATATGACGGAATGTTTACTTTTTTACCGTTTACCAAAACATGTCCATGGTTCACAAATTGACGTGAAGCAAATACGGAAGGAACAATTTTCATTCTGTAAACAATTGAATCCAAACGTGTTTCCAAAATACCAATTAAGTTTTCAGAGCTATCACCTTTACGACGAACAGCTTCTGCATAATATTTACGTAATTGTTTTTCTGAAACGTTACCGTAAACACCTTTTAATTTTTGTTTAGCGTGTAATTGAATACCGTAATCTGTCGGTTTTTTACGGTTAGCACCGTGTTGACCCGGACCATAATTTCTTTTTTCTACCGGACTTTTGGCTTTACCCCATAAGTTAACACCTAAACGACGATCAATTTTAAATTTTGAACTTAATCTTTTTGACATTTTTCTTTCCTTTTATTTTATCATTATTGTTGTCCCCGATAGTCTTTGACCGAATTGTCAAAGCGTGACCATATCCATACAATATCATCCGCATTCTCAGGGAATGGACTTTTTTATACCAAAAAAATCCTATCTTGTCAAGCACTTTTTATATGCGAACCAAATGAACTTCTATCAATGGTTTCTTGCCGTAAAATTCTTTCAAAAACTGACGAATCGCTGTACGAATGGTTGTTTCAACAGAAACATCCTGTTGACGAACATCATCACTTAATGCAGTGATTGAAGCACGAATTTTATCTTTAAGTGTTTTTTCATCTTCACCACCGGCTTCCAACAAACCAAATGATGACAGTTGCAAATCGCCCAAAACATATCCTGCTTTATCCAAAACAGCTGTAATAACCAATGTTCCGTCTTCAATCATTTTTCGCCGTTTCCGAATAACTTCGGCACCAAGAGGTAAAATCTTTTTACCGTCAACCGCCAAAATGCCTGCATGAACCATACCCAAAATCTGTGGATTATCGTCTAACGTCAAAACTTCACCATCTTCCAATGCAAACGTGTGTTCCACACCCCATTGTTGAGCCAATTCGGCATGCTCATTTAATTCACGTGCTTCCCCGTGTACGGGTAATGCAATTTTAGGCTTTGTTAGGCGATACATTTCTTTTAATTCATCACCGACATAATGTCCCGAAACGTGAACCAACGCATCCCGATTCGTTACAATTTCCACACCTTTTGCTTTAAAGCGTTTTTGTAATAATTCAATTGCTTTTTCATTACCGGGAATAATTCTGGATGAGAAAATAACCACATCATCCGGTCCAAAATAAACACTGTTTTTTTGCGGTGTCATTGCCGATAAAGAACTCAAAGCCGAATACGGCTCTCCCTGGCTCCCCGTACAAATATATAAAACACTTCCGACAGGACGAGTTAATGCCTCTTGTTCCGATAAAAAGTCCGGTATATCTTCAAAATAACCTGTTGCACGTGCTGCTGCATCAATACGCCACAAACTTTTACCCATTAAACACACTTCCCGACCGTTTGCAACACCTGCCTTATAAATACTTTGTACCCGACTGACATTAGATGCAAAACAAGCAACAGCAACTTGTTTACCTTTGTATTGTGCAATCAAATCAACAAGTGAATTTTGAACATCTAACTCTGTTTCATCACTCTTTTCGCCAAATACGTTTGTAGAATCACAAACAAGTGCCAAAACACCTTCTTTGCCTAATTCTTTCAAGCGTGTTCTATCCATTTCCTGCTGTAAAATCGGATCTGAATCCGGTTTCCAATCACCTGTATGAACAACAGTGCCGACAGAAGTTTTAATAGCCAAAGCATTTGCTTCCGGTATAGAGTGACTCATGTTAATAAATTCAACTTCAAACGGCTTTAAATCTATTTGCGAACCTTGTTCAACCACGGTTATATCTGCCCGACCCAATAAACCGACTTCATTTAATTTTGATTCAATCAACTCAGCCGTAAATGGTGTTGCATAAATCGGACATTGCAATTCTCGCCATAAATATCCAACAGCCCCGATATGGTCTTCATGTCCGTGCGTTACAACCAAACCGACAATATCTTTCTTCTTATCGGCCAAAAACGAAGCATCCGGCAACAAAACATCTACACCGGGCAAACCATCGCCTGGGAATCCGACTCCGCAATCCACAAGCAAATATTTACCCTGGAACCCATACAAAAAGAAATTCATACCGATTCCCGTAGCTCCGCCTAATGGAACGAATACAAATTTATCATTTGGCAATTGTGTTAATACATCATCTTCTGTTTCATTCATTTATTTTCTTCTTTCATTTCTTTGTTATCAAAAAAGACATCTCCGACCGTTATTAGTCGCCTTGTCCCATTATTTAATTTCAGGGAAATCGCCCCCTGTGGCGTTAACTCTTCAAAAATACCCGATAGCGTTTCATTTGGCAATTTTACACTTATTTGTGTCCCAATGCCGTATCCGTATTTTAGCCATTTTTCACGAATTGGTTCAAATCCTTTTTCTATAAATAAATCCATATTATCCGATACGGTTTTCATTAATCGTTTTAGCACTTCCTCATTTGTTACCTGCCCATTTAATGATGCCGTTTGATATAACATATTTTCATGGGGTGCCGTTGTTACATTAAGGCCGATACCGGCAATAAGTTTATTATCTTCTTGTTCCAACAAAATACCGGCTAACTTTCCACCATTCAACAACACATCATTTGGCCATTTTAATCTGAGTGAAAATTCAGGCAAAGCATCACAAACTGCTACACCGAATAAAAATGCCAATAACGGTGTTTGTATACCAAATTGAGATACGACAAAACTGATATATAAATTACCGATATCACTGTGCCAAATCCGACCGTACCGACCTCGCCCTGACGTTTGTTTTTTGGCAACAACAATTGATCCAACATCATACAAGCGTGCCTGTGTATTGGTACTATCTACCGTATCAAAAAAATATGTTTTCCACTTCATTTGAAATACTCTTTAACATATTTTTTTTAAAATGAAAAGAAAAACCTTGCTTTTCATTTCATTTCGTGGATATATTAAGTGAACTAACATATTTAAACATAGGATGATATAATGACAAAAGTTGTTTTTTTAATGATATTAGGGATTATTCTGATGAGTCTTTGGTTGCTTTATGCACCAACTAAGATTGAACCGATACAAGCAGACAGACCGACAGAAGAAGAACAACAAACAATTATTGATAATCAGCCGGAACCCGATTATGTGTCTGAAAGTGATATGGAAGATGCCTCACCCGAAAGTGCTGAACAAAATTAAATTCAGGAAGACCAATGACAATAGATGATTTGATTGATAATTTTTCTTTTTTATCTGATTGGGAAGATAAGTACCGTTATTTAATTGAACTGGGCGATTCTATGGAGCCGTTTGATGAATCAGAAAAAACGGATTCTAACAAAGTAGATGGATGTATGTCTCAGGTATGGTTTACATATACTGTTGAAAATGCCAAGTATCATTTTAAAGCGACCAGTGATGCCCATATTGTTCGAGGGCTTGAAGCCGTTTTACTGATATTAATCAATGATAAAACTGCAGAAGAAATCAGAGAATTGAATATTGAAAAAATCTTTAATCAAATTGGTTTAGCTGAAAATCTCTCACCAACCAGACGTAATGGGTTTTATGCTATGATTGAGCGAATCCAGTCAATTATCAACTCAAATCCGCTCAACTAACTTTATTTAAACCTATTCTCTTTCACCACGACCGTCATTTGCATGCATTTTTCTATGAATTGTATCTGAAATTTGGCGAACGGTTGGTTTTTCCTGATGATTGACCAAGATATCAAAATATGCTTTTCTCATCGGTTGGAATTCCGGAATACTTCTTAACATCATATATAAAGCAGATTCTTTTGATAAACCGTGTTTTCTGGCAGAGCGAGAAAGACCGTATCCATCAATATCGTCTAAAACCAATACTTTATCTTTGCCATGATAAATTGCACATTCATCTATGGATTTTGCAGAAATCACAATAAAGCGAAAATCATCTGTTGTCAAATCAGGACGTGAATTCAACCATGTTTTTTGAATAACAGCTTTTCTTTCAGCACCTTCAAGCTCCGTATTATGATATGCCACTTCAACCGTATAAACATTAAATGTATTTTTATGTTGTGCCGGCAATAAAAAATCTATTGTTGTATAAGTATATTTCAAGCGAGGCATTTCCATACGTTTGTCTTGTCCGTCATTAATTAAAACATAGCCCTGACGACCATCATCCATTGTCATTTTATGAAATCCGGATAAACGGTTTCGTTGTGCTTCATTAATTTTAGATAAACGTTTGGCACATTTATCCGCATCTTCCATATTACTCACATTAAAAATAAACTCTGCTGTTCCTAATTCTTTTTTTGTCATTTTATCCTCTTTGATTGATATGATTAACAGTTAAATTTTGATAAGATTTCATTTGTTGATTATTGATTTTTAAATTTTTATTTCTTAATGATACTTCTGTCAAACATTGCTCCCACAATACCAATTCCGACAAAGATAATTTGAATTGTCTGTCTTTGGTTGTTGTTTGATATATTTGACTTAATTCCTTTTCATTATTTTTTGACGGAAACGTCAAATGCCAATCCCTAAACGCTCTATCTAACCGTTTAATTTGCTGTGGTCTGAAAGTTACATACGCTTTATGAATACCACTTGGATATACAAATCCATCATAACCTTTCTTTTCCCAAAACTGAACCAATCGTTGCATAACAAGATACTTTTTGTTTGTTTCTTCACAATTTGATTCAATGTTTGCAAACATTGTTTCCAGTTTTAACTCTTGCAAAATGGCTTCTTGCTTTAATTGATACGGATTTTGAAAAATAAAGGCATAATCTTGTTTATATTGAAACAAATTAAACACATCATGCGTAATTGTTGAGCGATTTTTATGAAACACATTTTCCTGACATGCCATATAATGGCTTAAACCCCTACCAAATTGCTCATCTACCAATTCTTTCACAAAACTTTTTTGCAAATCCGATATAGTGGATCCAAGAGAAAATGTCAACAACCTCGGATTTGAAATAAATAGATATGCCGGCATAACATAAGAAGAATCCTTTAATGTTTTTGAATGTGGATAAGTTGCATATGGATTAAAAGAGGCGTTTTCCACAGAGGATTTAGATGCAAAATGAGTGAACGGCAAAAACTTCTCTACTTCTGCCGTTGTCCGATGATATATTCTTAACGGGTACCCGTTAATAGTTAACACACTTTGATATTTTTTATTCAATACTCACACCTTTTTTTCTTTGTTATCTATTATATCATATTTTTTAATTTCTTTCAAGTTTTTTATCTATAAATTTTACAAAATGCCATTTTTTACTTTTTTCAATTTCTCATTAAACAAAAACCAGTACAATCTTGTAAAAAAACAAAAAAGCGACGAACAACGCCGCTTTTTTTAATTAAAAAATAACATATATTATTTTGTTACACATTGTGGACAAGGATCATTTGGATCCGGACACGGACAAACAACTTTTGGTTGAGCAGGTTGTTTTTCTTCCTGATATGTTTCCCACCATGTTTTTTCCGGTAACGGTTGTGGCATTGGTACAACTTCAACCGGTTTTTCAACAACTGTTTCTGTTCTTTCAACTGTTACTGTTTTCGGTTGTTGAACAACGACAGGTGCTTGTGTACAAGACGGACAAGGTACAACGTGTGTTGTTTCCACTTGTGCTACCGGCACTTCCATTTGATAAACATCATTTGATTGATAATAACAATCTCCTTTTGGAGCATTACAAGAAGCAACAACCGGTGATTTTGAAACAACACGAACCTGAGCCGGAGCAACAGCAACTTGTTGTTGAGCAACCGGAGCTGATGGTAATGGAGATTGTACTACAGACGGTGTAACAGGAACTTGTGCTGTTGTTGTCGTAGTAGTTGTTGTAACCGGTGCTGATTGCTGTGTTCTTGTAACAACTGTTTCTGTTACAACTGTTTTTGTTTGAGCACCTGTTGTAATAGGAGCACCTTGACTGACAATTGCAAGTGGCTGTCCGCTACATGTTTGAGAAATAGCATAAGTTTTTGGCTTATTATTATGATATGTAGCCAACACACAACGACGATAAGCATCGTGATCATCTGTAAATTGGCAACCGATTTCTGCACGAACTTCTGCACGACTTTCTGCTCGTTTTTCAGCAGCTTTATCCAAATCTGCTTCAAAAGTTGTACAAGCTGATACGAATGTTAATGCAACACCCAAGCAAAGCAATTTTTTCATACAATATCTCCTTTGTAAGTTATCACTTTTTTTGTTATACGTCTTTTTTTATAAAAAATCAATGTTTTTTTTACAAAAATTCTTTTTTTTATCAAACGTATGATTTTATTTAGTTTTAGATGAGATTTACCATATTTTAAATTTAAAACAACCGCCATTGAGCTTCGTTTGGTGTATGTGTTTTTATCATCACCTTCGGATGGACAAAAAACCACTTATTTTTACTTTTTTTCTTCCGTTCTTCCGTTGTACCGAATTGTTTATTCAGTTTTTTTGTTCGTTTAGCAATTTCTCGTTCATATTCTTTTATATTATCAACACGCTGAAAAAGGGGTTTATCCGCCACATCCCACGTTGCATCAAGCAGTTTCCACTGTCCGTCTACTTTAACAGCATTCCATGCATGACCGACATTACGTGATTTACCACCAATATAAACAGCTTCCAAGCCCATTGCACTCGCCAAACGAACATACAAATTTGCAATATCCCCACACACTCCGACTCGTGATACAAAAATATCATCATTAACGATATGGGTTGCCAAAACCTGCTCTTTTCCTTTTGACTTTTTCTGAACAGCCTTTTCTATCTGACGCATCCGAAAATCATCATACATGACGTGCGAAACAATCCACGCATATGCCAAACGTGCTTTTGCCTCATCTTCCGAAAGCTTACCTTTATTCGGTGCTTTTTTTAAATATTCTGCCAATGTTTCAATGCTTTTTTCGGCTGAAACGGGAGTTTTATATGCCCATTTATCCAACAACTTATACTCACGGGAAAGCACACTCGTTGAACAAAACAAAATACAAATAACAATTAAAATATTTTTTTTCATACATAATATTATAATCCGAATCAATGAAAAGGTCAATTAAAAACACAAATACACCCTCTTGAATAAACAAAGAGAGTGTATTTATGTTATTATCAAAATTATCCGACAAGTTTACAATATCTCTTATCACCCTCTATAATAACTTCACGTTTTTTTGTCGTACACATTTCACACAAATCCATTGCTTTATCAGAATTGTAAATTTCAATCTCTGACGTTACATTACAATTAACCTTTTTCCCTGTGATATCAATAAAGTTGCTACCCGCAGTCGCTAATTCCGAACATTTTTTGATGCCGTTTTCCATAAAAACAACCCGATTACATGCTTCACAATAATCAGCATATATAGTTTCATTTCCAATAATGCCTACATTACCTAAAGAACAGGCCTTACAAGTTTTATCTGTTGATGTGATATAGGTTATCCCTTCACCACAATCTTCTTTAACACAATATAATGCTGTTGTTGTTTGAGATGCATTAACTGTCATCAAGCTACGATCACAAGATAAACACCCTTCACGTGCAACGGTTGTATCCGGTATTTGCGTGGTATCTGAAGAACACGATGCACAAGTATTATTGACCGTCATAAATGTTGATGCTTGTTCACACAATCCATAGACACATTCACTACCAACCAAACGGCGATTTGGACATTGTCCGCATTGAGAAACCATATCAGCTGAATTCATTGAATATCGGGCATTAACATTTTCACAATCTTGACAAGTACCATTTATATCACGCAATAATTTACCATCTCCGCTTGGATATGGATTTAAAGTACCATTATCTTTACTATTACAAACTCCATTCTGACCTGGTGTGTATTTCATACATTTATTGCCAACTGCGAATCTATCACCACATCTGGCACACTCTGTTGCCATATCAGCTGTTGCCAAACCACACATCGTAATTGATTTTTCCGAATTATCACAAGACACACAATGTCCTGATGCACCATGAATATATCCTGTTGGACAATCAGTTACAGAACAACTTTTTGCACCGGAAGTACATGAGTACGTCGGATTTCGGTTAGGACACTGTTTACATATCATTTTGGTATTAGCAGTAGCTCTATCATCCCAACCAATATTCCATAGTCCTGTTTTTGTGCTTTCATAGTCATCACATCTTGTACATCCTTCCGAATTGACGACAAAAGAATCTGAAGGGCAATTAATTACACAACCAACAACACCATCACCACGAACAAAAATTTGTCTTCCTGTAAATGTGATACCATTGCTCGTTCCTGTAACACCGGCACAATTATTGATACAAGCATTTTTAGCTTCTTCTGTATCCTCAATTCTAACCCATCCTGTTTTTGTACAAGAATGACATTGTTCATCATAACCTTTAAATTGATTCTCTTGACTGTTATTTCCATTTTCATCTTTTTTATTTACACAAGTTGCCGGTGCATTTAAATAACAAGTTGTTTTATTCTTATCTAAATAACGCCCACATTTTGTACATAAATCTTTATCTTCCGCCAAAGTAGTGTAGTTCCCTGAAAATTTCCTATCTCTAGGATCATTACAAGGATAACAAGTTGGAGTCACACCACTTCCGTCAATTGCTGCAAACGTACGTTTACAATTAGGGGAAGTCGGTCCTTCCTCCTGACAAATTCGTATAGATTCTTCTTCACTTACATCTGTTGGTTGCTGACAAACTCTATAACAATAACCATTTACAACTTTTCTTGTACCTGAACAGTTTTCAACACACATTCTTTTTTGGTTTTCAGTTGTGACACCTTCCATTTTATGTGTACAACTCAGACATGTTGTTGACCAATGTGTTCGCCATTGTCCCATTGGACATTGCTCATAACCACATTGACCGTCATGATAATTCAACCCACATGCTTTGCATTGTTCTTGAACTTGTGCATCCGTAATAACTTTATAATCCACATAATCTGGAAAATCACCACATGAAACACAACCATAGTCTTTTGTCTGAACACTAATTCCTCTGGTGCATGTTTTAGAGCAATAATACGTTTTTGAACCGTCTTCATTCGTTATGTTTTCCAACATACGCTTTTTACCGACTGTTTCACAAGCATTACACATTTCTAATCCGGTTTTATCATCCTGAATCCCCACACCTGAAAAAGCTTCTTCACTGACAATTATATTACCACCGTATGAACATTCTATACACGCACCATTTTTGGAGCGAAAATAACCTTCGGCACATTTATCGGGAACCTCAACACACTGATTTTCTCCCGAACTTTCATCACAAATTTGATTTTCAGGACAATCTTCATTACTCTCACAAACAACACAAACTTTATATTCATTTGTGCTACATATTGGCGTTGCAGCTGGACAATCTGATTGACAGGTATAATTCACGCCACATCGTTCACACTTTTCTTGACAATCATCATCACTCATACAATACCGAAAGGGACGACCATCCGGTCCAAGCTGGTTTTCACGTAAACCTTGCTCACCTCCAAATGATTCAAGCGAAGTTGTAAAGACCATATTAACGGGTTCGTCTCCGTCTTCTCCACATATTTCAGGATTGTTTCCATTATAAATCAATCGTTCTTCCCCATTTGGAACCCAGATAAATAACGGACCTTGAATATCCATATTCAATACTTTTTTGCAAACACCATTCGGCACATTTTCTACTTCAACATCAAATAAGATTTCAGAACGGGGATAAACACCAATCGGAAAACCTGTTTGTGTCATATCTGCCCATTCAGTAATTTCT
>JAZUBA010000030.1:0-2140 GCA_045638265.1 Alphaproteobacteria bacterium | reverse complement strand
GGTTTGGTTGCTTGTCAAAATTTTATTTTGGTTGCATTTTGTTTTGTTTTTTCAAGCACATTTGTTTATATGCTTGATGATGTGTTTTGATTTTTTTAACCATCCGGCAGATGTCAAATTGGTTGTTGTGCAACAGGTTCTATTGACTCTTGGTTTGATAATCAGTCTTGTTGCAAGAAGAAAAGTTTTTGTTTATATATTTGCATGGCTTTTTCTTGTGTTTTATTTTTATACATTTTCGTTGCCTAGTTTTGAACTGCTTTATTCAGCTTTTGATGTTTTAGATTAGCATGCATAACACTTAATTTTGTGAGGCATATATGACTGAAATGATGCAAACAAATAAACAAGATATAATGAATAAAATCAAATCAGGCAGTTGGACGTTTATTAAAGTTTCTTCATGGGCGGTTTGGTTGCTTGTCAAAATTTTATTTTGGTTTAATTTTGGATTATTCTTTTTGATGCAATCATTTTTATGCTTGATGATGTATGATCGTGTACCGAATCAAATCGCAGAAGTTGAATTAGTGCTTTTTTTACATATTTCATTAACAATTGGGTTTTTAATCAGTTTAATTATGAGGCAAAAAGTGTTCATTTACATATTTGCGTGGATTATTTTTTTATTATTTTTTTATGTGGCACCTTTGCCGAATTTAGACCCGTATTATGGTTATTTTAATATGTTAGATTAATTGATTCGGTAATAAAAAAATTTCAATATATTGAAAAAAAACACTTGACTTGTATTCTTTTTGTTCTATAATAAACGAAAGATGGTTACTATAAAGCGAAAGAATGCAAGATGAAAGACATCATTAACTTAAATGCCAAAGAAACAAACATCGCCATTGTGTGGGCGGTTTTGTTTGTTTTGTTTTTTTGTGTGAAGATAGAAACAGAAGTATCAAATATAAATATGATGCCGATATATGTGCAAGTACCATTGGTTTTTATGCATTGGTTTTGGGTGGGGGATATGTTTGCACCTCTCAAACGAAAATGTCCGTTTATCATGACGTTAATTGCCATTTTCGGACGGGTGGTACGATATAGTTTCGTTTTAATATTTTTATTTTTAGCAATATATGTGCTGCTACAAGATAGTTTGCAAATTTTAATAACACTTTATTTTGGTATGGTTGGTTTGTATTTTCTTTTCTTGTTTTTATCAGCTTTACGGATAAAAATCAGATGTATCAAAAATAAAGAACCATATCCAATTGCAATCGGTTACAAAAATATATCATCAGATATAAAAATTTATCATTTTATACTTGGTTTTATTTTGTTGTTTCTTATTTTCCCATTAACATTTTTTCCGGATGAAGATTAAATGAAAGACATCATCAACTTAAACGCCAAAGAAACAAATATCGCTATTGTATGGGCGATTATGTTTATTGTTGGTATGGGTATACACTTGATTTTTCCGACAGTAAATTCCGTTCATCTTGTGATGTGTGGATTTGTTGTGCTGTGTGTTGCCCATTGTTTTTGGATAACGGATATGTTCGCTCCAATCAAAAAACGATTGCCGTTTGTGATGATGTTATTTGTGGTTTTGGGATGGCTTGTTCGCATTGGATTGTGGCTTTATTTTGCCAGTTTTATGACCACAATGTTTTTATTTAAGCAATATAGTTCATCTTTTTTGCTTGATATCTTATTATGGTTGAATTTGATTGTTGTTGTTATTTTAGGATTGGCAATGCTGTATAGTGTTGTTCGGGTTAAAATAAAAACAATGAAAGCACATTTAAGTTTTCCGATAAGTATTGGTTATCAAAATATTCCATATATGGATAAGAGTATACATTTTGTCATCCCAGTATTTATGATATTTATGGTGTTTTATGTGCTAATAATGAATTTGTATATTTCAGTTTTAGAAATACCGGATTAAAGGAAAGAGGCATATATGAGCGAAATGATGCAAACAAATAAACAAGATATAATGAATAAAATCAAATCAGGTAGTTGGACGTTTATTAAAGTTTCTTCTTGGACGGTTTGGTTGCTTGTCAAAATTTTATTTTGGTTGCATTTTGTTTTGTTTTTTCAAGCACATTTGTTTATATGCTTGATGATGTGTTTTGATTTTTTTAACCATCCGGCAGATGTCAAATTGGTTGTT
>JAZUBA010000029.1:0-3684 GCA_045638265.1 Alphaproteobacteria bacterium | reverse complement strand
GTAAAGCCAGCCTGTACCAGAATCAGATTCATCAGCAATCGTGCGGTTCGACCATTTCCATCCTTGAACGGATGAATTGTCACCAAACGATAGTGCGCATTTACTGCACGATATACAACCTCTTCATCAGTCGTAGTTAACCAATGATTAAAACCTTCCATCAAGTCTGGCACTTTTAGCGGATTTGGCAAAACAGTCCTGGAACCAGAGATTCTAACAGGAACATTTCTGTAAAAGCCTGCATTTGGATCGTCAATTCCCGACAGAATGCATTTGTGTATATGCAACACATCATTGACATCAATCGGTTGCTTATCCTTGGCACGGGCCATAATCAGCTCAAATGCCCGGGCATGATTTACCGCCTCTACATAATGCGAAATAGGTTTTGAACCGCTGGTTATATTCTCTTCAATGGCCAGCGATGTTTCACGACGTGTCAGGGTATTGCCCTCAATCGCATTAGAAGTATAAGCCAACTCGGTCTTTAGCCAATTATATAAAACATCACGATTATCCTTGTTTTTTAACAGCAAAGATAGTTTCTTTTTGTTTTCATTTATGCTTTTCAAGATTTCAGACATTTGCTTACCTCTTACTTTAAGGTTTGTATTTTTAATAACTATAAAGTATAAAGTAAAACAACGCAAGCACAAACTTTATAGTTTGTGTTTTTGAGAACTATAAAGTTGCACAAAAACCGCCCGATTGGGCGGATTATTTTTATATCTTATTATTTGGAATTGGTGATAGATAAGATAATATATCACACATATACTTACATAATGGTTTGTTATCAAACAGACGATATCTAAATCTCATATTATACCAACGTCTAGCTAATAAAGTTTTTTCAGCATCTGGAGCTTTGCATAGAGCATCTAAAGTGGCTGGTTCGGTTGTACATATTTCTAAAAGAACCTTAAAATCATCATAACATGAGTTGTCGTTGGTAATAGCTCTCGGTAATTCTGTTGGCAAATCTTTTAATATGGATTGAAAGTCGCAATTTTCAAAATTATAAAATTGATCAATATCTTTTGATTTTACTATCAGAAGCCACGCTAACACCGGCATTATCTTTAAGCTGTCTTCCGGTATAATATTTGCGAGATAAGATACCTCATTCCAAATTTGTTCCATTTCACGCAGCGACAGATTATATATTTCTGACCACAACACAAAATTCTTTCTAAAATAATTCCAGCCATCGACATGGTCGGCAGAAAGCATATCGTTTATTAGCTCTCGATCCGATTGTAAGTAGGCACAAAATACATCTCTATTGGGTTCAGGCAAATGTAGTTCTAAATCGATAAATCTACGCAAATATCCATCGCCATCCATTTTATCGCCGTATAATCTTGCTATTGTGTGTTTTAATTGTTGTCTGTCTGTTGCAAGAACAAAAATCACATTTGGAACATTGAATAGGTGTTTTATTATTTCTAATAACTCTACCGCGTATGTTGGTCTACAACGTTCCAATTCATCTACAAAAATAACAATTTTTTGTTTTTGTGATTCTTCTAGCAGTTTGGCTTTAAACGCTTCAATGATTTTAGTTGTTTGGTTATTGTTTTCTATGTATTTTTGCCCAATTCCCTGAAGCCAATTTACTGCTTGTTGGGCAATAGCTGCCCCTCCGCCTATTATGTTGTCTTGTCCTGTAAAACACTTTCCTACAAAATTTCCAGCGTTTTTTAAAACACCAACCAGATTTTCAAAACTTCCTTTCATTCTATCTCTAATATCTTCAGGAAATTGATTTATTATAGAGTTTACAAATGGAACCAAAGGGTCTTTTTGATAATCTGTGTTCCAAGCATTATGATAACACGCCACAAATCCTTCCGTTTTTAAATCTTCCACCCAACGTTTTATAAAAAAGGTTTTACCTGTTCCGTAGTTTGAATCAATTGATATTACAAACGGCAAATCTTTTATACCTTTTAAGATTGCGGTAAAATCGTTAGCAACTTTTTGTCTATTTAATCTGTCTTCTGCCCATGGATTATCGGGATTTATTATTTCATTATCTGTTGTTTTTTTATATTCAGCCATGTCATAACCCTTTATTTTCTTGTCTTGATATATAGGTATAAAATCTAAAATCTCAAGTACCACAAAATATAAAAATACCGCCCGTTTGGGCGGTTGTTTATTTGTTCTTCTTCAATAATTTGTCTAATTGCTTTTTGGCTATTGATTCATCTAGTTTGCGTATGATGTCTTCAAGGTTTTTCATATTTGGTTCGTCCAGGAATTTAGAAACCTCTTTTTGTAAATCCTGATCGTCAAGATATAATGCCGACACACGAAGTCCGCGTACAAAACCAGGGTACAAAGTATTTTGACCACCCGTTATTATATATTGTCTGTAGTCATTAAGTTGTTGACGTATCCAAGATTTGATCAACAGTTCTATGCGATCTGCGGTTTCTTTGTCTATTTGCTTAAGGTCTAAAATCATTTTCAGGCCCCTGACGGCTAATATGTCATTATTGTTAAAATTTTGGTACATAGTTATATCCTTTTGTTTTGATTTATAATAATCTTAACATGAAAAAACAAGGTTTGTTATGGCCAAATTTATGACATAAAAACACCAAGCAACGCTTGGTGTGTAGCGATTTTTATGATCTTTGATTACACTTTTTTTAAAAGTACAACTTCTCAAATAATTCTTTTGTATTGTATATATGAAAATCTGCCTTGTTATCTATCATTTTACAATAGTCTTGTTTTGTGTATTGTTTTCCGGACAATTCTTGCTTTTGTTTTGTTGTTGTAAAATCTTGTTCGTAACTTTTATAGACGTCATTTGTTATAACTTCTTCAACTTTATAAATAGTATTTATGCTTTCGCCATTTTTTGCAAGAGCGTCGATTAAGAATTGCCTTGAGTTATATTTTATTTCCCCAAATGTTTCTGCAAATTTCATAGGATAGATTTTCAGTGGGTAATAAGGTTCGCACCATTCAGTAATTAAGTCTTTAGAAAGAATAAAACCGTATATTTGACTGACTTGTTCCACTTCTCGTGAAAGGCTTGTGTATTCTTTGTATAGTTTAATCTGTTCTTTTATAACAAGGGGTATTGTTATTAAGAATATTACGCCGTAGAAAATACCAACAATCCATGGTGCTTTTTTTGTATACCATTCTTTTAAATATAATTTGTCTTTGATAATAATAAAAAGTGTAATAGCCATGGCAATACTGCCAACCAATAAATAATGTATAAATAAATAAAAAAATAGCTGCCACGAGATTAGGTTCCCATCTAATCTTCCAGGAATATTAAGTAAAACCCAAACAAAAAGGGTGATAATTCCCGTTATAATTATGCTTTTGGTTGTTTTATTTTTATCAAAAGCCAATCCTATGCTCATTATGAGTAAAAGTCCAAAAATCATTCCTATTAGTTCTAGCATTTTACACCCCTTTGTTAAAAAAAATTAGACCGCCATGGGATGTTAGGCGGTCGGGGAGTTCTCAAATCAGCGTATTAGTGATTCTGTTGTTTTCGGGTTGCCCCTGTTGTATGACAAACAGCTCCCCGACTTATTAAGTCAGGGATAAATCACGACACAAAACCACAGGAATGACATCGGATGACGATGCCGTCAGTAATTTTGCACCGAATACGCTGGGCTTGAGATAGCCCCGAACCCATATCCC
>JAZUBA010000028.1:0-10178 GCA_045638265.1 Alphaproteobacteria bacterium | reverse complement strand
GTTGTTGCAAAATGATGAAGATGTTTTAACAAGAGCCATTGAGGCCCATTTTAAATTGGTGACGATTCATCCGTTTGTTGATGGCAATGGCAGAACAGCACGCTTATTATTAAACGCCATTTTAATGGAAAATGGTTATGGACCGATTATTATCCGTTCTATTGACAGAAAGCGTTATTTAACGGCGCTTGAAACATATCAAACAAAAGAAAACAAAGAGCCTTATTATCGCTTTATGTTGCAGGCATTAAACCGTTCTTTAAAAATGATGATAGACTTGTTGGATGTTAATGCCAAAGAACCAAGCAAAGATATGATGACGATTGCAAAATTTGCTACTTTATGTTGCGTCCCATCTTCCAGTATTCGTTATTGGATGAAAGAAGGCAAATTAAAACCAGCAGCTTTTACAGAATCAGGATATGCTTTGTTTGAAGAAGATCAAAAAGAAGATGTGAAAAAATTGGCAAAATAAATAAAACTCATATAAATCGCCATACGTCAGCGTTTTTGTTTTTGTATAGGCAAGTTAGTCAAAGAGCTGTTTTGCTCGTGTATGGCGATTTGGGATAACTTTATGCTTGTGTTATGCTTTTAGTATAGAAAAATCCGTAAAACATTTTTGGGTAAATGGCTTTTTTTGTACGGTTTTTATTGCTGTTATACAAATTTTGTACAACAAAAGAAAAGCTGAAAGACCTTAATCCTTCAGCTTTTAAATTATTTTATAAATTGTTTATTTTTGGACTTTAACCATTTACGAACCAATCGGGAAGTTAAATAGCTCATCAGAAAATATAAAACAATTGCTTTCAAAATGACCATGATAATTTACCTTTACTTCTTTTAAACAATACGAAACAACTTTACTTTTATCGGCATGCATTATATCCAAGTGCATTGAATAATCTGGCCATTTAAATTTGTTGATTGTATTATTTAATGCCAACCATAAGTGCCAAGCTTCAAACTGACCTTGATTAAAAATAATATGAAAATGCCATAAACCTGATGTACCTTTTTCAGTAAAACAAATAAATGGCAAATGATAATCTTTCCAATCACGCCCTAACAATTGTCTTTCAAAGTAAGCCATTGCAGGGCGTAAATAGTCTAGAGCCTTGTCTTTACGTTCTGTTTTTAATTGATCAGGCAATTGAACCGTTAATAAGGCTGTTGGTTTATAGACATCAACAAGCCATTTAATTAAAGCTGTTTTGACGGTATATTCATCTAATTTGGTTCCTAATTTTTGCAAAAAAGGTTTGTATGAATGTATATCTGGTATGTTTTTGTTTTTTGGTCTAGTCCAATCACGAATAGTTGGATGATGGTATTTCATTGATTGACGGATGAGATGTCCGTTTTCAATGCACTTGTTTTGTCGTTGTAATGCTTTCATTTTGCTTAAATCAGAAACAATCTTGTTTGTATTTTGAGAAGTTTTTTTATGCATGTTTTTTACCTTATATTTTTAATTTTAGTTATAAGATTAACAAAAGGAATCCAATAGAAACCCATTTTAATCCTCATCATAAAAGTCCTCCTTTTCAATCCAATATAACGCCAAATCAGTCAGATATATTGCAATTGTCATATAATAGAACCGAATCTTTTAATGATGGATGGATGTGCGAATTTTTATTGTTATTTTTTGTTAAAGTTTTAAAGTAAGAAAGGAAAGGTTGCAAAATACAACCCTTCCTTTTGTAAAATTATGAAATCAAACTGCGAATGACCTCTAAACAGTGTTTAGGAGCCCAGCATTCCCCCATCATTTGACGAATGAGGTTATCGCTTACCCATGTTGGGATAGGAAAATTATCTGGCAATCCTGTCACACGCAATAACTCCAATATTGTTAAAGGTCTGCACGAGTCATAAAGTGGAAGTCCATCTTTATCATACCCGATAAAATTACCTGGATGACAGGTCCGAAAACCTGAAATACTTTTACTATCCTGCAAAATTGTATTGCAGGCATTATTCCAATCACGTCTTTGAAAGGCACATTTAAAGCTCGCTTTACAAGGGCTTCCATCTTTATTACAAGGACGGAAAGGTGGTTTGTTATCCTGTGCAGACTTACCACTTGGGGTATGAGCCATAACAGCAATTTGTGATGCAGTCCATGTAAACATGGATGCATCGTGCCACTTAATATTGGACTTTTGCCCACATTCAAGGACAGGCAAGTGTCCAATTGCTTTACGCAATGTAATAATTTTATTGCTTGGAGTTGGCAAATGGCATTGCTTGTACTTATGCGCGATTATAATCGTGCGTCTGCGATGTTGAGGCGTAAAAAATCCTGCACAATCTTGTACACCGTGATCCACATAGTAGCCCATAGCTTTTAATTCATCGACAATTTTCATGGCGACAATTTTGCCATCAACTCTGACCTTCATCATTTGATCAGAGTTTTCGATGACAATCCAATTAGGACGTGTACGGCGGACAAATTCCAATACATACTTGTATAATTGCGCTCTCTTACTATTGGGATTTCTCTTTGTGTTTGCAAGTGTGAAATCACGGCAAACAGGAGATGCAATTAAGCCTGTACAGACTTTTTCTTTATGGAGCTTGATTAAATGTTCCAGAACTCCAGGCTTTGTGATATCATCACATACCATTTCAGTTTGTGGATACATTTCTTTATACCAGCGAGCTCTACGTTCAATAAGCTCGCATGATACAGCTGAAATCAAATTCAGCTCTTTTGCGAGATACGTTTCGTGTATCCCGCCGGATGTAAATAAAGATGTATAAAGCTCTTGCTTTTTATTTATTTTTTTGTATAATTTAAAAAGTTCATACCAATACATGGCATTAATGTCTTTCATGCCCCATAATTATTATGCAATTCAATCCTTCAGGTGCAGGGGCAACGATCACAATTCGGAAAGGTAAGTCCATATGGCCCTTACATATTCCGGAATTGTTTTTTATCGCTAGATTTTGAAAAATTTTTATTTCTTTCGATAAGTTATTGTTATTTCAAAGAAATTTTTTTATTTTCTTGACTTTTTGAATTTAAAAATGTACAGTAAATATAGATAAATAAAGATTGGAAATGAAAAATATGAAAAATTTATTTAGGTGTCCTAATTGTGGTTCATTTGATTGCGTTAAAAATGGAAAAGTAATTCGTAATTGTATCGCTGTTGGTGGTAAAGCCAACGTACAAAGATATAAATGTAAAGTATGTTCATTTAATTATAGCCGCGATGAAAAGGGATTTATCACATTAAAGAAAAAATGCACCATTATAAAAGCATATTTTCGTGATAAAAAATTAAATAAAACAGCAAAAAATGCTGGAATTTCACGGGTCACTTTAGATGCTTGGTTGAATCAAATAATTAAAAATATTCAAAGAATAGACGAATTTAAAGAAAAATTTGACTTAAGACCAGATGAATTTGGCAAATTAAATTACTTTAAACAATGTGTTGATAAAAGGAACTTAAAGCATCCATTAACGAAAAAACAAATAATTGAGCTAAGCTATATACATAAAGAAGCTCTTTTTTTATTGTTAAAATATAATCCCAAAGATACTGAATAAGCATGGTCTCTCACGGCCTCATGCACGTAAAGGCTCTTGCAAAAAATAAGCTAATTAACGATGTTGCATTTATTTTTATGGCTGGGATATGCCGGTCAGGTGCCTTGGGATGGGTAGGTTGGTGGCGGAGGTTCCATATGGCATCTGGCTAGAGGTGTTTATTTTTTAGCCATAATTTTTTTCCATTTTGCAAAGTGATCTTTTAAAAAGTCATATTCGTATGTATCCATTTCTTTTTTTATTTGCTCCAAAGTAAAATTTGAATATGATTGTTGCATTGTATTATCACCCTCCCATCCAATAATTGCATGTATGTATGAATCTGGAATCTTAGCTGTTTGCATGGTAATACTGGCCGTATTGCGAAAAGAATGGAAGTCAAAGCCATCTTTATCAGCCGTTTTTATACCGATCTCTTTTAAAAATGGTGTTAAAACACGAACTGTAAATTTATTGTTGTATTCTCCATTTTTTGTTGTGGCTTTTTGATTGATAAAATCGTTAGGTGTTGCTTTCAACTTTCTTTGTTTTCGTTTGATATAATCAAGAAAACCCAAGTCAAAAAGCTGCTTATGGATTGGTACTTTACGTTCAGATGCCTCATTTTTTAGCTTCTTTGCCGGATGATTTGATTGAAAACAAATGCAATCAATGCCATTTTCATTAATAATATCAGCATACTGCAAAGTTAAAGCTGCATTTATTCTGGCACCAGTAAAAAGACCAATTAAGCAAGTCCAAAAGCAATCAGGATTTTTTTGAAAAAAGTCACGTTCTGGATTGAAAATTTCATATAATTGCTCATTTGTATATGGTAAATGAGGATTTTTAGCCTTTGTTTTCTTTTTAATATTGGGCATATTTAAAATAATATTTAAAGGAAAAGCTGACGGATACATATTATGGGCGCATGTCACAAATTCTTTAATATAAGACAATTGCATTTGTTTATTCTTGTCCGATATATCGCTTTTATTTATAAGGTGTTGTGTAATTGTTTGAATAATTTTTACGTCATGGAAGTCAGTATAAAGTGATTTCGGTGTCAATTTTACAGTTTCAAACATTTTATTTAATGAATTTATTTTTCGACGATTTGTATCATGTTTTGTATTGGCTTTTAACAGCATAGCATCCATAATTTCCTGAATTGTGCATTCGGGGGTAGGAGCCTTTTCTGGATATATGGAAGAAATGATTTTATCAATATATTCTTTTGAAACAGCCTGATTTTGCTGTGTATTTTTTGTCTGAGCTTTCGGATGTGAAGCTGCATATTTCCTGTTGTATTCTTCAATGAGCTCATCACGAATTTTAATTACTTCTTTTTCTGTTATATGAAAGGGACTTGCATTTACCCTTAATCGGAGTTCTTTTTCAATTTCTTTATCAAAAATGACAGCCATTTGTTTTATTTTCTCTCTTGCTTCATAATAATTGCTTGTATATAAGGACAAGCGTTTATATCGTCTTTTGCCATTGACACGTGGAAGTTCCATTATACTATAAAATGTATTGTTTCTCAACCATAAATAAATTGGTTTCGCACCAATCTTTGCATCACACTTTGCACCACAGTTTTTCATTTTGCATTTTTCCTATCATTTATTTTGTTTAAATTTGATGCAAGTGTTTGAAAATAAAGGAAAGTGTAAAATTAAAAATTTAAGAAAATTTTAAAACCATAAAACAAAAAAGCCTTGGTTTTCCAAGGCTTTTAAATGGTGCGGAAAGCCGGAATCGAACCGGCACGGGAGCAAAGTCCCAACAGATTTTAAGTCTGTTGCGTCTACCAGTTCCGCCATATCCGCTTCATCTGTAGAACGTGAATAAGGTTATAGCCTAAAAAAATCTCCTCGTCAAGTCTTTTTTTCATTTTTTTTAAAAATTTTTGCTTTTTTTTAAAAAAATGCTTGAAAATCACCCCTTTTATGTGCTATTTTTCTCTCAAATATATTATTTAAGGAGCTTATAATGGACGAATTTGATAGAATCAGAGAAATTTCAGAAGATTTAACTCACCGTAAAGAACCTACTTTTACTCATACCGTTCAATCTTCACAACCCCAAAATTTTGCAAACGTTTCCAATAATTACACACAAACACAAGCAAATTCAACCTATTCTCAATCTGTCGGCGATTCGTTTTTAAAATCACCCGTTGATCGTATTACACCCTCCTCTGCTGATTTTGATTCTCATTTTATGGAAGAAAAAAAATTTCCGACAATGAAATTGCATCTTATCGGATTATCTGTATTTATCGGCATTTTGGGTCTTTTAATTGCCGGATTCGTTATGTTTAACAGTGAAGAGGAAGATATTGCGGAAATCGTTACCATTACACCAGAGCCGATTATTGTCAAAGAATCACCTGAACAAGCCGGTGGTATTAATATTCCCGATCAAGATAAATTAATATATAATCGGATTCGTTCTGAGAACGTAACAACAAAAATTGAAAAATTGTTACCTGAACCAGAAAAACCGGTTTTACCTCAAATTTTGGAAATTAATACACCAGAACAGGAAACGGAAACTTTTGTCAAAATGAATGAAGTAAAAGCTATTAATCCACTTGACCAAATTAAAGAGCCGGTTAAAGAAACAACACCTGAAAAACCCGTTTTACCTACAAAGGTTAACGAAGTGGCAACACCTGTTCCGACAGCTAAACAAGAACAATTACCGCTTACCAAAGAGACTGTCAAAGAAGTCAAAGAAGTTAAAAAAGCTGAAAAAGAAAAAGCAACAACTTCTGTAAAAAAAGGTGAATGGCGAGTTCAACTGTTTGCATCCAACAAAAAAGATGCTGTTGAAAAAGCATGGCAAACCATTTTGAAAAAACACAAAAATCTGCTTTCAGATATGTCATATGAAATTGAAGCCGGCGAAGTTAAAGGAAAAGGTACTTTCTATCGTTTAAAGGTCGGACAATTTGCCTCTCGTGATATGGCTAGTGGATTATGTGCCAAATTAAAAGCAAAAAAACAAGATTGTGTTCCATCAAAATAGGAGTATTTTAATGCCTGAATTCAGCATATCCGTCTATTCTGTAACAACGTGGATTCTGCCTTTAATGGTAACCATTATTCTGCACGAAATTGCGCACGGATATGTTGCTATGTTATTAGGAGATAAAACAGCATATAATGCCGGCAGATTAACATTGAATCCCATTAAACACATTGATCCTATTGGCACTATTGTTCTGCCGATTATATTAATGTTGACAAAGGCACCGGTTTTATTTGGGTGGGCAAAACCTGTTCCTGTTAATTTTTATAATTTGGATAAACCGAAAAGAGATATGGGAATTGTTGCTCTTGCAGGACCTGCAACCAATTTTATTCTAGCCATTGTTTTTGCTCTTTTTATCCGATTGTTCTTTTATATTTTGCCATTAGATTCTCATATCACACTTTGGATAATTCAAAACTTAAAAAATGGAATAATGATTTCATTGGCATTAGGGATATTTAATTTATTTCCGGTACTGCCATTGGACGGCGGACGAATCGTTACGGCATTGCTTCCCGAACCATACAGTTCTCGCTGGCAAGAAACAGAAAGATACGGCTTTACCATTCTGATGGGGTTATTGATTGTTTTACCATTAATCGGTATTGATGTTTTACGTTGGTTTATGGGAACATTATTCCCTTATTTTGCACAAATGGTCAATATCTTTTTACCACAACTATAAAACGATTCGTTTTTTTTATAAAACAACAAAACAATTATTTGAAATAATTGTATTTTTAAAATATTACAAAACACAAAATAAAGCATTTGATAAAAAAAATCAGATTCGCCATAAAAAAAACAAAATACATATGTATACAAAAGCATCTTTATTAATAAAAAATTTACAAATATAGCCTATACAAAGCTTAAATTTAACAATATTTATCATTTAAATTCAATATGTTATAAAATAATCAAATATTTTGTCAATCGTTTGCAAAAAAATTATTGACATTAAAATAATATCGTGCTATATAATATGTATCATCTGAAAGATGAAGATGTTTGACATGTTAGTCTCCCTATGTTTTTAGTCAAACATCACAAAAGAAAGAGTGAACGCCCCCCCCCTTTTTTTTATAAGTTCCTCTTTCAACAAGGCGTCTATTAAAGACGCCTTTTCTTTTTTACGCCACAATTTTAATTATATCACACACGATTAACACTTTATTCATTAACATATATTAAAATATCCTTTGTCAAAAATCAAAACAAGGGAGTTTATTTATGAAAAAATCTTCAAAAATATTATTAACATCTGTTGCAATCATTGGTGTAATTGGTGCCTGCGGATATTATAGTTCACAATACTTTACAACTGGTAACTATAGCGAAGATGAATCTGCAGGAGGCTCTTCAATAAATTACGAGTTTAGCGATACATTTATAGAGAATAGTATCGTTTATTCCGAAAACGGCTCATATTTTCAACCAATTATACAAAATACAGAAAAATATGCTCATACAGATGAAAATAGTGTCAAAATAACAAAAAACGAACCTGTTTCCACATTCAGTATAGATGTTGATACAGCATCCTATACAAATGCACGTTCTTATCTAGAACGCGGAGATACACCGCCAAAAGATTCTATTCGTATTGAAGAAATGATTAATTATTTCCCTTACAACTACCCTACTCCCAAAACAAAAGAAAAACCATTTGCCATTCACACCACATTAACCGATTCACCGTGGAAAAAAGGAAATCAGTTATTGCATATCGGCATAAAAGGTTTTGAATTAGAAGAAAAAGAAAAGAAACCGATGAATCTTGTTTTGCTGATAGATACCTCAGGTTCAATGAATAGCAGAGACAGAATCGGCTTATTGCAAAAAGGATTTAATTTATTAGCTGACCAATTAACAGATAAAGACACCTTATCTATTGTTACCTATTCAGGTGATTCTCGTGTAGCATTAGAACCAACAAACGGCAGTGAAAAACAAAAAATAAAAAATGCCGTAAACGCCTTAATTACAGGTGGTGGCACTTGGGGTGCAGGCGGATTAAAAAAAGCTTATGAATTAGCTAAAGAAAATTTCAATCCCAATGCCGTTAACCGTATTTTAATCGGAACGGACGGCGATTTTAATATCGGCACAACCGATAATTTATCATTAGAAGATTTTGTAAAAAAAGAAAAAGAAAATGGTATCTATTTATCTGTTTTATCCGTCGGCAGAGGCAATTACAATGATTCTTTGACACAAGCCATTGCACAAGCCGGCAACGGTATTGCTTATTATTTAGATTCATTTAAAGAAGCAAAAAAGGTTTTGTTAAATGATATATCCAAAACAATTTTCCCGATTGCAAATGATGTCAAAATTCAAGTAGAATTTAATCCGGCAAAAGTAGCGGAATATCGTTTAATCGGTTATGAAACACGGGCTTTAAACAGAGAAGATTTTAATAACGATAAAGTTGATGCCGGGGAAATCGGATCAGGTCATACCGTAACCGCTATTTATGAATTAACACCTGTCGACAGTCAAAATCAAATGAATGATGACTTACGTTATTCTCAAAAAACAGAAGAACCGGCTCAACCACAGTCTGATGAATACGCCTTTGTTAAAGTTCGCTATAAATTACCGAATGAAACAACGTCATTACTCATTGAACAACCTGTCAAAGAAACAATTGCATTGGACAAAACATCCGACGATGTTCGTTTTTCTATTGCCGTTACCGGATTTGCTCAAAACCTAAAAGATAGCAAATTTAAAGGCGAATGGAGTTATACCGATATTCAGGCTTTTGCCAAAAATGCGCGCGGTGAAGATGAAAACGGTTATCGGAATGAATTTATTGAATTGATTGATTTAAGCAAGGTAACGACACCGACAACCATTCAATAATATATATTATATATAGAAAGACAACAGAGTTATTATAAGATTTCTCTGTTGTTTTTTTATGATACAAACTTAATTTATCATTTTTGAGATTATCATTTTATTGATTTTAAAAGGTTATATTGAAGAATAAAGCATTGTTATATGACAGAATAAATTTAAAGATAAAACGAATCGTTATCGATTCGTTTTTTATGGATATTATTCTTATAAATATTTGTTTAATAAATAATTTTTAAAGATAAATGATTCGTTTTTTTTAGATTTTGACAGGTATATTGAATTATACCTGTCTTTTTTGTGGATATATACTCTTAATATTTTAGTAATAAAGCGGGTGAATTTAAACGTACGATTAAATCAACATTTTTTTTCACTTTGTCAAAACTTTCTTTTTGTACTTATTTTTACTTGTTTAGTTGTTGATTTAAAAAGAAAATAAAGTTGACAATGTCAAAATTTTTGATGTGTTTGATACGAAAGTGTTTGCGTTGCACATAAAGGTACGTTTTTGCTACACTCTAAATTGTGAAGAGGGAAATACTCTCTTTGAAAAGCATAACGACAAAATGATTTGTCAAAATAAGGTTTTTTCTATTCGGGGAATAGAGATAAACTGCTCAAAACAAAAGAAAAGGAGAAATAAAATGAAAAGAACAATTAAATCAGAATCAGGCCGTTCAATGGTTGAAATGTTGGGCGTATTAGCTATTAT
>JAZUBA010000027.1:0-84098 GCA_045638265.1 Alphaproteobacteria bacterium | reverse complement strand
TGGTGCAGTTGGCGGGATTGTAGATCCCGATAATCCGAATGGACCGGCATTAGAACCATGTGTAGATGAAGAAGATTGTCCGCAGGAATGTGGGGGAGCTGTATGCGATCCTGAAACAATGACATGTCGTGATGCCTGTGTCGGAACAGATAAACCATTCTGTATGCGAGCGAGTGGTATATGTGTAGAATGTAAAATAAATGAAGATTGTCAACACAAGGGACGTGGTTGGATTTGTGATGAATCAAACAATACGTGTACGGAATTAAAAAAGACATGTCCGGAAGGAACATTCCGCAGTCAAAACGGAGCATGTATCAGCTGTGATGACGGAAGTAATTTCTTTGTGTTAAAAGACGGGCAAGGGTTCCCTGATACAAGTGATGAGGTAGACGGTTATACGATGTGCGGAGAATGTGAAGGAGCGGGAACAAAACGTTGGCGTGGTGAGTTACAAGAAGATAGCTCGCGGGGGTATTGTTCCTTTATGTGTACTGAGGGGTACAGTTTTCAATCAAGTAGAAATGGTTGTGTTTCTTGTTCAGATAATAATGGATATTTAATTTCAAATGAGAATGTCAGTTTAACGCAATGTTTAGCTTGTCAAAATCATTTTTGGTTATCTACAGGTTCGTGGCCTAGTAGTATCATTTGTGATACAGACAGATGTAAGAAAGGTGAGTTTATGCATTTTGGTTGGGATGGTGAAGGTGAAAAACCCGGAAGATGTGTTTCCTGTGAGGCTGATGGCTGTTACAGAGTAGGCGAAAGTAATAATAATTCAATGAAAGACAAAACTTTTCTTGTGAACAAATGTCTTGCATGCGGTAAGCGATATATGATGGGAGCAAATTGTTGCAAACATTGCGAACAACCGAAAAATGCAGAAGAACAGATAGAGATATGCAAAGCAAATTCAAATGATGAAAGATGCACTCGTAAATGGCAAAATACAAACGGAGCTTGTTTTAGTTGCAGTGAAATGACAACTAGTTCTTCGGTGGGAACAAATGCAATCTTAAAAGAATTGTGTGAAAATTGCGGACGAAGAGTTAATGACAAGGGATACTGTGTTCCTAATAATGCTTCAGCTTGCCCAATTGGTCAATTTTTAGGAGCGAATGGAACTTGTTATTCTTGTACAACAAAATCGGGTATTGATATAGAAACAGAAGAAATTTCAGGTTGTATAGCAAATTGTAAAAAAGAAACATCTGATTCAAAAGATTATATTTCTACTGGAAGTATTGAAACACGATGGATTTACAATTCTAAATGTTATCAAAAATGTCCAGTCGGACGTTGGCAACATAGAGATGGCAATTGTTATGCTTGTAACCAAAATATTAATACGCCATATCTTTTGAATAAAGAGACTTGTTCAGGTGCATGTCCAGATACTTCTGATAGTAAAGATTCGGCGCGAGAAGAATATCGCAATGAGTGGTGTTCTTTGAAATATTGTCCAAATACTTCCACCGGCGTATCGCAATGGCATCAACGATATGGAACATGCGTAAGTTGCAATATGTCTGGCATTGATCATGCTCATTGGGATGGTTTTCAGTCAAATTATGAAAATTACACAGGTGTTGCAAAAAAATATATAGAAGAATGTTTGGCTTGTGGAAACAGAGTATATCAAAATATTAATTGGTCTTTTTATTGCATACCTATTAATGCAGGGGTAACAGGTATATGTAATAGTATTCAGGATAATATAATTTATTCAAATTTAAATAGCGATGTTGAAGCACAAATACGTCCATATCTTAATGGTAATAATGATGGTATGTATTTCCGTTCTAATGATGGTTATTGTCGGAGATGTGATACAGATACATCTTATGCAACAACACAAGCACAATGTGCTTCTTGTAAAAATAGACGTTATCAAGGTGGAAATTGTTTAAAAGGTTTATGTGAAGAAGGCAAACAATTCTTAAATACAAGTGCCACTTGTGTTGCATGCACACAGAAAAATGTTGCAATTAATCCAGATGTTACAAATTTATGTAGCAGTTGTGAAAACAGACGTGTCATGACAACCGGTTTTGAAGAACAAGACAATTTGGTTGGTAAATGTGTTGAAGATTGTCCGTCGGGCATGTGGCAAGATAAAGACGGTAAATGTTATTTCTGCGAAGAAGCCAGTACAAAAGAAATCGGAACAGATGAAGTTTCTAAAAATATGTGTCAGACTGTTTGCGGTCGAACAATAGAAGTAATTGAAAACACTGATTCCGAAATCATTGGTTATAAGTGTGCTTTATCTTCATAGTGACATAGTCTACATCATAAAAAATCGGTTGACACTTGTCAGCCGATTTTTTATGAATTTGAAAATCACGTATTAATGTATTTATTTTAATTTTAATAATTAATCGGATGCATCTATCGGTAAAAACCTTAAAATCGTAATTTCTGCTGGTGCCAAAAAACGCATTTGTGGTCCCCATTGTCCTGTTCCACGAGAGACATAAATTTTGGTGTTTTTATCCATTTGATATAAACCAGCTAAATATCCTTTATTATAAGCCCAACTAAATAAATGAAACGGAAAAATTTGCCCCCCGTGGGTATGTCCGGATACGATTAAATCAATGTTGGGTTTTTGAGAGAATTTAACAGGTGTGTGTGCCATTAAAATGCGATAAATATTTTGAGATGCATTTTGAAACGTTTTTTCTAAATCAACTGATTTTTTAAATCGTTTGGAAGAAGGAATGTCGGGAACACCGCCAATATAAAATGAATCAATTTCAACACCGTTGTTTTCTAACGGAATAAAATTATTTTGATGAATTAGTTTCATACTATCATTATATCCGATATAAAATTCATGATTGCCACTCACATAAAAAATACCGTTTTTTGCTTTTAAATCTTTTAATATATTTAATAATGGTTTTGTATATTTCGCTTCATCATCAATAATATCTCCCACTAATAATATAGCATCTGCATTTTGTGCATTTACACGTTCCACAATGTTTTGAATTTTGTCATTTTGGACAACTCTTGATAAATGTAAATCAGTTAGCAAAACAATTTTTTTTGGTTCTTTTATTTTCTCGCTATAAATAATTTGTTCCTTGATTGCCGGCACTCTATTTCCCTCAATCAACGCCCAAACGGAACAAACAAATGCTAAACAAAGTGTCAGTATATTGACAATGTGTAAATATTTTGTATCTAATGGAGATGGTACATTTTTTGATAGAATAGAAGAAATTATCCAAATAAAATCTCGTACAAAAGTTAAACCAAATAAAATAACGGCAGTTATAAAAATAAAATAACAAATACGTTGAACAAGTAAATAATGGCGCCCCAAGAAAGCAATATTATCAGGAACGGCAAAAACAGGCATACCTGCAACAATTAAACTAATGATAAAATATAACATGTTGTGGTTAGAATGATATCCATATCTGAAATATAACGGTATGGTTACACAACATCCCATTAAAGATACCGTAAATGCAATCATAAAATTCATTTATGCTCTCCTGTATTTTTTATATAACATAAAATATAAAATAATTATAAGTCAATAGGTAAATATACCATAAAAGACGTTCCTTTTTCGGCAGAACTTTTAACATCTATCAATCCATCATGGTCATGCACAATTTGTTGTGCAATACCTAAACCCAAACCTGTTCCTTCAACTGTTTTTGTCCGTAATGAATCGACTCGATAAAAACGTTCAAACAATCGATTAATATTTTTTGGCGAAATCGGGTTACCTATATTATGTACTGTAACCAATACAACTTGTCGCATATCCGTAAAATATTTATCTGATTTTTTAGGAAAACCATTACATAATTTAACACTGATTGTAATTTCTGAATTGTGATTTCCGTATTTAACGGCATTATCAATTAAATTTTGAAAAACTTGCAATAAAAGTGTTTGATTTCCCTTTAAACGAGGAATATCATGTATAAGTTTTAAGGTTAATTTTTGTTGGTTGCTTTGTGCTTTGACTGTTAAACTTTCAATAACGCTTTTCAACAATTCAGGTAACAATATAACATCAGATAAAGATGCTTGCTGTGTCATTTTTGCTTTTGAAAGAGAAAGTAAATCTTGAACTAATTGAGTCATTCTGTTTGTTTGTTCAGCAATTAAATTTAAAAATTTTTCCCGTGCAACCTCATCGTCTTTTGCCGGTCCTTGCATTGTTTCTATGCAACCGGATATAATTGTTAAAGGTGTTTTTAATTCATGACTGGCATTGGCGAAAAAATCGGACTGTTGTTCTTTAAAAAGTTTTAATTGTGTAATATCATGCATAACCAATACACTGGTTGCTTTATTTTTGGCTGGTGCCGGTAATTGTTCAATGCGAACCTGAAAGACATAAGGTTGAGAATCTTCATAACGCCATTCAACCCATTCTTTTTGAGATTGTTTCCGAATAACTTTATTTAATGTCTGAATAAAGTTTTCATCACAAATTAACTGTTCAATTGGTTTATAAAATAAATCATCTCCCAAAAAATTGTGTGCCATAATATTTGCAAAAACAATTTTTCCCTCATCATTTATCATTAAAAGCGGATCGGGCAAATTTTCTAAAATACTGGCATCTGATAAGGTTTGATTAGACCACAAATTTTTAACAGATAAAAATGCATCAGCTAATCGAAAAGAACCAAAAATGCCTTTGTGAAAACGGGGAGCTTCAATTTCCACGCCTTGTGCTAAAGAACGTAAATAAGTAATAAATTTTTCAAGCTCATGAAAGACAAATAAAATAACCAAGGACGTAATGATAAAAACGCCACCGAAAATAGCTAACGCAACAGACCAGTTAATCCGTCCAAGAAGTAACATAATTCCTAATACCAGCAAAATGGGAATATTTAACACCATTGTTCGGGCAGAAAAACGAATTATGCGAAAGAATGTTTTTTGTGCTTTATTTTTTGACATAAATTGAGTATACTACAAAAAAAAGAAAAAAGGAATAAAAAAATGAGTAATAAAAAACCAACCCCAATGATGCAACAATATTTTGAAATTAAAGAAAAATATCCGGATTGTCTTTTGTTTTTCCGTTTAGGTGATTTCTATGAATTGTTTTTTGAAGATGCCCGTAAAGCGGCGCATACGCTTGGTTTGGTTTTAACTTATCGAGGTTTTTATGACGGAAAAGAAGTTCCAATGTGTGGTGTTCCGTTTCATGCATACGAAAATTATTTGGTTCGTTTGATTAGAAATGGTTATAAAGTTGCTATTTGTGAACAAATGGAAAAGCCCGAAGAAGCCAAAAAGAGAGGTAGTACTGCTATTGTGAAACGTGATGTGATTCGTATTGTTACATCTGGTACATTAACGGAGGATGCTCTTTTAAACAGTCGTCAAAACAACTTTTTAACCGTTATTGTTGCCAGTGGGGCCGAATATGGTTTTGCTTGGGCGGATATGTCTACAGGTGAATTTTTTACACAAACCGCAACAGATGAATCGTTTAATACTCTTTTAGATCGCATCAAACCTGCCGAAATAATTGTTGCCGATAATTTTATGACAGTACACCCGTATTTATTTAAATCTCGTTCGGAAAAAATTGAAACACTTTCTTTTTCTGAATTTGATTATAAAACCAATAAGTCTGAATTATGTACGTTCTTTAACGTATCTGATTGTACCTTTAAGCATTTAAGTAAAGCGGAAACGGTTGCTTGTGGTGTTTTAATCAATTATTTATTACAAACACAAAAAGGAGAATGTCCTTGTTTGTTAAAACCTCACAAAATAGAAGACAATACATATATGGAGATTGATTCGACAACCAGACGCAGTTTGGAATTAACAACAACTCTTAATCCGGATTCTAAATCAACCTCTTTGTTGGATACCATTGACAGAACGGTAACGGGATTTGGTGCTCGTGCATTAGCTTCTCAACTCAACACACCGTTACTCGATATTGATTCTATTAATGCTCGGTTAGATAAGATTGATTATTTTATTCAAAATACGACAACTTGTGAACGTATTCGTTCTATTTTAAAAGGCATTCCCGATATTGAACGAGCTGTTTCACGTTTATCTGTCGGACGAGGTGGTCCTCGTGATATGGTTTCTATTGCAAACGGACTTAAATGTATTCCAATGTTACGAAATCAAATCAATACAGGTATTATTCCGACTTCCTTGCAATCTGATTTGCAATTATTAGGAGACCATTCAGAGCTTGTAGCAGAAATTTTTTCTGCTATCGTAGCTGAAAAAACACCAACCCTAGCCCGAGACGGTAAATTTATTTTACCTAAATATAATGCACAACTAGATGAATTACGCTCAGCTCGTACTATCGCTCAAAACAAAGCGATGCAACTACAAGGTGTTTATATTCAAAAAACAAAAATAACAGGTCTCAAAGTTACTTTTAATAGTGTTGCTGGTTATTTTGTAGAAGTACCTGCAAGACAAGCCGAACCATTATTAATTAATAAAGAATTAGGCTTTATTCATCGTCAAACATTAACGAACAATGTTCGCTTTACAACAGCAGAATTAGCAGATTTTGAGCAAAAAGTTCTTAATTCTACCGAAAAGTGTATAGCTCTTGAAATAGAATTGTTTGAACAATTACGTCAAAAATTACTTGCTCAGAGTGAATCTATTTATACAACGTGTGCTGCTCTTGCTCGTATAGATATAGCTACAGCTTTGGCAGATTATGCTTCATTAAATCATTGGGTTCGTCCGACTTTGACTGATACGGTTGAATATGATGTGAAAATGGGACGTCATCCGGTTGTCGAAGATGCTTTAAAAATGAAAAACAAAGCTTTTATTCCTAATAATTGTTATATTGGAGAAGAGAAAGAACGTTTGTGGATTTTGACTGGTCCAAATATGGCTGGTAAAAGTACATTTTTGCGCCAAAATGCTTTAATTGTTGTGTTGGCACAAGCCGGTTGTTATGTTCCTGCTGAATATGCTAAAATCGGCATTGTTGATAAATTGTTTTCTCGTGTTGGAGCCAGTGATGATTTGGCTCGTGGACATTCTACATTTATGGTTGAAATGGTAGAAGTATCTACTATTTTAAATAAAGCAACTGAACGGTCTTTTGTTATTTTAGATGAAGTTGGTCGTGGAACAGCAACTTATGACGGGTTGTCTATTGCTTGGGCTGTTGTGGAGCATTTACATGATGTTAATAAATGTCGAGGCTTGTTTGCAACCCATTATCATGAATTAACGGCGTTGGTTAATCGTTTAAATCGCATTTCATTGCATACGTTACGTGTCCGAGAATGGCAAGGAGATATTGTCTTTATGCATGAAATTGATTCGGGTGCTATTGATCGTTCTTATGGTATTCATGTTGCAAAATTAGCAGGATTGCCGTCATCTGTTTTAATTCGTTCTGAACAAATTTTAAATCAGTTAGAAGAAAAAAGACAAAATCAAGAGCCATTATTTGATGATTTACCCTTGTTTTCTCATTTGGCACAAACTACATCTATACAAAAGGAATCTCCGGCAATATCGCATTTGAAATCTCTTGATGTTGATGCTCTGTCGCCAAGAGAAGCTTTGGATGTATTGTATCGTTTAAAAACCATGGCGGAGGAATAAATGCCTGTTGTTCAAATTATTTTAACTGTTCTTTGTATTATCTGTTTTGTCAGTATTGCTGTTTTTTTCTTTAAATATTTATTTTTACCGATTTTGTTGATTGGTTTGGGTTTTTATTTATATACACAATTAACTGGTAAACGTATTACCATTCAAACAAACAGACAACCTTTTCGGTTTTATACCAACAGAACACGTCGTTCTGTAAAACCGGAAGAAAAGATTATTGATGTTGATTATACAGAAATTTCATAATAAAAAAATATCCACTGAAACGTGGATGTTTTTTTACTTTTCTACAAGAATTTAATTAAGAAAAACCCTCCAACGAGTAATACAAAAAAGACAATGGATAACCATCCTAAATTCTTTTCAATGTATGTTTTCATTGGTTCACCGTATTTCCACAATAGACCTGCAATCAAGAAAAAGCGCAAACCTCTTGCTATAATAGAGGCAATAATAAAGACAATTAAATTTAAATGTGTTGTCCCACTGGCAATTGTGATAATTTTATAAGGAAAAGGTGTAATCCCAGCCCCAAAAACAATCCAAGCACCCCAATCGTTATACATATGTCTGAATTCCTCAAATTTTTCTCTATAATTAAAGAAATCTAAAATAGCAACACCAATAGAATTGTATAAATAGTATCCAATGGCATATCCGAACAAACCACCTAATACGCTGAATACCGTTGTCCAAAATGCAATCCGAAAAGCTTTTGTTCTGTTTGCTAAAATAAGCGGTATTAAAAACAAATCAGGCGGTATTGGAAAAAAAGAACTTTCTACAAAAGAAACAGCACATAATGCAGGTAAAGCATATTTTCCCGAAACGATACGCATACACCAATCGTATAGTGCTTTCATTATTTTATTCCATAAATTAATCATTGTTTGACATTCCCTTTTTTTAATATTATTATTTTTTCAGAGAGAATAACGTTTTTAGAAAGGAAATGCAATGAAAAAAATATTTTTTACTGTTTTAACTGCTTGTTTATTAACAGCCTGTGGTATTGGAAATACAAATACAACTTATCAAAATTATCAAGTTGGTGCACAGGGCGTTGTTGAAAAAGGTCGTATTTTAGAAATGACACCGGTTCAAATTGCCGGAAAAAACAGTGTTGGCACATTAGCCGGTGCAGGTATGGGGGCTGCTGCTGGATCAATGATTGGTGGTAATACAGCTATTAATATTATTGGTGGTGTTGCCGGTGCTGTTGTTGGTGGTATGGTTGGTAGTGCTACAGAGAAAGCTATTACAAAAGATACAGCATATGAATTTATTATTGAAAAAAGCAACGGACAACTTATCTCTGTTGTTCAAACAAATGAACTTAATTTGAGACCAGGTGATAATGTCTTATTGAATCGCATTGACGGAACAACAAAAATTCGTTCAAGAATTAATTCAAATGTTTATTACAAAGCATATTAAAATATCGGGCAACTCTTTTGAAAAAAAATTGACATAATGTCATTTTTAATATATTATTAATTACTATTTAATAATATGCAGAAGGGTTGCTTTTATGTTTTTTTTGGATTTATTTAAAAAACCAACCATAGAGGAAATGCAACAGCAACTAAATGTTGCTGTTTGTCTTGAAAACCATAAAAAAGTTAAAAAATTATTGCAAAAAGGTATCCGTTTTAACTCTCCACATCTTCTTTATTTCAATGCCATTGAAAATAACGATAATGCAATGATGCATCTTTTGGCAGAATTTGATGTACCTGTAATTAACAATAGTCCTCACAGAAAATCATTATTAATTAAAGCTATTTCCGAAGGAAATGAAGAAGCTATAGATTTTTTATTAGCAAATGGTGTCAATCCAAACGAACGTTGTCGTTTTTCTTCCTATACCCCTTTATTTCAGGTAATAACAGCTATTTGGTTAGATTCCAAAATGAGAGAACGCATAATTGATAAACTTGTTCATAATGGTGCTGATGTTAATCTATTTTGTGAGTATGGTTCACCACTTTTAGGATCAATTATTGAAAAAAATGAAGAATGTACAAAACAATTACTAAAGTTAGGTGCTGATATTAATGCCGTATCTGCACATAATAATACAGCCCTTATTTATGTTATCAATAACAAAAATCATAGTAGTTGTTTAGAAAAATTATTAGAATTGAGAGCAAATGTTAATCACCAAAATAATCAGGGTGAAACAGCTTTAATGCTTGCAATTGAAAATCAGTTCTCCAATCATATAAATTTGTTATTAAATGAAAAACCAGATCTCACACTTCAAAATTCTACCGGAAAAAGTGTTTTACATTATGCTCTTGATTATAATGATGTCAAAAATTTAAAAAAATTGATACAATTAGGTGCTCCTCTTAATGTACAAACTAAAAATAATGGAAATACTGCTTTAATTAATGCTGTTTGTCAAAATAATGACTATTTTGTATCAACATTGATATTATCTGGTGCTGATTGTAATATTAAAAACAATAAAGGACATACTGCTATTTATTACGCCATTCAAAATCAAGAGATGACATCATTTAAACTGTTGGTATCTCATGGTCATAATATAAATGATGAAATTGACAATAATGGCAGAACAGCACTTATAAATGCTGTTAGAAAAAGTAATCTTCAAATGGTTCAAATTTTATTAGATGCAGGAGCTAATCCCAGATTAATTGATAAACACGGGTTATCGGCATTAGACTATGCCCAACAAAAAAAACAAGAAAAAATTATTCGTTTGTTGCAATCTTCATTACAAGATTTTTCTATTCCTACTTTTAATACCGTCCTTTATGCAACACTTGAAAATGAAACAATATTGACAAATATAGAACGTTATCGTTTGATTTTTAAAACAGCTCAAAAATTTACAGGCATGACAAGGGGTGATAAAAATATTTCACCAGAACAAAAAAATATTTTTGATTATGCAAAGTTACTTGTTGCACAAATTTCACAAAACAATTTATCCCATCAACAAATATTAATGAAAATTCAAACAAATATTTCTTTGGATAATAAAGTCACAAAAAAACAAAAAGAACGAGATGCTTAATTATTTGAAAGACAAAAAAAGAATCCGTTACGCAACGGATTCTTTTTGTTTGTGTATCAGAAGTTTTAATCTTCATATTCCAAACTAGGGAAACGTCCTTCTTGTTTAAACAAAGAAATTGCTTCATTTAAAGACATAACTGTTTGTTTGTCTGAACCCAATCGTCTGATTGTAACAGTATTTTCTGCTTCTTCTTTTTTACCGACAACAAGTTGTACCGGTACTTTTTTCAAAGAATGCTCACGAACTTTGTAGCCGACTTTTTCGTTCCGTAAATCTGTTTCAGCACGAATACCTGCTAATTTTAATTTACGACAAACAAGTTTAGCATAGTCATTTTGTTCTTCTGTAACCGGCATAACAATGGTTTGAACCGGAGAAATCCAGAATGGTAAATGGCCGGCCGTTACTTCAAGTAAGACCCCGACAAAACGTTCTAATGAACCAAACAAAGCACGGTGTAACATAATCGGACGATGTTTTTCACCATCTTCCCCAATATATGAAATATCAAAACGTTCCGGTAAATTTAAATCGGCTTGCAATGTTCCTAATTGCCATTCACGACCAATGGCATCTCTAAATTTGAAGTCTAACTTTGGACCATAAAAAGCACCATCACCAGGATTAATTGTGTAGGTGTAGCCCATTTCTGTTAAGGCTTCTGCCAAAGAGTTTTCTAACAAATCCCAAATATCATCTGTCCCGATTCGTTCTGCCGGACGTGTAGACAGCTTAATTTCCATATCCGTCATACCGAAATCTTTATAAATATCTAACATAAGAGCAACAACTCTTTGTAATTCTGTTTTTAACTGTTCCGGTGTACAGAAAATATGAGCATCATCTTGTGTAAAGGCACGAACACGCATTAAACCATGTAAAGCACCAGAGGCTTCATATCTATGTACACGACCAAATTCTCCAATATAACGAGGTAAATCCCGATAACTTGTAATACCTTGTTTGTAAATTAAAACACCACCAGGACAGTTCATAGGTTTAATGGCAAATTCTTTTTCCTCAATTGTTGTGGTAAACATATTATCTTTATACCAATTCCAGTGACCTGATGTTTCCCATAAAACTCTGTTCATAATTTGCGGTGTATTTACTTCTTCATAGCCGACAGCTTTTTGACGTTTACGCATATATTCAATTAACAATTGGAAGAATGTCCAACCTCTGTCATGCCAAAAAACATCACCGGGAGCAAATTCTTCAAAATGGAACAAATCCATTTCTTTACCTAACTTACGGTGGTCACGTTTTGCAGCTTCTTCAAGCATAACAAAATAAGCTTTTAATTCTTTTTCAGTGAAAAAAGCTGTGCCATAAATACGTTGTAAAGATTCACGATTGCTATCTCCACGCCAATAAGCCGCAGCAACTTTTGTTAATTTGAAAGCTTTTCCTAATTTTCCTGTTGAAGTTAAATGCGGTCCACGGCACAATTCAACATAATCATCTTGCGTGTATAAAGAAACTTCTGTAATTTCTTCCGGTAATTCATTTAAAATTTCTAATTTATATTTTTCGTTACGTTCCGTAAAAATACGTTCAGCTTCTGCACGAGATACAACAGAACGAACAATCGGATAATCAGCTTGGACAATTTTTGCCATTTCTTCTTCAATTTTCGGCAAATCAGATTCTTTGACAATAATACCAAAGAAATCATAATAAAAACCGTTTTCAACTGCTGGTCCGATTGTAACTTGTGCGGATGGATATAATCTAGTAACAGCATGAGCTAAAACGTGTGCAGCCGTATGTCTTAAAATAGTTAAAGCTTCCGGATTTTTAGTGGTAATAATAGAAACCGTTGCATCTGTTGTGATGGGTGTGGTCAAATCAGTTAACGTATCATCTACTTTTACCGCGATTGCATTTTTTGCTAAACCTTCACTGATTTTGCGGGCAATATCTAACCCATTCACACCAGAATCAAAACTCATTTTTGATTCATCAGGCAATTTAATTTCTATCATTTTTATTTTTCCTTTATTCTGTTAAAACTACAATTTTGTTTTCTGCATAAAAAGACACACCCGTTCTTCCTATGAAAAACGTTTTTATTATACGCTGTTCCTTTGCAGATGTCAAAAAAAAACTGCATAAAATCAATAATTATTTTGACTAGTATGTTTTATTTATTTGTAAGAAGTAAGATGTTGAGCAATTTGATTGCTTAATTTTGCCCATAAAATACTTTGACCTTGTGTGTAGCTTTCATACGAATTATGAATTTGTTCCGTATCAGCAAAACGAGTCCGATAAATTTCTTTTCCGTTATGATTTAAAACAGACCACCAAACGGATAACCTCGCTTCCTTTCCAAGTGTTCCGCTCATCTTATCAATTTCAACACGGACAATTCGATTGTAATTATCATCATCATAACCTTTTGTTTTAACAAACGCATTCGGCAACATTTTTTGTATATCATTAATTAATGTTTGTTGTGCGACAGATGAAAGTGGTTCTATCCATCTGTTTGTTTCGGATATTGTCATTTGATTTGTGCCATTATTTAATACAATTTGCGGTTTATCTAAATAATCAGGTACTTTTACCGGTAAAACCCCAACAGATATTTTTTGATTACTGACAACCGATATGTTGCTTTCATTTTGAAGTGTAAAAAATTGCGGGGTAGCACTAACACCACCTAAACAACCACTTAATAATATTAAAGAACATAATGTTACACACGATAACGCTGTTTTCATTTAATTTTCCTTTCCGTTTAAAATCGATTCGGGATGTTGTTCTAAATAGTCTGCTAAATTTCGTAATGATTTTGCTGCTTTACTAATATCATCTAATGTCATATTTACATGATTAATTGTTTGACTTGTTTTAGGAATTTGTTTATCAACATGAATAACTGTTTTGTTTAAATTTTCACCGAGTTGAACAAAAACTGGGACAGTATTATTTAAATTTTCCCCTAATTTTTTGAATTCGGGAATAGTGTTATTCAAGTTTTCTCCCAAAAATTTAAATTGAGGTAAAATTTTAGGCATTTCTGTTTCAAAAGAATTTAAAATATTATTAAATTTATTCACAATGGCTTTTAACGGTAAATCTTGAAAACCTTTTGATAATTCTCCAATGGTTGATAAAACGGTCGGTATTTGTAATACATGTTTTGTTTCCGGAATCTCTACCAATTTAACAGGACTTTCCGGTTGCATTATTAGTTCAATCATTAATTGTCCGGTTAAAAAATTGCGGGAAACTAAACGTCCTCTTAATCCTCTTTCAACTAAATCTGCAATAATTTCATCACGACTTTTATTAAATCCGAAAACCGATTTTAACATTGCTCCTGTTTGACCTTCTTGATTAAATCGAATATAAACAGGAATGCGAAATTCCAATGTTTTTGGATCAGTATATAATGAAATACGGGAAACTTTACCAACTTCAACCCCTTCCAAAACAACTGGTGAACCAATACTCAATCCTTTGATTGATTCATTAAAAAACATGACGACCATGTTCGTATTATTTGGCATAATTTTTTCTATGATAAAATGACTGATTATTCCAAACAAACAGATAAATCCAATCATTAAAAACAACCCGATTCTTTTTTTATTCGGTTTATTTGACATTGTTTGACTTTCCTCTCGTTAAAAATTCATATACAGTTTCATTTGGCGGATTTTTTAATAAATCCTTTGGTTTGCCGTTTGCAATAATGGTTTTGCTTTCTGCATCTAAATAGATGCCGTTTGTTCCTATATCTAATAAAGAACTTAACTCATGAGTGACGACAACAAGTGTTGTTCCTAAGCTTTGATTAATATTTTTCATTAAATCATCAAGCAATTTAGAACTAATCGGATCTAAACCGGCAGATGGTTCGTCAAAATAAACAATTTCAGGATCCAATGCTAATGCACGGGCCAAACCTGCTCTTTTTTTCATACCTCCACTGATTTCTGACGGATAAAATGGTTCAAATCCTGCTAATCCGACTAATGCTAATTTTAAAGATACAATTTCATCAATGGTTTTTTGTGAATAATCTGTGTATTGTTGTAATGGTAAAGCGATATTTTCAGCAAGTGTCATTGAACTGAATAAAGCACCGCTTTGATATAAAATGCCACATTTTTTCATCACTTCTTTTTGTTTTTCGGTTGATGCCCCCGTAAAATTTTCTCCATTAACCCAAACACTGCCTTTTAAAGGTGGAACAAGTCCAGTCATTACTCTTAACAAAGAGCTTTTACCGCAACCGCTTCCCCCCATTATGATAAATATATCATGTTTGTTAACTTGAAAGTTTATATCTTTTTGCAAAACAAAAGAACCATAACCCATAGTTAATTGATGCGCTTCAATTGCTGTTTCTTTTTTTGTCATATGCCGATTACCTCACATACAAAAGTAATAATACCGGTTAAAACAATCATCCAAACAATAGACCATACAACGGCATTTGTTGTTGCAATACCAACACTATCGGCATTGCGTCCACAATGTACGCCAAAGTAACAACCACAAAGAGAAATAACAATCCCAAAAACAAAACCATGAAAAATGCCAACTAAAAAATTAGTCAAGTCAAAAGCTTCTAATGCATATTTCCAATATTCTTCCGGAGGTATATCCAACATAAGTGTTCCCACAAATGCTCCTCCCAATATACCTGTAAAATCAGATAATAAAACCAATAAAGGCATTGTTATAACTAATGCCAAAATACGTGGTAAAACCAAAAAATCAGAAACAGGAATACCCATTGTTTTTAAAGCATCTGTTTCTTCATTAACTTGCATTGTGCCGATTGTTGCAGCATAAGATGCTCCTGTCCGACCCGCCATAATAATTCCAACCATAATAGCACCCATAATACGAATCATACCAATCGTAACTAAACTGGCAACAAAAATTTGTGCTCCAAACAATTTTAATTGAATGGCACCGACAAAAGCTAAAATCAAGCCAACCATAAAACTGATTAAAGTAACAATCATTAAAGCTTTCGGACCACAATCATCTAACATTTGCCAAAAATCAACACGTCTCATTGTAGCTTTACCGATACAAAAACGGGCAATAGAGACTGTACAATCCTTTAAAAATAAAAGTCCTTGCTGAATAGATGCAAAAACATTAATACCCCATTGTCCAAGATTTTCCAAAAAATCAATATTTTGAGAATCGTTATGAATCGGTTTTCTGTTAACGGCTAATGATAAATTTAATAATTGCTTAATATCTTTTGGTAAAGAATCAATGTTAAATGTAATATGGCGTTCTTGAGCAATTTTTGCTAACTGATACAAAACAACAATTAAAGATGAATCCCAATTATCCAGTTTTTGTGCCTGAATAACTATTTGATGAACTGTTTCGTTTTGTGCTATTTGATATAATTGTTGCTTATCAATTTGCGTATCTAACCGTTCAATGTTTCCTGTTAAATAAATATTTAAATTATTCTGTTGTGTTTTGTAAGTTATTTCCATTTTTTCCGCCACTATTTTTTTATAATATAGCGATTAAAAATTAAATTAACGTTAATTATTCAAAAGTCAAATTATCTAATAGTTGTTCTTCCACACTGCGATTGTCATAAAACAAAAGATGTTGTAACTTTTTTAACTTCTGAATTTCGATACGAGATAACATTTCTTTTTGACCGGATTGATAAGTAAATCCTTCAATGAGTTCTCCGTTTCTAAAAAACACTTCCATCATTAACGTTCCATCTCTATGATAATTTTTACTAATACCTGAAAATTTATCTTTAGAAAAAGACACTTCTTTTGCTATTGTTCCGTCAGGATAAAAAAACTGTGCCAAACCTTCTTTTTTATTATTCAGATATGGAATCTTTCCATGAATTTTACCATCAATAAAATATTCTATGGCAATACCGTTTAATTCTCCTTTTAAATAAGGCATTTCCAACATTAAAATATTATTCTCATCATATAATCGTGCAACACCATCCCGTTCGTCATTTTTATAGGAATATTGACCGATTAAACGTCCTTGCTCATCATATTCTTTCATTAATCCATTGATTTTGTCGTTTTGATAAGGGATTTCAGCTCGTAAAACACCTGTTTCGTAAAATGTTTTTGCTAATCCTTGTGCTTTATTATCTTGAAAGAGCATACGCATACGTGGTTTACCGTTGGGATAATAGACTATTCTTTCACCCTCAATTTTATCTGCCTTATAAGGTGTTTCAACAGATATATTTCCGTTGGGATAATATTCACGAGATAAACCATCTTTGAGATTTTGTTTGAAAGATACTTCTTCTTTTTTTAATCCACTTTCATAATATTCTGTACTGATGCCATCCAGCATGTCATTTTTGTAATTTTCAACATAGCGTAATTTACCATTTTGGAAATATTCTTTTAGTGGACCATCTAGTTTTTCTCCGTAACGGGTAAATTCTGACATAATATTACCATTAGGATAATATTGTTTAAATGCACCTTTAATACGACCTTTGGCATATGTTATTGACAAACGTAGAGTGCCGTTTTCATAAAAAACTTTTGACTCTCCGTGTTTAACACCACCTTGATATGTTGTCTCTGTTTGAATTTTTCCGTTTGGATAATATACTTGTTTGACTTGTGGATAATGATAATACCAAACATATCCGGTTCCTAAAACCAAACAAAAAATAGAAAATGCCGTATAACCTATAAAACGTTTTTTCATAAGTTTCCTTTTGTTGATATGATAAAGTATTTGTCATTTTTTTTGAAATGTCAATAAAAAACAATTAAATTATACAAAAATATGCCATAATTTACAGAAATTATATTATTTTTCTGATTTTTCGTTTGTTATATCTATATCAGAAACAATATTTGTATTTTCTGCTTGTAGTATATCTGTTAATTTGGGTTCGTCTTTGAAACGCATACCCCAATTATCAATATGTGTAATAAGCATTTGTTTATATTCGGCATTATTTTCTTTTAATTTTCGTAATTCCGGTTCCAAAATTTTCTTAATTGCTTTACATTCAGATTGTGAGGAAAATACAAAAAATAATTCTGGGATAAGAAGGGCTTTGTCTGGAAAATGAATTTCTTTTAATAATTTGTAACGACGAACTTCTGCTTCACCTGCGTATAAACTGGTCAACATATAATCAGCTTCACCTGTTAACAATTTTGTAAATGCTTTTTTGGCACCGCTGACTTGTTCAATTTTTAAATCTTGAGGTAGCTGATTAAATATGAGAGAATAAATATTTTCTTCCTGACGAACAACACCTTTTAATCCACGTAAATCTTCCCAAGTGTTGATAGGTTTTTCTTTTCCCTTCAAAAAGATAGGAACAATCGGATTACTAAAATAACTCGGAAACATTAAATTAACACCACTGCCCAATACACGTTGATCAAAATAGGAACCGACAATAACATCAATTTTTCCTTTACGTAAATCAGCCATTGCTTCTTTATAAGAGGTGTATCCGACATTTCTAATTTTTAAGTTTTGTGCAGCTGTTATTTTTTTGAAGATTTCATATCCGAAGCCATCATTTTCATAAGTAATTGGTTTTGGCGGGCGAGGTGGAATAATATTTACCCAACCAAACGGAGCGTTTGTTACAAAACCGGCAACACGAATTGCTTCTTCATATCCGCATGAAATTTGTGATTTTTTTTTCTTTTTTTTGTTTTCTTTTTTATATTCTTCTTCTACGACCATATTTTCTTGATGTTTCTTGGATGCAGCTTCAACATCAATGGTTTTTGTAAAGCCGTAACAAACGAACAATAAACATAGTGTAATCAAAATTTTACGCATTAGTTACTCCTTTTTTTTATGCGTTCGGCGGGAAAATGAATAATTAGTTTTGTACCTTTTCCTTCTTCACTTTCTAAACGAACCGTTCCTTGATGTAGTATAACCATTTTTTTGACTAATACAAGTCCTAATCCTGATCCTTGATGAGAACGTGTTAAAATATTTTCAATTTGTGTAAACGGTTGAAAGAGAATATTCACTTTATCTGGGGGTATACCTATGCCATCATCTTCAAAAACAAGTGTTATGCCATCAGATGTTTCTTCGTCCATATAAACATTGATATGACCGTCTTTTTGTGTAAATTTTATGGCGTTGGATAATATGTTTAAAAAAATTTGTTTTAATGCTCGTTCATCAGCTGATAATATTATTTTTTGATTTAAATGAAGCCGAATATTTCGTTCTGAAGCATTTGGGTATTGTGAAATTAAATCCACAACCTCTTGTAATGACTGATTTAAATCAACGTTTGTTTCGTTTAAAACCATTTTTCCGGATTCGACTCGTGCTAAATCTAAAATATCGTTAATTAATCCTAATAAATGAAAAGCACTTTTTTGGATAAAGGAGATATAATCTTTATATTGTATTTGGGCTATTGGACCAAAGGTTTCCGCACTCATCATTTGTGTAAAGCCTAAAATAGCATTTAATGGTGTACGTAATTCATGACTGATATTGGCTAAAAAATTCATTTTTGAACGAGTTGCGACTTCAGCTTGGTTGCGAGCCAATATTAAATCTGCCACAATCCGATTTGATTCGGCCATTTGATTTTGCATGATGATTTTGTTTTTTTCTAAAACACTTACTTGATTTTCTAATTTTTTTTGCAATTTTTTTAATGATTGCCGTTGTTTTTCTTTGATGTCTAATTCTTCAATATACAGACAAATCTCTTTTAATAATTGGTTTAATTGAAAAATAATTTTTTCTGTAAAAAAGTCAGTATCATAACTATATAATCCAATAACACCGATAACTCTTTTTTGAATAATAACGGGGAACGCACAAGTTGATATTTTAATCTGTTTATCCTGTGTGTTTTTGAGGTAATCTGAATAAAATATATTTTGTGATATATCACGACAACAAACTGTTTGTTTTCTTTTAAAAGCTTTATATACAATTGATTTATCTAGATTTTTATTTTTAAAGGACATGGATTTAAATGCATAGGGAAATCGTTGATAATCTCCAACGGAAAAAACACATTTTAACTCTTGTTTTTTGTATTCAAAAAAGAAAGCGGTTTTCAAATGATATTGATTTAATACTTCTTGAATTAATTGGTAAAATATCATTTTTTTATTTTTTAGATTATGCAGAGATCGTAATAATTCAAAAACACGCATAGAAGTTCGTTCATATTGGATTAGTTGACGTTTTAAGATAAGAGGCGTAATATCTTGAAAAATCCAACATATATCCGAGAACTTGTCATTTGGATTGATGTGAAAGGATTTAATACGAAAAATACGGTCGGGTTTGTTTAAAAATAAGGACTTATGTGTTGTATAACAGCAACAATGTGTTTGGTTTAGTAAATCTTGAGATTTTTTTAAAGAGTCTAGTAAATTTTGTTGATTTTTAAATATATCAGAAAAAGTCAAGTTATCTATTGCTTGAACTTTTTGATTTAACCATATTTTCATTTGTGTATTTATAAATTGAATAATACCGTTTGTTGTAAAAACAATACCGATACTTAATTGGTTTAAGGTTAGACAACATAAATCAGGATGTATGTAAGATGACATTTTTATTCTTTCTACAATATATTTTGATGATTTATATCAAATAGTATCAGTCTGTGCAAAAAAACACCTCAACTTATGTATAGAAAATGCGTTTTGAAGCATAAAAACATTTATTTTTTTAAAAAAATTCACTTTTTTTTAATTTTTGTGTAAGTTCTTCTTGCAAAAAATAAAAAATTAACATACAGTTAATTAGAAATATATAACAAATGAATGAGGTTTCATATGCGTGTACTATTAATTGAAGATGATCAAACAGTCAGTCAAAATATTTCTTTAATTCTTAAAAAAGAAGGAATGGTTGTTGATTCAGCCTTTTTGGGTGAAGACGGTATAGAATTTGCTAAATCGTATGACTATGATATTGTGATTTTAGATTTGTTATTACCTGATATGGAAGGATATGAAGTTTTACGGCGTTTGCGCAATGCTCATATTGATACCCCTGTTTTAATTTTATCTGGCTTGACAACACCGGATAAAAAAGTAAAAGGATTTGGATGTGGTGCAGATGATTATTTGACAAAACCATTTGATAGAACAGAATTGGTTGCACGGGTTAATGCTATTGTTCGTCGTGCCAAAGGCCATGCTGATGCTGTTGTTCGAACAGGTGGTATGGAAATTAATTTAAATTCCAAAATTGTTACTATTGACGGAAAAGTTTTAAATTTAACCAGTAAAGAATATTCTTTGATTGAATTATTGGCGATGCGAAAAGGTACAACTATTCATAAAGAACAATTTTTAAATCATTTATATGGTGGTATGGATGAACCGGAAATGAAAATTATTGATGTTTTTATGTGTAAAATTCGTCGTAAGATTGAAAAACTAACAAAAGAGGAAGAATATATTCAAACTGTTTGGGGTAGAGGATATATTTTAAAAGATTTACCGATAAATGATAAATAAAGAGTTTTAACTATTTTTATTTTAAAATCCGCTAATATGTTATTGGCGGATTTTTTTAGAATAAAAAATCCTCTCGTTTGAGAGGATTTTTTGAACGGGTATTAGCTTCTTTGTCTCATATTTTTAACTTTTTGAGAACGTTCAATGGCTTTTGCAACTCGTTGAACACTTTTCATTGCTTCTGGACAGTGTTCACTAACAAAAGCTTGCAATGCAGCTAATGTAACTAAAATATTTTGATTTGCTCTTTGGGTTTCTTGTTCGGCATTTGTTACTTCAATTAAATGTTTTGCACGAACAATAGCTCCTAATGTGGACATATCACGATATGTTGAGGCAACAAAACGCACTTGATGCATTGCATCACTCATACCGGCACGATCTGTAAATTGTTTCATAAAGTCAGGTGTGTTTTCCAATTGTTCAACAACCCAATCACTAGCCATTAATCCACCACAAAAGAAAATATTATCTGTTTTGGTTGTAGCAGCCATACTTCCGGCATGAGCGCCTAAATAAGCATTGAAAAATTTAAAGGTTTTTAAAGCAATTTCGTCTCCTTGTTTTGCTAAATCTTCAATTTTTTCAGAAGGGATTCTGTCTTTTTTGAATACAGGAATATGACCATCTTTGAATGCATGGTAAACATTTGTAATGCCTGTTCCGGATACGATGTGTTCGGTAATTGGTTTTTGACCTTTGTGATCATAGTGTTTTTTTAATATATCTAACAATAAATCTCTGTCGGTATTATCTTTTTTATTTCCGAAATCAACATGAGGCATTGTACTGTGTCCGGCTTCCGATGTGTAAATGGTTTGCGGTTTTTGTCTATCCTGCATAATTAAACATGTACCCAATCCTGTTCCTGGTCCAATAACAACAATTTTTCCTGTTTTTAAGTCAGGAATGTTACGTTGTGTAAAAACAGGGCGATATTGATCTGTTGTCATTTCAGATAAAGCCCATCCTTGTAAAGCAAAATCATTTACCATACGAATATGTTTGAAAAACGGACATTTTGCTTTTAACTTAGGAACACTGGCTTTCCAAGGTGTATTAGTAGATAAAATTTCACCTGTAAATTCATCCATATTACCAGCGGCACCAATTACACATAAAGTTGGTTTTATTTCTTTTTCAGATAAATAAAATTGTACGGCTTCTTCAAATGAACGAAATTCAGCACATTTATATTTGCCATCAAAATTCACCTTTTCGGTTTGACCTTCTGTGTACAAACCAAAGCGGACATTTGTTCCGCCAATATCTGAAATTAAAACAACTTCTTTTGCTCTCATATAATTAATTCTCCTCTTTATTTTGGTTGATTATTTTTGCGATAAATGGGTTAAATTGATGTTGTGATGAACCGACATATTTTTTCATTTCATCAGTAACGGCTCTGACAATTTTTTCTATCTCTTTAGTCGGTGCTAAATTAAGAAATATATTATCTGGTTCGCCTATTTTATAAATACGCTCATGTCGAACGATTTGAGAATAAATTTGCTGAAAAAAACGAGCCGCAATCAAGCTTTTTTTTTGCAGGAATCCAACAGGAACACCACGTTGTGCATAAGGCATAAAAAGAACATCCTCGCCATCAATAATAGCAAAAGATTCAGCAAAACCTTCTAATGGTTTTACAAAACGCATATCGGTTAATGGTTCTAATACAACTTGATATTCTAATGGTTGAAAAGCCTCTAATGGAAAAAATTCTTGTGGCGACCCGGTGTACTCTAATAACGTATTTTCTTGAAATATAAAGTCTTTTAATTCAGTTAACAAAGATTTTTTACGAAAAATACAACCTTCTTTTGCACATAACTGTTTGGTTGTCAGTGCGGGTGCATAAAGCACCACATTAACCCTTGCCTCTTGAATTTCTTTTTTCAATGCCTGATAAAAATCTTCAATATATTCCATTTAAATACCCGAATTTAATTAAGTCCAATTATTATACCATAAAATTCAAATTATGTCAAATTGTTTAACATGTTTAAAAAAACACTTGCCGAATCAATAAAAAAAAGATATTTTTATACATGTAAAGGACAAAATGAATGATTATACAAAAAGAAAATGATGTTTTATTATCAATTCGGGTATTACCCAACGCCAAACGGTCTGGTATAGAGGGTATTTGGAATAATACTGCTTTAAAAATTGCATTAAGAGCACCGGCAGTAGATGGGCAAGCTAATAAAGCCGTGATTGATTTTTTGGCAGATTGTTTTCATTTGAAAAAACGACAAATCATTATTGTTAAAGGTGAAACTTCTCGCGAAAAAACAATTCGTCTTTCCGATTGTTCATTACAAGACATTCAAACTGTTATTTCACAACATATTTCTTAACAGATTTATAGGGAACCAACACTATTTGTATGTGTTTGTAAATATTTTTTTATTGGTGCGTATGATCGCCGATGAAATGGTGTTATGCCATATTTTTCTATGGCTTCAATATGTTCTTTTGTACCATATCCAGCATTTTTCTCCCATCCGTATTGTGGGTATAAATGAGCCATTTCAGTCATTAATCTGTCTCGCGTTACTTTTGCTAAAATTGAGGCAGAAGCAATAGACAGAGATAAGTGATCACCTTTAATAACGGCTTTTGTCGGTAAAGACCAATTTTTTGGCAATCTGTTTCCGTCAATTAGGGCATATGCCGGTGTTAAATGTTGATTTGTTTTTACTTGTTCTAATGCTCTTTTCATAGCTAAAAAAGTTGCTTCTAAAATATTGTATTCATCAATTTCAGAAGATGAAGCTATACCAATACCATAAACGGCATTAGAAGAAATAATCTGTTCATACAAACGAGCTCTTTTAAGTGGTGTTAATTTTTTAGAATCGTCAATTTGTGTTATCAATTCTTCAGGTATTTCAAAATTTGGCCAATAAACGCAAGCAGCAACAACCGGTCCGCACCAAGGACCTCTCCCTGCTTCATCTAACCCAAATACTGCTCCTGAAACGTGTAAATTTTCTTCAATTTTAAAATCAGGCATACATTTCTCCGATGTCTGTTATTTGTTTTTTTTATACATAGGGTTTAAAATTGTACATTGAAATACTTTATTTGCGAAAGTTTATTTCAATCGTTGTACAATTTCTTCATAGGACATAACTTTGCTTATCGGACCTAATGCAGAAAATGTCGGTTTTCCTTTTAATATTGTCAAAGCAACACGTTCTAAATCTTGTTTTTCAATAGTATTAATTTTATCAATTACTTCTTGTTTCGGAACAATACGTTCATGGATAATCATATCTACAGCATTCATACGAGCACGACCGGAAATGTTTTCCATACGCATTAAAACAGAAGCTTTTAATTGTGCTTTTGCACGGTTAATTTCTTCTTCAGTCAATGTGTGTGGTAAACGCAACAATTCATCACACAAAACAGGCATTAATTCAGCCACTTCATCTTCTCCTGTACCAGCGTAAATGCCAAATGTACCTGTATCACGTTCAGGAGAATTAAACGCATAAATAGAATAGACTAAACCTCTCTTTTCACGAATTTCCTGAAATAAGCGAGAGGACATGCCACCACCTAAAATAACAGATAAAACACTGCCGGTATAATAATCAGGATGGTTATAATTTAATCCCTCAAAACCCAAAACTAAATTAACCTGTTCATGTGGTTTTAAAACTCTTTTTTCACCACCCGTATATATAGCTGATACTGCTGACGGCATTTTATGAGTTGAAATGTGAATTAGTTTTTTTTCGCAAGCAGCAACAAAATCTTCATGATTAACAGCACCTGATGCACTAACAATCATGCGATCTGCTGTATATTGTGTGTGCATATAATCAAGCAAATCTGAACTACTGATTGAGCGAACGGTATCAGCCGTTCCTAAAATAGCTCGACCAAGTGGTTGCTCCGGATAAGCAACAGAAGCGTAATAATCAAAAACCAAATCATCGGGTGTATCATTTTGCATATTGATTTCTTGAATAATAACACCTTTTTCTTTTTCTAATTCTGTTTCATCCATAATGGAATGTTGAACAATGTCAGAAATAATATCAAATCCTAAATCTTGATTTTCCTTTAATACACGTACATAATAAGCCGTCATATCTTTGCCTGTATAAGCATTAATCATACCGCCGACATCTTCAATTTCTTTTGAAATATCAAAAGATGAACGTGTTGTTGTCCCTTTAAAAGCCATGTGTTCTAACATATGAGAGATACCATTAATTTCTGCCGTTTCATAACGAGCACCAACAGACACCCAAACACCCAAAGTAACACTGTCTGCCATATCTGAAGAATCGGTTACAACCCGAATACCATTTGATAATACTGTTGTTTGTATCATTTTATTTCCCTTTGCTTTTTTGTTTTTTTATCAATGTTTGAATTTTTAATTTGCCATCATTTTGACGTGCTTCTGCTATCCAATCCGTTATTTGTTGATATAGAGGTAAATGTTTGGCTGTGCCGTATCCGGCAAATGAAAGCCTGCTTGTGAAAATCTTATTAGCCATTTGTCTTACATCAGATACATGAATAGAATCAATAATTTCTGTATATTCTTTTAAAGGAATAATTCGTCCGAAATATTGCATATCAAATTCGTGAGAAAAAACACGATCTTCCATAGATCCGTCATTTGAACTTAAATCAAGTTTTAATTTTTTTTGTGCGATTTTTAATGTTTCTGGGGTAATTAATTTGTCCGATTGCACAATTTGCTCAACGCAAGAACGAATAACGGCAGGTGTGTTTTCAGGTGTACAGTATCCGGATATAATAAATACACCTGTGTTTTTAAAAGCATCATTATTAGCTTTAATTGTGTATAGCAATCCTTGTTCTTGTCTTAATGTATCAAATAATGAATCTTCATAAATGGTTGATAAAATATCTGCTGTTACAAAAGATTTTAAATCTTGGATTGCACATCCTTCAAAACCCAAACGAAAAACATTTGTTTCCGGATAATTTGCTATTTCTCGCCTGTCTCCCCCTAAATATTGAGAAGGTGTTTTGTCTGATTTTTGTTGAGGTAAAAAAGTACTTAAATATTTGTGTGATAATGAGACACATTGTTCATGTGTTATTCCTCCGACAGCTGTAATAATTAATTTGTCGGCACTGTAATTTTTTTTGTGAAATGCTTTTAACATATCAGCTGTGATTGATTTAACTTTTTTAGGCGTTCCTTCGGTTGGCAAACCCATTGGTTGTTGTTTAAAAGCAGCATTTAAAATAAGATTATCTGCTAATATTTCATCGTCCTCCTGAATATCACTTATTTCCGTTAAAATAACCTGTTTTTCTTTTTCAACGGATTCTTCGGGAAATATAGGATTTTGAATCATATCCGACATTAATTCAAAAGCTGTTTCAATATCTTCCGATAAAACAGATACCGTTAAACGTGTTTTATCCTGATTTGTTTCCGCATTTAAATTGCCACCGAGCCATTTGCTGATTTGACTGATTTCTTTTTCTGTTTTGTTTTGAGTTCCTAAAAACAAAGAGTGTTCTAAAACATGGCATAAACCACCATATTCACGAGGTTCATCCTGTGATCCTGTCAACATTGCAAAAGACATATAAACTTTATTAACTTCAGGAATTGAATCGGTTATAACCCGAATGCCATTTGGCAGTTGAGATGTTTGTATCATTATTTATCCTAGAAATAAAAAATGTTGCTAATTCCTTTTCGCATTTTTTGCCAAACTGATTCGCCGTCTTTCTTGACGGTATTGTTTTCGGATTGAATAACAGGATAATCTTCAATGATTGGAAACTCTTCAACATCATCCGAAATTTCAAGATTGGCTGTTTTTACGTTATATATCGGTTGTTCCGGTTGAGGTGTTTCTGTTGTTGTCGTTGTAGTTACTGTTTTCACTTCTTGAATTTGAGCTGGTTGTTTTTTTGTATCTGAATCATTTTTTTGGGGAGTTGGAATAATATTTTGAGGTAATTTTGTCGCTTCCGGTAAAGTTGTTTGATTTGTTACAACAACATCTTGTGTTGGAGTTAAACCCCGTTGAGAAACCTGAACCACAGGTAATGCAATTTCATTAATCGGGTTTGTTTCTGATTTTTCTGGTGTTTTTGCTGTAACATCGATTTGTTCTTGAGGTGTTTTCTGTGGTAATGTTGGAGCAACTTCGTTTTGTATTGTATTTGTCTGTATGAGTTGGTTTTGAGTTATATTTTGCAGAACAGCATCTTTTGCTTCAATTCTTTTGATAATATCCTCTTCTGATAATGAAATTTTTTCAATGTAGGCTCTTTCTTCATCAGATAATGTTACTCCTTCAGGTGTAATAATTTGAATGTTGCTTGTCGTAGTATTTGTTGGTTTTTCAATTGTTTCTTGTGTTTGCTCAATGGTACGGGCAGGAATTTTGATTTCTTTTCCATCTACTGTTGTAACTTGTCCGGCAACTGTTTCTTGTGCTTCAAATTGTTTTAAAGATTGATATTCTTTTTCGGCATTTTTCATCATAATGGCCGGAATAACATTGTCTTTGCTACCTGTTGTTTCTTTCACTGTTTTTTCTGTTTCTTCAACAAGTTCTGAATCTGGTGTTTGTTGAATGTAATGCTTTGTTTCTTTTTCTTCAAAAACAGTCTTATCGTTTTCTAAAACCTGACGATTACTTGTAACGGTTTGTTTCATAACAGGTTCTTGAGGATTTTCATAAGTTACTGTTTGTTGTATCAATCCAACAGTAGCAGGAACACCTTCCGGAATAAGTTTTGCTATTTTTTCTGCTGCTGGCGGGATAGCTTTTTTGGGCTCATTTAACATTTCAGCAGAACAACCCCCTTCAAATTCAAAACAATTATTTGGAGCAAACAAAGGAGTTGTTAAATTTAAAAACGGTGTGGGTTTTAACCAGAATGCGCCCATTTTTTCTAGCATTTCCGGATCATTAATAGGAGGCATTGTTCCATTTTTGATAGCTTTTAATTGAGCTGGATACGGAAAAATTTCACCCGCTTCTATTTCCAATCCTTTTTTGAGTTGCATTAAGATATAGCCACCATTGCTACCGTTTAACGCATTGTTGGCATCAACAGTATAAAAGGCACCGATTGTACCTGTGTCCATATCTAAATATTCAATATTGTAAACAATACTAAATGTTGTTTTTCCCGTCTCTGTTAAACGACAGTTAAATTGAGGTGACATCATTTTAACATCTGTCGCACTGGCTATGCCAATACGTGTTAATGATGTTTGGCAACGAGGAAAAGTTTCTCCTGCCCGAACATGATAGTCAAGAATAATGTCAACACCATTAGCGGTATCTTTAACGGGTTTGGCATCTACAATTTGTGCTTGTCCGATTTTAATTGTTGTTTGAATGGTTTTTGACTGTACGGGAAAAGCAATACCTTTTTGAATACATTTGTGTTGAGTTGGATCCGCTTCACATAATGTTACTTCCTGTCCGATATTTGCATTCATTAGATCGTTTACTTGATTATACAAATAATCACGCACCATTTCACTGCTTGTTTGAACACATTGATTGTCTTTACACATTAAAATTGAACCGCTTTCTAATCCGATTAAATTTGGTTCTTGAATTTGTTGTGCCTGCGTGCTAACAGCTGTTAAAACTAAACCAGCAACTGTAAAAAGAAAATGTTTTTTCATACGGATTCCTCATTGATAAAATACACCTTTTACTTATTTTACGCAAATTTTTTTAAATTGCAAATAAAAAATCCTGCAAAAAAAATAAATTCTGTTTTTATATTGCTTTTTTATTGACAGATTTGTTTCCTATCGGTATGATTTATAACTAAATAGGAGTTCATATGACAACATTATCCACATTTTTGCTCTCAATTATACAAAGTGCGACCGAGTTTTTACCTGTCAGTTCATCAGGACATCTCATTTTGGCTGAAAAATTCGGTTTTTCCAATCAAACTCTTTTAACGGATATTTCATTGCATTTAGGTACTCTTTTTGCGGTTTGTGCTTTTTTCTTTAAAGATATATATCGCTTGCTTGTCGGGTTTTGGCATAAAGGTGTCGAACAAAAACTTGGGTGTGAATTAATTGTTGCAACTATTCCTGCTGTAATTGTTGGTTTCTTTTTAGCCGATATTGTTGAAACAACATTGCGTTCACCGATTATTATTGCGTATACATCTATTTTTTACGGCATATTGCTTTGGGTGATTGATAAAAAAGCACCATGTGAAAAAACAATTACACAAATGACATATAAAAATGCTCTTTTTATCGGTATAGCACAATCTTTGGCTCTTATTCCTGGGACAAGTCGTTCAGGAATTACAATGACTTGTGCTCGCTTTTTAGGATATTCTCGGACAGAAAGTGCTCGTTTTTCAATGTTGATGTCTATTCCTATTATTTTTTTGGGTGCTATTTATATGTTGTTTAAATCATTTCAGGAAAATACACTTTCTACTGAGCTTTTATCTCAAATTGGCTTGGGTATTATAACTTCTGCCGTTTTTGGTTTGATTGCTGTCTGGTTTTTAATGCGTTGGTTAAAAACAGCCTCTTTTGCTTTGTTCGCCTGTTATCGGGTTATTTTGGGCATTGTTTTGCTTTTTTTATTTTGGAATTGATTGTTGGTAAGTTTATATTAGATGGAGATAAATATGTTAGATTTAAATTTAAAACCTTTTGAAAAGTTTTCATTGCCAGAAACAATTATCGGTGAAAAATGTATTTTTGTTAAACGTACACATACATACGATGAAGCTTTGTTTCATTTAATTAATGAATCACGGCATTTTTTAAGGGAATTTCTTTTTTGGGTGGATGATACCAAAACATTGGATGATGTCAAAACCGTTACAGATATTTTTTCTAAAAACTTTGATGAACAAAATTCATTTGAATATGTGTTTTTAGATAAAGAAACCAAAGAATTGGTTGGAGCCGGTGGTATTCATACGGTTTCTTATATGAACCGTATGGCTGAATACGGTTATTATTTGTCTCATACAGCAACGGGACGCGGATATGCTTCTGATTTTGTCGCATCGCTTGAAAAAGAATTATTTGCACACGGTATTCACCGACTCGTTATTGAATGTGATGCAAATAACAAAGCATCTGCTGCTGTTGCTAAACGAAACGGGTTTGAATATGAAGGTTGCCTTAAAGGGGCAAAATATGCTTATGGTGGTTACAGAGATGAATTTGTCTTTGGTAAAATCAATCCCAGCCATAAATAAAAAATCAATTTTATTAAACTCAAAATTTTACAATTAAGTTTGTTGCACATAATCTTAATTGGGGAGTTAATTTTAACAAGATATAAAGTTATACACATAAAAAAGTAAGGATACAACATGAAAAGAACACACTGGGGCAGCCAAATCGGATTTATTTTAGCTACGGCTGGTTCTGCTATCGGATTAGGGAATATTTGGCGTTTTCCATATTTAGCCGGTCAAAACGGTGGCGGAACTTTTTTGTTGCTGTATTTAATTTGTATCTTTGGATTAGGTTATTTTTTATTGACGGCAAAATTGGCTTTCGGACGAACAGCTCAAACTAATATCATTGACGGATTTCAGGTTGTTGCACAAAAAAATAATAAATCTGTTCATCGTTTTTGGGGTATAACAGCGGGATCTTTAACGGTTTTTAATACTTTTTTTGTAAGTAGCATTTATTTGATTGTAATTGGGTGGACTCTTTTTTATTTTTGTCATTCATCTATGTATTTGATGGGTTTAACAGATAATCCTCTTAACAAACAAACATTTGAATCTTTGACGGGTTCGTTTTCTCAACAATTACTTTGGGGTAGTTTGTGTGTTTTAGCGACAGTATTAATTTTGATTCGAGGAATTAAAAAAGGCATTGAAAAGTTTTCGTTATATTTAATGCCTATTTTATTTTTCTTACTTGTTTTTTTGGTTTTTTGGATTTTGACTTTGCCGAATGCCACAACAGGATTAAAGTTTTATCTCATTCCAAATTGGGAAGCAATGGGTTTTACGTCTGATGGGTTTCAATTTAAAATATTTGCCGATTTACTCATAAAAGTTTTAGGACAAGCAATTTATTCTTTATCTCTCGGATTAGGAACAGTGTTTATTTACGGGTCGTATTTATCTAACAAAGAAAATATTGTCAAATCAGCTAAATGGATTGTATTGTTAGATACATTGGTTGCTTTTTTTGCCGGTTTAATTATTTTACCCGCAGTATTTTCATTTAATTTAGCTCCTGAGACAGGTCCAACATTAACATTTATTACATTACCGCTTGTTTTTGAACAAATTTCAGTCGGTTCTTTCTTGATGTTTGTCTTTTTTGCACTTTTATTTATTGCAGCTTTGACATCACTTATTTCTATTTATGAACCAATAGTAAACTTGTTGACTGAAAAAACAAAATTATCACGTTCTGTTGCTGTTGGAGTTGTCGGATTAGGTAATATTCTTGGGTCCTGTGTTATTTTGTTATCTTTCACAAATACTCTTCCCATCCAAATAAACGGTAAAAATTTATTTGATATGATAGATACATTAACTGGTTCTTTTACAATGGCAGCACTTGTATTTTTCTGCTTGCTGTTTATGGGGTGGATTGTTTCAACAGCTATTATTCGTAATTTACAAGAAGGGACAGATAAACCGCTGTCAAAATTTTATAGACGATATTTACGGTTTACAATTCGTTTTACCGCACCACTTGTTATGTTGATACTTTTTATTAACGCTTTAATGGATTTATTTAAATAAAGAAAGGATTTTTTTATGCAGGTTTTGACTTTTTCTACAATCGGTGATTTGGCAAATTTTGTTTCTTATGAAGTGATTAAAAGTATTCAAGCTTTTACACCGACTCCGCAAAAACCATTTTTTGTATTAGGTTTGCCAACAGGTTCAACCCCGTTGCCAGTTTATCAAAAACTGATTGAAGCCTGTCAGAAAGGATTGGTTTCTTTTAAAAATGTTGTTACGTTTAATATGGATGAGTATTGTGGGTTGCCAGCTCATCATGAACAAAGTTATCATTATTTTATGTTTAAAAACTTTTTTGATTATATTGATATTCCTCGTAATCAAATATATATTTTAGACGGTATGGCTCAAAATTATCAAGAGGAATGTATGCAATATGAAGAAAAGATAGCTTCATTCGGTGGTATTGATATCCAGTTGGCTGGTATAGGCGAAAACGGTCATCTGGCATTTAATGAACCAAATACACCATTTGATACACCAACACATTTGCAAAATCTAACAGCTAACACCATAGAAGTTAATTCTCGGTTTTTTAATTCTTTAGATGAAGTTCCGACACAAGCTTTAACCATCGGATTAAAAACAATTTTCGATGCGAAACAAATTATCATTATGGCAACCGGTTCAAAAAAAGCAAAAGCTATTCAAAAAAGTATTGAAGAAGAAATAGATAAAGCATGTCCGGCAAGTATGGTTCAGGAACATCCATCTGTTGTTTTTGCGTGTGATATTGGTGCCGCATCTTTATTAAATAAATAACAAAAAAAATAAAACTTGACAAACTTTTCTTTTTGTTGTAAACTCAATAAAAAGGAGTTGTCATATGCCTACCAATCACGAAGAAACAAAAAAAGAAATTCAAAAACAATTTGAAGCTATTAATGAAGTTACTAAAAGATCTTTATTTGATAAATTTATTTTGTGTGTTGCAACTATCGGCGCTCTTTCATCTGCCGAGACAACTATTAATGAGCCGAATAATAGAACGGAAGCTCTGTGTTCGTTAGTTTCTAATTTAAGTCTTATATATTTAATTGCACAACGACAAAAATCACAAAAACAAAAGTTTGAAACAGCTACATTAGGTGTTCATTTTGATTGTAGAAAAGATTTTAATTTATCGCATGCGTTGGCAAGAAATCAACAAACATTGCAAAAAGTTAATTTGATAAAATGGGGCGGTGCTGTTGCTGTTCCTGCTTTGAGTTTTATGACGGGAAATTTAAACTTTTTACCTGCCTATGCTGCAATGATGTCCGGTATATCGGCTACAATCGTATATAGAAATAAATTATTAAATGATCAACGGAAAATTGTTGAAGCCGGTGTACCAAAAAACATTATACCAAATACAAAATCACGAGAAAATTAATTCTATTTACTTGACATTTGTTTGTATGTTTTGTATCCTATAATATTATAGGAGGATGGGATTATGTTGAAAAAATTATCAATTTTTATGTTAAGTGTTTTATGTTTTTCTTTTTCTGCATCCGCAGAAGAGGCTGTTTTGTCGTTTGATACAATCTTAAATGTACAAAAAGATGGTTCGGTTAATGTAACCGAAACCTTAAAAGTAAGACATGAAGGTAAACAAATTAAAAGAGGCTTGGTTCGTGATTTACCTACTGATGCCGGTGAAATTTATCAATTAAACGGTGTTAAGCGTAATGGTAGACCTGAACCGAGTTTTGTTGAACATTTTAATGGAATATATAGAATTAATACTGGTTCAAATGTTCTTTTGCCGGCGCCATCTGAATCAATATTTGAAATTAGTTATACAGTTAAAAATATTGCCCGTTCATATGATGGACATGATGAAATTTATTGGAATGTAACTGGAAACGATTGGAAACTTCCTATTTATGGTGCATCTGCACGTATTATTTTGCCAAGTGGTGCAAATGTTCTTAAACAAACAAGTTATGTGGGTAAATATGGTTCCAAAGAAAACGGTCGGGAACTTCTAAAAGGTGTTGTTGCAGCAGGTCGCCGTTTAAATATCGGAGAAGGATTTACAGCAGTTTTTGGTATTACTCCTCATGTTATTAACACACAAAAACAAGAGGCACCTAGGAATCAGCCGACTTATGCACAAAATGCACAACAAGCAACAGGAAAATCTTTGTCTTTTTGGGAATATGTCATTGGTATTTTTATATTACTTTTTGGATTCACTAAAAAAGGACGTGGCCGTAGCAGTGGCTTTGGTCGTGGTGGATTTTCCGGTGGTGGTTTTGGTGGCGGCGGTGGCGGCGGCCGATAAGCTAATAGCTAAAAATGGAATAAAACCGCTGTATATCCAGCGGTTTTTATTGTAGAAATCAGATATAATGCAAAAAATGAATATATTTTAACAATAGCTATATTTATTCATCTTTTTCTTCAATTTTATCTTTATCTTTTTCTTCTTCGTTTAAAAAAACTTTTTTACTTTCTTCCCAAGCGTTGGTGCTGATTTCTTTTGTTTTTTCCCAAACGACAGAAGTTCCTTCTTTCGTCTTTTCCCAAATATCGTTACTTATATCTTTTGTTTTCTCCCACACATCTAAGGAGTTGGATTTTGTTTTTTCCCAAGCATCTTCACTTATTTCTTTGGCTTGTTCGGTTATTTTTTCAGTTTTATCTTTTACTTGTGTTTTAACTTTTTTAACTGTTTCTTTAAGAATACAAGCCTCTTTTTGTTCTGTTGGTTTTTTTGTTGTCATAAATTGTTCCTCCTTTATGATAAATACATTCTGACAAAGATGAGAATATATTAAACATAAGGATAAATATGATAAAATCAATTCAACATAAGTATTGTTAAGCTTGTCTGTAATTATATTGTTATTTTAGTTTGAATAATTTTACAATATTAAATTGCCAATGTTGCTGTTTGCAAAACTCGTACTCTGCTTCTCGTTCTTTGCGTTCTTCTTCTTGTCTTTTGCATTCCGGGCTTTCATCGCCGATTAAACAAAAATCGTCAAAAGTATCATGATACAAATCTTCTGAAAAATCAGTTTTTGAGCTGCATAAGCCATTTGAAATATCATATTCTGCTTTTGTTATTAAACAAACAATACAAAGGCAAGGTACAACAAAACACCAAAAGAATTTGTTTTTAGACACTTTTTTCTTAACGCAAAAATGCAATAAAAGAGCAATAACAAGACAACTGATGCAACTTAATATCATGAAAAGGAGACCGCTTCTAAATGGCACTTCGTAATCCTCAAACGGGTTAGCTGCTGCATCAGCAAAAACAGGAAGATCATATAAACATAATGATAAAAATAATAATAACTTCATTTAATCTCCTTTGAATTTTTTAAAAACTTTAAATTGCCAATGTTGTTGTTCACATTTTTTGCATGGTTCACTGTTTTTGTCTGTATTAAGAGCAAGACATTCGTTTAAACAAACGCTGTTTGTAGAATTCCAATGATTATTAATTAAGTGGATATTTTCATAACACCATAAATTTATATTGTATTTATATAATTCATATTGTTCTTCACATATCCGATAATCTAAACAAGCAGGTGGATTTTTGTGTGGCAAAAGTCTAAATGTATGAATCATTAAAACCAAACTCAAACCGGCAACAAAAGCAACAATAATATTTTTAAAAGAATTATTATGTTTTTTTAAATAATATTCTACATCTTTTTTCTTGTGACGTAATACATATAATAAACGAAAGACACATCCGGTAAAAACAAAGGAAAAAACAAAAAACAAAACTAGGGCCCAATAAGATTTTGTTCCGTCGAATGCTTTTAAACATATATTTAATTCTTTTTCAGTCGGAATAACGGCAGCATTTGCCACGCTAAAAACAAAACAAATAATAAACATAAATATAATTAATTTTTTCATTGATATACAACTTCTCTATCTATCAAAATTTTCAAAAACTTCATATTGCCAATATGTTTTCGGGCATTCAACACAAGCACTTGACAGTTCCTGAAGATAAGAGAATGGACATGGAGGGCGACACCAAAAATTATTTATATATTTATCCATCATTTCTTCACACCAATAATGTATTCGGTGTGAATTTTCGACAACTTCTATTTCACAATCTTCATATCCTAAACAAGCCTGTATTTGAGGTGTACGTAAAAAAGAAGAGCAAAATAATAATATGCTAAAAAAACATAATGTAATACTATATACAAGATTGTGTTTTTTCTTTTTTGATAAAAATAATAATAACAAAGAAAATGTTAATAATATAATGCTAGGTATAATAAGAAAAATTTTTTGTTCGCTAAATGCGTTTATACAATCTTGTATCATTTTGGGGGACGGAGGTATCGCTTCATCAGCCCAAACAGGTAAAGTACTTAAACAAATTAGCAAGAATAAAAAATATCTCATAGTTTCCTCTTTTAAAAATAATTGCAATTTTATAAAAAGTATGTCATTATTTTTTAGATTTGTCAAGGAGAAGTTGATGATTATTCCAGTTGTTAGTATTTATACCTTTTTACATTTTTTGGTTGATTTTGCTTGTGGTGTTTTATTATATCATCAGGCATATCCTTTTTTAAATAGTTTCACAGATGTTTTTTATGCTTTTCTGTTATACAATTTCTTTGCTTTTGCCGTTCAATTACCTATTGGAATTATAGCGGATTATATTAATAAAAATGCATTGTTTGCCGTATGCGGTTGTTTCCTTGTTTTATGTGCGTATCTTTGTGCGCCATTAGGTATTATTGCTTGTGTGATTGCTGGTATCGGAAACGCTTGTTTTCATGTCGGTGGGGGAATAGATGTTTTAAATTTATCAAAAGGAAAAGCAACCCTTCCCGGGATTTTTGTATCTTCGGGTGCTTTGGGAATTTTTTTAAGTGCACAAAAATTTTTAAATCAACCTTATATAGCTTTTGTTTTTATGGGATTAATGGCATTAGGGTGTGCGTTATCATATATTATTTATCACAAATTTCACAAACAACTAAAAAATACAACTATTGAAACGTCTTTTTTTTCAAATTTAAAACTGTTTATGATTTACTGTTTGTGTCTGACTGTTCTTTTACGCAGTTATACCGGCTTTGTTTTAGCTTTTGAATGGAAGAGTGTTTTTGTTGTTGGTTTGTTATTTACTATGGGTATTGTTCTGGGTAAAATGTTAGGGGGTATTATTGGTGATAAATTCGGGTTAAAAAAAACAGCAGTTTTATCTCTGCTATTGTCAGCAGGTTGCTTTTGTTTTGCATTTCAAAATAACACTTTTGGCATCATGAGTGGCATTTTTGGTGTTTTGTTATTTAATATGACAATGCCGATTACCTTGACGGCTCTAACCAATTTAATGCCACAACAAAAAGGAATGGCTTTTGGTTTATTAACATTTATGTTGTTTTTAGGTTCAGTTCCTTGTTTGTTCGGACACAAATATCCGTTTTTTTCTCCAATCGGATTAAGTGTACTTGTTTTATTGTCTGCTGTTGTTTTATTTTGTGGTTTAATTCAATTAGAAAAGGATTAAAAAATGGAAATACTGATTTATTTTTTGATACCGCTGGGATTAACAATTATAATTGAAGTAATAGTCGCTTTTTTGTGTAAAATTCGGACAATTAGAGATTTGTTTGTTGTTGTACTGGCACAAATTTTGACAAATCCACTTGTTAATTTAGGTGTTTTGTATATTTCATTTTTAAACAATGCCTATTATTATGGACTATACTTGTTTATCATTGAAACATTGGTTTTGTTCGTAGAAACGCTTGTTTACCAAAATTGTTTAAAAGAAACAAAAGTATCTGCCTTTAAGTTGGCAACAATGGGTAATATGGCCTCTTTCGGTATTGGGGTTGTTTATAGCCTTGTAACAGAGTTAGTGCAATATATTTAACAAAGGAGAAAAATATGAAAAAAATCGTTTTAATTTTAGGATTCTTATTTTATACACCAATTTGTTTAGCAACAGATAACATTGTCGGTTTTTGGACAACCATTGATGATGAAACAAAACAAGCCAAAAGTATTGTTCAAATATATGAATATAACAACAAATATTATGGTCGTGTTGTAGATTTATTAAAAAACAAAGAAGCAACCGCTCAAATCAAAGGTAATCCTAAAATCATCGGATTAGATATTATTTGGGATTTAAAAAAATCAGGTCAAAAATACACAGGAGGGAATATTTTAGACCCTCAAAAAGGAAAAATCTACGGTTGTGAAATTTGGAAAGAAAACAATAATTTGATTGTTCGGGGAAAAATAGCTTTTTTAGGGCGTAATCAAACCTGGTTGCCAAATACAGAATACAAGGCTCAAAATACAGAATCACTGTTTCCTGATTTATCACATATCAAATAAATATTAAATCATTTGTTTTAATCGGTAACGGTTTTCTTTCCGGCACCGATTAAGGCATACGGTGTTGCATTTTGAGAGGTCAATGTGTCTATGTCAATCCAGACAGCACCGTTTGAATCTAATCCATCGCCATCTTGTGAGATTTCTCCCTCTACCGTTACATCAAATAAAACAGCATCATGTTTTAAAACGCCTTTTTTACCACTGAGAGGCGTAAAATCAGAAAAAATAATGGACAAGTGTCTTTGATTAGTTATTTGTGCTACAGAAAAATTTGTTTCTTCTTTGATTTCACGAATAAGTGTTTCTTCAAAGGTTTCGTTTTTTTCTTGACTGCCACCGGGTAAATCATAAAGTCCGGTGTAAGGTCCTCGTGCTTTTTTGATTAACAATATTTTATTTTCAGCACGACAAACACCATAAACACCAAAATGTGTTTTTGTTATGTTTTCTATCATATAATCCCTCCTATTATTGCAATAATGCTATATAACAATATGACATTATTGTCAAATCAAAATAGAAAATTATTCAAACTTTATAATTACAATTTCAGGAAAACAATTAAACCGAATTGGCAAAATACTTGTTCCGATACCCCGACTGACAATTAAATTTTTACCGTTTTCTTTAATTAATCCTTCAGCATATTGAGTTCCATATATAGATGGAACCAAAACAGCACCCCAAAAAGGCATTTTTATTTGTCCGCCATGTGTGTGTCCGGATAGTGTTAAAAAAACAGTTGATGGTACTTGAGGAAACATATCTGGGGTATGTGATAATAAAATAATCGGCAAATTTGAATTGGGAATGGCTTTTTGTATATCTGGATCTCCTGTAAGCATGTCTTCTATGCCGGCAATATAAAAAGAGTTATTTTTATATTGAATAAGTTTGTTTTTATTAGATAAAACCATAATATCGTTCTGCGTTAAAGCTTGACTCATTTTTTCTGAGTTAATATAACCATCATGATTACCTAATACGGCGTATATACCCAATGGAGAATTTAACTGGTTGAGAGTTAAAGCAATTTTATTCATATCCATTGATGATTTTTCTTTATGTCCTTTAACAAAATCACCGCCTAATAAGATAATATGCGGTTTTAATTGATTAACAGATTTAACAATATGTTTCAAAAACCAGTGATGATATGGGGCGGCATGAATATCACTTATATAAACAATTTTTAATCCTTTTAATTGTTCATTTTTAAGGGTATATATTGTTTGTGTTAATATATGAGGTTCAACAAAAATACTCCATCCTAACAAAATCAAACCAATAACAAACAAATAATTTATTAATTTTCTCATATGAATCCTGTTAAAATTAGTTATCAATAATGTTTTAAAACACTGGAAGCATTCTTACTGGATAGTTTGTTTTCATCACCTTTGCAATTTTAAATTGACAATAATTTTCTTTGTAAATATTTTATTTGACAATAAAAAAGAAGCATATTATGCTACACAAAAATAAACAAGTCAAGGTAATATGAAAGTAATGTTAAAAAATATATATCACTTATTTTTTGTGTTAATACCATTTTGTTTTTTGCTGTTTTTAGGTTTTTATTTGGATGTAAGAAAAAATGAAAGTCAATTAGAATCAAGACGTTTAAGTGAGATACCTCAAAAACCGTTTGCTCAAAGAAAAGAATTAGAAACCTATATTTCAGATCATATTCCTTTTAGAGAAAAAATATTAACTGTTTATTTTTCATTTAATTTAAAACTAGCATCTTTAAACACTCAAAATATTGTTGGTAAAGAGAATTGGATATTTGCAGTCCAAAATCCGGTTCAGTATAATTTGCCTGTATTAAAATCATATCAAAATTACAAACTGCTTACACATACAGAACAAGCCAAAATCATTGAAAATTTAAAGTATATGAAAAAGTGGTGTGATGAAAATAAGGTAAAATTTTATTTGATGTTTCCTCCGGATAAGAGTCGTATTTATAGTCGGTTTATGCCTGATTTTATTTTAAGAAAAGAAGATGACAGTACGGTGATGCAATTAAAAAAACAAATTCCGGAAGATATTACGATTGTCCCACTAGAAAAGGAATTGATTGCGTTTTCTTTTTTAAATAACGAATTGTTATATTATAAAGATGAATCACATTGGTCTGAAGAAGGGGCTTTTTTTGTGTATCAGCAATTAATGAAGCAAATAAAAAAGGATTTTTCTAACACACAGGCCTTATCAAAAGATAATTTTTTTATCACAAAAACATTACCATACCGACCTTATGATGTTGGAAAATATCCTAAAATCGGAAAAGGAAATCAACATCAACCCAAAATAACAGAAAAAGATTTTACTTATAATCATTTTACTTATAAAAACAAAAATGATATTCAAATACATTGGGATAAAAATTTCAGACATTCTACATATAACAACGGACAACCATTTAATGTTTATATTATTGGTGATAGTTATGCAACATATTTACATTCTTTTTTAAGTGCCACTTTTCAGAGGGTTCGTGCTTTTCGTTTTAATATGCCAAAAGAAAAATGGGGTATCCAATTTAACGAACGAATCAAAGAATTTAAAATTGAAAAGCCGAATATTCTTATTTTGGCAGTGTCTGATTTAAAATTAAAAGATTTATTAAAGGTGAAGTAATGGTTTTTTCGTCTTTTATATTTTTATGCTACTTTTTGCCTCTGGTTCTTTTTTTCTATTTTTGTTCACCGAATATAACGGTGAAAAACTTATTTTTACTTGTTTTTAGCTGTTTTTTTTATGCTTGGAGTGAACCCAAATATTTATTTTATATGCTGTTGGTTATTTTTGCTACCTATGTCGGAGGTATTTGTATTTATCAAATTAAAACCACAGGTTTAAAACAGTGTTCTTTGTTATTGTTTGTTATTTTAATTTTAAGCGGTCTTTTTTATTTTAAATATTTTAATTTTGCTGTTTTGTTTTTTAATGATGTCACAACACAAAAAATTGTTATAGAATCTGTTATATTACCTATTGGCATTTCTTTTTATACTTTTCAAGCTATTTCATATCTGGTAGATGTTTATCGGGGACATGTACCGCAGAAAAACTTTTTTAATTTGGCATTATATATTTCAATGTTTCCCCAACTTGTTGCCGGACCCATTGTTCGATACGAAACCATTGAGCAACAATTAACACAACGTCAACATAAAGTAACAGATATATATTTAGGATGTCAAAGATTTTTAATCGGTTTATCTAAAAAAATTATTATTGCAGATACCTTAGCAATGAGTGTGGATAAAATTTTTAGTATGCCAATTCAAGAACTTTCACCTCTAATTTTATGGGTTGGTATTCTTTTTTATGCATTGCAAATTTATTTTGATTTTTCTGGATATTCTGATATGGCAATCGGTTTAGGTCGTATTTTCGGATTTAAATTTTTAGAAAACTTTAATTATCCTTATTTAGCCAATTCTATTACGGATTTTTGGCGTAGATGGCATATTTCATTATCCTCATGGTTTAAAGAATATGTCTATATTCCATTAGGTGGCAACAGAAAGGGATTAAAAAATACATTACGGAATGTATTTATTGTTTTCTTTTTGACGGGATTATGGCATGGTGCAGAATATACATTTGTTATTTGGGGTTTATGGTATGCTTTATTTATTATGTTTGAAAAAATAATTTCATATATCAAATCTTTTTTCAATATATCTTTAAATTATGCAAAATACATATTTAAAATTGTTACGTATATTTATACTGTATTTGTTGTTTTACTCGGTTGGGTCTTTTTTAGAGCACCCGATTTAAATTATGCATGTTTATATATAAAAGGATTATTTAATACCATCTCATTTCAAACAGATTTAGGTTTAGGATTTTATGTTTCTTCCGGTAGTTGGATGATTTTTGTCGTTGGGTTTGTTCTTTCCGTGGGATTGGGCAAAAAATTAATGGTAATTATGTCTAAAAATGTATTTACAAAAGTGTGTTTTGACTTGTTTTTAATTTTATCATTTTTTATATCGATTGTATTTTTAACGGCAACCAGTTATAGTCCGTTTATTTATTTCCAATTTTAAAACATATAATTTTGCTGTTGACAATGATTTAAACATATGATAAATTATATGCGTTCAGGCATCCGAGGGCAATGGGTGGGAACAACAGACTTGGCCGGTCATCTGTTAGGAGAGAATTATCTTCCGTTGATGCATGGCCTTTCGTAAGAAAGGTTTTTTTATGACTTTTAAATATAAACACGGATTTTGTATTCTACGTTGTCAGCCGTTTCATATTGGACATGATAGGCTTATCAGACAGATGATGTCTGAGTGCGAAATGGGAACTGTTTTAATTGGTGCAGCACAAGAAAGTGGCACGTACTCAAATCCATTGCCGTATTTCACACGAAAAAAAATGATTCAAAATGTTTGGCGTCATCAAGAAGGTTATGCCAGATTACAAATTATTCCGGTTAAAGACGTCACAAATATTCCTTGGAATTGTCATGTATTGGAAACAATTAAACGTGAATTACCTAATAGGCCGATGCCAGATGTGATTTATGTCGGGGATAAACGTGAATATCTTTTTTTTACAAATGACATATCCCATGTTGAAATTTGTTCCAGAACAACACAAAATTTTCCTTTCTTATCCGGCAATATGGTTCGTGATATGATTGAATTACAAGATGAAAGATATAAAGAGTTTGTCCATCCGGAAAACTTGGAGTTGATTGCCAAGAATTTTTACGGAGATGGATTTATACAGAAAAGTTGAGGTTAACTTTTCATTGGTTTGGGTCTTGAGGGGACAGTCGAGACAAATCAATTCACCACCTACTGTCAAGGAGAAAATGAAATGAATAAACATTTAGAAACACGATATGTCGGTACATCAGTTTATGGAATTAGAATGCCGATTATTACACAGGGCGCAGATATTGCTTCTATTATCTGTGAGACGGTTATTCAGGCTCAAAATACAACTTATCAACCTATTACACTCAATAATCATGATATTATTGGAATTACGGAATCGTTTCTTGCTCGCGCACAAGGTAACTATATAACAACCGATGATATTGCTCATGATATTGAAAGTAAATTTCCGAATGGTGATGTAGCCATAGCTTTTCCGATTTTATCCCGCAATCGCTTTGCTAAAATTTTAGAAGGAATTGCTAAAGGTGTTAAAGGAAAAGTTTATGTATGTTTATCATATCCATCTGATGAAGTTGGCAATGCTATTATGGATGAAGATGATTTATTCAATTCAAATGTTAATCCTTATACAGATGTTTTAAGTAAAAAACAATTTCGGGAAACATTTGGTACCTTCCGTCATCCGATTACAGGTGTGGATTATATTCAAATGTATGAAGATGTTTCTCCTAATATTGAAATTGTTTTACTCAACAATCCAAAAGATATTTTGCAGTATACAAATCAAGTTGTTGTTGCTAGTATTCATACGCGTAACAGACACAAGCATATATTAAAAAATGCAGGTGCAGTTGTTTATGGATTAGATGATATTTGTAATACACCAAGTACCCAACACGGGTGGAGTGAATATGGTGTTTTGGGGTCAAACTATTCAGATAAAAACCGTTTAAAATTATTCCCTCGTGATTCAAAAGCGTTTTGCCAAAAACTACAAAATTTGTTTAAGGAAAAAATAGGTAAAAACATTGAAGTTATGATATACGGAGATGGTGGATTTAAGTGTCCTCGTACCAAAATATGGGAATTTGCAGATCCGGTTGTTTCCCCTGGTTATACAGATGGGTTAAAAGGTATGCCAAATGAAATCAAAATTAAAGCAGTTGCTGATAATAATACAACCAATCCGGAAGAAGCTATTAAACAGGCCATAGCTCAAAAAGAGTCAGGAAATGATTTTTACGCTTTAGGAACAACTCCGCGTCAAATTACAGATTTGGTCGGTTCTTTGTGTGATTTAACAACTGGTTCCGGAGATAAGGGAACGCCTGTTGTTTTAATTAAAGGTTATTTTGATAATTATTCAACAGGTATTCCACAAATTTAAAATTCATCACAAAAATATTTAACTTAATTAACTTCTTTATTTAAGGAGACTGTATGTTAATGGACAGGTTACAAAAATCTTTATATACATTAAAGCATAAAATAGCTTTTTTAAAAGTTGAAAAACAATTACGTGGAAAAAATACCCTTGGCGGGTATCTTCACGACATTGAGAAAACACTTCTGTATTTGTTTTGCTTTTGGATGAGTATTCCTGAAATACATCAATTTCATCAAAAGTACAATCGTCATCATGTGCAAAACAAACTTAAAAAATCACAAAATGATTTGTTAGATACTATTATTGACTGGGAATGCGCCAGAATGACTAAACCGGATAAACCGTTAAATGCTTATGATACGCTTATAAAATACTATCCGGAATATATAACGACTTATTTGCCAATCATTAAAAAATATCTACCACACCAGATACGTGAAAAAGAATAAATTTTAGGAGAAAGCAATGTTTTTTGAAATAGGAGCAACAATCTTAGGTTTGTTGCAGGGGGTTTTTGTACTGTTTAATAAAAGAGTTCATTGGATTTTTTATATTTTACAAATGTCTTTTTTAGTTGTATTTTCAATAATGAATAAATTATACGGTGATATGTGCAATTCTGCTTTTTATCTGATTGTAGGGGTTGTTGGATTTATTTTGTGGAATCCAAAACGAAAACAACAAGCTATTCAGGAGTGTTCTTATTGGGAAAAAATAGGATGTACTGTTTTTATTCTATTAGGAACAATTTGCCTTATGGGGTTATTAAAACAAACGGATGATCCACTTCCCGTTATAGACTCTGTTACAACGGTTTCCAGTTTTGTAGCAACATATTATATGGTTTGTCGTAAAATTGATACATGGATAGTCTGGTTTCTCAATGATATTTGTTATATTATTCAATATGCTTTATTACCTCAACCGGCTTTTTACTTGTTATCTTTGAATATTATTTGGACTGTTCTGGCTGTTTTATCTTATATCCAATGGAAAAAAATTATGAAAAGCGTAAAAAGACAGAAACGGGAACAATTATCTCTTTAACATCACAAATAGCAAAAAAACAATAGGTTTATTTTTCATTGATAAAACTGTTTGTGATATGAAAAGCTGATTTCGTAACAAACAACGGTTTTATTTCAAACAAATTTCGTTGTTTTGCAGAATAATGCAGTGTATTATAAAAATCCATGCTTTCTACAAATGGATTGTTTATTTTTAAAATTGTATAATCATAAGTAGAGTGTGCCAAATTCATTAGTTTGCAAAAAACTTCTTTTTGTTGGTTGGATGTGTTCTGAGTACCGATTAAACAAGCATGACAAACAGATAGGGCTTTGTTTGTATATGATTCTTTCTTTTTGGTTGACCATTCGGTTATTCTTTTTCCTTGTTTGTTAACTGTTGTCATATTCATATCTACGCAATCTATCATGTTAGATATTTGATCGGCCATTTTTACCATTTTTGCAAAAACAGATATATTTTTAACATGGGTAATTTGCCATATTTTTTTTGCTTCATCCTGTTCTTGTTTCGTATTTCCAGAAAAGCCTTGTGGCGGGTTAGATAGTTCTTGAATAACAAATGCAATATTTTTTGCACCAGAAGTTCCTAAAATTGGTTCTAAAACTCGCGTTAGTTTTTCCTGTGAATTTATAACGGTATCTTCAATCATATCATGAGTTAAAGCCATAGCAAATAATGGCAATAAATTTTTATTTTGAATGGTTTGTTTGGGATTACCCAAAACATTTGCCATGATTTCCATAACTTTAAATAAATGAGTTGTATAATCAGGATGAATGCCATTTTTCGTCCCTTTTCTTTTTTGTCCTTTGTGTGCTTCACAAACTAAATTCCAAATTTGAGATAGTTTTTTGTTTTTTTGAATATCCGATAATGATAATTGTTGATAAATCATAAAAATTATCCCTCATATATTAAAATTTGAAATTATTGCTTAAAAAACCAAACACCCTCTTTGTTTTCAAAAGTTTCTTCTCCCCAAGCATCCCATTTGATTGTCATTACATTTGATGTTTGATTAACGATTGTCGCACAATCCGGATGTTTGTATCTACACACCCTGTTGCCATTAAAACTAAAATAACCCGCCCACAACGGATGTACTACTTCATTGTTATCATCAAGAGGACACTCATCTTTAATGAATAAGTCAAGAAGAGATTGAGAAATAAGTTTTATTTTTTTATTTTGAACGGCCATTTTTTTGAGATTTTTACACCTGTTTAAACTGTCAAAATCAGTATTTTTTCCAAATCTGGATAGAATTTCATCATGAAAAAATTGGTTTGCGTTATTTCTTTGATCTATATAGTATTGTTCAGGATTTGATGCATGTAATCTAAACAATAACAATACTTCCGGTATGTTTGTTATTTTTCCACCGGCATCTATAATATCTAACCAAAATTTACGATCTTCAGCAGCTTTGTATTTATAACTGTACCGAATATGATGTTTGTTTAAAAAACTACGTCTTAAAAATGAGGCAGGGTGAGAAATTGGCACTTTATTTAAATATAGCAAAACTTTTATTTTTTCAGGAGATGTTTCACTATGAAATGCCCATTTTTTGTTATCATCTGGATTGGCAACCCAAGAACCGACAGCAGCAAAATCTTTGTTTTTTTCCATAAATGCATACTGTTTTTCAAATCTGTTGGGCAAAGCAATATCATCATCGTCCATACGAGCGATATATTTGCCTTTTGCTTCATCCAATCCTTTATTCAAAGAATAAATTAATCCTTTGTTTTGCTTGTTTGTAATAACTCGGATGCGAGAGTCTTGTTTCGCATATTTTTTTAAAATTTCAGCTGAATTATCGGGTGAGCCATCGTTGATAATAATAAATTCAAAATCCGTAAAGGTTTGGTTAAGAATGGATTCAATAGAACGTGGTAAAAAGGAAGCACGGTTGTATGTACTCATTACAACAGAAATTTTAGGTTTTGATAAATATGTATAACATCCAAAACCAATAATACAAAACATGATACCAATAAAAATCTTTTTTAGCATACTTCTCTTTTTTAATAATTAAAAAATGATATCTTATTCAATTTCTCGGGTAAATTCATAAAAACCTTTGTCATTTCTTTTAAATTCTTCATTAGCCCATAAACTATTTACCCAATCAATCCAAATAGTATCATCACTCGGTTTTTTGATTTTTGCACATTCTGATTTTATTTTGACACGACAACCATTATTGTCTTTTGTTATAATAAAGTCATCCGACCAATTGATATGTTTTAAAGTTACGATTTCACCTTTTGGTACAAAAATCCATTCTCCGTTTTCTTGATGTACAAATGTTTCTGTGGGATATCCGTCCCAATGTATTTCAATTTTGTCACTATCGATTTTTACAAGTTTCCCTGTGTTTTTTGTGGAAATTCGTATCCACTTAGTTTCATCTGCTTGTTCAATAAAACTATCCCAATGGTTAAGAGGATGCGTTAAATAATATGATTTTTCAAAATTGACGGGACACATGGAATTGTACTTATTTTCTAAGTAAATTTGTGGAATACGAGGATTTTTTAAGTTAGATTCTTTTATCTTTGTTAAAATTTTACATTTTTCATAAGTGTTGTATTTAAATTTTAATTCTTTTTGTGTGGGTACAAAAAACAGCGAAAAAATCTTTTTATGAATAAGAGTAGAATTTTCATTCATTGCTTTATAATAATTTTGAGGTTTCAAATCATCACGACCAATGTAGAGAAGAACATCAGAAATAGATGCCATATTGGCTCCGTTAAAAATGAATTGTCTCCAAAAATCATAATCCTCTGCGGCGACTAAATTAGTATCATATTTAATCTGTTTTTCTTTAACAAAATCGCGTTTGAAAAATGCACTGGCATTTGGAAAATTATTGTAAAACATCAGTTCTACTTCAAACTCTCCTGGTAATCTTCCGACAGAGTATTGGGTTGGTGTTTCAATGGTATATTCTGGAATGAATTCTCCTTTTGGTATAAAGGCAATTCCGGCGGTCATTGCTGTAACTTCAGGATGATTAGACATAAAAGCCAAGGATTTTTCTAAACGATCCGGAACAGACCAATCATCTGAATCCATAATAGCAACAAAAGTTCCTTTAGCCGCATCCAGCCCCCTTTGTCTGGAATAGGCAATACCTCTGTTTTGAGGATTGTGAATTAATCGGATGCGTGAATCTTTTTTCGCATAAGCTTTGAGTATTTTTTTTGTTTCTTCAACAGATCCGTCATCAACAATAATAAATTCAAAATCTTTCATGGTCTGATTTAATATGGATTCAATAGACCGTGGTGCTAAATCGGGTCTGTTATAAATTGGCATAACAACAGAGACAAGAGGTTGTTTCTTTTTTTGATAAATAAAAAATGAACTACTGCACAAAATTAATAATAGCAAAATAAATATAGATTTCTTCATGATATACTCCTCATATTTCTCTTTTAGCACATATTCAAACAAAATACCATAAAAAAAATATAACTAGATTGTTTTGGGTGTGTTAATTAAAAATAATGCAAATTATTTTATGGGCAAAATTCTTTTAACCCAGCTCTTTTTGTTGGTTCATCAAAAACAGTAGGATTAAATTCTATAACTTTTTTTAAAAGCTCACATTTTGATATTTGTTGAGTATCTTGTGTTAATGTATATACTATGTTTTTAAAACTAGCATTAATATTTTTGGAACAATCATTATACGAATTTTCATTATGTTTTCTAACAATATAAAGCGGATATCCTGGTAAATGGGCGAAGTTTGCTTTATGTAGTAACATTTTACTGATGAAATCCCAATCTTCACCACAACGCATACTCGGATTGGGATAAATATTATGTTTTTCAATAAATTCTCGCTTAAACGTAAATCCTCCCTGACCAATGGAATAAAATATTAAATGGTATAAAGGAAACATAAATTTCCAGTTTTGCGTGTATGGATTGTTACCGGATTTATAATGTCTTGTTGAAACACGTAGCAGTGTTACATGTGGATGTTTTTCCATATAATTAACTACTTTTTCAATCATTTCAGGCATTAAAATATCATCACTGTCAAGTGTTGTTATATATTTTCCTTTTGCAACAGAATTTCCGACAGCGCGAGGAAAAGCTGCTGTCCCAGAATTTTTGGGTAATAAAACAACATTTATTCTTGTATCGGATTTTTCTAAATCTTTTAATATATCAAGTGTTTCTTGCTTTGAACCATCATCTACAATAACAATTTCAATATTTTTATATGTTTGATTGATGGCGCTTTCAATGGCTCTTTGTAAAAGTTGAGTTCTGTTATAAGATGTAATCACAATAGAAGCCAAAGGTTGAGTTGGTTTTTGTAATGAGGAAATTTTATTTTGACAAATGTTTATTATTGCAATAAAAATTAAAAAAATACATATAATTTTTCGCATATTAAATACCTTAAGTGTTTATAGATTTTATGGTAATATATACCAATACAAATATAAATGTAAACCATTTTATGATAATAATTGAAAAATGAAACTGCTATAACTTTTAATATTTTATTTTAAAATTAAAATCTAAAATAAATAAACGGATTATAAGTTGATGCCGCAATACACATTGTTGAACAAAAAAACAAAAACATCAACCATACATTAACAACAACTCTTAATATTGTTTTTTTACGATTGATTTCAAGTATTTTTCTGAAAAGAGGTAGAGAGCATAAAATAGCGGCAATAAACGCAATAATTTCCAAGCGGTCAAAGTAATAAGATAAGTCATAAGTAGTTTTTTGTATACTTGAAAAATTAAACATATTTTGAATATATTGATAAGCATACGACATATTTTCTGCTCTAAATATTACCCAACCTATTACAAAAATAAAAATACAATAAATATGTTTGATTAAGGACAGAGCTAAACTACCTTCTTTTTTATGCCAACCGGTTATTTTTTCAAACAAGATAAATATACCATGCCATATTCCCCATAAAACAAAATTCCAAGATGCTCCGTGCCATATTCCTGTTGCAAAAAAAACTACCAATAAATTAAAACAATTTCTTATTTTTGTAACTCTATTTCCACCTAATGGGATGTACAAATATTCTTTAAACCATGTTGATAATGATATGTGCCATCTTCGCCAAAACTCTGTAATGGATTTTGAAATATATGGATAATTAAAGTTTTCTAAAAATTTAAATCCAAAAACAGCTCCTAAACCGATTGCCATATCTGAATATCCGCTAAAATCATAGAAAAGTTGAAAACTATAAGCAATTGCACCAATCCAAGCTGTTACAATATCTAATTGTTCAGCCGGTTGTTGAAAAATTTTATCAGCGACAGCTCCCAATGTATTGGCAATTAACATTTTTTTTGACAATCCAATAATAAAACGCTTAATACCATAAGCGACTTTATCAAATGTAACTGTTCTGCTTTTAATTTGTTCAGCAACATCATGATATTTTACGATAGGGCCGGCAATAAGTTGTGGAAACAAGCAGATATATAGTGCTAATTTATAAATATCTTTTTGTGGTTCAACATCTTTACGGTAAACATCAACAACATAACTAATAGCTTGAAAAGTATAAAAAGAAATACCAATAGGCATAACAACTTTTACGACATCAATATTGGTAGAGAATAGGTTATTCATATTTTCAATAATAAAATTGAAATATTTAAAGTAAAATAAAAAACTCAAATTAGCTAAAATAGTAAATAATAAGCATATTTTTCTACCTAAATTATGATAATGGTTTATATAGTTTGCACCAATATAATTAACCAATATCACTAATAACATAATAGCCAAATATCGTGGTTCACCCCAAGCATAAAACAAGATACTGGCTATTAATAAAATATAATTGTGCATATCTTTACGTACAAGAAAATAAAAAGCACAAACAATCGGCAAAAATAAATAAACAAAAGTCATAGAAGAAAATAACATTGTTTTAGTCCTTAAATAAATCAGATAAGAATTGGAGATTGGCTGCTGAAAGAGCTATGATTGCAAAATCAGGTTTGTAGGCTAAAAATTCATCTTTATAATGTTTCATAAATTTATATGATTCATCGGCTGAAAATTGTCCCTTATTTAGCCTTAAATATTTTGTTTGTTGAACAGAAGCTGTGATAAATTGTAATAAATTTTCATTTTGCGAATTTCCAAATAAAAATAAACGATAATTATTTTGTACAGAAGAATTTTTAAAATCTTTTATAAATTTGGAACGTTCTTCTGTTAATTTTATTTTGTCTTTTGGATTAAAATAAATGTATTCTGTATTTAATATCTCTTCATCTGGTTGGTTTTTTAAGTTTAGTAAATTTGTTGTGTGTCCTTTATGATATTTTCTATCCCAATCGTCTCTAATATAATTTGAATGAGAAATTACATAATCATTTAGTTCAACTTTTTCAAAATTTGGAAAGTCTTTTAAAATATGGGTCGCTAATTTTTCATATCCAAGAAAAGCCCCATAATCAGTCCAGTGATGTGTTTGTTTAAAAAAGACAAAATCAGTTTGTTTTCCTTTTAAGAGTTCATTATAAGGATATACAATTTTCCCGTCTGTAAAAGAAACAACTACTTCTTGAATATAGTTTTGAAATTTTTTTTCTTTTTTGGAATTATAGCCATAATTTTTCAACAAATCAGAATATATCATTTCTTTGTGAGGAGTAATTAATACATATAATTTTATATTATTTTCTTTGCAAAACTTGTCAAATTGTTGAATGCTTTGGACGATTTTTTGTATTTTTGTTTTTGAGGGTGTTTGTGGTTGAAAAACTTTAGAAAATATCCATCCGGTGTCCTTAAAAAAATATGCTTTATTATTTTTATAAATTTTGTTTATATTATACATAATGTTAGTATAGAATTCAATGATTTGCTCTCTGCCACCAAACCGATCATTAAACCAATTATTAAATTGCATTCCGAACTGATTATTTATACCATTTTCATTTAAAAATGCGGGGTATTTTTCTAACATTCTGTTTTCTTGAGCTGATGTATCTTCATTTGAAATATAAAACATTGGTATAAATAATAGCGTCAAGAATAAAGTTACAAATAAAACATCACTCCGACTATTTTTTTCAATAATTTTAAATTTTGAAATGTAATGAATGAATTTATAAGAAAAGAAAAAAGATAATATTAAAACACTTAAAAACATCAGTTTGTCAAATGGAATATGCTGACGAGCATCAATTTTAAATTCAATAATTTCATCATTTTTGACTGATATTTTGTGTTTAAATGATTCATCATGCCAAACACTTGTTTTCTTTTTAAATATATTTTTTCCATTAACATAAAAATTTTTATAATCAACCAAAATTTTAGCTCTTTTATTATCTTTATCTATTTTATACGGACCTAACAAATTGATTTGAATTGTCCCCGTGCCAAGTGCTTTAAATTTTACATTGTATTTTTTCCAAAAGGGTAAAATTTTAATTGTAAGAACTGAACAACTACCATTATTTTTTTTACACCAATTAGGTTCTTGATGTTCAACATCCGATAAAAAGACAATCGCATTATCTTTTCCCCCTATATTTGTAATATCAATTCTGGCAAGATCGTTTTGTATTGTTCCCATATATAGCATGCTAAAAGCATATACCAAAATTCCTGTTAAAAGCACAGTCAGAACAAAACGCTTCAAGCCTGTTTTTTTCAACAAATTCATTTATTAAAACCTCATAACAAATAAAAATTACTTTAAATTATTATTACCATATATTAGTATTAATTTAAAGTCAAATAAAAATTGATTATAAAATTTTAATATTTTATTTTTTGAGTAAATTCGCCACCAACTGATTTATAAAAACGAATGAGATTGGTATATAATGCCCCAGAGGATTTAATCATTTGTATTTGAGCTTGAAGACGATTTTGTTCTGCTTGCAAAACATCGGTGTAATCAATTAAGCCGTTTTTGTATTTATTTTGCATAAGTTGAGAAACAGTATTTGCGTGATTATATGTTTCTTGTAACAATAAATAATGTTGTTTTTCTTTATAAAGAGAAATAATTGCATTTTTTATTTCATTGGCAGCTTGTAGAAGTGCTTGTTGATAGGCAAACGTATATTCTTCTTTTATAGCTTTTTGAAGTGTTACATTTTCTTTTAATGCTCCGAAATGGAAAAGCGGTACTGTTATAGCTGGAGTAATCGTATGTGTTATACTATCTTTTTCCCAAAGTTTTCCCCATTTTAAAGATTCTAATCCCAATAAAGTAGACAAGCTGATTTTAGGAAACATATCAGCAATGGCGGTGCCTACTAATGCATTTTGAGCAATAAGATTTTCTTCTGTTGCACGTACATCCGGACGATACCGAATTACTTCGGCTGAAATCTTTGTTATTTTGTTTAAGTCAAAATTAAAAGGTCTGTTAATAAGAGATTGTTTGTTTGTTTTTAACAAATTGTCTATTTCTCCCGGTAAAGAACCAACGATTAACGATAAAGCGTTTTGACTTTCTGCTAATTGATATTCCAAGTCTGTTAAAGTTGCGGAGGTATTTTTAAGTAAATAAAGAGCTTGTTCTAAAGAAAGATTGCTTGCAAGCCCTGTTTGTTGTTTATCTTTTATCAAGTCAGTCATTTCTTTTTGCAAACGAATGTTTTTTCGTGTTTGTCGGATGAGTTCTTGTAACGTATGGGTTTGAATATAAATACGAGCAACCTCTGCTGTTAAAGATACTGTTGTATTTTGAACAGTATATAATGTGGATTTAAAATTGGCTTTTTCAGCTTCAATACGCCTACGTTGCCCTCCGAATAAATCTAATTCCCAAGAGGCATCCAAACCTATTTGGAAATAATCCTCATTTAAAATTTGAGCCATATTTTTACTGTTTTTGATATCATTATATTGTGCAGAAATATCTATTATCGGGAAAAGACTTGCTCGTGAAATAGCTAAACTTGCCCGTGTTTCTCGTAAACGCCAAAGTGCTTGTTTTAAAGTCGGACTGTTTTTAAGAGCTTGTTGAATTAACGTATTCAGTGTTTTGTCATTTAATTCTGTGAGCGTAAAATGATATGTTTCTTGTGTATTGGTATCAAGTGCTTTTTGCAGTTCAGAACAGGTAAAAAATTGAGGTTGTTCATAATCGGGTCCCATTTTACAGGCTGACAAACAACCAAACAAAATCAAAAGAAAGAACATTTTTATGGTTTGTTTTTTTTGTAGATATTTGAGTGAAATTTTATCAAAAATAACAAAATATACCGGAACAAATAAAATACCGATGAGTGTTGCCATAATCATACCATAAAATACTGTTGTTCCGATAGAGCGTTGACTGGCTGCGCCGGCTCCTGTTGCTATAACCATTGGAAAAGTTCCTAAGATAAAAGTTAAAGCGGTCATGACAACAGCCCGAAACCGTTCTTTGGCACCTTTTAAAGCAGCAGCTGTTGTTTCCATGCCAGAGCGTTGATATTGTGTTGTAAATTGAACGATTAAAATAGCATTTTTACTGGCAAGACCAATAAGCATGACGATTCCTAATTGTGCATAAATGTTTAAAGAAAGTCCTGAAAAATTCAATCCGAGCAAAGCACCTATAACGGCAAAAATATTACTTAAAATAACAGCAACGGCAATCCACCAACTTTCATACAAGGCAACTAAAAAGAGATAAGAAAAAAGGAGGGCAAGCGTAATGAGGATAATAGCCAGTCCTGCAGTTTCAACTTGTTGTAATGTTAATCCTGTCCAAGCTAATGAAAATTTGTTGCCAAGATGCGGTAAAAATTTTTGAATAGCATCAAGGGCTGTTCCTGAACTGACATGAGGAGCTGTTTGAGCCGTAACTCCCGCACTTAAATATTGGTTAAATCGGTAAATGATTTTAGGACTGACTACAATTTTTTCTGTTAAGAAGTTTTGAATTTGAATCAATCTTCCTGATATATTAGGAACATAAAGCTGACCAATATCCGGTATATCTTGACGATTTAAAAAATCCGCTTGAATGATAACTTTGTTAATTTGTCCGTCTAAGGTGATATTATTGACATAACGAGAGCCTAAATTATTTTGTAAAACTGAAAACAAGTCTGAAAGTTGCACTTGATATGCTGCTAATTTTGTACGATCAATATCTAAATAAACATGTGGTGTATCAACGGTAAATGGCGAAAAACCGAAAGAAAAGAGATTGTTCTTATTAATAAAAGTTAATATTTTTTGAAGAGCTTCATCTAATTCCTGAGGATTTGTTTTTTGATTGAGTGCATTTAACTGAAAACTGATTCCATCGGCATTACCAACACCCGGAATAGAGGGCATTGCAAAAAAGTTGATGGTTGCATCAGGTAATCTGGAAAATTTATGTGTCAGTTTGGATAAAATTGCATCCATTGAAAGATTTGCTTTGTTTCGTTTATCCCAAGGTGTTAAAACAATGGCAGCCATTCCGATATTTTCACCTCCGGCAGAAAGCATACTGTTACCTGAAATACCAATGAAAGATTGAATGCCGTCTATTTTTCGTGTTTCGACAGATATGTTGCGTAACAGAGCTTCTGTTTGGTTGATACTAGCCGTAGCAGGTAATTGCAAAGACGCCATAATAATTCCCTGATCTTCTTGTGGAACAAAACCTTTGGGAATAAAGAAAAATAAAAGTCCCAACATACCAATGACACAAATTGTTATTATCAATGTTATTTTAATACGATTACATAAAAAGGAGACAGTTTTGATATAAATTTGTTCGCATTTATCTAGAATACTATTAAAAACCATCATCCAATATAACGATTTTTCTTTCTTTTTTTCGAGAAAAATGGCACAGAGAGCTGGACTTAAAGTAAGTGCGTTAACAGCAGAAAAGAAAACGGCAGTCGCTAATGTTACGGCAAATTGTTGATAAATCTTACCTGTCATGCCCGCCATGAGTGCAACAGGAATAAAAATAGACATTAGAACTAAAGTTGTTGCTACTACAGATGAGGAAATATCTTTCATGGCTTGAGCAGAAGCTTGTACGCTAGTCATTTGACGCTGTTTAATCAGATATTGAACCCGTTCTACAACAACGATGGCATCATCTACCACTAAGCCTATGGCTAAAATCATGGCAAATAGTGTGAGAATGTTAATATCAAACCCCAATATATAAATAACGATAAAAGTTGCAATTAAAGATACGGGAATCGTAATCATTGGAATCAGTGTTGCTCGTGCATCTTGCAAAAAGAGATAAACAACAGCCATAACCAATAAAAAAGTTAAAGCAAGAGTTATTAAAATAGCTTGGATACTAACGCGAACGTAGGTGGTTGAATCATAAACAATTTTAAACTTAATATCGTCAGGAAAAGATTTTTCTAATGTCGCTATTTCTTTTTTAAGATTGTTCATAATTTCTAATGAATTAGAATTAGGTAATTGAGACAGTGCCATAACAACGGACGGTTGATTGTTAAAACTGGCATTTAATTGATAACTATCTGCACCCATTTCAACACGGGCGATATCTTTGAGGCGGACTATTCCGCCTGTTAAATTAGCACGCACAACAATGTCTTCAAAATCTTCTACTGTGGAAAGTAACCCTTTTGTTGTAATAGAAAGTACTTGATTTGTATTTTGTGGTGAAGGAGCTGAGGAAAGTGAGCCAACGCCTGCTACTTGATTTTGTGATTCAATAGCTTGAATTACCTCGTTAGTATCAATACCAATCCCATTCATTTTTTTGACATCTAACCATATACGAATACTATGTTGCGGTCCGTAAATATTAACATCTCCCATTCCCTTGATTCGTTTAAACGGATTCTGGATATGTGTAAAAGCAAAATTACTCAAATAGAGCGGACTATAAGTTCCTTTAGGGGAGGTAAGTGCAATAAAAGCTAAAATGTTGGCGGATTGTTGGTGTACGTCTAATCCTTCTTGTACCACAATTTGAGGCAAAGAAGGTTTTGCTTTATCTAATCTATTTTCAACCTTTACTTGTGCTATATCAGGATTAGTGCCAATGTCAAAAGTGATTGTTAATGTATATTGACCTGTATCTGTGGATGTAGAAGACATATACAGCATGCCTTCCACGCCATTGATTTGATTTTCAATTGGAGTTGCAACAGTATTTGCCAATACAGAAGCGTTTGCACCAGGATAATTGGCTGATACGATAATTTGAGGTGGTGTAATATCGGGGTATTGTGAAATTGGCAATACAAAACCGGCAATAATACCAGCTAATACCATAACTAATGCAATAACAGCTGCAAAGTGTGGACGTGTAATAAAAAAAAAATTCATTGTGGTATTCCTTCGGCTGGTTGTCCAATTTGATAAGGTGAAACAGGTACTGTGATGATAGTGTCTCCTTTGTTTAATCCTGATTTAATCCAATATTGAGTACCAATTGGCGCTCCGATTTCAACTTGTTGTTTGATAATAACTCCGTTTTTTAAAAGGGTTACTTCTGCACCTGTCGGTGTTAACGTTATCCAGTTTTTATCTGCCAAAATTCCTTGTTCCGAATATACAAAACGGATCTGAATATACGCACCGGGTATTAAAAGCTTGTTGTCATTTGGTACATCTACAAAAAAGGAAAGAGAATCTGTTGCTTTATCTGCTTGATTGTTATGTGCGATTTTAAAATTTGTAAATTCCAAAACTTGTCCGCTTGTCAGTATCACTTGTAGAGTCGCTTTATCGTGAGATAAATAATCACTTTTATACACGGACATAGGGATAGAAAAAATCAAACGAATTGGTGAAAAACGAACAATTGTTGCTAATGTTTTGTTTTCAGGTGAAAGGTATTCACCAATGGTTGCCGTAATATCACCCACCCAACCGCTGATAGGTGCTTGAATAATTGTATAATTATAAATTGTTTGTGCTTGATTTTCAGCAGACAATGTTTTTTGATAGGATGCTTCTGCGGCTTCATATTCTGTTTTTGCTTGCTCTAACTCTGTAGGAGAAATAGCTTTTTTATTTGTGTTTTTCATTCGTTCATAATAATTTTGAGCATTTTCACGTTTGGCAAATGCTTGTTTGACAGCTTCTTTCGCTTGATTTAAATCTGCCAAAGGAATTTTTTGATCCAACAAAAAAAGAGTTTCACCTTGTGATACTTCTGTTCCTGATTGAACATAAATTTCCTTCAAGTAAGCAGATAGATAAGGAACAACCGAAACTGATTGAATGGCCTCTACCGATCCTATAAAACTTTTAGTATATGTAAAAGCTTGTTTTTTAACAGTATGTATCGGCAGTGTTATGGTGTTATTTTCTTTTAAAACTGGTTGTGATATTGGTCTTATCCAAAAAATAAAAAACAAAACACTGATAACAAGGATACATATTATAAATAAAATAAAATATTTTTTCATCAAACACCCCTTTTATAAAAAAGGATGTAATTCTAATAGAATCAAGTAAGCATAGCCTTTGGGATATAAAATTTGGGAGAATATTTAATGGGTTGCTAAAATAAGCAATATGATGGAAACAATAAACAAAATCTCATATTTCTTGTGAACTTGTTCGTTTTGTTTTTTTAATTCAAAAAATGGAAAAATATAACTAAAAAGCATAATCCAGACAGATGTTAAATAAACAATACATGATACATATGCTGGATTTTGAGTATAAAGCATTGCTAAACTTTTACAAACCAAAGCTGTGATTAATAATATAAGAATACTTCCTTTACATAATGTTTTTACATCAATTAATGCTTTTAATGGTTGTTTTTTCTTAATATATAGACATATATGCACACATCCGATGATAAAACTCAATATAAAAACACGCCAGCAAGCACTTAATAAAGGATTTTCTCCAGAATAAGACATAATGAGTTTATTTAAAATAGCAATCATAGAGCTTAAAAATAATACTGGTATCAAAGAAACAAAAGCTTCTTTTGTTTGAGGCGTTTTACGATAATTTAAAAGTGCCCATATAACACCAAATAAAGAGCTTATTATAAAAAATGTTTTAATAGGATTATCAAGATAAGTTAAAACAATGGATGGAGAAATAAAACACCATAAAACAAAAACGATAGCGACTGTAAGAGGTGTAATAGAACTAACAGTTTCTGCCCCATAATTTTTATTAATTTTAAAGCTTAAATAATCCGTGTATGCAACTATAATTCCTTGTAGAACAGACATTAAATAAAATGATAAGGAAAACTTTACAGGAAAAAACAAAATAATTGGCAACAGCAGTATAACGACAAGAAATCCCCGATAAACCATAAAAACATTGGCACTTATTTTAGCATTTTGTATTGAAAGATAATAAAGTGCATTAACTATGGATGCTATTAAAGAAAATAAAAGCCACATTTATTTAACCTCATTTTCAAAAAAATTATCATTTTAAATATTATACACCTTATTCGTATTTCAAAACTTACAGTTTTTATGTTTTTGTAGGAATACATATGATTTTCTTATTGTTTTTTTTATAGTTCTTATTTGTTTTAAATAACTTTTCTACAAGAATATCAATACATATCATATTAACCTCAATCTATAAGAAAATATACTGATTTTTATAAAAAGACAACAAATATTTTAGCAAAATTAATGCAACTAACGAACTTTAGCTTGCAGATGAATTTTTAGTATCACGATAAGGACACATTGAAAACAAAGGCTTTTTTGAATTTTGAGTCCGTGTAAGGCTGAAAATAGGCTTTTTGAGAAATACTGTACATGGACAAAATTAAGTGTTTGTAAAATAATAAAAAAGTCGCTATTTCTAGCGACTTGTCCGTTTTGGTTGAAATAGTCTGGTAATACACGGAGTGATTTTAATATTGAAACCATTTAAAAATAATGCTAAAGTTTAACACAAAGGAGTTTAAAAATGGCACTAAATTTAACTAAAACCATAGTAAGTATATTGAAAAATAATCCTAACAAATACTTTACAGCAAGGCAACTGGCAGTATGGATATGGGATAATAAACAAGATGAATGTAAAGCTAAAATGGAGAGAAGTAAAGCAACCGTTATTCCTGTTGATACTGTTGAGGCGCTAATAAGTCAGCTTGTAGCTGAAATTGGTTCACAAAAAAACAATATTTTATCTTTATCATCCAATATTAAAATTACTGCTGAACGTCCAAGAAAATATTACTATTCAGAAAAAAGTGATGCTCAGGAAATTAAAGATGCTGAGAAAGTCTCAAAAACAAATGGACAGCCAGAACATGATTCGTATCCGAAATTATGCGAATATTTGCATAATGAGCTAAATATATATCCCAAAAGAATAGATGAAAAAAAATCTTCAAATTCAAAAGGCAACAATGGGAACAAATGGTTGCATCCGGATATAGTAGGGTTAAAAAATCTTTCAGGTAGTTGGAATGCAGATGTTGTTTCTTGTGCTAGTAAACATGCTTTCAATAAAACATCATTATGGTCATTTGAAGTAAAAATAAAGATTAATTTGTCAAATATAAGAGAATATTTTTTCCAAACTGTTTCAAATTCAAGTTGGGCTAATTTTTCATATCTTGTAGCTCAAACGATCGATGAAAAAGCCATGGATGAGTTGCGTATTTTATGTAGTGGTCATGATATTGGATTGATTCGATTAGATTGTGAAAACCCATCAGAAAGCCAAATATTAATTCCCGCAACAGAGAAAAAAGAGCTTGACTGGGATATGATTGATAGAATTGTCAAGGAAAATCCTGATTTTAAGGATTTTATTAATTTAATCACAGAGTTTTATCAAACAGGAAAAATAAAAGATAAAGAATGGGATATTTAACATTCTTTTTTACATCAAAATTTAGCTTAATCACCCCCTACTATCTCTAGGAGGAATTTTTGACATCCCAAGACAGAAGCATTGTAAAATAAGGATTTTTTGAAATGTGAGTCCGTGTAAGGCTGAAAAAAGAGCTTTTTGAAAAACACAGTACACGGACCAGTATAAGTATTTGTAAAATAAAGAAAAAGTCGCTATTTCTAGCGACTTATCTGACTTGGCTGGAGAAGTCTGGTAATACACGGACTAATTTAACTTTTATTCTTAATAAAATTGGTTACACATGATTCATATTTTTATTGCATTTTCTTTTAATTTATGTATAATAAAATATAACTTTTCTATTCAAGGATTGTTTTGATGAGTAATAAAGTAACTATCCACTATCGTCATATGGTTGATTTAACGAATTCTTTTGGCGAACTGACGCTAGAAGATGCCATACGAACAGCTATGTCAAAAAAGAATGCCGCTGGTATTTCTCCAAAAGAGGATTGGGCAGAACGTTCCTATAATCAGGGAAACAGCACTGGTAATACAATGCTTATTAACGTTTCTAATGATTCTAATAACTTTTTCTTTGGAGATTTAACTCTGTTCCAAGATAAATTTATGCAACCATTAATTGAGAAAAAAGAAAATGCACCTGTGTTAAATTTAGCACAAAAAGAGGCTCCGACAGGATTAGAGTATGTACATTCGATAATGTACTGGTTGGTAATAAAAAATCATGTACTAGTTATACAAACACCATCTGTTTCTACAAAGCAATTAGAAGAATATTTAACATGGTTTTTAAAGGAAAAAACTCAGGTTATTTCTGGTTCTAGTCAGGTTTTACTCGAAGCAACCCTTGATGTTAATTCTGTTCAAGGTGGAATAGATGATATAAAAAAAATTGTGGTTGGAGGAACTCCCTTGACTGCCATAAAACCAGAAACAATGGAAAAAGAAGTTGATCAATATAGTTCTATAGCAAATAAACGTACCTGGAAAGAAAGGGCTCAAGATGTTTTAAAAGCCATTATGTCTGAAGCTGATTTGCAAAATATAATGGATAATCTGCCTGATGGAGCAGCTTTAAATGTATCTGTAAATATTGGTTATAAGACTCGTAAAAAAAAGATTTCAATGGCACCAATGCAACAAGCATTACGAAATTTACCCGAAGGAGAAATTACTGCTTTTGGTAAAGGAGGTAAGATGCGTGGAAATGATCTACGTTTGTCATATCCATCAAAAATATTAGTAGATGGAAATTTACCCAATATTGAAGATACAAGAAGAGCTATGCTTGATGCATATTTTTATTTTGTCAACCATGGAAAAATAAAACCATAGGATAGTAATTAAATGATTAGAGTTATTTTAATACTAATTTCATTACTATTTTCTGTTATGGGTTATTATTACTACCCATTTTATTCGTCAAGCAAAGAATTTAGTAATATTATCACGTTTTTAGGTATTTTATCTGCTGCAATTATTCCAGCAATGATTTTTACTGCAGGAATAAAACCAAATAGTGATGCATCTGTAGAATATGCAAAGAAATTAGAAAAAGCTATAACGGAGCAAATGCAATTTTGGATTCTGTTTTTTTGTACAGATATTATTGCATGTATTTTAATAATTATTGGAGAGATTATTGAGTGGAAAATTCATATAATAGACTATGACTTATCGTGGTTAATTAAGTCTACTACAATATTTTTTGTTGTTTTTACAATTTTGGAAATCATTGAATTATTACGTGGTATTCTTAGCTTTCAAAAAGTTAATATAGAAGCATTTATGGAATCAATATATAATCAAAAAAAGCACATATCTGAACAGTTTCGATTAAATAAAATTGATATACCTGATAACTACGGACATAAAATAGATTAATTTAGGTAACTAATATTTTTCATCTACAGTCTTCATCAATATACAAACCTTTTCCTTTTAGGATCCCAGAAGCGTTTATCTTTTTGCATAATAAGAAAAGTACTTCCTGTTAATTCTTTCCAACTTTTAATGGCAACTAATAGAGCATAAATCTTTCTTGAATAGGTTTTGACATCCTTAATTCTATAAAAATGTAATGCTTGTTGTAAATCACCTATAGGAATATCTCCTGAATCAATAACCACACCTTCATTAGGCTTGTTTGGAATTTTCTTGAGAAGAATAGATCTTTCTGATAAATGAGACTGGTGTGGTGGAATAATTACATGATTAGAACTAATTTTTTCAATTTTTTCAAAAATATCATCTTTTCCATAGAGATACATAGCGTTTATAGATTCAACCAGATTTAAAATATTTATAAGGGATATAATTTGTTTATTTGTAAGATATTTTAAAGTATATGGATTCTCTATTGCTTTCTCTATATTATTTAAAGAAACATCCCATTTTTTTAATATTTGATACCCTAATAGATTAACAAATTTTAATTGCTTTAAGAGGTCTTTGTACGATATATCAACTAATGCGGACAATCCATTGAAAGAGCGATTCATATTTTCAAAAGAATAAGTCATTTTCTGTATTTGCATTAAAATACTAATTATTTCATTATCTGTACGTACTTTAGCATATTCAAACAACGTTTGATTCAATTTTCTATCTGAATACTCCTTAAATAAACTGTATGAAAAGTAAGTTACCGTGATACTAATTAATGTGGCAGAAATATTCATTAATAAAGAGCTTAATGTATTATAGTTTTCATGTAGGTAACAAGCTACAATATACAGTAGCACACCTATAATGAGTGATATTACAAGTGGGATAATTTGGAACAATGTATTTTTCATTATATAAACTTACCCTTTTATATCAACTTTTATTTTTTTATCGTTTAAATTTTAGCCTAAATTAACCTAAAAGTAAAGATATTTCTTCCTTATAAACAATTTACACATCTACCTTTTCAAATGCATCAAGATGATTGATAGTAATTTCAGGCCATTGCTTGTAATCTGGACAAGAAAGTAGTTTATCAAATGGTTTATTTAGTTCATACTCCAATGTTTTGTCGTTTAATTTGCAATCTTTTAACAGTAATTTTAACAATGCACTTTTTTGAGAAGTCATCGCTATATCAAAAACATGTTTTAAATCACTTGCGATTGAAACGATGTTTATAATCTTGTCTCGCATTTTGCTATCTATTTCTTTATACTTTTCAATGTTATCCAATAAACGTTTGCGTTCAGATTCTATTTCGGTCTTTTTGCTGTCATATGTTGATTGTTCTAACTTGCCTTCAAGATAAAAATCAAGCAATCTATCTTCTTTTTGTTTTAATGCTGTTAGTAAATTTGTTGTATTAGATTTAACGCCTGCATTAAAAGTTGCCGTTTCTTTTAAATCCTTTAACAATTTGTTCTTTAGTGCTTCTTGTATGCCTATTGGTAAAGTAATTTTATTAAAAACTTCTTCTTTAAGCTGATTAAGAATAATTGTTTCATTTACGGTACTTTGATGACAGTAATTATAATTACATTTTGAATGTCCACATCTCAGATACACATATTCTTTACCATTTTTCTTTTTTGTTTCCGGTGAAATAAGGCAACCACATTCTTTACAATGTATTAATCCTCTAAAAATATAAAGTTTGCCTGCATTTTCATCTACATTGTTGCGGTTGTGCGTTCCATTTTGAGTTAATATGCTTTGCACCCTTTCAAACAATTCTTTATTGATAAGTGGTTCATATTGATGTTTAATCCACTTGCCATCATAATACATTAATCCATAATAAAATGGATTTGTTAAGATGTCATAAACAGTGTTTTTACTCACAGGAATTCCTTTTCGTTTCTTCATTTTAGAACATAAACCCAACTGTTTAGCTAATAACCAAATTGTTTTCGTTGTATGTCCTCCTTTTGAAAATGCGTCAAATAAATGTTGGATAATTGGGGCTCGAACAGGGTCTAAAATCAAAGTCGCTTTGTTATCCTCATCTCTTCTGTTTAAATATCCAAGTGGTGCTGATCCTTGCCATTTTCCTTGCGACCGGTTTAATCTTTGACTACCTTTCACTTTATCTATCATATTATTTACTTGAGCATTTGCCATTAAGACATGCATATTCCAAAAGTTTAATTCCATACTGTTTGAATTTTTGTGAATGATAAGATTTTCTTTTAAAAAATGCACTTCTATTTTACCTTCACGGCGTAGCTTATTCAGCAAATAGCTATCGTCATAATTCCGTTGCAAACGATCCACATAGTTGACAACAATAGCCACAGGACCAGACGTTTTTTGAGCTAAATCCAGCATTTCATGATACTGTTTGCGATCTCCTTTCATACTGCTTTCATCAATAGAAAAATCTTTGATGATTTTTAAATTCTTATCTTTACAGTATTTGGTAATAGCTTCCATTTGTACATCTAATGAAACACCTTCTTCTTTTTGGCGTTTGCTAGATACTCGAGCAAAAAGAATTGCTTTATTGCAAACTTCTTGTGTTGGTTTTAAATATTTTTTACGCATAATTTAACTCCTCTATTTTATAAGTCTATTATAACGCCACACGGACTTAATGTACGCTAAAAAACATCGGGATTGGGGTTGAAAAGCCTTTGTTTTATTGGCTTTCATCTTCTGTATAATGTTCTTCATTGCAATCCTCCGTTTGTGTCATAATTTCTATTCCCAATTTGAAAAAGTTAATCAAATTTAATGCATAATCACCTGCTTCTTGATCTGATATATCGGGATACAAACTTAATATTTCTTCTTTAACGTTTTGCATCAATTTTATCCTTTCTTTTTGTTATGAAAGAATTTTGTCGCACCTCCTTTGATATGTAAAACCGTTTTTAAATTTATAAAATTTTTTTATTATTATTTTGAAAGGCTAAGAAGATGAACCTTGATTTTATCAAAACCGAAGTTGTGTTTCATTAAGTGACATCAAAGAGTATTAATATAACTAGAAGTTTATATTAAATTAAGTTTAGTTATTACTAATAACGAGTTTGTTGCATAATTTAAAAAAATATGCTATAAATATAACGTTGTATTCATTAAAGGCACCTATATGGAAATATTGCATGAATTTTTAAGAGATTTTTTACAAAAAAGGAATATGCCTTACCCAAATGGCATGATGCTTTATGCATATCAGATGAACAAAGCAGAATACGAAGATCTTAGAAACAAACTAAAATATTGCTGTCAATACCATTCGCTCGTAGATTTGCTTAAAAATAAGTATTTTTCTCGCTGCTTTGTGCTTTATGCTTCTGAATGGTGGAAACGTGAATACAAGGGTGGTGCTTGGTCATGGGATCCCATATTTTCATCTATTTCCAATGACGAATTAAAAATACATCAATCCAACGTAAGAACCAATGCAATTATAGAAGCTTTACAGTACTGGAAGTATAACATAACTTTAGTTTCTGGTAAAAAATATTTAGGTGCAATTGTAGCAAATGGTGGTATTCCTTCTAAATTTATACAGGCAGCAAGCAAAAATTCTCCTGTTGTAAAAATACTGCATCATACAATTAGATTTGCAACAGAGCATACCTCAAACGGAGCTGAATTATTTGCATATGTTAAAAATCTGCAAAAAATACTTCCTGAAGCCATTAGAAAAGATGAAATTTGTGAACTTATTACAAGTTTAGTAACAACTATTATCAAGCTAAAAACAGATTATAAGCTACAAGAGTATAAAAATCCAATTCAAATATTAAATCAACGAGCTCCAGATTGGAAGTCTCAGTTTCCTCTTCTTATGGAGGATGCATCTGTTGAAAAAATGTTGAGTGGTTTCGTAGAAGAAGCAAGTCGTTCCACAGGCGTGAGAGTATGGGGGAAAATCCCAACAGTTGAAAGAATACTGGATTTAGAAAATTCAAATAAATTAAAATTTCAATTTATTTTTCCTGAATTTAATGTAGAGGCTAAATATTTTTCAAAATATTTTGGAATTACTGATGTAAATACATTACCTCAAACATTTTATATCAATAACTTAGATAGCGAAAATACAACAATTGCTATTGTAAACTTAATACTTGGATCAAAAAAACAGTATAAAATAAGACAATTTGACGATAGACTTGATGTCAAAAATTCTGTAACATTATTTTTATCCAGTGCTGATAATAAAATACAATCAAATAGCATCACAATTTCTCAATCAATTGATGTTAATAGGCCCCTTGTATTTACTGAAAACGAAGATGGCCTATTAATATTAAAAAACAATGGAAGTGCGTATTTAAGAGAAAGCGAATGCTTTATAGCATATAATGAAAAAAACAATGATTATAGTTCAGTGGGTGAATATGTAACTGATATTGTAATTGACGATATTGTCTTCAGATTAATTAAATGCAAAGAAAGTTTTGAATTTGATGACTTTTTTGTTCAATTAAATTCATCTAACCCTTCAAACAATAAATATTGTGTAGAAGGCAATATTATAACGTATAAAACTTTCCCATTTGTTGCTTATCGTGGAATTCCAAAAATTATATATTATGATGAGACTTCTAAAAAAAATGATGTTTCTTCACGATATATAAATTATTATTACAAAGATACAACACACCCCATTGTAGACATCAATAAGTTTTCGGGAAATCTTGATATCAATTGTACCCATGGTGGTATTTCTAAAATTTTTAGCGTGACGATATTACCACCCAGTTCATCAATAAATTTTAATTCGTTGGAAAATGGTAATGGAGTAATTAAGCTTAATAGTTTAAATGCCATTAAAATTGAACCATTATTACCTGATTCATTAAAATGCACAGTAGTTGATGGATGTGAATTTCAATTTGAAACTACAACAACAAAACCAGATAAAGTATGTTTTAAGATATATTGGTATAGCGGTGGTACATCTCTGATATATCTTCCATACCCTTCAGTTGGAGTATCATTTTTTGATGAAAATAAAAAATGTATAAATTCTTCTAATATTTCTTTAGTTCATTTAATGGGCAAAAGAATTAGAATATTTAATAACTTAAAATCTTCTTCAAAATATAAACTTCATTTTGAATTACGTACAAAAGTACGAACAAATAAAAATTTGTTTTTAACACGCCATATATACACAAATGACGCATTAACAGAGATTAAATTAATTGATTTTGAAGACAATATAAAAAATTTATTCGGGTATTCCGAAAATGAAGATGACAAAGTTAAAATATCTATAACGTTAGAAAATAAAAATTTGGGATTTATAAATGTTTCAAGATACGATACACATCTGTTGCTAGAAACCCAATCGGTTTATATCCCGCCTGCAAATTTTGGTATGTATACAAATGACATGCTCAAAAACACAATAATCAAAGCCATCAATTTATCTGATCCTGAATGTGCCCCTGTTATTCTTGAGCAGAAGATGGAGGACCAAATATGTACAGGATATTGGAGTATTGAACCAATTGATTTAAAAAAGAATTGCTACATCCTGTTTTCTGATAAAAAATCTCAAATAAACACCAAACCTCTAATTTTATATAGTGATACTAGTTTAAATGAACTTACAGAATTATATAAATTAGTAATTTTAAAAAATGAAATTTCTTATGCAGATGCTTCTTTTGAAGAAATTGAAGAAGCTATTTTAGAGGCCGACAATAAACAAAAAATAAAAGATATCATACTAGCAAATCTTTCAGATTTTTCATCTGATGTATGGAAAGACATTAGTAGTTTGAAACAAATTTTTGTTTCACATGACATTCCTCTATCGGCCATAAAACTTTGGCAAATATTATGTTCAGATGAAAAAATATTATGCAGATTGCTCGTCTATTTTTCATCTGATAGATTTATGCTTCAAAAAATAAAAGAAGAAGTAATATCTGTTCCGGCAACTATCCCTTTCTCACTCTGGGAAACCGCTATTGAAGAATATTTAAACTATATTAAAACAACATTTTCTTCTATCCCAGGCATGGAAGAAATTCTAAAATCGCAAATTAATGAGCAATTTAATATCTTGTCTGAAACATTCCCCGAAATAGAATTGGCTGTATATTATTCACTTTGCGGTTTGCTTTCAAAGTTTCACAATTTTCTTATACTTGGAAATATCGTTCCTCATGTTTCTATCGCAAACACAAAAAGTATTAAAGAGCTAAGTGATGAAATTTTTACAAAACAAGTATTTGACGAATACGGGAATATTGTTGAAATGTGTTGGATGCATCAACTGCAAACACAAAATTCATTAGAGGAAGATAATTGGATATATCTACCATTTGATAAGGTATACAATGAAATAAAAATCAAACACCCGACAGAATTAAGTAATCTTGAAAAACATTTATTTAGATTGAATAAATTTAATTACTTTATAGAAGATGTGGTTAATTTCCCACAAATCTGTGCTTTTTATTCTTTTTATCAAGAGCTTAATTCAAACACATCAAATATTAATGAATTAATTAAATTTTCAATAAAAGATTTTATAAATTTTAACCAAAATTATTTTATAGAAGTGTATAAAATTGCAATATCTATAATGTTAAACCAAAAATTGGCAGGATAACATGAAAAGAAACAGTTACAGTGAAATCTTAAAAATATTACCAGAGCAATCAAAAGATGCCATTATGAGCACTTTATCCATATTGCCACAAAATTTGCGTGAGTTTTTAAGAGATAAGTTTTCATTGGAAGATGAAAAATTCCTTTCTGACCCTGTGTTTGAACCAATGTTTAGTTATAAAACAGATAGCAATTCTTTTGAAGAGTTGTCCGGAAAACTGCTCGAACGTTCTTTTGTTAATGTATTAGATAAATCTACAGAATATAGATTTTCTAAAACAATGCACCCTTATGAACACCAAATAAAATCTTGGAAAACATTATTAAATACAAATAATTCATTGGTTGTTTCAAGTGGTACAGGTTCAGGAAAAACAGAATGCTTTATGATACCCATCATATCTGATTTGGTAAGACAATCTAAAGGTAGCTCAAACGTTTTAGAAGGTGTCCAGGCTTTATTTATATATCCTCTTAATGCATTAATTCAGAACCAAAAAGAACGTTTTAGCGAATGGACTAAACCTTACAAAGGTAAAATTCGTTTCTGTCTTTATAATGGATTATTACCTACTGAAAATCCAAATCACGAACAAAAAAAATCCTTGGAAGAAATAACCGATAGACAGGGACTTCGCTTATCTCCTGCACCATTATTGATTACCAATACTACGATGTTAGAGTACATGCTTATTAGAGCAAATGATAAGCAAATTATTGATAAATCTAAGGGAATGTTAAAATACATTATTCTAGACGAAGCTCATACATATATTGGTTCACAAGCTGCAGAGTTGTCATTACTTCTGAAGAGAGTTTTAGATGCATTTGAAGTAAATGCTCAAGATGTTAAGTTTATCGCAACATCTGCTACTATCGGAAGCATAAACGCAGAACAACAATTAAAACAATTTTTATCAAGTATTTCAGGTGTTAATGAAGAAAATATTGAAGTTGTTTTTGGACATAATGAAATTCCAACGATTACAGCAGATAATCAAACAAAATCATTATCTGAGCTGCAAATTATAACGGATCCTGATGTACTTATTAAAGAATTAAAAAACAATAAATTTGCTTGCCAATTACGATCATTCTTTATTTCTGAAGATGGGACACGTTCTGTTGCTAGAACCTTATCAGAAATATGTAAGACTTTTAAAATTTCAAAGGAAGAAGCAGCAGAATGGCTTGATTTATTATCCGTTACTCCTAATAAAGAAAAGGCGTTTTTGCCACTTCGTTTGCATTTATTCCATAAGACGTTTCCTGGTATATGGGCCTGCTGCAATGATAAATGTACGCATAAAGACAACATAGATGGGTGGAAATACGGAAAAATTTACTTAAAAGAACAATGCTCTTGTGAATGTGGTGCTCCTGTTTTCAGAGTAAAAGCCTGTTCAAATTGTGGAACACCTTTCTTAGAAGCAAAAATCAGTGAAGATAAAAAATCAGGCACTAAATACTTATATCCTACGATGTTGCAAAATGTTGATGAGTTTTCATTGGAAGACGAAGAAAATAATATTGTAGAACTGGAAACTCACACAGCATATATTTACAATGTAGATGATAATTCTTCTGTTTATTTGAATACTGCAGATAATTCATTGTCTAGCAATTGTGAAAATGGAATTAAGATAAATGTTTTTGAAGATGATGAATATGTCCATTGTTGTGATGCTCCAGAAATTGACCAAATTAAATCATTTCTTCCTATGCAGGGGGCTCCTTTTGTTTTAAGTCACGCTTTGCCAACATTATTAAATTATGCTGAAGCAGGAGAAAAATTGGATGAAAACCCTCATAAAGGGCAGAAAATGATATGTTTTACAGATAGTCGACAAGGTACCGCTCGATTGGCTGTTCAATTACAACAAAACTCAGAAAGAAATAGTTTTAGAAGTATACTGTTACATGTTGTTTCACTATTAGAACAGGAAAAAACAAGACCATCAGGAAGTATAAATATAGCAGAATTAAAAAAAATATATGAAACAACAAAAAATCCGGTTTTGTTAAGTGCAATTAAAGAATTAGAACAAAAACACGATTCTTTTGCAAAAGAAGATGAGGTCTTGAACCAAATAATAAAAGAATTTAACGATAATGATTTAAGATGGATATATAATTATTATCGAGATAAAGATTCCATTTTTGATACAGATAAAGGTCGACGTAATTTAATAGAAATATTATTTGCGAGAGAATTGTTACGAAGACCGAAAAAAGCGAATAATGTTGAAACATTAGGATTATTGTCAACAGTTTACGATTTTAGCAAAATTACGAAAGTACCTGATACCATACATAGATTTTTTGAATTAAATGAATGGAAAGACTTTCTTAAAATACTAATAGACTTTTATATTCGAGCTAATGGATATGTTGCTTATCCTGAAAACTGGAATAAATGGGGAGCTCTTCAAAGAACAAACAGAGCATTAGATCAGGAAAACTGGCCAGTAGCAAAAAAGAAAAAAAATAAAAATATAATAAATTTATTGTCATATGCTCTTGATTTAAGCATAGATAATGATCTTCATTTAGATATTTTAAATCAAATTATGAAAGAAGCATGGGATGCTTTAACAATTACTACTGGAATTTTAACACCATCAACGACAAAAACATATAAATTAGACGTAAATAAAATTGGCTTAACTAGACCTAAAGAAATTTATATATGCCCTATGACAAATAAGGCTTTAGACGTTGTGCTTAAAGGTTATTCCCCTTATTCTTCAAGCAAAAAAACACCTAAATGTAATAAATATAATTATCCAATTTATGATTTTAAAAATGAATTAGGAAAATCTTATGAAGAATGTATTTCATTAAGACGGGATTGGCTTGAAAGCAACGAAGATGTACAAAATTTAAAAAAACTTGGGTTATGGAGCAACGTTGCAAGCTCAATTATCCTTGGAAATAGATATTTCAGAACAGCGGAACACTCGGCTCAACAATCTCATCGACTATTAAAAAGGTATGAAGATGAATTTAAAAGCGGAGCTATAAATGTTCTTAACTGTTCAACCACAATGGAAATGGGTGTTGATATCGGCGGTATAACAATTGCATCTATGAATAATGTGCCGCCACATCCTGCTAATTATTTACAACGTTCTGGGCGTGCAGGAAGACGTAAAGAAACAAAAGCAATAAGTTTTACTTTATGTAAAGACAACTCTCATGACCAATATGTTTTTAATCATCCTAAATGGGCATTTACATCAAAAATAAATGCTCCTTACGTAGACCAATACAGCTTTATTGTATTATTAAGACATATAAATTCTTTGTTGTTATCCTACTTTTTTGAATCAATTAAAGGTCAAATTAATGATGCGACCAAACTTAATATGGAATGGCTTATGTTACCTTTTGAAGATAATAAGCTTTCCAAATTCAAACGTTTCTGCAAAGATGCTATTAGAACAAATAATCGTGTTCAGGCTGCTATTAACTCTTTAATTAAAAATACACATTATGAACATATTAGTTTTGATGTGTTTGTTTCAGAATTGAGCCTTCAAATTGAAAATATGCAAAAAAAATGGTTTGCAGAATATGATGCAATTCAAGAGCAAAAAAAGAGAGAAAAAGATCATAAGATAAGTTTAATTGCTATCAAAAATACCGAAACAAGATTACTTCATGAATATTTATTAAAGGAAATGATTGAATATGGAATTTTACCACGATATGGATTTCCAATAAATATTGTAACTTTTGATACAAACAATCGATATAGCATCGAAAATCAAGACTATAGAATGCAAAAAAACTATGGTGAAAGAGAAGATAATTTATTTAAAAGAAGAGAATTGCCTTCAAGAGATATTTGCACAGCATTAAGAGAGTATGCTCCCGGTAGCGATGTTGTTATTGACGGTCTTGTATATAAATCAGCTGGTATTACATTAAATTGGCACATTCCTGCATCTGAAACCGAGGTTAAAGAAATTCAGTCAATTCGTTATTTTTGGCGTTGTAATAAATGTGGTGCAAGTGGTACATCAACAAGATTACTAGATATTCACTGTGATGTATGTGGTGAAGAAATCGATAGACATAATATTCACAAGTATATACAGCCAGCAGGTTTTTCTGTTGATTTTAATGCTCCCGTTAATAATAACGTATCTGTTCAACATTTTGTAAATTTATGTGAACCACTAGTTACTGCTCACAATGATTTAAATAATTATTTGGGTTTACCTTACATAAAATATAAAAATGATAAAGAAGGAAGTGTCATTCATTACTCAAATGGCGGTGGTGACGGCTACATACTTTGTTTAGAGTGTGGCAGAGTTGTTGCAAACAATGAAAAGAACAGAGTTGAGTTTAGAAAATCACATTATCGTTTAAGAAGTGCAAATAGTTTTAATCACAACATGAGAAATATGAAAGTAGAATGTAATCATTCTCCATATTCAATAGTGGAAAATATTTCTCTAGGAGTTGAAGTCAAAACTGATGTTTTGGAACTTATTTTATCAGATATTAACGGAGGAATTGTTAACGACAAAACTCTCGCATATTCATTGGCAGTAGCAATTCGCAGTGGTATAGCCAAATATATGAATATCGAAACTGACGAAATTGGCTGTGGAACAAAAGAAATAAAACTTGTTGGATCTAATAAAAAAGGATTTTCAATAGAATTGTTTGATAAAAATGCATCAGGATATTGTTCATCTGATGATATTATCAAAAATCTAAGCCGCATATTTAAGTATGCCAAAGATACATTAACTTGTGACTGTGCGCAATCATGTAATAAATGTATTTTACAAAATGATACTAAATACAACTATAAACACCTAGATAGGCTATTGGCTTTAGAATTTTTAACAGATGAATGGATTTCAAAAAATACTTTAGCCGACAATATGAAAATTTTTGGCGACACCACTGTTATCGCTTCGGCCAGTATCGAAAGCTTAATTGAAGATACTCCAAGTATTAAGGAATTGTATTTATTTATTCCTCAACAAGATGATGATGAAGATTTTTCAAACTCACCATTATATAGATTAGTAAATAGATATAATTCCATGGGAATTGATACAATTTTATGTGTTGATGCGACAAAAATTAGTGACGATGTAAAAGAAACTCTAGGATTGCTTTCTAAGTATAAAAATGTTTCAATAAAGTCAATTCCAGATAATTTAAATAAGAATATAATGGCTGTTATAAATAACGGTACTGTTTTGTATGCTTATGGTTCTTTAGACAAAGATGTAAAAAAATTAAATCCATATTGGGGAAGTAACGTTAATACTTCAATTCTTTCAGGATATATTGATATTGATAAAAAAGAATTTTACGATGTAGCATTAAACAGCGATATCAAAACAAGCTTTGATAAAATGTATAATATTTCCTCTGAAGTAAACTGTTCTGGAAATTTATTTGGTCAAAGCTTGTTAAATATTTTATCTGAGAGTTTAAATAACGGGATTTCATCCAATATAGTAAAAATAACATACAAAGATCGTTATATCAAAAATCCTCTTTCTTGTGGTTTATTCTTTAATTTTATAAAGGCAATAAAAAATAAATATGCAAATAATTGGAAGTGTACTGAAATTAATTTATTAACATGTGAAAATGAAGATAATATAAAATATACACCCGGTAAATTTTACGATGAATGGCCTAGATCATCTGAACGCAAGGCTGTTTTAAATAAATTGTTTGCAAGCATTGATCTAAAATTTAATATTCAAGAAAGAAATAAAAAATATCTAGAACACAATAGAATTTTAATTATTGAGCTAGAAAATGGGGATGTTATAAATCTAATTTTCGATCAAGGATTTTCATATTGGAGATGTGCTGCGTACAATTACTATGAAAATTTATTCCCATTTGAATCTAGTGTTGATTTTCAAGTTCAAAAAATTAGCACTGAATTACCTAGCATAATAGGAGATAATTATCCAACTAGAATTTTTTACATTAAGAGTTAAAAGGTGTTTTATATTAAAATCATTTTTTTGAATAGATTGATATTTTAAATAGCAAACAGCCTCGGTTTTGATGAAATCGAGGTTATTTTTTACTTCCTGCCCCTAGGGGCATGTTTTGAAAATATCATAGTTATTGATGAAATTTTGTATTTCTAACCTCTGTATATGCGTAGGTAGAGGTTAAATTTTCTACTTTTTACTAATAAAACTCTAATTTTTTGTAGAAAAAGGCTCAAAAAAGTAGAATTTTTCTAATTTTTTTGCGTTTGGGGGGCTCGCGAAAGGCTAAAAATGCGATATAATATACCTATAACTAACGGAAAAGAAAGGATTTTATTATGTATCAAATAAAAGTAAATGGAATTTTAATGCCGACAATTTATTGGTCTTTAAGAGAAGCAATAGAAGCTTGTCAACGTGAAGCCGAACGTGGTTGTGCAGTTATGACAGATATCATATCAGTTGAACAATAAATAAACAGAAAGGAGAAACGTTTATGTTAAATCAATTTCAAGCTTACTTAGTTCAAAGAGGATATAGAGAATTTTCAATTAATGGCAATCCATCAACAGCCATAGACTATGCATGGAGAGTTGCTAAAGTATGTGAAAAAGAAAATTATACAGCAAAGCAATTAGCTGATAATATCAATACTATTTTAGAACAACATGGTCCTAAAGGTGAAAAATGGACAACTGGACGTAGATCACACCACAGTTATTTTCAAGCCCTTCGCCATTTTAGAAAATTTATACTAGTTCAACGTTTTGGAGGCGTCAATGCCTAAATATCCAAATATAACAGTTGAATTGATTGGTATAGATAGCAATGCCTTTTCTATTTTAGGTGCTTGTACAAGAGCCATGAGAAAAGCCCATTTAACACAATCTGAAATAGATACCTTTATGCAAGAGGCAACTTCTGGTTCTTATGATGATTTATTAGCAACTTGTATGGATTGGTTTAATGTGGAGTAAAATACGTCAATGAATACAGAAAAAATAAAACAATTAAATGATACATTGCGTAAAACATTTATTGGTGGACAAGTTATGCTAACAACAGGCATTAGAGCTAAATCAGCAGAAGACCAAGCCGAAATATTGCAAAAAGTCCGTTCCTTTAATGAATTTACAAAAGCAAATGATCCATACGCTGAGCATGATTATGGAAGATTTTCTCACAATGGTGAAAATATCATGTTTAAGATAGACTATTACAATAAAACTTATGACAGAATGTCTGATGATCCAAGCAATCCTGATATTACCAATAGAGTTATGACAATCATGTGTGCTGATGAGTATTAATATTTTAGGAAAAATGTCATTTTTTAGTTGAAAGTCGTTTGGAAAAGTGTTATTTTTGATATAAAAGTTATTTGGAATAATGTATAAAGGAGACTGTTTATGAAACGTTATGCAATGACAGACTTATTAGAATGGAAGAATAATCCACACCATAAACCTCTTATTCTTCAAGGTGCTAGACAAGTTGGTAAAACTTGGCTTATGAAAGAGTTCGGAAAACAATATTTTGAAAGAACAGCTTATTTTATTTTTGAAAAGAATACACCGTTACAAGATATTTTTAAAGAAGATTTAAATCCTGACAGAATATTAGAAGCATTAAGTATATTGGCCGGATTTAAAATCACACCACAAACGTTAATTTTATTTGATGAAATTCAAGAATGCCCAGAAGCAATAACGGCCCTTAAATATTTTCAAGAACAAAAACCGGAATACTATATCATTGCTGCTGGTAGTTTGTTGGGTGTTGCTTTACACAAAGGATTGTCTTTTCCTGTCGGAAAGGTAAGCTTTTTAACATTGTATCCGTTAAGTTTTTATGAGTTTTTGGATGCTATGGGTGAAAGCATAATGGCAGAACATCTTGAAAAAGGTGATTTTAAGTTGTTGAGTGCTTTTCATGATAAGTTGATTATGCTGTTAAAGAAATACTTTTTTATTGGTGGAATGCCTGCAGTTGTTTCTGATTTTGCAATCAATCAAGATTTTCAAAATGTACGAATCCTTCAAAATGAAATTTTAATTTCTTATCAAGATGACTTTTCAAAACATATGCCTAAAAATGAATTGGCAAAAGTCAGATTATTATGGCAATCTATACCATCACAACTGGCAAAAGAAAATAAAAAGTTTGTATATGGTAAAATTCAAAAAGGTTCCAGAGCCAAAGAATATGAAAATGCGATTGCTTGGCTTGAAGCATGCGGTTTAATCCATAAAATAAATCGTATATCTAAGCCAGATTTACCATTAAATGCCTATAAAGATGTTTCAGTGTTTAAATTATTTATGGTTGATATTGGATTGTTGTCGGCTATGTCGTCTTTGGATGCTAAAACACTTTTGGATAAAAATGAAATTTTTGAAGAATTCAAAGGTGCATTAACAGAACAATATGTATTACAACAATTGGTGAACTATTCAGAAAAACTGGTTCTTTCTTATTGGTCAAATGAATCATATACCAATGAATTGGACTTTATTGTGCAATACAATAACAATGTTATTCCAGTCGAGGTGAAGGCAGGCACAAATTTACAATCAAAAAGTTTGAAATTCTTCATTGAAAAATACCATCCGAAACAAGCCATTCGTTTTTCGGCAGCAACATTTAAAGAAAATGATATTATTACAGACTATCCGTTGTATGCAGTGCCTGTTTTTATGAACAAGCCAAGTGAATTATCAGAAGAAACAACGCAAACCATCAAAGATGTTGAAAATGGTATTCATAGCAAAAAGTTTACTTCTGTCCAAGAGATGCTTGATAGCTTAGAATCATAATTTACATATTCAGATATTATTTAAATAAACTCAAACCTCTGCTTTTTTGACAGAGGTTGTTTTTTATCTCAAAATCAAAAACTCACATAAATCGCCATACGTCAGCGTTCTTATTTCGGTATAGCCTTATAAGCCTTAGATCCTATTTGCTCACGTATGGAGATTTTGAACTTGTTTATGCTTGTGTTATGCTTTTGATATCGAAATATTTGACCACCATTTTCAGATAAAATAAATAGAGGCGGTCCCCGATATTTAAAGGCTATTTTTTGGGGTTACCTTCGGTCCCCCTTTGACATATATGAGAATATTACCTCTTATATAACAGAAAACTTTAAAGGATTTATAAAAACTTCTAGATTTAAAGTACTTTAAACTATATACAGAACTAAAAATATATAGATAAAACTTAAAATACAGAAAATTAAATTAACTAATTTCTATAACAAAGGATAAACAGATTTAAAAAAAATCTTAAAATATACAAATTAAATTATTTTAAATAAAAAGATATTCAATTAAAAATCAGCTAATAACCTGCTACCTTATAACTTTATTTCTGATTTAATATTTTTCTTTTTATATTCTTTTATTTCTGAATATCTTATTATCTGAATTTATTTCTTACTATATTCTTAGATAATTTTATTTCTATATTTCTATATTACTGTATATCTATATTTATATATAAGAAACGAACAGCAAAACGAACAGCGTCGTAAACAAAAAGTGTATATATTATCGGAAATGGAAAATTATTTTTTTCAACGCTCTTTTTTTTTAAGTTCTAAAAATTGTAATCGATTAACAATTTAAAAAAGGAGTTCAAAATGGTTACAATTATAAATCATTCAGCATATCATGCAAGAGCAATAAAAATGTTTGATGCTAAAACAGGAAAGCCCGGTTATGATTTTTCATATCCGATATTAAATACTGTAGATATAGGCAATTTATTGATTATGGGAGGTTCAATCTCAATTCAAATTGAACGAATGGGCGAAACGAGCTGGTCTTTTGATAAAGAAAAATCCCAACTGACAATTCAAAAAAATGATAAAACAGAAAAGCATTATATTGATGATGTTATATCTTTATGCCAAAAAATGGCCGAACATTATGAAGTAAATCGGGATAGATTATATGAATTAAATATGTCAACAGCTCAAAAGAAAAGCCATTCACAAAAAGGAAATAAAAATGCTGTTAAAAAAGAAACAGCAGCTCCTGTCATTTCAAAAGCAAAACCTTTACAAACAGAAGAAAATACACTCTTTGAAGATGAACCAGAAGAAGATGATTGTGACAGCTATTGTTATGATAAAAAAAGAACTCAGTTAACATTAGAAGATATCTTAAAACGAAAAAAAGATCGTCCAAAAGTACCTGAAGATTTTCTCCCATTCCATAAATTTAAAGGAAGTAAAGAAGATTATTTAAAATACGTAAAAAATGAAAAGAGAGAATGGCTTCCGCACTTATATGAGCTTGAGTATTACGATGGCTTTCAATTAAATATTTTTGATAAAGAGGACATCCCAGAATATATATTAAATGATCATCCATCTTGGTTTACATTTCGTGATTATAAACTAAAAACACGTTATGGCGAGACATTGGTAATCAAGAGACCCTTTGGTTTTTAAATCGATATAAAAAAAAGAACCTCTGCTTTTTTGTGTTTGAGAGCCTTTATCGAATAAGTGACATCAACGTCACATAATGGAATAAAAAATAACCTCGATTTTTAATAAACCGAGGTTAGTTATTTGTGTGAAAGTTTTATTCTAGTTCAGGTTTCATATCATCAGGCAAAGGTAAAGTTTCAATGATGCGTTCCAAAAAGCGAGGCAACATAATCTCTCCCATCACTTCATAGATGAACGCCTTTTTATCTTTAAAGGCTTCAGGCACAGTATAATCATCACCTAAACCATTTAATAAGAAAATTTCTTTTAATGTATATGGACGACAATCTGATCTTAATCCATTGCCAATATCACGCCCAGGATGTAATGTGCGAGTATTTAAGTACCCACCACATCCTCCATCAATCGTGCTGGTGGGTTTGCCCCAAAAATTACGACTTGCTTTACTTTCAAAGAAGGCAAAGCCTGACAACTGAAATTCTTCAGGATTATCACAAGCAGAACCACCTTCTGGAATATGGGCAATACAATCCATTAAATGTTTGTTTTTAATTTCGTCATCGGCAACCAATGGTTCTGGTGTATGATATGGAATTAAACTCACTTCTCCTGGTTCAATTGATGGCAAATGTCCGATAACCTCAAATGTTGGCATTGCATATTTATCACGTTTTGGGAATAACCATTTACCAGTTTTTGAAGCCAATGTGATGCTTCTAACACGAGCCTGAGCTGTTCCATAGAATGAACCATTTTCAATAACAAAAGTGGTTTCATACCCGAAAGCTTCAAATTTTGCCTTTAAATAGTCACCAATAGTTTTATACTTTTTAACTTCATCAACGACTTCTTTGGGCAAATTATTCCAATTTTGAATTAATTTAGTATTGAAGCCCAAAAATTCTTTTGCATTTTCAATCATTACCCACTTTGGATCAGCCTTTTCAATGAATTGAATCACATATACAAAATATGAAATCGCTGGGTCGTCTACATTGTCCTTGGCATGCATTGGACAATACGGCTGACAGCTTGGACTGGCCAAAAGCAACTGACAATTATTGTCTTTAAACTTTTTGACAAGCACATCAATATTTTCCGTAAAATCACCTTTTACTATATCAACCCCTGGATACTGAGCTAAAAAGTAATCAGCGCGATCTGGGTCACACTCACAGGCCACTTTACAGACAAAACCATGTTGAGCCAAATATCGTTCGCCGGATCCAATGCATGAAAACAACGAGCAGTATGGCACATCTTCTTTGACCCAACGCTTATTTTCTGTGGGGTCATGTTCCAAAGTTGAGCGTTCCATTTCAATGCCTTTAAATTTGGATTTTTTTGCGGCATCTTCCGTGTCCAATTCAGCCTTTTCTTCGGGCGTCAATGTCTTAGGACGATTCAACAATCTTAAAGCATGGCTGCGGGAAGGGATATCATGATGGGCAATAGCATAGTCAATTTCTTCATCCACCACTTCATTGGTTAAACGAGCTAAATCACGGGCTTCACCCTTGCCAAGATTATAATCATCTTTTAAAATTTGCGTTTTTGTCCGAACTTCTGCAAGCACTTCATCAAAGTCAACTTTGCCTTTTTTTAAATCGCTACGATAGCCTTTTTGTGTGCGAATTTGGCGAATAGCATTGCCCAACTGAGCTTGCCCCTTTAAAGCTAAACCAGCAAATAATTGTGCCTTTTCCAAGAACAATGAACGTTGTTCTGCTGGTAAACACATATTTTTACTTAATGTAATAGCCGTTTTAGCGATTCCATCTTGAACCGTAATAAAGTTTTTTAAAGAGCTAATTTCCATTGGAATTTCAACTGCTCTTGGACCAGAAAACATTGGTACCAATTCTTTAGTTGACTTTCCTGTCGCTACAGCAATGCTTTCAAGATCAATAACCACTTCAGGGGGAATAAATTCAACTTCCTTGGCGTCTTCATCTGGTGTTTTTGGTGCTTCAAGATTGTCATTAGCAGCTTCTGGTATTGTATCTGGATCCATTGTTTTTGTAATTGAAGCTCTAACTTCCACAAATTCTGCTTCAATCACTTTTGTGTCTTCTTGTGTAAAAATATCTCCATTTACAGATTGTTTTACATTCATTTTGTTTTCATTGGCAACAGCCATTATATTTTGTGTCATTTTTAAATCCTTTTTTTAATTTAAAATTTGATTTATCAGTTTTTGAAAACCGATGTTGAAAAGATATATTGTTTTCGTATATTTGTCAATCTAACAAGGAAGAAAACGAAAGTAATTCAATTAAAGAAAATCTATTTTATTGAGTGAAAACAATGAGATATTTTTTTTGACTTTTGTTGTTATATTTAAAAATGCTTATTTTTTATCATGAATTCGGAGGGCTTTTTTTATGAATTTTTTAAAATCATAGGGATAATATAAGTATTTTCTGTTGACGATTTTAAGATGAGCAACGCGATTCCTTAATTGTCCAACTCTTTGCATTGAAATTTTAAATTTATCAGAAATCTGTTCTGCTGTCCACCAATAGACTATATCTTTAGCATTTGGCACCTCTTTTTTACTTTCAGATTTATGGAAACACTTTTTTATATAGTCATCAACATCTTTTACGTAATATTCTCCCTTAGCTAAATGGGTTAATTCGCCAGTTTTATGAAGATGTTTAAGTGACCACTCTGAAATTTGTAATAATCTCATAATTGCTTTTGCATCCATTGTTTCGTCAGGTATTGTAGCCCTTAGGTGTGGTGGTCTTCTATAATAGCCACCTTCCATTATAATTGCAAAAACCTGACTTTTGGGATTGCTCCAAGACCTTAATTCATTCAAACTACTTGAAATGGCTAAATAATGCTCTTTTAGTTTAAGGGATCGCTTCTTTTCATCATCTTGAGATTGATTTTCTTTAAAATTTGGATCGTATTGAACAGCTTCAAGAAATTGATAAAATTTCTGAAGAGCTTTTCTTTGATTGTTCACAATAATTGGAGAAAGGTTTATTTTTAAATCTAATGGTGTGTCCTCATCGCCTAAGGTAGTATATAGTACCAACCTTATGAGTTTATAGTTAGAATCTATTTCAGTGTTAGGGTAACGAATTATAAAATGAGTTTCAGGTATTTTATCGTAAAAATGCCCTAAAAAAACATCGATGAAGTTAATAATATTCTTGTAATTTTCTTTATTAACCTGAACAGATCCATCTTTGCATACAGTATAAAAACCTAATATATAATAGATATTATCTGCTAGCCATATCCAAGATGAATTTTCTGTATTAGATGTGAGAGTAACACAGATGTTGTCTATGTGGCGGATATATTCATAAACTGTTCCTGGTCTTCCTGTGCTTGTTTTTTCAGACAAACCTTGCTCTATCAACCAGTTTTTAAATTGCTCTTTTATTTCTTTCATGTAGTTAATAATATCTCATTTTATTAAAAAAGTAAAATTAAAAATAGCGGACCTTGATTTTTAAAAAATCGAAGTTCGTATCTACTGAATAAGTGTAACCTCTCATTGGCTCTCGCACGTAAAGGCCTTGTTGAAAAATGGACCAATTAACGATGTTGCATTTATTTTTATGTCTGGGATATGCCGATAGGGTTCCCGAGGTCATCTAGATGGCAGGTAGGGCTCCCAAGATGGCAGTAGCAATAAGCGTGTTATAGGACCACCTTTTTCTCATCTAAGCTCAGTCTGAATACATCTTCCTTCTCTCTGGGATAAAAAATTGACATCCCAAGACAGAAGCATTGTAAAATAAGGATTTTTTGAAATGTGAGTCCGTGTAGGGCTGAAAAAAGAGCGTTTTGAAAAACACTGTACACGGACCAATATAAGTGCTTGTAAAATAAAGAAAAAGTCGCTATTTCTAGCGACTTATCTGTTTTGGCTGGGCTGGCTGGATTCGAACCAACGAATGACGGTATCAAAAACCGTTGCCTTACCACTTGGCGACAG
>JAZUBA010000026.1:0-25642 GCA_045638265.1 Alphaproteobacteria bacterium | reverse complement strand
GGGCTACACTTTTTGTCAGTATTGAATGGATTTATTTGCTCGTATCAAATATATTGTTCTATTATTACAACATTCCTTTTTCTCATGAATATATTGTGGTGTAATGAAAATGAAAAAAGCACTTAACATTTTAAAACAAATGCCGTTCTGGTTTTTTATCAGTGTACGTATTTTGTTGTTGGCAGTTCTCGGATTGACTTGTATCGTTAAAATCTTTGAAAAAGCAGATGTTATTTTCGCTTTTTCCGGTGAAACGTTAGAGTTGTTTTTTAAATATAGCGTACTTTTTATCTTCTTCATCACTTGGGTTCTGGAAATTATATTCAGTTTTCAACTACGCAAAAAACATTTGTTTTGGGCAACGGTTTTAGCAAGTTATTATATCATTTACCACACTATTTGTTTTTTGTATGAGGTTCTTTAATTTAAACGGTTTAAAAAGAGTATATTATGAAAACAGCATATAACATTTTAAAACAAATGCCGTTCTGGTTTTTTATCAGTTTGCGTATTATATTGCTTGCCGTTATTGGCATTATCTGTATTGCAAAATTCTTTGAAAAAGCAGACATCATTTTTGCTTTTTCTCGTGAAACATTAGATTTACTTTTCAAACATACCGGACTTTATGTTGGATTTATTATTTGGCTGTTGGAAATTATTTTCAGCTTTCAATTACGCAAAAATCACTTGTTTTTCGCAACATTGTTAGCTGGTTATTACATCATATACAGTGCTTTTTATGATTTGTACCATGTTTACCATATCTTTTAAAAAACGACAAACAAGTTTTACAAAAATTTAAACACAGGAGATTGAAAATGAAAAAATTAAATTTAACCATTAAACAAAATGAAATACCTTTTTGGATATTTATGGCTTTAAAAATCATCGGATTTATTGTTCTTTTTGGTAAAACGATTTTTGAGTTTATTATGGCATTCATTGAATATCCGACACAACCAAGACTGGGAATTTTGCGTGTCTTAATGCCGGCAGATGCTATGGTTCCATGGGAAATCTATTGGATTGTAACCTTTATTTATGCTTTGCAATTACGCAAAAAATCTCTCTTATGGGCAACCGCTTTTGCTTCTATTGAATGGGTGTACTTATTGATACTCTTTATTGTTTCAGCATTAGGTCTTTTAAGCGGCACATTTAACAGTTACGCTATGCTGTGGTAATGTTGATTTAATAAAACCTTATTCTCGCTCCATACCAAATAAATGCTGTCTGATTTTTGTCCATGTACGCTGTGCAACTTGACGACAGCTTTTATGTTGTTTTAATAACGTTTCTATTTGATTTAATCTATCAATTCTTTCGTCCTTACAAAAGAATTGATCTTTCAATCTTTTCACTAATGCCAATGAATTTAAATGATGCCTATCATCATAACCTAAATTCATTTCGGCACCATTTTTCAATAAGAAACGAACCCCCTCTACATTTCCATGATTAATAGCATCAATTAACGGCGTATGCTTACCAAAACTTACGCCATAAGGAGCTTCAGATAAATACGAATGGTTCACATCAGCACCGGCTAAAATCAATTTTTGAGCTAAATTTTCTTTCCAATATTGTCCCCCCCCTGTTGCCAAAATGTTTAGTGCCGTTCGACCAAATCTATCTTCTAAATTCACATCAACACCGACATCAATAAATGCACAACCCCATTTTTCCCGATTTATCGGATCATACCCACCACAACAATCCATTAACAGTGTATTTTGATGAAATCCACGAATATTTAAATCGGCACCATATTGTTTCATCAATGCCAATAGTGTATCATCATAAGGACGACGTATCGTATTACGCAAAAAACCATCACCATGGCAATCTTGTAAATTAATATCAGCCCCGTTTTTCAGAAGAAATGTTATCATGTCCCAATTGCCGAATATTTCTGCTGATTGAATAGCCGATGTACCATCTTTTATGCATAAATTAATATCTGCTCCATCCGATACAAGTTGTTTAACCCATCGTAAATTATTATCTCGTACGGCTTGAATTAAAAACGTATACGGGCTGTTCGGCACATATCCGTTAGGATTATAATCGTACTGATTCATACATACAATTTCCGTTGCCGTACCTTTCAGTGTCTTATCATTATAAGAATCAATTTGTTGTTTTAGCTCTAAAAAAAAATCAACAGGCATTTTTTTTGTTTCTTGAACAATATACTGAATATATCTTTTAACGTCTTTTCTTAAAGCCGTTTCATTCTCATTTAACTCATCATTTACAACTGATTTATTTAAATATTTTCTTACTATATCTGATACAAAGCGCATATATTCCAAACGAGACATTTTTGCCACATCTTGCTTTTCTAATGCCTGTGAAAAATAAACCCAAAAAGCACGAATATATTGAATTGTATCTATCTGTATTGTTTCTGTCATGATACAAACTTAATTAATTATTTTTGGCTTTTTGAGCCAAATAAACAAGTCCGTCAAACTGTATTCGTTCTTTCGTTACCAACACCAAGGGAACAGAACGCATAAATTTCTTAAAACGACCTTTTGTTTCAAATATTTTACGAATAGCAGACTGTTCTAACAACTTCCGAACAAACGGATGTGTAAAAATAGAACCAACTAAATACACACCACCCGTTGTTTTAAATGCCAATGCCATATTAGAACAAAAAACACCTAGATATTGAAAAAAGAGCCACCATGTTATCAATGCAATTTCATTCCCCTGCTCTGCCAAACGTGTAATATCTAATGGATTATTGACAGGTACAAACGTTTCATCTAGCGTATGATTAAACTGATACGCCTGTTTCATGGCAACAACTTCATCAAATAAAACCGTTTCTTGCCATTGTGCATAGTTTTCACCGATAATTTGATATAAAAATAAAACACCTGGACCGGATACAAATCGTTCAAATGAAATATGCGGTAATTTTTCAAATGCTTTATGCGCAATAGCAGACAATGCCGACGTTACACCACTAATCGTTGTATGTCCTGCTTCCGATTCAACAACCTGAAATGAACCGTCATCATTTTGTATCAAAAAACAAACACCTAAACCCGTTCCTGAACCAACAACAGCACACGTTCCTTGTTGTGGCTTGATATAAGCACCTAAATGTTTATGATATGCTTCGTTACAAGTAAGCAACCCTAATCCTTGTAACGAAAAATCATTAACAAGTGTTACAAATTGCAACTGAAAATCAGATTTAATTTTTTCAGCATCAATCAACCAAGTATAATTTGTCAATTGAATACAATTTGCCGTCCGAATACCGGCAGCTCCGATAATCATACCTGAAAACGTATCTTTCTTATCCGATAAAAATTGTCTAACGGCACTTGAAAAATCATCAAATTCTGAAATACGCAATTGTACTACTTCACTCATTTCAACATTTAGATAAATTGAAAAGCGAATATGCGTGCCACCAACATCTACTAATATAACACTCATTTAAATATCCCGATAATCTGTTTAAAAACACAAACTACGTTTGAGCCAACACAAACCAAGCCTTCCCACATCTTTTGTCCGAAACTTAATCTTTGAGCGTTTGACAAACAATCTAATAAACGATTACTGCACGTTGATGTCAGAGATTCATTTGAAAAAAAACCAACCAACAAAGTAATAATAGTGACAATAAAAACAATTAAAATTAAACGACCAATCATTTATTAAGCCTTTTCTTGTAAATTTCTTCTGCCAATTCTAATTCTTCTTGCGTATTAACTCCATGTAATTCATCGGTGTTACCAATAACAACATCCCGTTTTAAACCTTTGGCTTTAGCTAATGCAACAATATCTGTTAAATAGTATTCTTTTGCCGCATTGTCATTACCAACCTGTTGTAATAAGGATAACAAATGTTGACCATTGACACACATAACACCAGAATTACACAATTTGATAGACCGTTGTGCATCAGTTGCATCTTTATATTCTACAATAGCATCTAAACCGTCTACACCCATGACCAACCGTCCATAACGACGCGGGTCATCTGGAATAAAACCCAAAACAACGACATCAGAACCATCTAAACATTTTTGACGCATTTGACGAATGGTATCTGGTAAAAAGAGTGGTTGATCCCCAAACAAAATCAAAACACACCCGTCAAACGGTTTAATTTCGTTTTGAGCTGTTAAAACAGCATGAGCAGTCCCTAATCTTTCCGTTTGCACAACAGTTTTACACGGAGCAACAACATCTTTGACATTATCCATATTCGGACCAATAACAACCGTAATATCCTCTACATTTGCCTGTTTAACAGAATCTACTAAAATATCAATCATTGGGCGACCACAAATTTCATGTAACACTTTTGGCAATGATGACCCCATACGTGTTCCCATACCTGCCCCTAAAATAATTGCTTTTGTATTCATCTTATTTTCCTTTTCTTGATTATATAAATATATCATGATCTATTGCATACGCCTGTAACAACGGACGTAATGTTGCTGTTGTATCATTTAAATGACGCAATATAAACTCTTGTGTTTCCTCTCTGTTCATTGAACGTACAACCGCTTTAATATGCCCCAAAGCGCCTGGGTTCATTGACAGTTTTGTAAAGCCCAAAGCAATTAACGCCATACTTTCCAATGGATGCGACGCCATCTCCCCACAAACCGAGCAAGGAATATTTGCTTTTGAACAAATGGTTTGAACCGTATACATCATACGTAAAAATGCCGGAGACAATGTATCATATCGTGTCCATATCATCGGATTACTTCTATCCGTTGCAAACAAAAACTGCGTCAAATCGTTTGTACCTATGGAAACAAAATCTACAACTTTAACCAATTCTTCCAACTGAAACAACAAAGACGGCACCTCTAACATGGTTCCTGTTTCAATTTTTATCGGTAATGGACGCCCTAATTCTCTCTCTCTTTCCAATTCAAAATCTAATGTTTTCTTGGCTTCCAAAAATTCGGCAACTGAAGTAATCATTGGAAACATAATCCGCATTGTTTTACCGGCACAAGCCCGAATAAAAGCCCGCAACTGTTTCCGCATAATGGCTCGTCTGTCCAATGTAATACGAATGGAACGCCATCCCATAGCAGGGTTCTTCTCGTGTCCGTTTTCAAAATACGGTAAAATTTTATCCGAACCAATATCTAACGTTCTGAAAATAACAGGTTTGTTCCCCATTTCCTGCATTACACGACTGTATATAGCTGTTTGTTCAGCAACATCCGGTAAATGCTCCGAAGACATAAATGGCAATTCGGTTCTATACAAACCAATACCGTCAAAAACCAAATTTTTGGCATTCATTAAATCAGAAGCCAAACCAGCATTGATGTTTAACGAAATATCAACTCCATCTAACGTAACAGACGGCAATCCTTTTAATTGTGCCAAACGAGATTCTAACCGACGTTGAATTTTTAACTGGTTTTCAAAATCATCCTGAACTTCATCAGATGGATTGATATATAAAAAGCCTTTATTGGCATCCAGCGCTAAAATATCGTCATTTAAAACAAGACGGGAAATGTTTTTAATACCGGAAATAACAGGGATATTGTAGGAACGGGCAATAATAACCACATGCATTGTATGTGAACCTTCTTCCAATACAATACCTTTAATACGAGAGATATCATAATCCAATAACTCTGCCGGACCTAAACTTTGTGCCACCAAAATCGTATTACGAGGTACTTTTTTAACGGAAATAAGTTGTTTCCCATGCAACTGACGAATAATTCTGTTTGCTAAATCCTGAAAATCATGAATACGTTCTTTGATATACGAATCATTCATCAAATGCATACGATGAGCAATTTCTGCACACACTTTTTGAACAGCTGCTTCCGCCGTCAAGCCTTCAGATATGGCTTGCGTCATTTTTTGGAACCAACCTTTATCACGAATGAACATTAAATATGTTTCTAAAATATTTGCCTGTTCTCCCGAAACTTCAGGTTTAACCAACAGATTTTTAATTTCTTCTTCAACGGCTTTAATGGCTGTTTCAAGTTTTTTATGTTCTTTTCGTGTATCTCCGGCTAAAATGGTATTCAACATAGCCCGACGATGCACATATGCTTTCCCTAACGCAATCCCAGGGATTAATTTTGTCGCCTCAATTTTTTTGTGCTGATGGCCCGATGCAATCTTCTGTTCTAAACTACTACTGACTGATGCATATAAAATATCAGCCATAACCATAGCCACAATCTGCAAAATATTAATCAATTCTGCTGAATAGTGATAAGATTTAACTTTTTGAACACATAACACACCCAACAAAACATTTTCATACATAATCGGCACACCTGCCAATGATTTATATTTTTTTTCGTTTGTTTCAGGTTTATAAACAAAACTTGGATGATCCCATACATTTTCAAATGTTTGTGGTTTTCGTTTTAAAGCGATTTCACCGATAAGCCCCTCACCAATACGCAAAAACGTTTCATGAACAGCCTTTTCATCTAATCCTTTGGTTGCATATAATTCTAAAACATCACCCGGTCGAACAAGATAGCATGAACAAACATCAACCTTTAATTGACCTACAATTTCATTAATAATGAGATTGATTTTTTCATCAACAGAAATTGTTTGTTTAACAGAATGCCGAATACCTTTCAGCATTTTATCAAACAACAGTTGTTTGGCCGTTTTTTTAACCGATTTACGGATAGATTGTTTTTGAACCATTACGTTGACCTTTATTAAAAATAATCTATCCACAGTGTAAGTTTTCTTTTTAGATTCGTCAAGTAATTTTTGATTGTTCAGGCATAAAAAAAACCGCCATAGGCGGATTTTAAATGGCTCCAGCGGTAGGGCTCGAACCTACGACCGATCGGTTAACAGCCGATTGCTCTACCACTGAGCTACGCTGGAACAACAAATATTGTTTACACCCTTTTTAAAAAAAATGCAAGTACTTTTTTCATTTTTTTTATTTTTTTTATAACAATCTATTTTTATTTATTTTTTTAGTGTCATTTTCCCAAAATTCTTACTACTAAAACAAATAGATAACCGTTATACTCAAATAAAACACACCGTTCTGTTTAAGCATAAAAAAAACCCTCTACATTTTGTAAAGGGTTTTAAATTACGTCAAAAAGTTCAAATTACAAACCTTTTTTGGCTTTTGCACCAGCAATGCGTTCACGTAAAACTTTGCATTCACCTGTTAATTTTGAAACTGGTGTGTTTAACAAGTATAAATCTAAACCACCATTTTTTTCAATTGTACGCAAACCGTGTGAGCTAATACGCATTGTAATTTGTTGACCTAAAATTTCGCTGTAAATAGCAACATCTTGTAAGTTTGGTAAAAAACGACGACGTGTTTTACGATTTGATTTACTTACATTGTTACCTGTTTGAACACCTTTTCCGGTAACAACACATCTTTTTGTCATGATACATCCCTTTCCTAAAAAAAACTAAACCGTGGGGTATGTTATACAGGATTAAATTTTAAAAGTCAAGTACTTTTTTTCTTTTTTTGCTAAAAAGGATATAAATCAGGTATCGGCTTTTTCTTTTGTTTTTGTTTGCCGCCTTTTTTATTGGTCTGAACCAGTGTTTTAACTTGTTTACGCACACCCAACCAATAACCCGTCAAACCTAACAACAAAGCAAATAAAACGCCTAATCCGATAAAAACAATCAATTTTGTGGTGTTATCCATTGTTTCTGTTTTTTTAATATCTTTTATTTCATTTTCAGCTAAAAGTTTTTTTGTGTCATCTGCCGAATTATCAGAAACAACATCTCCACCTGTCAAGTCTGATTTATCAACATTTGGAGAGCTTGTATTATTATTCATTCCTATTTCATTTTCTGCCGGCACAACAATAAAAAGTCTACCTGGTAATTCTGTTGTTTCTTTTTTGCCCGTTGTTGTATTAAACCAGTTAATACGAATTGACGGAACATTCACCTCACCTGATTTTGTCGGAACAATTACAAATGTAATTTCTTCATAACCGACAATCGTATTATTCATAGCAATTTGTGAACGTTTTTCAGGATTGGCATATACTTTAAACGAATCATTTGCAGATTGAGTTAACAATGGCAACTGATGACCTTCAACCCCTTTTGCACTTAATTGTATCCGACGTTCAATCGGTTCTCCGACTCTGACAACTGATGTTGTTTTATAATCCTCTGTCAATGAAACTTCTTTGGCTGGCAACCACCAGCCTTGCCAATCAGCCGGTTTTTCTTTAACCGTTAACTGAATAGGATTAGATTGTTTATAAACTTCTTTTTGCGGAACTCCTAGCGCCATATTAAAAAAGGGATCGTTATCAAACATATCAGGGAACATACCACCGCCAAAAGTACGTCGTGGACGAGCTGACATATCAGGAATTGAACCAACAACAGATGCCTCAGGAATAACCACTATGCCTGTTTTTTTTGGCGTTAACAAAAAGGCTCGTTCATATAACTGAACTTGCTGACCGTCAATAGTTGTTATACCCAACTGTTCTTTACCGTACGGTGTTAATGTATAATCATCACTTAACGGCGGTTCCACACGTGCTTGTGTTAAGCCGATATTATCATACAAACGAATTTTGTAAATCGTTGTTTCTCCGATATAAACCGTAGGATTTTCAACCAATGTTTCTAATTTAAATATTGCATTTTCCGGAATCTGTTGTTTCGGAGTTATTCCATTGTTCTGAACAGTTGCACCTTGCCCTTGAACAACACCAAGAGGAGCGTCATTGACCGTTATGATTTGAGCTGGGAAGTGCTCATTTTTCCACTGAAACGGACCAATGTCAAAAGTTCCTGTCTTACGGGGAAAAACCGTCAATTCTAAATGATATTCAGCCGTTTTTTTACCATTTATAATACGGGTTTGTGCTGATTGACTTTGTCCGCGAATCATAAAATCTTTTTGCAAAACATTCAAATCAGGTAAGCTATCTATTGGCTTATCATCTGAAAACGTAATTTTTAAAGCATTACCATACGCAACAGTTGTCGGTGAAATCATAATATTAGGCTGACTCAAAACAGGCAAGGTAAAACCGATTAAATACAAAAACAAACAGATTATATATTTTTTCATTTTTTCTATCCTCTATTGAGCTAAATATTGTTTGCGTAATCTAAATTTCAAGACTTGAGACGGATCTTTTTGTAAACGATTGATAATTTGCTGTGTTTCTTGATCTATCTCATCCGATGACAAACCATCAGAAACAACGGACAATTGCGAATCTGAATTATCTGAATTAACCGTTTCATCCGTTTCTGTTGTTTGTGCATTACCCTCTGCATCACTTTTATCAGAAGAATCCGAAGACATATTTTTATCTGTTTCTTTCGGCATCGTTTGATTATGAGAATTATCATTTTTATCCGAATACTGTTCATCAGTTGTATCGGAAGGCATTTCACTCATTTGTGTATCAGATTCATCTGGCTGATGAGATTTTTCTCCGCCTAAATTTGCCGAACCATCCGAAGAATCAGACTTATCTGATTTATCGGATTGCTCATTTTGATATTGATTTTCATTATTCGACTTATCTGTGGTATCTGATTGCGGATTATCTTGTTTTTCTGATTCATTTTTTTGAGAATCTGCTTGACTGTTTTGATCATCAGAGTCTGATTGTGATTTGTTATTTTTTTGTTTATCCGAATCCTGTTCATCCGATGACTGTTTTTGATTTTCATCATTTTTTTGAGGTTCTGATTGTTGCTGTTCCTGTTTTAAAAACTGTTCTAAATAATTTTTATTAAACAACGCATCTTCATGTTTCGGATTTTTTTTCAAAACAGAATCATATGTTTCTATGGCTTGATAATACTCTTTTAAATGCGCCAAGGCATTCCCTTTATTATACAAGGCTTCTTCCGATGAATCCTGCTCATATAATTTTAACGCTGTTTGATAATCTCCTCGCTCATAAGCTTCATTCCCTTTTTTTACTGTTCTGTAGCTTTCTTGATCAGGGCGCCACCAAAAACCAGCCTCAGCAGTAGAAAACACAACCACATTAAAAAATAAAATAAGAATAATATAAAAAATACCTTTCCGAAACAACAAAGCCATTAATGGTAAACACATCAAAACAAGATAAACACCTAAATCACGCCAAACATCAGGTTGTGTTAACATATCGGATAATTCTGCTTTTCCGACTCCATCCAATACTGAAATCGGTTTTGTTTTTTCCAGTAATTCATCTAATTCATACCCTTGCGGTGTTGCTAAACGATATGTTCCTAATTGAGATAAAACTCTTTTATCTGGTTTCACTAATATTAAATTACCTAATGCATCTCGTAAAAACACACCATTTTGCCGAATAACAGGAGTCCCGGTTGTTTCACTACCCAAACCCAAAACTCCTACTTGATAATAATGCTTATCAATTAATTTTCCTGCTGCCTCAACATCAGGCGTTCCACCCGTTATTATCAAAATCCTTCCTGTATTTTTACCAGCATTCTTAAACAATCTGACCGCCTGCTCTACCCCTTTTTCCAAACGATTATCAACATCAGGCATAACCTGTGGACGCAAAGAAGGAATTAAAGCTTTTAACACATCAATATCCCGTGTCAAGGGTAAAGCAACATATCCTTTTGAATCATATAAAACAAGTGCAACGGACGAATCTTTTAATCGTTCCGTTAATTCATATAATTTAACACGTAACTGATTAAGCTTTTCATCGTTCAAAGAATTTAAATCTGCAATAACAACAGTTGCCGGTGTATCATCAAATGCCGGTGTCGGCAATTTATCAACAGCCGGACCAGATAAAGCTAAAACACACAAACTCCATAATATCGTTATTAAAAACGGCACATATCTTTTACGCAAAACTTTATCCGTTTGTGCCGAAACAGTCAGATATGGTAACAACTCAGTAGCGACATATTTTTTCCATGGATTTGCTACACCACCACGTTTTCTACGCCACCACCAAAAGAAAAACGGAACAAGTAACAACAATAAAAACCAAGGCCTTAAAAAAATCATACATGCCTCCGTTTAACAATGGCAACAAACAAACATATCATTGACAATAATAAAGGCACCCAAAACAATTCCGTTCTCGGGCGATACATACCGCCTTTTTGCTCCACTGGCTCTAATTTATTTATCGTATCATAGATTTCTTTTAAATCATTAGTTGTTTTAGCTCTAAAATACCGTCCTCCTGTTTGTTGTGCAATTTGACGTAATGTTTCTTCATCTAAATCAGCAGAAGGATTTATCTGTTGTGAGAATCCAAAAAAATCCCGTACGGTTTGAGCTTCAGCACCTATCCCTAACGTATAAACCTTAACACCTAATTTACGAGCCATTTTTAAAGCCTCGTCTACCCCAACAACACCTGCATTTGATGTTCCGTCAGACAATAAAATAACAATACGACTATCAGCCGGTAATTTTGACACATTAGCAACACTTAACGCCAACGCATCACCAATAGCGGTCATATTGCCTGCAATACCAATATCTATTTCACCCAACAATTGACGAACAGTTTGAGTATCACGGGTTAAAGGCGTATAAGTATAAGCCTCATTTCCAAAAATAACCAATGACAACTCATCACCTGTTCTTTTTTGCAAAAAATCATCTGCCAATAATTTAACAACATCTAATCTGTTTAGCTCTTGTCCATTTATATTAAAATCCTGTGCCGTCATTGATTCGGAAACATCTAATGTTAATACAATATGTCTACCTGTTTGCGGGACAAGAGAAACATCACCAAACCAAACAGGACGAGCACCAGCACAAATACAAAAAAACCATGCTAAAATCAACGGCCACATTGTTTTACGATGTTTCAAACGAGCACCACTTAATGTAAATGCCTCTACAGATTGAAAAAAAGGAATACGCAACGCCTGAATACCAGCATTGTCATTTTCAGCAATAGGCTTCAGTATTCGCCGTATAACATACGGCAAAGGTAACAATAAAAAAACAACAGGCCAAACAAATAATTCCATAGACCATAATATAAATATGTTTTAAACTAAAATCAACTTGTTTTTGTCTTTATACATAAATTGATAAATATTTCTTGCCAGACAAACCATATTTCTATATAATCAAACTCAATTTAATCAATATTTCAATACCATAAGGATTCACGTATGAATGCATTCAAATTGTTTATAAAAAGACTTCTTATCTTAACATCTGTTTTTTATCTAATTTCTGCATACTACTCTCAACCAAGACGCATTCATATTTTTGTTGATTATGCAACTTCTCCAACCGTATTGCAAATGACTGAATTTATTCGTTTACCGGAAAAAGACGTAAAAATCATAGGTTGGGATCGTTTTCCAAACAGAAGTCAGATTATCAAAAAACACAATATTCAAAAAAATGTTATTGAAATATCTTCTATTCTAAAAAAATCACCCAAAGAAAAAATGGAAATATTGTCTCATATTTTACAGGGAATTGAAGCAAGCAATGAGAAAACGGTTTATGAAATTCATCTGAACTACAAACATATCGGTTGGTTTGGCATTCAATTATTCAAACTCATTCCATCCCATAAAATCAAACAAATGCACATATATGAAGATGGTTCGGGCACATTATATAAAGATGTTAACAATAAAAACATACAAAAGCACGCTTTAACTTTTATTTCAGAATTTAAAACAGAAATACAAAAATCAATTCCCTATTTTTATCATCCAAATGTTTATCTGATGTTAATACCTATGCTTTATCCGACAACTTATCATACAACCGTTGCAAATAAAGCTAAACTTGTTCAAAAACAAAACATTTATAAATATTTTAAGAAATTAACATTTATGCCGGTTGATTTTAGAAAATTAAAGACAGAATTATCAGCTCAAGAAAAAACAAAATTATATCAACTTTTAGATATTGACTTTTCTCATATTGCAAAACACATACAAAAAGATAAACCTCTAGGTCTTTTTCTTTGGGACGGAAAGGATGTGCCAAAACGTTATGAAGCAACAAATAAACTTTTGGATAAAATGGAGGAACACACTAAAAAATATGGAACAATATGGTTTAGTAAAAATCACCCGACAGCTCGCAGTCCTTATTTACCTCGCTCCTTTTTAAAACCATTACCTGCATATTTTCCAATGGAAGTTTTAATGATTTCGGATTATCCGTTTCAATATGTTGCCGGAGCCGGCAGTAGTGCATTTTACTCCCTAAAACCGGAAGAAATCGTTGCCTATATACCAAATCGTTACTGGTTTTATGTTCAATCATTAATTAATTTAAAAATTCTGGATAACGACAAAGTATATTACTGGTAATTAAAAATAAGAAAACCACCGATATCACCAATGGTTTACTAAATATAAAAAACGCTCTCTTTTATGAGAGCGTTTTTCTATCAATTACAAGAACTGAACAAATGAACGAGATTGACTTGTGATAATATGTTGATTTTTAATCCCGTTTCTGTCAAACTCTGAAAAATCAACACCCTTTTCTTGCAATAATGCTCGTGTTTGTTTAATTGTATTTTGTTCACCGTTTCGTTCAGAATCATCAAAAACAATAACAAAATCATTTGCTAAATTATCATTTTGAATTAACTCCAAGATATTAGAACGAGGTAAATTTTTACCACCGCCAACCGGCCCGTCAACAATAATCAAATCAAATTTTTCTAATTCAAATTTTTGCGTTATATCCTTGTATTTATCATTTTGTTTTCCTTCATATTCAAAAAAGGTCAAATCAAAATGATTAATCGTCATATTATCCGATTGAGGTAATTCAGATTGATAAATATTTATCCAATCTTGATTATGCTCACACACATTTAACCGAGCAGATGGATTTTTATGCGCAACATATTGTGCCGTCAATTTTGTTGTTTGACCCAGCCCCATTTCCAAAATATTTTGAGGCATAACTTTATCTAAAACTCTGTATAGCAGATAGATAAAGCTATAATTAGCCGCCCAACCAAACAAAGACAATGTTTTGTTTTTCAACCAAGAACTTTCACAAATTGTATCATGCAATAAATCGGCATAATTTAATTCATGGAAATTTCGTTGCGATTGATAATTTAAATGACCAACAATTTTTTGAGTATTCAATGCAGAATCTTTCATTGAATCAACAGTTTTACTCATATTTACAGCCGTTTGTTGTACATTGGCTATATCTTCTTTTGTTGATACAACCGTTTGTTGCACGTTGGCGATGTTGTCTCTTGTTGATACAGCCGTTTGTTGTACATTGGCTATATCTTCTTTTGTTGATACAACCGTTTGTTGCACGTTGGCGATGTTGTCTCTTGTTGATACAGCCGTTTGTTGTACATTAGCTATATCTTCTTTTGTTGATACAGCCGTTTGTTGTACATTAGCTATATCTTCTTTTGTATCACAAACTGTTTTCTGAACATCAGAAATACCTTCTTTTATTCTTAAAATCGTTTTATGAACATTCGCAACATCGCCCTTTGTAGTTACAAGTGTTTTCCGAACGTGTGAAACATCTTCTTTTGTGCCAAAAACTTTTTGTTGAACATCAGAAAGATTTGTTTGCACATCCAAAATCATTTGATGAATTCCATCAATATCCTTTTTTGAATTGACAAGAATTTCTTGTGCATTCATATCATTTTGCTTCAAACACGCACAATCATTTTTTAATTGAGAAATTTCATTGGTTAATCCTCTTAATTCTTTTAAACCGGTATCTAACTGTACACCAATCGTCGTATTTGTTTTTTGAATAACATTTATTTGATTGGAATTATTCAATACAGGCACTTTTAAAGATTGAATTTGACTTTCCACCTGATTAACACGTGTTAATGTATATTGCATTATATGCATCAATTCTTTGTGTTTATTATGTGTATAAAATTTAACACCCAAGAACCGATGCTTTTTACGATATTTACATTTATCGTATACTGCGTTTGTAATATATTTCAGATTCTTTTTCACATACTCCGATTGCGGATTATATTTTAAAATTAATCCTGCCAATACACCTTTATTCAAACCAAACACATTTACATTATTTTTAATCAACTGTTGCCAAATATTTTTACACGTTAAACGTAGTAATTTCTTTTTGGCTTTTGATAATTTATATAAATATAATGGGAATAAAAGATAAGATAAAGAAATATGTTTTGCCTTTTTCCAATACTTTTCTGATAAAGATGTTTGAGGGATTTTATAATATTCTCCAGTATCAATATTATAACCCAATTTAGGCAATTTAATTAAATCACCAAAATATTGATTAATTTTTTCATCATTCCACTTACAAATACCGCTTGCAGAAGTAAAAGTCATTTCACCAAAATAAAGCGTTCCGTCATCCATACGATAAAAATCAACCCGAACATGATTAAATCCTTTACTTAATTTTTCAGCTAAAGAAATCATTTTTTCTAAATTATCCGGTTTTTTAATTGTCTTTTTATCTAACGGATAAGAATAAACAAAATGTTGTTTTTTCCAATCAGCATCATAAAAAGCCATTTTCAAACCGTCTAAATTCCGCTCTGACAAAAATTGAATATAATGAACTTTACCATTAAAACACCAAATTTTGTAATCATACAAATCACCGCCAGATGTTTTATTTTCAATAAATTTTTCAATAATAATTTTAGGTTGAATATTTCTGTAATGCAATTCAATACCATATTTCAGTGCAAAATTCTCTTTCAGCCAACTGTTAATTTTGGCTTTTGCATCGGCGACATCAAATGTTGACTTATCTTTAACAATAATATTATAGGCACAACCATGATTACATTTCATTACAAATTGATTTGGCAATTGTTCAAAATCAATCTCATCAAAAGAATCATACACACCCAAAAGCGGAATTAAATATTTTTCTCCTATTTTTCGTTTAACCCAATCCCGAACTAAATATTTATCAGCTAATTGTGTTTTGATTGGCGTAGAATCAAAAATTTTCATCCATTGTATCTTTTCGTTATATGTTTTTGGATTATCTAAATCTAATTCTTTTTTTGTAATACGCTTATACCATGCCTCTAAATTTGTTTTATAAGGAATTTTATCGCAATACTTATTTTTATCATTTTTGCTTTCCTTGATAAGCAAATCTTTAAATGCAGGATAATGAGCAATCAAATTCTTAAAATCTTTCCAAAATAATTGTTGTCCGCTATCATTGATATTAAACAATCCCAATTCTTGTGTTCCAGGCACATAATGTGCATCAATGTCAGGATTTTCAACAACTCTTGTTCTGTATCCGTTTAATGATGCCATTACCCAAAACCATTGGTCATCATTAGTTGGAGCCAATTGTTTGATTAAATCTTCATTTAAAATATCTTTATGAAAACAATGCGGAGGATATAAAACACCACCCAATCCAACAAGTTTATTCAAATAAGACGGTTTTTTATGATAATCTTTCCCGCCGGCAACTAATTTAAAACCGGTTGCATCACGATAAAACTTTGTTACCCGATGACAATGAATATCATTCGGATATTTTTGATAGCTTGTATAAAGTTTTTTTAACCAATCTTGTTGATACATATTGTCATCATCTGCTGTAACAATAATTGCATTAGGATATTTTCTCAAGGTCGGAATAAGTTTTTTATAAGAACGAATATCATGATACCAATCAATAACAAGCCCCTCATCACGCAAATCCAATAAACGTTGAGGTAAATCCTTTTCTTTATTGGGAAATTGTTCAGGTGCAAGCCACAAAATAACCTTATCCGCTTTCAGAGATTGATTAAGCAAACTTTCAATCGTTTGATGAATTGTTCCAATTCTACCAGGAAAAGATGTTAACGATACAATAATATCTGCTTCTACGATTTCAGAATATATATCCGGAAAATATTCTTTTAACCGTTGTTTAAAATTATCCCGTGATTGCACAGAACAGTCATTCCAAAACCACTTAAAATCTTGCGTTGCTCTTTTTTTAACACATGTCAAATACTCTTTTCTTAATGAAGCATTATTTTTATAATAATTTGAAACAAAAGAACAAATTTGCTTATATATTTCAAAAATATAAAAATCTTTTTCCGTTCGCTTATGAGCAGTTAAAGATGTTTCATGTTTTCTGTAATAATATCCTACCGAAGAAATAAGTGCAATTTTATTTGCCAAAACCATTGCTGTTTGTGAAAACAAATTATCTTCTGCAATATTTCTAACCTCACAACAAACAATTTTATTTTGTTTGATAAAATCTGTTTTATATATTTTATTACAGTTTGAACCAGACATTTGCAGAAGGTTGGATTTTTCTTTTGGTGTAGATAAAACGCCCTCAGATGAAATCAAATATTTTGTTTCTGTTTTAGTAGGATGCACAAAAGAAATTTTTGTCGTAGCAGACATCTCGGCATTATTTGCTTTTGCCACTTTATACAATTCTTCAAAATAATTCAAATCAACCCAATCATCTGAATCTACGAATCCAATATATTCACCACAGGCTTGTTGTATACCAATATTTTTGATTTTACCTGGAGAGCCTGAGTTTTTATCTTGACTGACAACCTTAATACGTCCGTCTTTTTTAGCATACTCCTCTAAAATGGCAAGCGAATTATCCGTTGAACAATCATTGATACAAATAATTTCAATTTCTTTCAATGTTTGATTAACAACATTGTCTAAACACTCACGCAAATACTTTTCGGTATTATACACCGGAATAATTACGGATACTTTTGGTTTAAGACTCTTTTCTAATTGTGAATATAATTCCGGAGAAAAAGTATTTTTAAAATCTGCTAAAAAGTCTTCTTTTAAATTTTGTTGTGCTTTCAGTATTTCAAATTTTGAACGCGCTAGTAATTGTCGATTAAAAACAGGTTCAAATTGAGAAAAAATATTATTTTTTTCTAAATTCATTTTCAATTTTTTCATAGCATAGATAATAGAACGCGCTTTGCTTTCCCGATTAGCTGAAATATTAATACCTGAATTAATTCTATAATGTATAAACGCAGAATTTGTTAAACTGATTTTGCTTGACAAAGACAATGCCGTATTAACAAATGTAATATCATTACAACTTTTACAATTTTCAAAAAAAATCTGATGTTTAGTAACAAAAGATGATTTAAACAGTTTTGTCCACGGATTCGGTGCTGCAATAAAATACAACTCATTTTTAAAGTCTTCTGGTCGGAACGGAGAAGCTTCTATATGTTTTTTTTGATATTCATTAGATTTTTTATATTGTTTTTCAACATTATCGTAAAAATCAAACCCACATATCACAACATCACTATCATCTTTTTCAGCAATACGAGTCATTTCTGCTAACATGTCAGGTTCAAAAAAGTCATCAGAATCCAAGAAACTCAAATATTCACCTTTTGCAACGGCCAGCCCCGCATTTCTGGCAACACCGGCATGCAAATTAGCTTGTTTCATCACTGTAATACGATTGTCTTTTTTGGCATATTCTTTTAAAATTTCAAGAGAAGTATCACTTGAACCATCATCCACACAAACAACTTCAATTTCTTTAAGTGATTGTTTTAAAATACTATCCAAACATTCACCAAGATAATTTTCAACATTATAAACCGGAACAACCACAGAAACTTTCGGCTTAAATTTAATCTTATTTTGAATAATAATTTCAGCCATTGTATCAGATTCACCAGTTGCATTTCGCACAACAATGTTTTTATTGACAGATATTTTTTGAACGTGTTTCCTTAAAAACTTGTTTTTTCTCACAATAATGCTCCTTTAATTTTTTTTATTTCTTGTTTAATTTGATAATATTCCTCTTGAACACGCATGGGCTTTGTTAATGCACGTTTAATACGGCCTGTTACAGATTTATCTTTAAAAACTTTTCCGTTCAATCCCTGAAAAGAACGCCCCTCTTTTTTTCCTCTTTCAATATAATGTAACAACGGACACACATTTGTTTTTTTGACATCCGGATTATTTTTCAAATAAGTATTACCATCAAAAAACTTACTAGGATTCAAGCCTTCTTTCCAACCGTAATTTAAATAATGTTTTGCCAAATTCTTTTTTTTATACTGACATTTTGGATTTTGTTTGCTATACCATTTTGCATTAAACAACGGCGAATTTTGAATAAGCAAAATTTCTTTTTTTCTTTTATATCTTTCTTTATCAATAATACGCAATACGCGTGCTATTTTAAGTACCAACATAACAATAAAGCTCCTTATTAATTTATTTTTTAATTTTTTTATTTTATATAAATTTTTTATTAAAGTCAATGTTTTTTTAACCTTTAAATTGACTTCACATAAATAGTTATGTATACTGTTACAGAAGGGAATTAAAAATGAAATCATTTGTCAATTGGAACGAAAAGAAAACAAGAAAATCCAACGCCGAATCTACTCATAATAAAGATTTTGAGATGGACGATTTTATGGCTCAACTCACAGAAAAACAAAATCAAATTTTTGACATTATGACACGTCAGGCAAAAGTTCAAAAAATGAAACGTCCCAGACGTTGGATAGTTAGCAAAACCAAATTCACCATTCGCAAAAATAAAGGATTAAATGACTACATACCGGAAACAGAAAAAACATATGAATGGGAAAATTTTACAAATAGTATATACAACAAACCTACTAACCAATGGCAACATCCGAAAAGGGCGCTTCAAAACATTAATAAACCTCTCAATCTGCATAAATTTGTTGAGTATTTATGGGTAACGGCATTTATTCTTATCTTGCTCATTATTATTTTACTAATTATTTCAGTTTTTAAATAGAGGAATATATTATGTCAACATATAATCAACATGACGAAACAGATATTTTTGAAGAAGAAATGAATCGTACTTTTGAAAAACAAGCATTAATTATGGATGTTATGGAAAGACGTAATCAAATTCAAAAACTAGAACGTCCGGAAATTCAGGAAACTGAATCTGTTGCATTAGAAGAATATATTAAACAAAAAAAATTAAAAGATAGTCAAATTGACCAAGAAATGGCCACACGTCAAAAACGTCAAATTCAGGAAATAGAAGAAGAACATAAAGAAAAAATCAAAAGAAAAGAAGAAAAACAAGCACGCAATCGAGAAATAACACGCAAAAAGAAAATGTATTGGTTGAGTTTAACTCCCGAAGAAAAGAAAAAACTGATTTTTAATATAAAAAAAGAGCAATGTATCAAAAAAATAAAAAAAGTTATCCATATACTTTTCAATTTATCCATTGCAGTTATATTAATATTGTTTTTTAGCTTTACAGCCTTCATTTTCGGCAAAATTTTTGGTAAATTTTGAAGAGATACCTTTACATTAATTAGAGAAACTCAAAATTCAAGAACAAACAAAACAAGATATCGGTAAAACAATGAAACCATTTGTGAATTGGAACGAAAAGAAACAAAAAAAATACACCACCTCATCTACCTACAACAAAAATTTTAAAACAGATGATGGTGTGGTTCAAACCACTAAAAAACAAAATATACATAATCAAAAAACGGTTAGTATTTTAGATATTGCAAATCTTCAAATGAAAATAACAAACCAAATACAAAAAGCACGAGAAAAAGATTATTATCAAAAAAATCCATACGAATTGACACCGAAAGAAGAACAAGAAAGACGCATTACTCGTATTAAACGAGAAGAAGCATGGGGGTGTTTATTAAAAAAAGATTCCCCCAAACATTTTTCTGTGCGTTTTTTTGATTTCTCCCGGTTTATTCGTGGAATATCGTTATTACTTTTTCTAATTTTAACTTTTTTTGTACTCATAACCCATTTCAATATTGAAACACCTTTTCATTCAGCAATCATACGATTATTAAAATAAAATCAACACGAACCGATACTTTTTAACCATATTTCAATTCAACATTATTTACTTGATTTTTATTATATTTTAGATTATAATAAACCACTTTTAACAATTTTGAGGATATACATGACACAAACATTGGAACAAACCGTTTCTAAAAGACGGACATTTGCTATTATTTCACACCCTGATGCCGGTAAAACAACTTTAACGGAAAAGTTGCTTTTATTCGGCGGTGCTATCAATCAGGCCGGTGCTGTTAAAGCTCGGGGAGAAAATCGTCGGGCACATTCCGACTGGATGAAGGTAGAACAAGAACGCGGTATTTCTGTTGCCTCTTCCGTTATGAGTTTTGAATACGGTGGATGTTCTTTTAATTTATTAGACACCCCCGGACACGAAGATTTCTCGGAAGATACTTACCGTGTTTTAACGGCGGTTGATTCAGCTGTAATGGTTATTGACTGCGCTAAAGGGATAGAAGAACAAACAAAAAAATTGTTTGAAGTCTGTCGTTTACGGGACATTCCCATTATTACGTTTATAAACAAACTTGACCGTGACGGACAAGACCCATTTGCTCTTTTAGAAGAAATTGAACAAACTTTGGCTCTTGATGTAACACCAGCCGTATGGCCGATTGGAATGGGACGTGACTTTAAAGGATGTTTTGACTTGTTAAACGATCGTTTAAATCTATTTGAAAAAGGCACAGAAAAAGGAGCTTTACCGACAATCGGAGCCGTTGTTAACGGTATTGAAGACACACAGTTAGATTCTTTATTACCAGCTGACCAAACAGCACAATTACGAGAAAATGTTGAAATGGTCAGAGCTTTATGTCCTGAATTTAATCGGGAAGCCTATTTAGAAGGCTCTTTAACTCCGGTCTTTTTCGGTTCAGCTGTGCATAATTTTGGTGTACGGGAATTATTAGATGCACTGGTTGCCTTTGCCCCTGCCCCAAAAGCACAAGTAACACCGACACGCACCGTAGAACCGACAGAAGAAAAAGTTACCGGTTTTGTTTTTAAAATTCAAGCAAATATGGATCCAAAACATCGGGATAGAATCGCTTTTATGCGCATTTGTTCGGGACATTTTAAACGAGGAATGAAACTGTTACATTCTCGTTCACAAAAACAGATGATTTTACACAATCCGGTTATGTTTTTAGCACAAGACCGTGAATTAGCCGAAGATGCTTATGCCGGTGATATTATCGGATTACCAAACCATGGTGGTATGCGTATCGGTGATACATTTACGGAGGGTGAAACATTACAATTTAAAGGAATACCCTCATTTGCACCGGAATTGTTGAAAAAAGTCCGTCCGAAAGACCCATTAAAAGCAAAGCATTTAGCCAAAGCATTAGATCAAATAGCCGAAGAAGGCGGAGCCAGCATTTTCAAACCTATTCACGGATTTGAATGGATTGTCGGTGTTGTTGGTGCATTGCAATTTGAAGTATTGGCAGACCGTATCAGAACTGAATTTGACGTTCCTGTTATTTTTGAACCAACAACATATTATACTGCTCGTTGGGTCGTTGGTGAATCTGATAAAGTTAAGAAATTTATGGATATGAATGCTATTACCATGGCAACAGACCATGATGGTGATGCAGTCTTTTTAGCACGAAATGCATGGCATTTAAACAAAGCACAAGAAGACAACGCCGGCGTTTTATCTTTCTTAAAAGTCAAGGAATAGAAAAGATATATAACAAAAAAATGGCAGATTTTTGTCTGCCGTTTAAAAATAAACCAATCGCTATTTTAGTTTGTTTCTTTTAAAACACACTTATAGCCTATAATCTGCGTTTTATCTGCATTATATATAGCTTGTTCCTGACGTAAACCTTCACATTCATTACATAAACGACGCGATTCCGTATCCGTGCCTATTTCTCTATCTCCGCCTTCAGGACAAAACAAACAATTACCGTTAATATCTTGCCATTGTGCACCAGCACATTCTTCTACACAAAGCCCTAACAATGTTGTATCAGGCGTTCCAATTTCCATTTGACGACGATTTTCACATGAAGAACATAAATTTTCTGTACGAGGATTAATCGGTTTATTTACATTACTGCATGACAAACATACTGAATCTGACAAAAATTGCAATTTTTCTTCACAAAGACCTTTCATACATGTATTATTGCTCCATCTTCTGTTTTTACAAGATAAACATTGCTCTTTATCTGAATTATAATCCTTATCATCAGAACAAGAACGACAATATCCATAATGATCTCTAAATTTTTCTCCGTCATGTTGAGAATTTGAACTGATATACGGTTGTGCAGCTTCAATAATTGCCTCTTTCATTTCATCTGGAAGAGTTGTATTCCCTATACTATTACAAATTCCGATGTGTCCCGGATTAACATAGGTACACCAAAATCCCGAATCTGTACTATACCGTTTAATAGCCATTCTATTTCCACAAGCATTACAAGAAGCAACATCTCCTAATGTTAAAAAATTAGTAAAGGTTGCTTGTTCAGGATTTTGTTCTGAACACGAAAGACAATTTCCGGCATAATTTTTATAATATGATGTCGGGCATGTTTTAGGTGAACAAACATTACCAAAAATTACTCTATATTGGCAATTTTTACAATCATCTAAAACAGCAGGCGTAATAGCATTCAAAGATTTATCATCTCCGCAAGATACACATTTTCCATCATTTTGATTGATTTGATTACTCGAACATTGAGGAGCACAGTAGTTTAAATTGTTCATGGTATAAACACGCCGCGTATCAATGGTTCCATCTAAAACATAATCAGTTGCCGTTGTTGAACTTTTTTTACAATTACTTAAACAACCGGAAACATCATCAGATTCTATTTCAATATGCGTTGCGTGATTACATGAATAACAAGTTCCATCTTTACCCAAAAATTTGCCGCTACCACACATATCTTTTGTCTGTGGCAAAACACAGTAATTGCCATCTACCTTTCGTCCACATGCAACACAAAGTCTTGCTAATTCGGCATCTGTCGCCGCAGCACCTGTTGTACCATATTTAATGTTATTAGATGTTGTTATTTCATTACAATCAAAACAAGCTCCTGATGCATTTTGCCATTTTCTTTTGCATTTTTCACTGAAAGGATTTGTCTGACAAATTACATCAGCTTCACTACCTTGAACAGGTTGCTCGCACTTAGGTGCGCACGAACCACTGTTTTTATTCCCGACATGCCAACGAGCAGAATAATTTCCGGCATTATCTCTTTCTGGACAATTGTTGCATTTATCAATGCGAAGCTGATAAAAATTACTATCTGAATATCCCGCTGTATAATGTCCAATTCCAACATTTGCGTTGCGTGAAGAATTGCATTTTGCACAAGTATAGTGTGATGCTCGAACAGTTGTTATAAACTCATCTTCTCCACAAACTACTTCTTGCTGACAAAGAACGGCTTTATTATAGTAATCAAACCAATACTCACTATACCATGCATGATTAGGACAAGATAAACATTGTCTTTTTGATACTTCATCTTTTGCGATAAATTTAGGGGTCATATCTGAACATGGAATACACCCTTCTTTCAATGACTGATATGAATATCCTGCTGTACACATAAATGAACAATATCCCTTACTTGAATCATCTATCAGTTCACCTTGCCAACGTTTTGTGCCACTTGCTTCACATTCAGAACACATTGTATAACCATCTACTTCATCACTCGTATCAGGAAATGGTTGACCGTCTTTTAAGACAATAAAATTGCTTCCATCGTCACAACTGATACATGCACCATTTTGAGTACGAAACGTCCCAACAGGACATGTTTTTTGTAATTGTGTACATGTATAATTGGTTTCATTACATATCCATCCACGTCCTTTGTAAGCACAATCGTCATTTGTTTGACATTCAACACATGTTCCACTTTCACGCATACAAACTGGTTTATCCGTTCCGGTACAACCATCACGACATGTCATTGTACCTTGCTCGCATATCGCACCACCACATTCTTGTGGACAATCTTTTTCATCGACACAATGTTGCAATGGACTATTTGGATTGTTTGGATCTGTTATTCCTGACACAGCTCCGCCATCCTCATCTAAAAAGGAAGTAAAGACCATTTGGTTCATAGTGCCACTTTCACCACAAATAATGGTATCTCCTGTATATCGAGTTAATCCACCACCATTATCAACTTGTACAAACTTTAAGCCTTGAATAGCATCATTTAAATTTTCCTGTAAGACTTTCTGACAAACAGCACTGGGTACATCATTTACCCAAGTTCTAAATGCAACAGGGGGATGAGAGGTTACCAGAATTTCAAACCCCGTTTGCGTCATTTCTCCGTATTCAGGAAAGGCATCAGCCTCAGGTGAATCGGGTAATTCTTTTTCACCGTCTTGATATAAATGCCATATATCTGTGGCACGCATATTGACAGAATGAACAATATCATTTGCCCGATGCTTATCCATCGCATACTTGTATCCTTGAATACCGCCGAATAACAACACCCCGATAACGGCCAAAACGCCCAAGATTTCAACCATTGAGCGACCTAACTCGTTTATTTTGAAAGATTTTTTCATTTATTACCCCCAGTTAAATATATGAATAAAATGATTGTAACAAAACGTCCCTTTATTTGCAACGATTTCGGGGGTATAGGGAGAATTAAGCCATTTTAAGCCAAGCCTTGCAAATCTGCCAACTAACATAAATTAAAAAAAATGGCATAAATTGAAAAAAAGTGTTGCAAATAAAGGGAGGTTAATATGCAACGATT
>JAZUBA010000025.1:0-2179 GCA_045638265.1 Alphaproteobacteria bacterium | reverse complement strand
AACGAAATGCGGTTTGTTTTCAAAAGTAATATTATCACAAATCAATATTGTTGTCAATGTTTTTGGGTAATTTTCATAGCAAACAAAACAGCTCACATCATCTGTGGTCTACGAAAAAAAGACCACTGCATTTATCTTTTTCAGTGGTTGTCTGTTGATATAAACTCCCGGTACCTCCTAATGACCAAAAGGTTTTGAGAATAAAAGTAATCCTACACCCTTTGTATCAAAATGGTTGTAGGATTATGTGCTTGGCGTACCATTTTGATACAAAATTTCAGGTGGACGAAAAAGCACTTTAATGGACGAAATTCATCATGGTGGACGAAGTCGTATTTTCGTCTTTTTTAAGTCCTATTGCAAGGGCTGTATGTATATCTATTCTGTTTTGCACTTGAATTAAATTATACAAAATAGTATAATAATTTATCATGTCCTACTGGCAATTACATCGGCCGTTGCTTTTTGTTTTGTTCGGGGTATAATTAATTTAAAAAGTAAGACTTTATGGGGGTGTTTATTTGCAGTTTTTTGTCTATTTTCTGTTAGCACTTTTTGCTACAACTGTAGGTTCACTTACTGGAATGGGTGGCGGCGTAATCATCAAGCCACTTATGGATGTTTTAGGTGATTATGATGTGAAAACCATTGGTATTGTTTCATCAATAACTGTCTTTTCGATGGCTATTGTGTCTGTCCTGAAACAGATTAAAGCCAAAACAGAAATTCCATATAAAAATGCAATACCTTTGGGGATAGGCTCCGTTGCAGGTGGGTTTTTAGGTGAAAAACTTCTCACATTTATTGTGAATTTATTTAATGCCAACTCTGTTGTAACCGTTGTGCAAAATTGTGTATTGACAGTACTTATTCTATGTGTATTCCTTTATATGAAAAACAAACGAAAAATCAAAGGCAAGGAATGGGATGGCGTATTTGTTTCCCTTGCAGTAGGTGTTTTTCTCGGTGTTTGTTCATCATTTTTAGGTATCGGTGGCGGTCCTATCAATGTTGCACTCATAATTTTCTTATTCTCTGTGAACACAAAAACAGCAACAGTGTGTTCGCTTGTTACAATTCTGTTTGCACAGATTTCAAAACTTACAACAGTGGCACTCACAACGGGCTTTTCAAATTTTGACCTGTCAATTGCGCCCCTTATGATTATCGGTGCAATTTTTGGTGGATTTATCGGTGCCGGACTTAACAAAAAATGCAGTGAAAAAACCGTTGAAAAAGCATTCAACTGTGTTCAATTGCTTGTGCTTGGAATAGCAATATTCAATATTATAAGAAATCTTATATGACAACAGTATGGCAGATACCGTTTTTATCTTTCTATAACAGCCTCCCGTTATTGACATACGGATTATGAAATCGGATACTTCGTATCAAGTGAAATCCCACCATAAGCCGTAACATATTTTATAAATTCTTTCAGGAATTTATTCAGTTGTTGAGGCATTCTTTAAATCTTTAAAAGCCGAAAAGCTATACCGCCTCGAGCTTTCTTCAGAAAAGGAATTCAAGATGGCAGTTAAAAATTATATATCGTTTTATAATAGCAGCAGACCACATACGATGTTAAAATATAAAACACCCGATGCCTTTGAAGCCAAATTTTTCACTAAATTCAAGAGTTCTGACTAAACATAATCGAACAAGGGTAGCTCGAATCTCAACTTTTTTACTGCTTTGGTTCATATTTTAGACTGTTTTGAAATTGGTGTAGTATAAAAAATCAGTACAAACACTTGTAAATAAAAAAAGAATCAACCTCTAATCGAACACTGATAGTTCAGATTCAGGGGTTGATTCAACTTATTTTATATCACTCTTAAAAAACTTCTTCATGTACAACAAAAGAAGTACACCAAAAATCGGGAAAATAGCTGCGATCAGCATACCGACCTTAAATCCTACCTGCTCCGGAGACAAGGATAAACCGCTCCCAAAAGTCTGCGCCCATTCAGTAGCGGAAATTTTATCAACGATAATTCCCATTGTCTGAGGTGCAAATGAAGCGCCGAAGTCGCCACCTGCCGCCATCAAAGCATAAGCAGATACACCGACAGCAGGAATTTTTTCTTCCATAAGAATCAAAGTTCCCGGCCACAGCATTGATGTGCAAATACCGGTCAAAACACAGCCGACGAGAGAAAGAACTGCATTGGATGAG
>JAZUBA010000024.1:0-5543 GCA_045638265.1 Alphaproteobacteria bacterium | reverse complement strand
TAAAAAAGCAGCTGTAAGGCTGCTTTTTTAATTTTAAAAATTTTACAATTTTTTCTTGCATAATAAAAAACTATTCGTAATTTTGCGAACAATATTTTGAATCATGACTGATATAAATAAACAAGAGAAAATAGCTCGCTATGCCAAAGCAATGGGACATCCGACAAGAGTCGCCATACTTCAGTTTCTTGCCAATCAAGAGACTTGTTATTTTGGAGATATTCACGAAGAACTACCTATTGCTAAAGCTACTGTTTCTCAACATCTAAAAGAACTAAAAGAAGCAGGACTTATTCAAGGCGAGATAGAAGCTCCTAAAGTTAAATATTGTATCAATCGTGAAAATTGGAAATTAGCACAAGAATTGTTTAATGAATTTTTTGAACAATGTTCTTGTAAGAAAGGCTGCTGTCAATAACAGCACTTTTTTTTAAAAATATTGTTCGTTGTTTTACGAATTACAAACAAAAAATAAAAATGTATGAAAAACATCTATCTGACATTAGCATTGCTTTCAATTCTTTTCGCAAGTTGCGATAGAGAATATTATGAGGATATGGATGACATCCCTACTGAAAGCATAAGATTCAAAGAACTAAGTGTTTCAAAAGATACTGCACTGATGTTTGACACCATCGTGTTAAAAGCCATCGCAGAAGGTGAAGATTTGCAGTATAAATGGCAGAAAAACGGGGGGTCTCTTGTCCCCAAAAAAGATGACCCAAGCACAGCGTACTTTTGGGGATGTCCAACTTGTACGGGATGGCTTACAGTAGGTTGTACGGTTTCAAATTCATTCGGTGCTTATACCAAAGACACTAACGTTTATATTTTAAAACAATGGATAAAATAAAATACATTTTAATATTAGTTCTAAGTTTAAGTTACCTAAAACTAAATGCCCAATGCTGTGGCGCAGGTAATCCTATTTCTATTTCAAATGTAGATCAAAGCATTAGCAGAAAAAACCTTCAAATATCATTTGATTATCGACATAGTAAAACTGATACTTATTATGAAGGTTCTGAAGTATCAGACTTCGATTTCTTAGGCAAACTTAAATATGCCAAATATGACTTTATGAATTTAGGTGTCGGATATGGCGTCACAAATAGATTAACAATTCAAGGACAATTGGGTTATTACATACAAAAGAAAGAAAATTTTATCAACGAAAATATACCTGATGCCGCAGCTTCGGGTATTGGTGATTTCGCACTTAATCTTAGTTATATGATATTCCGTGACTTGCAAAGAGGAATAGAATTGACACCTTTTGTGATTGTGAAATTTCCAATAGGAAAATTTGATTGCGAAAGCGAAGGTGTAAAACTGCCTATTTCAATGCAGCCTTCCTCTGGTAGCTTTAAGTACAGCGCAGGATTTTCATTTTATAGCAATGTTTCGCAGCGTTGGTATTTAACAGCTTACGGATTATATGAATATGCACAGCGGATTATCTCAAATAACTTCGACTATCAATATGGTGACTTGTTCTATTTCAATGTTTCAGCATTTCATCGTTCTACGGAAAACTTATCGCTTGGATTGCAGTTGGCATACGAGTTTCAAGACAGAGCAAAGAGTCGTGGAGAAATACTTGTTGGAACGAAATATAATCTTCTCAGAATCACACCTTCTTTAATGTATAAGTTGTCAAAACAGTGGCAGTTGGCGTGCTTTGTTGAGATTCCGATATGGCGTAAAGTCATGAGTATTCAAATGTCGAATAAATGGGCATTACAAACTAAAATCATTTATAACATAAATCTTAAAAAAAGGTATTAATTATGAAACAGAAAGCATTAAAACTAATTGTATTTATTGTTGCATTATTGTCAATGTCAACAGTTTATGCACAAACAACTTCATCAAACAAAGAATTGGTAGAAGTGATTTATTTTCATGGCAAAAAACGTTGTGTTACATGTAATGCCATAGAAAAATTGTCGCAAGAAGTTGTTAACGAACAATTTTCATCGCAAGTGGCAGATGGAACTGTAGTATTTAAAATTGTTGATATTACCACAAAAGACGGTGAAGCTCTTGCTGATCATTTTGAAGTGGCATGGTCATCTCTTTTTGTTAATAAAATTGAAGGTAGGAAAGAGCAAGTCAATGATATGACAAAATTTGCCTTTGCCAATGCACTAAACAAACCTGAAGAATTTAAAAAAGGACTTACTGAAAAGATTAACGGTTTATTAAATGGAAAATAGTTTATGGAATTATTGCAAACATTATTGGAAAGCAGTTCAACGCCTATTATAACTGCATTCCTGTTGGGTTTAATAACAGCAATGTCACCTTGTCCTTTAGCGACAAATATCGCTGCCATTGGGTTTATCGGCAGAGATATAGAAAACAGAAAAAGAGTTTTCTTTAATGGGATTCTATATACATTGGGTAGAGTTGTTGCATATACACTTTTAGGCATAATCTTGATTGTCATAATAAAAGGCGGTTCGAGTTTCTTCGGATTACAAAAGTTTATTGGCAAATATGGAGAAATGATAATAGGACCTGCGCTTTTGTTGATAGGTATTCTTATGCTATTTAGCAATAAATTAAGATTGCCATCATTTGTCTTGAAAAGTGATGGAGAGAATGTTGCAAAAAGAGGAAGTTGGGGAGCTTTTTTACTCGGTATATTATTCTCTTTAACATTCTGCCCTTCGAGTGGTATTTTCTATTTTGGTATGCTTATACCGCTTTCGGCATCAGTAACAATGGGTTATTTGTTGCCTATAATATTTGCTATTGCTACGGCTTTGCCTGTTTTGGTAGTAGCTTGGATTTTAGCTTTCAGTGCGGAACAGATAGGTAAAGTTTATGGACAGATACAAAAAATTCAGAAATATCTAAATATTATAATCAGCTTACTTTTTATGTTAATCGGAATTTATTATTGTATAACAATTTATTTATAAAACTATGGAAATTAAAGTATTAGGACCTGGTTGTTCTAAATGTAAGACAACTTATAACGTAATTGAAAAATTTATTAAAGATAATAATATCAATGCAGAACTAATCAAAGTTGATGATATTATTGAGATTATGAATTACAATATCCTAACAACACCTGCTGTTGTCATTGATGGTGAAGTCAAGGTTAAAGGATATGTTCCATCGGAAAAAGAACTTAAACAACTTTTGGGATTATGATACAAAAATTTGCAGATTGGTTGGTTTATGGCATCTTCGGATTAGATGCAGCCACCTCATTAGGGATTGCGGTTAATTTCTTTTTTTACGATACTATAAAGATTGTTATATTACTCTTTGTCATTAGTTTCGTGATGGGAATCATCAATGCATATTTTCCGATAGAAAGGTTACGTCAGTTTCTCACAACGCACAAACTTTACGGTTTGGATTATTTTATGGCTGCATTATTTGGAGGCATAACACCATTCTGTTCATGCTCATCAGTTCCTTTGTTTATCGGATTTGTAAAAGGTGGAATTCCGTTAGGCGTTACTCTTACTTTCTTGATTGCGTCTCCGCTTGTCAGTGAAGTTGCAGTAGCAATGTTTCTTGGCATATTTGGCGTAAAAGCGACGCTTATTTATATAGTAAGTGGCACGGTGTTGTCGATGATTGCTGGTTTTATTTTAGGAAAAATGCGTCTTGAACCATATTTGAGCGATTGGGTTAAGAAAGCGCAGCAACAATCAAATAAACAAAGTGAAATTTGGGAATCGGAGAAAACGCCTTTCGTGAAACGATTGCCTACCATTACTCGTGATTCTTGGGGTATTGTACGAGGCGTTTTGATATATATTATAGTAGGTATAGGTATTGGCGCAACGATGCATGGCTATATCCCTGAAGGATTTTTTGAACGCTTTTTATCTGCTGAAAATTGGTGGGGTGTACCATTGGCTGTTGTTTTGGCAGTTCCGATGTACGCCAATCCTGCAAGTATTGTCCCTATCGTTGAAGTGTTTGTGGCAAAAGGAATTCCGCTTGGTACAGCTATCGCATTTATGATGGCTGTTATAGGACTCTCTATCCCAGAAGCAACAATGCTTAAAAAAGTAATGACATGGAGACTTATAGCAATTTTCTTTGGTGTGGTTACATTATTGATAGTAATATCAGGTTATTTGTTTAATTGGATTTTATGAAAGTATTGAGATTGTCTTTGTGTATCGTTTTAACCCTTTTTAGCACAAAATATGATTTAGTATTACTTGTATGAAATTTGTAAAGTATTAGTAATCAATATAAGTAAACCTTTTTCACGAAGATGAATATTAAGAAAAAATGGTTTATAACCTTGTAAACCATTGAAAATCAAAGAGAGCGTATGAACAGAATTTGTTTGTATGCTTTTTTTGTTTGTTCAGTATGTTTACATATATTTGTAACTTTAAATTTAGAAAAGCTGACGTATGAACAGAATTATTAAGTACAACTTAGAAATAATGACTTGTATTCTTACTATCATTGTTGTTGTAGGTATTGTAAATTGGAACGAGTTATCATTATTGCGGCAAATGACTATCATATTCATGATTTTATATACACTTCATGAATGGGAAGAATCTAAGTTTCCAGGAGGATTCTATAAAATATTTTTTAGCAAATGTACAATTAGTCCTGATGTTAGTGAAGAACGAATGCATTTTCCCGTTGCCATATATTTATTACTTATTTTGATTCTTCCATTTGTTTTTGATACTATTGCTATATATGGGCTTGTTCCATTGATTTTGGCATAATTTGAAGATTTTATTCATACTGTCGGAATTGTAATTCATCAGTTAAAAAAGCCATATTCACCAGGAATGATAACTGCATGGATTATGTTTGTCTATGCAATTACCATGATTAGAAGATTGAATGATGAAATGGCTCTTGATGCAACGACTTGGATATTAGGAATCCTGCTTACGTTTATTTCTTTTTTTATCATGGAAACAAGATTTATGAAATGTGCGGGCATTACTATTAAGGAGTTTCAGAAAAGTATGAAAAGTTATATGTTGAAGAGAATCAAAGGAAAACTATAGTATTTGTTGAGTTCCACGAAGATGAATATTAAGAAAAAATAATAGTTTATAACATTGTAAACCATTGAAAATCAAAGAAAGTCTATGAACAGAATTTGTTTGTATGCTTTTTTTGTTGTTTGTTTGTTTGTTTGTTTGTTTGAGAAAATTTTATAATTTTGAGACGTATTACATTAAAAATTTTGTTATGAAACGTTTAATAATCACTCTATTTATCTGCTTGTTTTTTGCATCAGGCATTGTCAATGCTCAGGAAACTCAATCTAGATGGGCTAATGAATGGAAGTATGCATTTTCAAAAGAAGGAATGAAAGAATGGAAGCCAGAGTTCACATTAAAAAGATCTGGTGGTTTTTTCACAGATAGAAGGATGCTTACTGGTGGTGTAAGGGTAGATGAAAAGCGTTCTTTTGCCTTGTATCTCGGACAAGGAGGTCAATGGATAGATCATGCGCCAGCTAGTGTATATTCAATAAGAACAGGTGTTTCTTTTCGCAGATACTGGCATCTTGGAGCACGAAA
>JAZUBA010000023.1:0-68654 GCA_045638265.1 Alphaproteobacteria bacterium | reverse complement strand
TTTGAAATCCAAAGGTAGGCATCTGCCATTCATTTGAATTATTCATCTTGCTTGTGATGAAGCAAGACTTATCAATGTCATCACCCACTGATGTGAGTATTTATTATTTTTGATTACATTATTTAATTATTCAGCAATTTTTATTTCTTGGGATTGCTTTATTTCTTTTTCCAATGTTTTAATATAGATTTCTGGTAGATTATTTTTTAATTTTTCAAATAATTCCATCAATCTGTCCATCAATATATATTCTATATTAACCATATCAGGTTCTGAATATTTTTCATTTTCTTTGGTTGATTCATCTGCCATTTCTACAATGAATGTTATATTCTCCCACAGTTGTTTGGGTACAGGTATGTGTGTGCTGTTTATCATTATTTCTCCTTATCTTCTTCAATTTCAAGTGTGTTTAACACTTCAAGCAATTCTGCCTGTTTTTTGTCTTCGATTCTTTGATTTTGTTGAATGTTTTGATTGATTAAATCAATCATTTCATTAAAAATATGCCACAAATGAGCATTTATTTTTACATTATCCATTTTACACCTCTTAATTACAAATTACAAAAATATTTATATAAAAAAGAATTAAAAAGTGTAATTGTGTGATTTTATTGATTATATTTTTGTCTTAATTTTATTCTTTCCTTTATTTTCTTAAATAAAGGGTTCAAAGTTGGATATTTAATTTTGACGACAAAGGAATGAAGTAAGCGAATTGGGATTTGTTCTTTATGGGAATAGTTTTTAGTACCGGCATTGCCACCTGAACTCTCCCAACCACATAAGGCATCAATATATTCTTGGGATAATTTACATTCATCTCGTAATTTGGGACGAACTGTATGTCTGAAAGAATGAAAGACTTTTGTACTATCGGTAATATCCAGTCGCTCTAAATATCTACCAAAAGACCTGCCGACATTTTTACCGAACTTGTGCTTTTTAGGGTCATATTGTTTTAATAGAGTAGGGAACAACCATTCTTCATTATTTCTCCTTTGTTGTTTGATATATTGAAAGAATCCTAATTGTTTCAAGACAGGATGAAAAGGTATTCGTCTTTTAGATTGAGCATTCTTTAATGATTGTTTTGGGTGTTTATCACTTGTATGAAAATATACAATATCCCCATCTTCAATGATGTCTTCCATTCTAATTTGGCAGATTTCATTTAAGCGAGCACCACTGAATAAACTAATTAAAGGTACAAAAAACTTTGGAGCATCTGTTCCATCTTTGGTGTATTGACAATAATTAACAGGATCAAATATCTTACAAAGTTCTTCATCTGTGAAAGAAGAGTAGGGGTTTCTGTCTTTTATTCTTTTAGGTGAATCAATTAAATCAGCAAGGTCTTCGCTTAATAATCTTTGTCTCCGACAGTATTTTAGAAACTCTTTGAAGATGGCAAGATATTTGTATATGGTTGTCATTGATAAACCATTTGTTCTGTTGTCTTCATCAGGTAATAGTACATCAAGCAATTTTTTGCCTGGATATTTTTTATTGGCATTTTTTGGGATTCTGTATATTAACCGATTTATTTTTTTACAATCATCATAGTTGATTTGTTCAATATATTCCTTGTCTATCAATTCCATAATGAATGAAATACATTGTTTTTTCTCAGCAAGTGTAGTCATACTAACATCACCAGCATTTTTTGCTGGTCTAATCATATCATCAAATGCTTCTTTCCAGGTTGTTTTTGTTTTGAAAACACCAGTTAATTCTTGTGATTTTTGGTATTCAACAGCATTTTCCAATGTTCTAATCATTGAAGATTTAGGAATGTTTGTTGAGATTCCTTGTAATTTGGCAAACTTATCTTCACTGTATTGGTCTATATCAAGCAGGTGTCTGAAAATACTTAATATTTGATTGGGTAGTTCTGTTTCCTCATCATTTGTACTTAATTGAAACAGTTGATAACCACCTTCTTTAATTTTGTTAATCAATTCTTTGGTAGATACTTTTGTTTCCGGTCTTTTATCTAACCAATTTAAATAATCATATACCAGTTGGTTAAATTGATGCTTGATAAATCTAATGTCTTGTAGGTCTTCAATTTTCTCATCGGGTGCATTTTCATCAAATGTCTTGGTATTATAATCTTGTAATTGTTTATTTCCAAATGTTTTGATTTCATCGGCAGAGTATTTGCCGTTTCTAATTTGATAATAATGTTGGTCGCAAGCATCATCAATCATTCTCATCTTGTATGTTAATAATTGTTTGAGTTCAATGTCAGTAAAAATGATTTTTTTGTCTTTTAACTCCATTTGTAATTCCCTTAACCAATCAAAATACAAATCAATCTTATAACTTTCTCGTCTTAATTTCTCAATTGCTGTGAAATAGTCTTTCGTATTTAAACTATACCTGATTTCATTTCGTTTTTCAAGAGATTTTAAAGTCTTTGGGACACCGACTCTAATGTAATATGTATGATGTCTTAAATGTAATCTTGTGTAGTAATTCTTGCCCATATTTCGTCTCACCCTATTGAACTTTTATCGTTTTTTTCAATTTTGAGGCAAAAAATCAAAAAAAATAACCCATTGTTTCCAATAGGTTATCAAAAATAAATGGTCGGAATGAAGGGATTCGAACCCTTGGCCCCTACGTCCCGAACGTAGTACTCTACCAGACTGAGCTACATTCCGTCTTTGTTGCGTATCTTTTACACCCCTTTTTTGTCTTTGTCAAGTACTATTTTGTGTTTTTTTAAATAAATGTTGATTGTTTTGAAAATGTATGATATATTTAAACATTCAATATCAAATACTGAACATCCGAATAAAAAGGTGCAGTTTGATGTAATTAAAGAAAATATTCGTTAATTGGTTTTTAAAAAATATCTCCTTGTTTTTATAGGAATATTTTTATTTTAATGATTTGAAAATTAATGATATAATATGGAGACAATAAAATGGCTCGTGTACAAAGAAACAATAGAAGAGAAAGAAATGGAAGCAGGAACAGAGAGCGTGCGAGAATAGATCGAATGAGAGCTGCACAAAACAGGAGAATATTTGTACCTGATGGTCCGAAAAAAAAATATTGTGGAAGATGCGTATAATGCAGCGATAAGGGGTAATCTTGACAAATTAAAAGAAGCAATGGTTAAAATGCACCAAGAGGGAATAAATGTTAATTGTCAAAGCCCGGAAGGACGAAGTTTAGCTCATTTTGCAGCAATGAGTGGTAATCCTGAAATTTTACGATTTGTACAACAAAATGGTGTTGATGTTCGTATGCGTGATTTTAATGGTGATACAATTGCTCATGTGGCAGCAAGCTTTGGTGGTAGTAGACTTTTTGGTAATATTACTTCCGGAAGTTTGACATATGATATGATTCGGACTATGGAGGAATTTGGTATTGATGTTGTTGCAAAGAATGCGGGGGGACAAACGCCTCTGGATATAATTGCACCGTTAACCGATTCAAATGTACGTATTATTCATGGTTCAAAATATAATGTTCGTACTATACGCAATGAAGAAACCGGTGAAGCTATGCCTGTTTATTATTATTCTCAACCTGAGGATGAAACATTGCGTGTCGTTAATTATTTGTCCGGAAAACAAGATGAAAAAAATGCCGTTGTTTGTGTAAATGATACATTAGAGGAAGAATCGTTAAAAGAACCGCAGATGGCTGAAAAAAATAGTACTTTAAGGGAGCGATTGGTTCGTTCACAGGAAGCTAAAACAGATATAAGTGGTGATAATGGTCATCCGTTAACACAACAAAATACACGTTAAATTGTGTTTTATGGATGCTAAAAAATGCAAAAAAATAGTTAAATATCGTTTATTTATAAAATATTTTGCAATAAAATACAAAAAATGTATTGTAAAAAGGGAAAAAATAGTGTATAAGTATTATGATACTGTTAAAATAATCAATTAATAACAAAGCAAGGATAATATTATGGCTCATACAAGTACAGAAAAAATATACTTAACTCGATTCTGGAAAAAGAGTCTGTTACCGAAAAATATAATTTGCCTGAATCTCTACTTGATGAACCTAAACAGTAAAATGCTTGTTGGAAATGGCAAATGTTTTGTTGAAAATATTTCTTGCAAAAAGTTAAAAAATAGTATACAATAAGTTTGATTATTCATGATTTATATAAAATTTAAAGGAGGAAACAATGAATAAAAAAGCACCAGAAGTTAATGTTACAACAGGTGGATATATAGTAGAAGTTGAACCGGATTATGATGATATTTCACCGGAACTTGCGGAAGCTTTAAGTCAGGCTCGTGGTGGTAAATCTAATTCGCCTGCTACTGCTGGTAGAGATGGCGGAAATAAAGGAATAGGTGGTTTCATTTTTGGTCCCAATCGTCCAGACACTGAAGACGATTTGTTGAGTCAGGCCATGAAACTGGCAAGACAAGGAAAGGCAACAGAATTGAAAGCATTTATAAAAAAACACAAAGACCAATTTGATATTAACGGAACAGATGAACAGGGTCGCAATTTAGCTCATTATGCAGCAATGAGTGGTGATATCAAAACATTACATGCCGTAAAAAAATCCGGTGTTGATATGACAGCGACAGATAAAAATGGGAATACGATTGCCCATACAGCTTGTCGAGGTAATGGTGTTTTTAATTCAGATATTCCGCAAGTCGGTTTTATAAAAACAATTGAACGTTATGGTGTTGATGTTACCGAGCCGAATAACAATGGTGAAACACCATTAGATATGATTGCTCCTGTTAATGAAGAAGGAGAACGTCAGGTTCCGGGTGTTGTGCAACATGGTTTTTATGGTGAAGGTATTGATGAAAAAGGTCGTCGTTGTCCTGTTACGATTTATGGACCGAATGAACCGGCAGAAGCTACCGCTCGATATTTAGCTAAAAAAGAGGGTGACAGCCGAAAGATTGTATCGGATACGAGAAATAGTTTAGAGCGTGATCGAGATGGGGATGGTTTCCCTTGGAAACAATTTAACAACAATGGGTTATCCTCTAAATTAAAAGATTTGGGCGAACAGATGAATCTTGCACAAGTAGCAACAAATGATGACGTCATAAATGATGCTTTCAAAGCTATTCAACGTGGTAACAGTGATGAACGCTAAATTTTAAGGCTTCAATACATCAAAACGCTTACTGATATGGTAGGCGTTTTTTTGTTACTCTTATTGTTGAAATTTAAATGTTTTCTAATAGTAGCAGTTTAAATAATTAAATTGAAAAAAATATAAAAAGCAACATCTTACCATAAACAATCTCCGCTTGTATCTACCGATTGTACAATTGATGATATGATTGTAAAAATAGTTGTGCAAGTTTGAGGTATATACATTCCTGTTTGAGCCGATGAACCTGGGTCGTTGTAAGTTTGTGATACAGGAACCATATAATTTTGGTACATTGTATTATAGATTAAATATGTTTTACCCTCTTTAACCAATGTTTGTTTCGGTTCGCCAAGTTTTTGATACACATCTTCCACAGGAGAACCTACCATTTTTCTCAATGTTTGTTGATTAAATTGTAATTGCGCATTTTGACGAGAACAACCGGCAATTAGGCAAAGTAAAATGATATATAATGATTTTTTCATACAGCCTCCTTTTTGTGTTAAGTAAGGTTGTTGAAGGGATTATTCAAGATTAGGTAACTTAAATAATTAATTTCCCATTCCCGCCTGTTGTTTCAACAAACTCCGGCATAGGTTGACCATTTATATCCGTAATCGGTGACCATGTTTTTATGTAATTAATAATATCAATATTATTATTCATTTTGGCGATGGATGACAATGTTTCTCCATAGTAATTTTGTACATCAATTTGAATGTCAGGTTGACGCATTAAAAACGTAATCATATCCATTCGTTCTTCGGCAACGGCAATCATCAAAGGTGTATTGCCAAATGAATCTCGTGCGTTTAAATTACATCCTTCTTCAATTAAAAATGCCATAATATCCGTAGAACCATGTTCTGCCGCATAAACAGTTAGCGGTTTTGAAACTTTACGACCGCTATCTTCATCAATTTCAACAAAAGTTAAGTGTTGCAAATCCATTAAAGCAGCCGTATCACGCAATGCAATCATATCATCATTATCTATTGCCCGCTGAAATTGGCGTGCTAATATTAAATATGCGTTTTCAATGTCCTCCATCATGCTTTGTCTCCTTTTGCGTGTGTAATATTAATTATATCAAATTTATGTGTTTGTGTCAACAAATAGTCATATTTTTCTTGTGGAATCTTGTTTTTGCATATTATTTTTTTTAGAAAAAAGATGTTGACATTTATAAAATATCGTGCTACAAAAATAGAACAAAATAAGAATTTAAAGGTAAATATCGGAAAAGAAAGGATAATGCCATGCTAACAAGAAAACAACATAAATTATTAATGTATATTCACGACACTTTGGGAAAAGAAGGTGTTTGTCCGTCTTATGATGAAATGCGTGAATATATGGGTTTGCATTCTAAATCAGGTATTCATCGGATGATTATGTCTTTGGAAGAACGTAAATTTGTCAGACGATTACCCAATAAAGCCCGTTGTTTGGAAATTTTGGCATTGCCAAGTGAAAAAGTGATTAAACCAAAGAAAACAAAATCAAAAGCCGAAATAAAAGAAGTTGCAAATGATAACGTAATGGATATTCCATTGTATGGCAAAATTGCATGTGGTACACCGATTGAGGCTGTTCAGAATCCGGATAGTGTTAGTGTGCCGACGCAAATGATAGGCGTTGGGGAACATTATGCTTTAACCGTTGAAGGCGATTCAATGAAAGATATTGGTATTATTGATGGCGATACGGTTATTATCAAACGCACATCCAATGTGCCCAATGGAACAATTGTTGTTGCTTTAGTAGATGGTTTTGAAGTAACGCTCAAACGGATACAGGTTAAGGGTTCTCGTGTTACGTTAATTCCTGAAAATACAGATTATGAACCACGTATATTAGATGCAGATAGAGTAGAAGTGCAAGGTCAGTTAGTTGGTTTGATGCGTCAATATCATTAATAGATAAAGCAGATAGATAAAATTACAACAATAAAAGCTTAAAAAAGAAACTATGAAGTTTTTTAAGTGAATTGATATTGGTTTTTCAAATAAGATTGGTGCAAAAAAACATCTTCCCGAAATAAACGAGAAGATGTTTTTTATAAGTTGAACTAATTATTTATCAGCATTACCTGAAATTTTTTTCAACAATGTACTGAAGAAAGATTTTTTTTCAGGATATTTTTCTTCGGCAATTTTTGCAAAATCATCCCAACCGGCTGATTCATAACCGCTGGCTTTTTGAATTGTTGCTGACATAATATTAACAATCATTTCAATTCCTTCATCAGGAATTTCATCAGCATTAAAATCTTCGCCCATTTCTGATTTTGGAATATTATTTAAAATGATACGAGCGGCATCAATTTCTTCCGGCGTTAATTTTGGACCATTCAAAATACTTTCCGGTGTGATACTTTTTAAAGCATCAGCAATTTCTTGGGGACAACCTTCCAATTTTTCACCGGCTTGATTGATAACGTTTTGAATGTCATCTGAATTAATTTCTGTGTTTGTGTTCATAGTCTTCTCCTTTTTGATGTTAAACCTGAATATATACTATGCTTGAATATAATTTGTGTCAACAGAAAAATGCACGAAAGTCACTTTTTTTCCAAAAAACGAACAAATATATTCTTTTTTGTTGAAAACAGTGTATTTGAAAAAAGGTTATCTTATCAAAACAACACTTGAAATATATCTTATTCGTATCGGTAGTTTCATTATTATATTAAAATAATAGACATATCACACGATTGTTCTTGTTGCATATTAAGGTACGTTAAATTGCAACATTTTTTTTATTTTTATGCATTTTTTTTAATTTTTATGATTGCTAATTGTTGGCTTGTTTGTGATATTTCCCTATTTTCTCCCATTTTTATCTTACGTGTGAAATCGTTGCACATAAACGTACCTTTTGTTACAATATAATGAGATTGATTTTATTACATAATTTTAATAAAATAGGGAGAAATGATATGCAACCAGATACAAATGAAACAGGTCGGTCAATGGTGGAAATGCTAGGCGTTCTAGCCATTATTGGCGTGTTATCCATCGGTGGCATTCAAGGTTACACTTATGCCATGAATAAATATCGTGCTAATAATGTGCTGAATGAAGTCAATATGGCATCACATCAGTTAGCAACAGCATTGGTAACGTCTCGCAATGCGCAAAAAATGTTATCGCTTGGCAATCCATATGATAACGGCACAATGACGACAGAAAATTATCCGTTTGATTATGGGTGTGGTAATGAAGGAACCACTGAACGTGCGTGTCAACAGGCAGAACAGGGCTATTGGGTGTCCGTTGGCGGTGTGACGGAAAAAGTATGTCAAAATATGCTTTCAGAGTCGGGATTTTTACCCTATGTTGCCGAAACAAAATTAAATGGTGAAACGGTAACAGATGGCGAAAACTGTGCGGAAGAAGACAACGAAATTATGTTTTTGTTTAATGCCGATGGTTCAGGCGAATTGGCGGAAAATGTCGGTGGTGATAACAGTGATGATGAAGACGAAACAGAGGTTCCTGAAACGTGCCCTGAAAATACATCCGTCGGAGGGCAAGGCGGATTTGTAACAACAATCACCGATAAAGAAACAGGGAATGTTTTGAATTGCCATTGTACGGAAAAAGATACGAAATATTCAACAGAAACAAAAACTTGTGAAACACTGCCTGAAAAATGTTCCAGTAACAAAGATTGCAATAATGGCGAATATTGTCATATCAACAATGTTGAAAACAGCGAAGCATGTCTGAATAACACATCAGGAATGGAAGGTACATGTAAAACGCCAACATTAAAGACACCTGCCGCAGGAACAACACCACCGTTTGATGTATCACAAGATAGTATGAACTGGTGGAGTGCCAAACATTTTTGTCAGGCATTAGGAAGAGAAATGGCAAATTTAAATGATTTTCAGTGTGAGTTCCCCTGGATGGATGTTAACCAAGGATACGCTTCTCTACTTGGCATGTGTTTTAAAGATGTATCTCAATTCGATCTTCTATATAGTCCTGAACCACCTGTTTTTGAATACCCTCCTGTTTTCAATGTAACGGCAGAAGCATATGGTAGTGTTAATGGTTGGATACAGTCTTCTCTTTCTTCTAATCCTTGTTATGGTGTCGTCATCGGTATTAGTACTTCTCAAAGTATGGATAATGGAATGGTTTTGAGTGGGGATAAAAATGCAAAAGCGCAAGCTATCTGTAAAAATAGCAATGGTTATGTCAATGATAAGCCAGAGGAAAAAATTGAATGTTCCACAAATGCTGATTGTAAAACCGGAGAATATTGTCTGATTACTGATTATGGTAGTGATGTGTGTACCAAAGATACAAGTGGTATGAGCGGAATTTGTCAAAATACAGAAGCACATTTGCTAGCTAAACCCTTGACGGCACCGTTTTGGATGTCAAACAAACTCATGGATTGGCGGAGTGCCAAAAACTTCTGTCAAGCATTGGGCAAAACAATGGTATCTCTCAGTGATTTTGGTTGTGCACATACGTTTTGTAGAAGTGGATGTGATTCAGAGGGCGGATATTGTCAAGCCAGTTCTGAATCTAGTAGAACTGATGCAAATGCACAAAAATCATCTGTTATGGAATCTATGATAAATGCTTATGGAAATAAAATAATGGGTGGATGGACTGATACAGATCATAGTTCTTGCGTTGTATATGCTTTTCTTATTACACCATTGGAGAACGGTTTGGGTGGTGTAGGTCCTTTCTCTATGGATCCATCTTCTATAAAATTAGCAGCAGCTTGTAAATAAATTTTTATTTGATGAAGTGATCGTTCTAAAAGCCCGATGGGAAATGTTCTTGTCGGGTTTTTTTGTTGTAGATAAGCAAATTTTGACTGAAAATGATATCCCCGTTTGAGTAGAGGAGAATTGCACCTTGTTTGAGGATATCTGGTTTTTATCTTTCAAGACAGCCTCTCAGATGACGGCAAATATGATGAATTTGGTAGAACAAAAAATTAATAATGTCGTAGATTATGATGGTGTTTTGTGTCGCGATGTAGATAATAAACTCGTCTTTTTGTTTGATGCAAATGATGGCGGAGCCTTTGATAATGAGGGTGAGAATGGTGGTTTGTAATGAAACCACTCTCAAATGTTTATTGTTGCTCAAAACCTGCTGGTTGCGAATAAACGCTCTTTAATTGATATATACCCCGATAAGTGATTTTATTGGGGTTTTTATATGGTGTTTAATGTTGATAAATTCAATTCAAAACGCCCCAAAGATTGTTTTGGGGCGTTTTTTGATTAAATCTGTTATCTTAATTACAACGACTTGCATTTTTCTAACAATTTTTTCATATAGTCGCAAACAGTCGGATTTTTTAATCCGTTTGTAATAATTTGATAGTGGGCAACTAATAATGTACAATCTTCATCAGGTGCTATTTTTTCATCTGTGTTTAAGTATGCCATATGATCGACATCTGCTTGTAGAGACGATGTATCAAAGCCCTCTTTTTCTAATAAATAAAGTGAATAGGCATGCGCTCCCGTTCTCCATAGCGTTTTTTCTTTTTGTGATCCAATGGAATTAATAGCAATGGCACATGATTTGAAAAATTGAATGTCTTCTTGTGTTAATGTCGTTGTCATAATCTAAACTCCTTAATTACAACGTTTTTATTCAATGGTATGAATATCATTTTAAGTTGAAAGCAAGATTGTTGTTAATTAAAATTCAACTTTATTGATACACATATACTTATAATAAATATTATATTTAATTTGTCAATATTATTTTATAATTTTATTTAAATAAAATTATTTTTATGGTTTAAATCTTTTTTTTTTTTTTTTTTTTTTTTTTTTTTCAACAGGTTAATTTATGTTTTTTCAAATTGAAAGGAGATTTTATGGAAAAAATAATACCTCAAGCGGTATCAGACCGCATTTTTATTCAACTGGACGAGCCTGATTCGTCATCAAAATTGATTTTAACCGACCCAAAACGCCCACGAAACAGAGGTACTGTTATCAGTGTCGGACCGTTAGTGGATTCGGTTGAAGTCGGCGATAGGGTTTTGTTTCATATGTTTGATGAATTACCGACTTATGATGAAAATGTGGTCGTGATTCGTGAAAACAGCCTGTTGGGACGCTTTTTTACTGCCCCGCAAGCTGATAATTCAATTAAAATATCTATTTAACGAAAGGAGAATTTTTTTATGTCTAATCAAGAATTAATGATATCATCTCTCAGCGAGAAAGAGCAAGTAAAGCAATGGCTGAACAAAATTGACCGTGCTGAACGGGTTTACGAGCCGTATCACGATTTAATTGAACAGACTCGTCATGTGTATAAATCATCTCAAAATAACGAGTCAGGTGTCTCTTACACAGCAAATGCGTATAATATTTTTTGGTCGGGTATTGAAACACAAAAACCGTTTTTGTACTTTAAACGACCATATCCGTATGTTGAACGTGTCAATAAATTATCAACCGTTACCGAACAGGTGGCATGTAAAATATTGGAACGGGCATTGGAGTGGAATTTAAACCATTTTGATTTTGACAGTGTCATTAAATATGCCCGTAATGATTATTTAATTTCCGGTTGCGGATTGTTGTTTGAATCGTTTGAACCGGAATTTCAAACCGTAACGTTATCGGGTGATTCATCGGAAGAAACAGCGGATGTTGTTGACAGAGAAGCTGTTGTTACACGCTATTGGGATCCGTCTGATTTTATTGCCGATACCGATCATGTCGGCGTTTGGGAAGATGTGATGTGGATTGCGCGCAAAATGTATTTAACCAGTACGGAATTTCAGGAAAAGTTCGGTGAAGAGGCGTTAGATAAATGTCATTTCCCTGTACAAGATTTTGCGTATGAAAAAAGTTTGTGTGTCTATGAAATTTGGGATAAAAAAAACAAAATGATTCATTATGTTTCACCACAATGTCCTGATTCGTTTATTAAAAGTGAGACAGATACGTTACGTTTAACGGGATTTTTCCCTTGTCCGAAACCATTGTTTGCCACATTAACAAACAATAGCTTAATTCCTGTTCCCGATTATGAAATGATACGGCGAATGTTAGATGAACTCAACGGTATTACCGAACGGATGCGCCTGACAATGCAAGCTGTTAAAGTCAGTGGTGTTTATGATGGAGCATATCATCGGTTGTCAGATATTTTTGAAAAAGATGTAACACTTGTTTCGTTGGCTGATTTTGACCGATTAAAAGCAAACGGCGGTATTCGGGGCGTAATTGATTTTATTCCGATTGAGCAATATATTACCGCTTTGGAGCAATTAGCACGTCGGCGGGAAGATATTGTGCAACGGATATTTGAAATTACGGGTGTTTCAGACATTATGCGAGGCAATTCCAATGCTGTTGAAACAGCAACCGCCGTTGAGAAAAAGACAAATTTCGGCACGTTACGCAATCAGGAACGTCAAAATGATATGCAACGCTTTATTTGTGATTTATATCGTTTAAAGGCGGAAATGATATGTGTATATTGTTCGGAAGAAACGCTGATGTCTTTTGTCAATCCGTCGGAGGGATATTCGGACGAGGTTATTCGTCAAGCCGTCCGATTGCTGAAAGAAGACAGATTGCGTGATATGATTTTCCATGTAGAAACAAGTGGCATATTAAATCCGCAACGGGAAACATCTTTAACGATGCAGGGGGTTGAAACAATTATGCGTTTAGTGAAAGAGGCTGTTCCGTTGGTATCACAACAACCGTTATTGTTACCGTTGTTTCGTCATTTAATACAGGCGGTTGTCGGACAAATGCCTCATGCGAGAACGTTTGAAAGTGTGCTTGATCAGACTTTTGCGAAAATCAAGGAAGATTTAGAAAAGCCGATTGAACCGGATATGCGTATTGAAGCGGAACGCAATCGGTTACAAGCCAAACAAGAGGAGATGGAAGCACAAGCCCGTGCCAAAGTTCAATTTGAGCAAAATATGATGGTACAAAAAGCGCAACAATCATATGAATTGGAGAAAGAAAAGAATATGCTCAAAGAACGTGAAATTCGTTTAAAAGAAAACGAGGTTCAGCTTAAAAATGCCTTATCCCAACGGGAGTTAGATGTGCAATATAAACTCAAACATGAGGCGTTGGTGCGGGGTAAGAATCCGTTTTAGGTTGTAGGGGAAATTAATTTTATATGACATAGGGAAATTGATTTTATATGATATATAACGGCGTTTTTTCCTCGCTCGTGTAGGGAAATCTACACGTCGGAGGAGAAAAACACCGTTCTCTATCTATCTAAAATCAATTTCCCCGTGCCAAACCGTTGAGAGTTGTGTTTTTGGGAAGACTGCCTACCGTTGAGGGTGGTGTTTCGGGGGAGTTTGCCTGCCGTTGAGGTGGGGCAAGGGCAAGGGGTGAGGGTGTGCCAAACCGTTGAGGGTGGGGCGAGTATAGATAGGACACACCGCCTCATGTAGCACAATCTACACGTCGGGGTGTGTCTTGACGTTCTCTATCTATCTAAAATCAATTTCCCTGTGCCAACCGTGGAGGGGGGGGGGAGCGTAGAGAGGAGATGTGCCAACCGTTGAGGGTGGGGCGAGTGTGAGGGGTGAGGGTGTGCCGAACCGTTGAGGTGGGGCAAGGGCGAGAATGTTCCCCCTCTTATGTAGCGAAATCTACACGTCGGAGGAGAAAACACCGTTCTCTGTCTATCTAAAATCAATTTCCCCGTGCCGAACCGTTGAGGTGGTGTTTCGGGGGAGTTTGCCTACCGTTGAGGGTGGGGCGAGTGTGAGGGGTGAGGGTGTGCCGAACCGTTGAGGTGGGGTGGGCGTGAGAGAGTGTGTGTATGTGCCAAACCGTTGAGAGTTGTGTTTTTGGGAAGACTGCCTACCGTTGAGGGTGGTGTTTCGGGGGAGTTTGCCTGCCGTTGAGGGTGGAAATTGAGACAGATTTAATCGTTGTAGAAAAAAAATATATATAAAAAACACTTATGTGTTGTTGAGAACATAAGTGTTTTGTTAATGGCAGTAGGTTATTTTTATGTAGTTAACAAAAAAAAGGAGCTAAATATAACTCCTTTTCTTGTCTGATTATACAATAAATGACATTATGGTACTAATTCAAGCCATACTTTTCCCGGACTTTTCCAATAGCAACAACCAGAGGAGGAATAAGCAAGTAATCCACCATGATTACCGGCTGTTAATGTTCCCATTAATTCATTATTCCAGTATTGATTATAACCTACTTCTTTGACAACGGAACCTGTAATCCAACTGCACCAATCATTGTAAATTGCGGTTGTTGGCATATTTGTACTGTTGACATAAAAACGTAGCGTATCATCAACATAACCGTCAACATAAACCTTGTAATTATATTGATATGGTCCGAATTTAGAAACAACAGGGATACAACCGGGTGCCGGACCCCAAGGACAGGCATCAAAGCCCCCATCGCTTCTTAAAACAATTGTACAAACGCCATTTACAACTGTTCCTCCGTCAGGACAGCCACATGTGTTTGTAGATGCATTATATTGTGGTCTGTTTGATGGGCAAGTTGTACAAGTTGAGCCATTCCAGTAAGGTGTGGCACTGTTGGCTGTATAACAACTGACACATTGTGATCCATTCCAATATGGTTTGGCGCTGTTTGATTCAGCACAGGTAATACATTGTTTTTGTGATGCATTCCATACGGGTTTTGCACTATTGGATTCAGAACAAGTAATACATTTTTGTTGTGATGCACTCCATACAGGTGCCGAACTCGGACAAGTTTCACAAGTGTTGTTTGCATTACAAACCGGTGTGTTTCCTCCACAATGTGAATTATCTAAACAACTGACACATTTTGTGCCGTTCCAATAAGGTGTAGCACTGTTAGATTCGGCACAAGTAATACATTTTTGTTGTGATGTACTCCATATTGGTGCTGAACTCGGACAGGCTTCACAGGTATTATTTGCATTACAAACCGGTGTGCTTCCGGCACAATGTGAATTATCTAAACAACCAACACATTCTTTTTTCTCTGTGTGCCAATATGTTCCGCTTGGACAAGCTTCACATAATTGAATGGCAGTGTTACATCTTGGTCTGTCTGATGGACAATCATCACTGGTGGTGCAAGTTGGAATACATTCGTCACCAACTCGTCGTGTATTGCCGTAACACATTGGACCCCAATCACGGCATAAGACGTAGTGAGCTCCACCGTGAATTTTTGTGCTTGCACTTTGGTGTGTGTTCAAACGATCTTCCGTTGTGGGCATACATGTTTTGTTACAAGTTGATGGACCGCTTGTTGTCCAGGCATCAAATGCAATCCAAGGCGCATATTTGATGCCGATATTTCTGAGTTTTTCTCGTAATGTATCGTGAGTGGCATATTCGTCATTTTTGCAAGACCGTTGACTAGATCCGATTTTAACTTCATTTGCACAGTGTAAATCGGAAACAGAAACCATTTGCTTATCTAATGCCAAGCAGAAATTAATACTGGTTTCCCAACCTTGCGAACCTTTGTTGTAGTTGTCGGTTGAAACATAGAAATTGACACCGTTTAATTCAAATTGTTTGAAATTGAGTTTTTGACAAATGGCACCGGTAAATTCAGTCGTTTCGCAAGGATTTCCTCCTCGGGAACAGAAATAGGTGTCATCGTATTTTTCAAAACAATCATTATTGTTTTCACATTCGTTAACACTACATTCCGTACCGTTCCAAAATAATTTGTCCGGACATGTTCCGCATTCTTGTTTGATGGTGTTGTAGTTTGGTTTATCAGCAGGACACGGTTCGCAGGAGTTATATTCATTGCAAACAGGTCTTGATAAGTCGCAATCAGAATTAGAGGCACATTCTACACAGTCATCATTATGCCAAATAGGCATTGACGGATCCGGACAATGACACATATGACCACGGGTACTCCATTCTCTCGGTGGAGGACATGATTCGCAATTTTCGCCGTATTCATAATCATTTGGGCAAACACATTCTGAACCGTTCCATGTTTTAGGCACAACACATAAATGTCCGTCAAAAGCAAATTGCAATTTATTATTTTCCAATTGTTCAACGCCGATGTTGTGATGTGCATAGGTGTCGGCTTGATTTAATACCATATTTTGAATTTTTTCAGGAACGTCGTTAATGGTAATGACATATTTATCAATAGCATCAGAAAGTTCTACCATATCGGAATCTGATTGGTATTGTGGTAATGTTTTTTCAACATAGCGATTTACTTCTTTAGCATGTGTGGGACTAATGTTGACTTCAGACATTGTTTTTGCCGTTAAAACGGTTTTTTGAATTTGATTGGTTTGATAAGCGTTTGAAGCATAATCATAAAGCCACACACTACCCAGACTTAACATGCCGATAATGGCTAAAACCCCGAGCATTTCAACCATTGAGCGACCGTGTTGGTTTGATTTGATATGTTTTTTTAGCATATGTTGTTCCCCTAAAATTAAAATATTATATCTTTATATTATAAATAAAATTGTATTTAATTTCAATCTTTTTTTTATTTTGCGTATTTTTTTGGGGGAGTGAATTAGATGAGATATTATTTTGTAAACAGTAGCGGATATATGGGGAATGTGAAATATATAAAAAAACACCTACCGAAAAATCAGTAGGTGTTTGAATGATTATCCACAGAACAAGTTATCTTTCTTGTGATGATTTGTTTTGTTGGATGTTTGAAATTTCCATAGCGTTGTTAAGTGTTGCCATATCCAATTGTTGACCGCTTTGTGCCAATAATTTGTTTAATGAAGATTTTTCAGTACCAACTTTTTCCAAGAATTCTTTGCTTTCTTCTTTGCTTTCTTCTTTGCTTATGGTATTAGGGATTTTTGAAATATCTTTTGATTTCAAGGCATCCGCAAATTGTTGAGCTTCTTTTTTATCAAATTTGTAATCAGCAGTTTGATTAAGTCCTTTTTTGCTGTCAACATGTTTGATGAGTTCTTCAATTTTTTTAGGATCGTTAGATTGTAAGGCATCAGCAAATTGTTGAGCTTCTTTTTTATCAAATTTGTAATCAGCAGTTTGATTAAATTCTTTTTTGCTGTCGACATGTTTGATGAGTTCTTCAATTTTTTTAGGATCGTTAGATTTTAATGCATCAGTAATTAATTGAGCTTCTTTAGAAGTCGGTCTGTTTACAAGATCATCAAATTGTTCAATTTCTTTTTTATTGCCGTTGTCCTTGACAATTTGATCAACTTGATCATCTTTCTTTTCGATTTCTTTTTTATCGTTACTGTTATTGATAAGTTGTTCAATTTTTTCATAGTTTTTAGAGAATTTAACTTCGGCTTCAATATTTTCGGTAAACTTATCAAGTTTTGTTTGTATTTCTTCTTCCTTTGTCGGCATTTGAAGAATTCTGCGTTCCCAAGCGTCAAGTTCTTTTATGCGTTCTTCTACAGTTTGGGAGTGTGTTTTCTTTTGTTCACTCATTTTTTTTCTCCTTTTGTTATGGGTTAATCGTTGAGGTTTTTGTTCAACTGGTATTAAGAATATCATATTTTTGTACGATGTGCAACAAAAAAAGTAAAAAAAATATTAATTATGTCTGTTTTTTTATTTGTATATAGGAGGTTTTATGCAAAATATTTTAAAAAATCAAATGCTTTTGTCTGATTCTTTATCTGATGAAACGTGTTTTTATTCGCTGAATGACAGTTTTCAAAACTTGTGTGCCATTCAGCAAACAGCTCTTTCTTTATCCCCTAAACCTGATTTTTCGGCGGCGCTTAAAGCTGAAGAATTAAAAGGAAAACTTTTTGGGTTGTATCATGATAAAAAAGAGAAAGAAAAAATAACAGAAGCATTGCCAAAGGTTTTGGTGGAGTTCATTGAACAGTCTCAGCAGTCGGATTTCAAACAAAATCAGATGTCTGATGAAATTGATTATATTGAATAATGGAGGTATTATGAAAGAATTGAAAATTAAAATTCCGGCAGTTTTTCGTCCGCTTACTCAGATGAAAAAACGTATCAAATTATGTTATGGCGGTCGGGCAGGGGGTAAATCTTATGCATTTGCCGATAGTCTGCTTGTGTTGGGACGAATGAAAAAACTGTTTATTGTCTGTCTGCGTGAAATTCAAAGTTCTATTAAAGATTCCGTTCATAAGTTGTTGGCAGATAGGATTGCCTATTATCAATTGTCGGATTATCAGGTTTATGATACGAAAATTGAAAATAAAATGACAGGAACCGTTTTTGTGTTTAAGGGTTTGCGTGATCAAGATCCGCAAAAAATTAAATCGCTGGAAGGGGCGGATATTGCATGGATTGAGGAAGCGCAATGTATCAGTAAAAAATCGTGGGATGTGTTGGAGCCGACTATTCGTAAGCCGGACTCGGAAATTTGGATTAGTATGAACCGAGAGCTTGAAAATGACCCTGTTTGGGTGGCGGTTGCTTCTAATCCCGATGAAAATGTATGGGTGCAAAAAGTGAATTACAATGAAAACCCCTTTTGTCCGAAAGAAATGGTACGATTGGCCGAAAAATGTAAAGCGACTAATCCCTCTGATTATGCACATATCTGGTTGGGTGAGCCTGTTTTGAATGGTGATAGTAAGCTGATTTCTGCCGAATCTGTCCGTCGGGCTCAACAGCCGAAATATATTTCAACCAAAAGTCCGCTTGTGATTGGGGTAGACATTGCCCGTTTTGGCGATGACGCAACAGTGTTTTGTTTTCGGCGGGGCAGAGTGTGTGAAAAATTTGTTTCTTATCGGAAAAAAGATACGGTTGAAATTGCCAATATTGCAACGCATTTTATCAAAACACTTCATCCGCAACGGGTGTTTTTAGATGTTGGCGGTGTCGGCGCAGGGGTGTATGATATCTTGACGGACAGAGGTTTTCGTCATATTATACGGGCTGTCGGTTTTGGCGAAAAAGCTTATCAGGCGGACAGATATGTCAACAGACGGGCGGAAATGTGGGATAATATCCGCCAATGGCTGAGTGATACTGTGCCGGTTATGTTACCGAATATGCAGGAAATCAGCGATGATTTGTGTGATGTGAATAAAATGTATGATAAGCAAGGGCGTTTGCAGTTGGAAGAAAAGGCAGGTTTGAAACGCCGATTGGGACGCTCCCCCGATTTTGGTGATGCGTTGGCTTTGACTTTTGCCGAACCGGTTTATGAAGAAGCCGATGAGCCGATATTTTGTAACGGAAAAGGCAATATTGAGCAAATGTTTTTGGCAGATAAACGTCAAAATTTGGCGGGTTGGTAGCATAATATCGGGTTTGTGTTGATGGGGCATATGAGAAAAGCAAGGCATTTTTGCCATAAACAAAAAAAGCCCCTCAACCAAAAGACGATTGAGGGGTGTTATTCCGGTTGCTTTTGCTTAATATTTAGGAGCACATTTATCGGTTATTGTACGCAATAAACTATATCTTAATGAAAAGCATTGTGCTTCTGTATCTGTTAAACCTTTAACCGTTTTCGGTTGTGTTTCATTTTCAATACAATAGGCTAATTTTTGTTGAAAACCTTGTGAATCAATCACTGAATTTGATTCTTTTAAAATGCAGTTTTTTACCTCGTCATTGACGGCATCATCGGCAATTTTTGAAAAAGTGGCTTTAATCTCTGTTATTTCGCTTTGCAATAAAGCAGAAACATCTTCCGCCGTTGCCGATACACTGCTTAAACCAAACATTAAACCGAATGCAACCAGTGTACAAATTTTTGGTGTTTTCATTGTTTTTCCTTTCAGTTTTAAAATAAATGTTTACAATATTATGACTGAAAAACAAACTGTCTGTCAAGATAAAAAAACAACATACGCATCATATTCTTATTTTTGTGTTGTTTTGGGGTCCATCTGATAAAACTGCTTGACTTTTTGAATGAATTTTGATATAATTCGCCAAATTTTAAATCGTAAAACCATTGAAAAGGAAGAAAAAAATATGATGACGGCATTAAGTGAAACAAAAATTCGTATTCATTCGTATGAAAGTGCAGGGACGGTTGACGGTCCGGGAATACGGTTTGTTGTTTTCACACAAGGATGTCCTTTAAAATGTCAATATTGTCATAATCCGGATACATGGAATGCCAAAGGCGGACGGGAAGTCAGCGGTAAAGAATTGGTCGCTGAAATTGTGAAATATGAAACGTTTATGCGTTTTTCAAAAGGAGGTGTAACGTTTTCCGGCGGTGAACCGTTGTTACAGAAAAAAGCTCTTATTCCCGTGTTTAAAGAATTAAAACGACGCAATATTCATATTGCTATTGATACGGCAGGGACAACAAACATTGATGACGATACTGATATGTTGTTAGATAATGTTGATTTGGTGATGTTAGATGTGAAACACATCATTTCAGATGAACACAAAAAATTGACCGGTTTGTCTAATGACCGCACATTTGCCTTTTTGGAAGCATTACACAAAAAAGGTATTCGGACATGGGTTCGTTGGGTTGTCGTGCCGAATTTAAACGATTCTCTTGATTATGCCGAGAAATTTGCGCAATTTATTAAGCCATATGACAATGTGGAATTGGTAGAAATTTTGCCATATCACAAATATGGTATTTTTAAGTGGGAAGCGTTGGGTATGCCTTATCCGTTAGCCAATACACGTGAGCCTGAAAAAGCCGAAATTGAAGCTTTGGCAGATGTTTTACAAAAACACAACATCAACACTTTATTTGCCAAGTAAAATTGATTTGATCTCAATATCTCCGTCAAATCGTTTCATTGATTCGTTCATTTTTTTTGAACGGATTTTTGATATAAAAAGTGCCTATCAAAAGAAAAAGCCGAAAACAAAACAGGTGTTAATTGTAGGAGTTCGGCTTTCTTTGATAGAGGTAAACAGATCGTCTGACAAGGCTATTCTGTTAGAGGCAATCCGTTCATTTCTCCAAAAAATAAATAAGACCCAGTACAACACAAATAATGATGCCCAAAAAGTACCATTTGCTTTCGTTTTTAGGTTTTATGGTTTCTCCTTCAAGCCAAACATGACCTTTCTTCTGTTCAAAACTCAAAAGCAAAGAAATCCATTGATACCATGGTTTTTGAGATTCTTCCATTGGTTGTGTTATGATGCCGGTTTCGCCATATTGATAATTATGTTGCTGAACAGAATAATATCCGTTATCCGTTGGCTTATCATACATTTTAGTTATCTTCATTTTGATACACAGAAAAAACAACCCTAAAATAATAAATATCAGCGAAAACCATGTCAGATATCTTTTTTCCTGATATATAAATGTATCTTCTGTTTTATCATTGAGCCAATAATAAAATGAAGTAACATTCAGATATCGTTCTTCTCCATTGATACTACTATACATGGCTTCAATCGGAAATTTATCTCTCGTTGTTTGCAGATACAAACGCCACGTAGAGTTGTAACTCTCCCAATTCAAACCCGTAATTTCTGTCAGAGGTATTTTTTGTTGTAACACAAAATCCTGTTTTGATATATCATATTTTTGAATATGACGATATCCGGCAGAATGAGAACATTCTGTTTTATATATTTCCATGCCTTTTATAAATAAAAAACAGCCGATACCCAAAAATGCAATGATGAATAACCATAATTTTTGTGTTATTGATTTATTTTTTGACAGATTGTTCATTTTGTACCTTTTCGTATTCTATTTTACATCCGTTCTATCACGTTGTTTGAGCGTTTAGACACCATGGTATGAGGATCGGTCTTAACAGATTGATATTTTTTCCGTATAACATACCTAATTCTGAAAAAAATAAGAAGCAGAAATAAAAATAAGAGAAAAGCACCGATCCAGACAAACATCAATAAGAAATGTGCATTGGCTGAGGTTTCCTGATAAATATATAAATTTTTCCCCTGTCCGTCTTTCCAATTTTTAAACAACCGAATTTCATCATTTTTCCCAGAAGAACCGATATTGGTATCCATTGCATCAAGAAAATAAGATCCTTTTGTCGTTTTTAAAATCAACCGACTTACATATATTTTTTTGCCATTTTGTCGGCGTTCCTTTTTATCTAAATACATTTTTTCAATTATATTTATCGGAACTTTATGTTTCAAGACATAGTCCTGTTTAGATAAATCATATTGTGAAATTTCGCAATATCCGACAGAATGAGCACATTTCATCTGATAAACCTGAGACGCTATTGTATGAATATATCCGGCACCTAAAAAAAAGCCTAATCCGATAACCAGTATAATACAGCTCCCAAACCAAAAAACAAAGCTTGTTTCTTTATTTTTTTCATACTTTTTGCGTCTGCGTCGTGCCATTTATACACCCCTTTTATCTATTTTTTACATGCGTTCTATGGCATTTTCAGAACGAGTGGGATTGTTGATTTCTCTTTGTTTATTTGCTTTTCTTTGCATGAAAAACCCTTTCACAAGCAAACATAAAAGACCAAAACCGATGAAAACAAATATCAAAGACATCATCCCTTTTCCTCTGCCTTCCTGATATGTGTAGGTATTTCCATCACGATTGTTTTGCCAATTTTTAAATAAAGCAACCTGTTTTTTTCTGTCTGACATACCTATGTTTGTGTACATTGTTTCAAGATCAATATTCCCTTTTGTCGTTTTTAAAAACAAACGATAAGTATATTTTGTTTTTCCTTTGTTACTTGTGGATTTATGTTTATCCAAATACATTTCCTGAATGGAACGGATTGGTACTTTATGTTTGAGTTTATATTCATTTTCAGATAAATTATACTTCAAAACTTCGCAATATCCTGCCGAATGTGAACAATTCATCCGGTAAACCTGTATGCCCGATAAAAAAGTATATCCACCGATTAAGAAAAAACTTAATCCGATAATGAATATGACAATTAGTCCTAACCAAGTATTCTGTTTTACATTGTTCGCACTTTTTCCGTTTTTCAATACGCTGATGTTTTTGACATTATTCATACTTTTTCCTTTGACTTTAATATTTTTTTATGCAACTACGCATTTTCTTGATGCTGTTGTTCCTTTTTCATTTTTAGCAAGAAACGAATAAATCCAACACTCAATAATAAACCCAGCGTGACACCCATCAAGTCTACCAACAATGTAACGATATCTGTTTCTTCTTTATTTATGTCTACAACAAAACAGCTGATGCCGATAATAGTTGCCATAATCCCAAAGAAAATCAAAAACGGTGCGCGTCTTTTAAGTAAATGTTTTGAAAAATCATTATAATTATTTATCATATTTTCTTCGTTCGCCATATTTTGTTCGTTTTTGTTTTCCATGTTTTTTCTCCTTTTTTACATGCGTTCAATTATATTGTTTGTGTGTTTAGTGGTATCATTTGAATTGTTTTTTTCTTGTTTTGTGTTTGATGCATTTTGTATTTGTTTAAGAAGAATTTCCCGTAAATCTTTGTTTCTTTTAAAAAACATTACAAAAGAATAAAGCGCAAACGCACAAAAAACAAAACCGCAAAACAATCCAAAAAGAATGATAAGACCATTAATACTGGGTTCTTGATATACAAATACATCTCCTGTTTTTTTGTTTTTCCAGTTGTTAAATGCAATTATTTGATTTTGATATTCCTGAATTTCCTGTTTGTTGTGGGTGGTTGCTGTTACTTCAAGCGGAATATTTCCTTTTGTTGTTTTTAAATGCAACTTATATGTATATTTTTCACGCGAACGTTTTTTATTTTTTTCATACGAATCATACGAACGTTTTTTACCCAAAAAAATCTTTTGAACATTGTTGATTGGTATTTTTTCTGTTACGACGTAATCAAATTGAAGCACTTTGAATTGTAAAACTTCACAAAAACCTTCTGAATGTGTACATTTAAGTTGATGAAACGATGTTGCCTCCGACACAGTACTACTAATCGCTTTTGATATTTGAATAAACAATATCAGCGGGATCATAAGTAAAAAACATATAACAAATGTCAGTTGTTGTTTACTGAGTGTTAAGTTTGGTTGATTAGATTGTGTCATTTTATCTGCTCCGTATATTATTCACATTTTTACTTGCTTGCTGAATATGCTGACGTATATCTTGTTTAACAACATATGAAACATAAATTTTTTTGCATACAAAACCGGCAACAAGCAATAACATTACAAACACCCATAGAAAACCTTTGCTTTCATCATATGTATATGTTGTTTGTGAGGTGTTTTGAATGAAGTGATTAAACGCTTGTGCTTGTGCTTTTTTATTTCCTTCAAACCAAGGTGTTTCAATCATTTCTAATTCGTAAGAAGTCCCATTTCTGTGTAATAAGCGTAACTGATAAAAGGCTGTTCCTGAACGTCGTTTATGACTTTTCCATCGTTTTTGATAATCAACAATCATTCCGTTTATTGACGACAAAGGAATAGTCTCTGTTTTTTGATAACTCATTTTTTCCAAATGAAACTGCGAAATGACACACACACCCGTTTGGCGGGAACATTCCATGTGATATAAACGTGTAAAGGCAACAAAAACTGCTACAATACCGATGAGGCATAATGTTGTTCTCCACCAGTTGTCTTTTAAAAAACTTTTCAAATTTTGTAAATCAGTATGAGTCATCATTCAATCTCCGTATATGGTTAATTTGTTTTATTGGCTTTTTCTTGTCGTTCCAAAGTTATCCGCTTTTGATGATGATATCCGTAAACACCCGTTACAATCAGCATTAAACAAAAGAAAGCACTCAATATGAAAGCACTGTTTTTAAAATCAGATGTTCTTTCGGAACGATAAGAAAACATCCCTTTCGTATCTGATGCCAAAAACTGCTGAAAAGCCTTTACGACTGCCGTTTGATGAGTAATATGTTCATTTGTCCACGTTTGATCAATCGGGATAGGCTCGCTTTTAACATATACATATATGCGTTTTTGTTGTCTATCGTTGGTATGCAAGCGTATATCTTCTACATCAGACAGTAAAAACGTATGTTTATCGGGATTATCATTGTCAAAAATATGATTTTCCGTTACAACACATTGATTACCGGTACGAGAACATTCCAATGTAAATTGATAAGCTTTTGGGATAAAATTAAAATAAGCAATACAAAACAGGAAACCAGATATCAGTAAAATGCGAAACCAACGTTTCTCTCTTTTTTTTAGTTTTTCCTGAATATGAAGTTGTGTCATTGTGTTATCCTGCTGTTTTAATAATTCATATCAGTTTACACCTGTTCATCTTTTTTGTCAAGACAAACAAATTTGTCAGATGTTTTTGAAAAAACAGAATGGCTGTATAACAGATATAAAACGTCCGTAAATAGAAATGTGCTAAACGGATGAAATAATTTTATTTAAAAACGGCATAGAATGATTGAGACGTGGTATTCGGATTTTGTGGAATAAAGAGAGATTAAATTGAAAGGATTTTGTTGTTTAAGTGTTTTTTTGGCGAATTTTTGTCTAAATTAGTTGCAATTAAAGGTACGTTAAATTGCAACAACTTTTTTCACTTTTATGCATTTGTGTAACAAGTTCTGCCGGTATGCGTGGTGTTTGTCGTCATGCTGAAAGTGATTTAAAACCAAAATCTGCAACATTGCCAGCTTACGTATCAAATATTGGTATGACATGGTGGAGTGCCAAAAATTTCTGTCAGGCATTGGGAACACGACCGATTGCTGAAAGTGATTTTACTGCAAGTCCGACCGTATCGTATTATTATGAAGACTTAAAAGTTTTACAAAATACTTATAATACCAATGCCTTTTGGATAAGTGAAGATAACAATGTTGTATCACTTGCAAATGGTGGAAATACAGGTAATTGCGGTGGTGCATGTGTTTATTCGAACAGTTGGGCAACTGCTGTTTGTAAATAGTTGTATGTTATGAATAACACCCTGAAATATTTTTCGGGGTGTTTTTTTATCTGTTTGTGATTTTTACTTAATTAATAATCGTTGTAACGTGCATTTGTCCAATACGAGCCATTTCGTCAGCTTCCCGTATAATGTAATCCGGTATCGCCGGGGCCGGTTTGATGGCCGCTTTTTCCTTGAATTCCGCATTCTTGAAATATAACGGTGTCGTTACTTTGTTAATCGGTCGGGTTAAATGCCCCGCATATAATACCAGTTGCTTGTCCATCGCCATAGATAAGATACCTGAACCACCGATAACCGTATCCGATTGAACTTTGCGTGTTACTTTCACAGGAAAATACATGTTAAAACCAACTTTGGCTTTTGTCGGTACAAGTGGACCCGATACGTCAAACCAACTCCAACTGCTACTCGTTGATTTCACAACTTTTGTCAATGTCTGAATGCCTTTTGTCAGCGGATTTCGGGTAATCGGATTGTTTTGCCGTTTAATGATTTTGACTGCCGATGAACTTAAAATAATATCCGTTGTTTCCTGTTTGTATTTGGAGTTGATTTGATGCCAATCTTGTACGCAGACTAAAAATTTATTCTGCTTTGTTCGGCCGAAAATAATCCCATCCGTAATGATGTCTAATGAGGGCATATGTTGGAATTCATCTAAAATAAAGCCGACCGAACAAGGTCCTGCCGAGCCTTGATTTGGTCCGAATTCCATTAAATATGCCGTTGCCATATTGATAAATAATGTGCTTAATAATACAGATGATTTTAAATCTTCATACGGAACGGACATATACAATGTAACCGGTTCGCATTTGCCTGTTTCAGGATTGACGATACCTCGTAATTGATCGTAGTTAAAATCATTCATAGATGTTCGGCAACGAACGGCAGAGTTTTTGAAAATGTTGACACCCGATAATGCCATAGACATCACAGAACCCCGTTGTTTGTCCGGTAAACTTAATACCTGATTGAGTTCTAATAATGTACGACGTCCGTATCCGTAATATGCCGTTTCTAACACCACTTGTTCAAATATCATTTGCCAGGCATCTAAATTCAGGGCTGAAATGTCTTGTGCTTTTTGGCGTTCGGCAATTTCGGCATTGCAACGGATTTGTGCGGTGTTGATAATATCTAATAACATCGCAAAACAGGCATCGTGTCCGTGCCAGCTTTCGGGGATTAAATCCCATGTGCCGACAGGTAAATAGGTGTCTTTGTTAATGTTGCGGTTTTGAGCGTGTTCTTTGGCTTTTAAAACTTCCGGGAAATCACGCATGGATTCATAAAAGGAAATCAATACGTCGTAATCTTCTTCGTCCAAGGCGTTGTTTTTAATACGGGATAAGAAATAATCGTTTGCCTGTGCCTGTTCTACTTTGCCACATAAATAACCCGTTAAACCTGTTAAACATCCGCGTCCTGTTTTAACCCAGTAAGGGTCGGTTCCTGACGGACCGTCAGGAATTAAGAAAGAAATTAAGTTATCAATGTAGCCTTCTCGTCCACCGCCTAATGAGGGTAAATTTCCACCGCCAATCGGATTCCAAGACGGCCAACGAATGCCTTTTTCGGGGTTGTCCTTACCCATCCAGTTCATTTTGAAAACAGGTCCGAGTGTCGCCCGATAACCGCTTGTCAGTTTGGCAATTTCACCTTTCGGATCATGAATGATAAGTGTTGATTGTGTATCGTCTAAAATGGACGGAATAATAACGCCCGTTGTTTTGCCAGACCCAGGGCAACCGATACAAAAAACAGAGCGTGTATCAGGCAGACGCATTTTTTTGCCGCCGAAAATGCCGAGTAATAAGTGTTTTCCGTCATATAAACCCATTGCCTGAACATCTTTTGGGTCAGCTTCACGTCCTGTACCAAACCGTTGCGGTAATAAACCGTTGGGGTTGATGTAACATATCCAGATTTGATAGAAAATAAACAAACCCGTCGGAATAAGCATAGACCGCCACGAAAAATAACTGTACCAGTTGTAATGACGCGGTTCGTTAAAAGCATATTCATAAAACCAGTTGCCGTAATCTTTAAACGGACGGAGCAAATCGTAAGCAAATACATCGTATATATAGGCAGGTATTAACCACCATGCTTCGGCATCAAAATGAGCTGAAATCACTTGTGATAAGGGGAAAATAATCATCACGGATGCCCATAAAATCAAAAAGCCTAATAAGGCACGCCACCACCACCATTTCAGGCAGTCACGGGTTGATTGTGTTTCCTCAGAAAATCGTATCATGGCTATCCTTTCAATTTTCCTTTTACGGCACGTTGTTTGGGCATTTTACCGGCAATTTTAATCGGTTCGTTTTGTTGATGTGAGGCAGATGACTTACCTGTCTGTGTCATTGTGTGTTCGCCTTCATCTGAGTCGGTTTCGCTGGTTGTTTCGGCTTTCTTTTTCGGTTGTTGTGTGGAGTTTGGCTCTTGTTCATTGTTATCAATGGCAGAGATTTGTTGTTCGGCTAACGCCTGTGTTTGAGCCAAAGCCAACAGTTGTGCCTGAATCTGTGCTTCCGTTAGGGCTTGTTTTTGAGCTTGTTTGTGGGCTTCTTCCTCTGTTAGTATTTGTGTTTGTTGTGTCGGATAGAACCACACGTTGCGATTGTCTGTTTGTGACGGTGTTTTTGTAGCTAATTCGGCTTGTTTCGCTTGTTTAAAAGCTACTTCGGGTGGTATACCGAGTGTGTCAATTTTAACCCGTTGAACCTGATTGTTTTGTTGCGTAGTTGTATCCGGTTTTGTAACGGTTACCGCTTGTTCATTCGGTTGTGTTTTTTCGGCTGTTTTTTCAATTGGTATACTTCCTTTTGTCGGTACTTTCAGTTCGGAAACAACATCAGAGGTATTTTGTTGTGAGGAAACAACCGTTTGCGGATTGAGAACCGCTTGATTTGACTCTTGCGTCGGTCGTTCGGTTAATGCCGATACGGTCGGTTGTTTTTTTTGTTCCGCTTGCATGGATTGTTGTGCTTTTTTGTTTTGCTCGGCAAGATATTTTGCTGTTTCCTGTTGATGTTTGATTTGTTCTGCCTGTTGCATTTGCTCAAATTCGGCACGGGCTTTTTCAATACCCCAAGCTCTTGTTTCTTCCCGTTCTGTTTCTTTACGACGGGGACGGGTTGGATTTTTTGTTTGAATGTCAGTATTTTTGCCGATTTGACTTTTTTGGAAAGCTTTGAGTTTTTCGTCATTTTCCAACATCATTTTACGACACAGACGTTCACGGCTTTTTTCTTTCATTTTGCGTACGTCTAAACAATAACTGTTCCAGCCTTCTAAACTCATAAGTTGTTTCGGGTCAATGTTTGTGCCACATAAGTTGATGCCGTCCAGAGCAAAAACAGATAAATCCAAGTCGCTGATGTCAATGTTTGAAAAATCAAGTCGGCGAACGTCTAAACACAGTAAATCGTCTTTTGAAAGCGTACGAATGTCTAATTTGCCCGATTCTATCAGGCGGATAATTTCTTCCAAAGTGATTAAATATTTTTCGGCTTCTTCATCAAAAATGGCTTTTTCGGTTTGATTGTTTTTAAAAAACGCCCGTTTAAACGTTGCACCGGCAAAATCGCAACCTGTTAAATCAGTGTCTTCAAAATAAGCATCGTCAAAGCAACAATCGGCAAAATCACACATTTGAGCGTTTGTTTTGTAAAAAACAGTGCCTTTGAAATTACAACCGACAAAACGGGCGCCAGATAAATCGGCTCCTTTTAAATTAAGACCCGATAAGTCTAAATGCGACATATCTTTGCCGGCTTTGATTGCTTCAACCAAACGAACAGCCCGTTCGTCCGAACGATAATCTTTGCGTTGTGAGGGGAGAATAAATTCTCTGCTGTCGCCTAACCCTAAGGAAAAATAAACCATATCTGCGTCAGTTACTTTGACGTCAGCCGTTTTCTTTTCCGGACGTTTTAATTCTTTAATCATAGATGCATTATAACACAAAATCAAAAAAAAGAAACAAAAAAAATGATGACAAGCCGGAAAAGTTGTGTTATATAAGATAACGAGAGGAAAAAGATGATATATTTAATTACACTGATTACATTATTTTTAGACCAATTATCAAAAGTATGGGCATACGAAACGTTACCGGAACATCAGTTTGTACCGGTTTGTCCGTTTTTTAATTTGTTTTTGACATATAATAAAGGCGTTAGTTTTTCGGCATTTACAACGGATAAAGCTTATGGTCCGTTTGTATTAAGCGGTGTTTCGTGTTTGATTTGTGTGTTTTTGATTTGGTGGTTGTATAAAGAAAAAAATAAAGTCATTCGTATCGCCTTGGCAATGGTGTTGGGCGGTGCCATCGGAAATGTGATTGACCGAATCCGTTTGGGTGCGGTGATTGATTTTCTTGATGTTTATTACAATACTTATCATTGGCCTGCGTTTAATGTTGCCGATTCGGCCATTTGTTGCGGGGCGTTTTTGATATTTACACAACTTTTTTTTCAGAAAAAAGACATAAAGAAGGAAGATGACAATGAAGCAAAATAAAATTTATCTGATGGCTGTTCTGTTTGTCTGTTTGGTCGGATTATCAGCCTGTACACCGAAAAAACCACCGTTGGAGCCGACACAGATTGTCGGTGGGAAATCTATTGTTATGCCACCTGAATTTTATGTGTTGCCTAAAGCAGAGGTTGGGGACGAACAAATAACGGATGCAAAAGCAGAATAAAACAAAATTAAATATAATCAATTAAGGAGTACAAAATATGCGTATCTATGAAAAATTAGTCAATCATGCCGAAGAAATCAAAAAAACACATTTGCGTCAGTTGTTTGAAAGTGATGCAAACCGATTTAATAAATTCCATGCCGAATTTGACGGTTTTTTATTGGATTACTCCAAAAATAACATAACGGAAGAAACAATGGCGCTTTTAAATGAGTTGGCTGTTGAGTCCGGTTTGAAAGAACGCATTGATGCTATGTTTTCAGGCGAAAAAATCAACACAACCGAAAATCGGGCTGTTTTGCATACGGCTTTGCGTAATCGGAGTAATACACCGATTTATGTTGACGGTGTAGACGTTATGCCTGAAATTAATCGGGTGTTGGAACAGATGAAAACATTTTCTGATGCTGTTCGGTCAGGTGAATGGAAAGGGGCAACGGGAAAAGCCATTACCGATGTTGTCAATATCGGTATCGGCGGTTCTGATTTGGGTCCGGCAATGGCTTATGATGCTTTAAAACATTATTGCATTGATTCTATTCGGTTTCATTTTGTTTCTAATGTGGATGGGACGGATATTACGGAAAATTTAAAACAATGTAACCCTGAAACAACGTTGTTTATTATTTCTTCTAAAACATTTACAACGCAAGAAACACTTGTTAATGCCAAAACAGCTCGTCAATGGTTGGTTTCTGCTTTGGGTGAAGAAGCGGTTTCACACCATTTTGTTGCTGTATCCACCAATGAAAAAGGTGTCAAAGATTTTGGTATTGACCCGAAAAATATGTTTGTCTTTTGGGATTTTGTCGGTGGTCGCTATTCTATGTGGTCGGCAATCGGGTTGTCTTTAATGATTGGTATCGGCTATGACAATTTTGTGGAAATGTTGGCCGGAGCGCATGCGATGGATATGCACTTCAAAACGGCACCGTTGGAACAAAATCTGCCTGTGTTGTTGGGCTTAATCGGTCTTTGGTATACAACTTATTTAGGTGCTGAATCTTATGCCGTTTTGCCGTATGATCAATACTTACATCGTTTGCCGTCCTATTTGCAACAATTGGATATGGAAAGCAACGGTAAAGGTGTGAAGAAAGACGGTAAAACCGTTGATTACGCAACCGGTCCGATTTTGTTTGGGGCAGCCGGTACAAATGGTCAGCATTCGTTCTATCAGCTCATTCATCAGGGCACACATATTATTCCATGTGATTTTATCGCTCCGATTCATTCCTTAAATGAAACGGGTAATCAGCACGATATTTTGTTGGCAAACTTTGTTGCTCAACCCGAAGCCTTGATGAAAGGAAAAACAGCTGATGAATTGCGGGCTGAAGGTGTATCGGAAGAATTAATTCCGTTTAAAGCATTTACAGGAAATCGTCCAAGTAACACCATTTTGTTTGATAAATTAACACCGTGGACATTTGGCGCTTTGATTGCTTTGTATGAACACAAAGTTTATGTTCAGGGCGTTATTTGGAAAGTGAACAGTTTTGATCAGTTCGGTGTTGAATTGGGTAAACAATTGGCAAAAGCCGTTTTGCCTGAATTAACAGATAAAAACGCTGAATTACATCACGATTCTTCAACCAATGCAATCATTCAAAGAATTCGTGAAAAGCGTTTGTCATAAGTGTTTAAATAATAAATAAAGGATTGAAAAAATGAGACACCCTGAAAAAAGCAAAGATATTCAATTTTATTTGTTCGGTCAGACATATGTGTTGAGAAAAACACATAAAAAAATGGATGCAACCGTTCAGGCTGAACTTTTTTCAATCCTGCCTGAATGTATGATTAATCAGTGTATGCGACAAGGTTATGGATATAAAGCCGAATTGTCAGCAACATCTCGCAGACATTTGCATTTTTTGAAAGAAACATTGGATAAATTACCTCATACGGGGAAACAGGAAATTGTAGATGTTATTCGTCAGCGTAAAACAGATGTGATTGCCCATTTGATTGATAAGTTATATCAGGTAACCACAGGGGAAAACGGTTATAAGTCGGTCAGTCCCGTAGTTGATGATAAAACAACGGACAATGATCAACAACGGTCGGATATATTGGCAAAGTATCCGTATGCAACGTATACACAAACGCCGAAGGGCAGAAAATTTATTTTCAACAAACTGTTTCATGCGGCTGTAACGGTTCATATGTTGCTTGAAAAAGATTTAAACGCCTTTTTAAAACAGGTGGAAAAAGCAGATAAAAATATGGTTTGGGATGCCGTGCAAAAATTGGGTGTAGATGTGATGACGGCTGTTTTTACCGATACGGTGAGACCTTTAACCGCTAAACAGGTTCATCAGAAAGAACCGATACCCGATGTGCGTTATATCTCCAATCAAAAGCAAATCGTGAAAGAATAATAAAAAAAAGTCATATAGTGCCGTGGTGAGAAAGGAAATAAAAAAGCATGCAGAAAAAACAATCCGTTCAGCAAACATTTGAAAAGCCCATTAAAGCCTTGATAGGTGATTTGCCGTTTGGGTCGTTTGTGACCAAAGCACAACAGCAACAATATGCTTCTCAATGGAGCCGTTATATTCAAAAGCAACTCATTAAAACGGCAAAAGCACATATCGGTGCCAGTGGTTTGGCTCATAGTGTGTTTGTGGAATTGTATGATTTAAATTTTGTTGCCAAAGGGCGTCAAACGGTTCGTAGTCAGTTATTGCAGGATTTTTTACCGCCTGTTGTAACGGCAGAGGCGGATAGATATGATTTAATGATAAATGCGTCTTTAAATGAGTCAACAAGAACCATATTGAATGCCGTTCAAAAGAGTATTCGTTTGATGCAACCGACAGACAGAAAAAAAATTTTTAAACAACTGAAAGCCATACGTCATCAGGATAAAAATATAAATGAAATGGCTCTCTTGCTACATGAAAAATTAACAGGTCTGCATGCACAAATGCCGAGCGATATGAGTGGTAAAATGGATTTTCTGCTAAAATATCCGTTTGCTATGCACGTTGAAACGGATAATCGGGAAATGAAATTATCAGACCGATTGACTAATGTGGCTAAAATTTTATGTTATCTGTTGGAAGATGATTTTCGTGCATTCGGAGCAGTTGTTTGTCGTCAGGATACAAGAGAAGATATGAAAAACCGTGCCATGCGGGCTCATCGGATTTTGATGAATGATGTGCCGAATAAAGAATATAATGCCGAAGATTTAATCAATAAAGTCCTTGTGCGTCCGAATGAAATAACGGATTTAAATGATAAGCAGATTGATATTATTTTGGGTCCTGTTGAACCGGTTAAGTTGCAAAATCAAACGAAAAAAGCATTGAAACGGGTTTGTTATCGGTTGAGAGATGCAAAAGAAAATAGTTAGACGGATGATGTGTTAAAAGACAGATAAGGGTGTTGAAAAATGTCTATTCGGTTATTACCGCAAAATTTAATCAATCAGATTGCTGCCGGTGAGGTGGTGGAACGTCCGTCATCTGCTGTTAAAGAACTCATTGAAAATGCCATTGATGCCCAAGCGACACGGATTGATGTGAAAATTGAAAACGGCGGGAAAACGTATTTTGCCGTTACCGATAACGGTAAAGGAATGACTCCTGATGAGTTGGCATTGGCAGTAGAGCGTCATGCAACCAGTAAATTGCCGACAGATGATTTGTTTGACATTAATTTTTTGGGTTTTCGGGGTGAAGCATTGCCATCTATTGCTTCCGTTGCCAAAGTGTGCATCACATCCCGTCCGCAGAATACGGATGAAAGTTGGCAAATTCGGGTGGAAGGGGGCTATAAATTGAAGCCCGAACCGGCACCGCATCCGAAAGGGACAACTGTTGAAGTCAAGGATTTGTTTTTTGCAACGCCCGCTCGTTTGAAGTTTTTAAAATCCAATCAAAGCGAATATTTAAGCATTAAAGAAGTGATTAATCGGGTTGCCATGGCGTATCCGCATGTTCATTTTACGTTATCCGATGAAAAACGGTTGATTTTAAATTATCCGATTGCTGAAACGTTGTTAAAACGAGTAGCGCAAATTATCGGCCGTTCGTTTGATGAAAATGCCGTTCCCGTTGTGAGTGAATATGAAAATATTAAATTAAACGGTTTTGTCGGATTGCCGACTTATACCCGTTCCACAGGGACAGAACAACATTTGTTTGTTAATGGACGCTATATTAAAGATAAACTGTTGTCAGGGGCTATTCGGGGGGCTTATCAGGGTCTTGTGGGACATGATACGTTTCCTGTTTTGGCATTGTTTTTATCGGTACCGAATACGGAAGTTGATGTTAATGTTCATCCGGCCAAAATTGAAGTGCGTTTTAAAGATAATGCACGTATTCGGGGCTTTTTGATTACAGCTATTCGGACGGCGTTGGCTGAACACGGTTTTAAAACGGCAACAACGATTGGGGTAGGGGCGTTGGAAAAAAGTGTGCCGTCATTATTGCCGAAACGGGTACACAATCCCTCTTCATTGACACGGTTGCAGGCTGAAAAAAGCATCTGGGAAACAACGTTGCAATCGGCAAAGGTGTCTGTTGAGCGGGATGATACGAATAAAACGGTTGGTATGTTATGTGATTCACAGGCAACAACAGAACCGTTTGGTATGATGTGTGATTCGGCTGATGAGGTGGATATTCGTCAAAAGCAACGGGACGTGATGGGTTTTGAAACACAAAAAACAACATTGCCTCACATCGGGTACAGTGTGAAAAACGATAATCAATCGGTACAGGCGAAAAACATACCATCGTATGCAGAAGAAAGCATACAACCGTATGAACAAACCTCTCAATCAATGACGGTGGAAACGGATTTCCCTCCGTTAGGATTTGCCAAAGCTCAATTACATAAAACGTATATTATTTCCCAAACACAAGACAGTATTATCATTGTAGATCAGCATGCCGCACATGAACGCTTGACGTATGAAAAATTATCGGCAAACAGTCAGAAAAACAGACAGACACAATTATTGCTTATTCCTGAAATTGTGGAGTTGTCTATGGATGAAACAGCGTTGTTGACGGCACGCAGTGAAGAATTAAAACAACTGGGATTTGTGATAGAGCCGTTTGGCAGTGATTGTGTTGCCGTTCGTGAAATACCGTCTTTATTGGCGAAAACGGATATTGTGCGTTTGATACGAGATTTAACCGATACGTTGCAAGAATATGACGATACGGTTTTATTACAAGATAAGATGAAAGACATTTATGCCAAATTGGCATGTCATGGTTCTGTTCGGGCAGGGCGGACGTTAACGATTGACGAAATGAATGCGTTATTACGACAAATGGAACAATGTGGTACATCGGGGCAATGTATACACGGCCGACCGACGTATATTGAACTTAACCTTAATGATGTAGAGCGTTTGTTCGGTCGGGCAAAGTAGCAGAAAAAATCTTTAGTTTTTTGTATATTCCCTCTTGATTTTTAGAGGGCTTTCTTTTATAATGCAAACTTAAAGAATACCTTGTTTTTGAAAGGATTATAGTTATGGAAACAATAGACGCTTCTCAAAAAGAAAAAACGGATGTTGATAAATTGTTGCATCCTTGGCAACAGCTTCCGTTTAAAGTCAAACAAAAACCAACCCTCTTTGTCGTAGATTGTGATGGAGTTTTGTATCCTAAAGAACAATTGCCGACACAAATGATTGTCAATGCCGTTGAACAGGTGTTTGATAAATATCAGATTCCGCAATCCATCCGTCAGGAATGTTCTCAAACCGCCCGAAATCATAAATATAACGGTTTGTATCAATATGCCTCTCTTGTTGCCAAAAAAACAGGTCTTGATTTTAAAACCCTTGCCGATGAAATTGTGGCTCATACCGATTATTCTCATATTCAGCCTAATCCCGAATTACTTAAAAAATTGCGTTATTTAAATCGCCGTCATGAGGTTTGCATCTATACCAATAACACCAAACAGCATACATTGGCGGTTTGTGAACGTTTGTTCGGTAAAAACCCCGAATCGGTCGGTATTCCTATTTATCATATCGGTACTATTCAACGCCATGGTATGCTTTGCCCGAAACAATCAAAAGAGGCTTTGTGGCTTTTGTGGAAAATATATGCCAAAGAATTTAAAGAAATGTGCTTTTTAGATGATACGCCCGCTATTTTAGACATTGTTCAAAAAGTCGGTTGTCAAGGACGCTTGATTACCAAAGAGGCACCGTTGCTCGGGTTTGTGTCGGATGTGATTGAAAAATCAAAATATATGAAGCCGATTAAACGACATGAGTTAACGCCGTTTGATAAACAAGTGCAACAATCGTTGTTCCGTCAGCACGGATTGGTTTAATCCAAAAGAAACATTGTTGTTAAAAAATCAATGTGATTTTGCATAAAAAAGTTGATTCTTATCGGATATTCTGTTATGTTAGAGGCAGATTTTTGAAAAAGGAGAAAATATGAAACAAACCTTTTTACGTCAGATTTTATGTTCATCCGTCGCTGTTTTGTGTTGTTTGAACGCATATGCACAACAACCCGCATCCGGTTCGTTGTCGGCTCAAACCATTCAAAATGCGACACAACCGCAAGTGAAAAAAATTCAAAATCCGAATTTGATGGTTCAGCCGAATCAGCAGGGTGTTATCACGCACAAATCGCCGATTGTTCAAAATAATTTGGGTCAAATGCCGACACAGGCACCTTTGAATAAACATCCCAATATTCAAGGGATCGGGCTTATGGCACCGGCCTTGCAACAAGAGACGGAAGAAGATATTGCTAAAAATGAACCGACAGGATTTAAGCCGGTTATCAATTTGGCTCCGCATATTGACAGCGGTATGCAACCCGTTGTGCAACAGGTGCCGACAGCCGATAAAAAAATGAAATTGCCGTCTTATACAAAAGAAGATATTTTCTTTAATAACGGTGTTTTTTACGCCAAAGCCGATCAAAAACCGCTGACGGGTGTGGTATCCGAACAGACAAAAGAAGGTAAAATGTTGGCTCAAACGCATTTCTTTAACGGTTTACCTCATGGCGAAAGTCGTACGTTTTATGAAAACGGTCAGGTTCAGACGATAGAAATGTATAATCAGGGCTTTTTGGTAGGTGAGGCTGTTTCTTATTATGATACAGGGAAAAAGCTTAACGAAACAACCTTTAAAATGGGTCGTCCGGACGGTGTGTCAACGGTTTATTATCCTAATGGTCAAATCCATTTCCAAACGTATTATAAAGACGGTGTTAAGCATGGTACCGATAAAGCCTATGCCGATGACGGTCAGATTTTGTTGGAACGTTCTTTTACCAACGGTCAGTTAGACGGCGAAGTTAAAGAATATTATCCGAACGGCCAATTAAAAGGTGAAGGTGTCATTCGTCCAAATGGTCCGGAAGGCGTGATTAAAACGTATTATGAAAACGGTAAATTACAAACACAAGAACATTACCAAAACGGTAAGCGGAACGGTTTAACGCAGTCCTATTATGATTTTGGCGAATTGCAACAGGAAGAAACATATGTGAATGATTTAGTGCATGGTGTCAGTAAAACATATTTCCCGGATGGCAGTTTAGAACAGGAAGTGCGTTATCAAAACGGTAAGCAGGAAGGTAATACAAAGGTGTATTATCAAAACGGTCAGTTGAAAATGGATTTAAATTTCAAAAACGACTTGCCCGATGGTGAACAAAATACATATTATGCCGATGGCAATTTGCAAACGCATTTGGTGATGAAAGAGGGTAAACCGGTCGGTAAATCGCAAGAATATTATGAAAACGGTCAATTGGCATTGGAAAAATCGTTTAAAGACGGTTTAAATGACGGTCCGTTGATTGCTTATTATCCGAATGGTAAAATCCAATCAAAAGCCTTGTTTAAAAATGGTAAACGTAATGGCGAGTTTGTCAGCTATTTTGAAGACGGTCAGCTCAATTTGAGAGCTATTTTAACCGATGATGTACCCGATGGTGAATATAAACAATATTATCCGAACGGTCAGTTGCATTTGCATGGCGGATACGTTAAAGGTAAAATGAATGGTAAGCAACGGATTTATTATGAAAACGGTCAGCTCAAAAGTGAAGACGAATATTTAAATAATCAGTTGCATGGTACAAGCAGACTTTATTTTGAAAACGGTGTTCAACGCAGTGTAGCTCATTTTAAAGAAGGTAAAAAAGACGGTAAAGCCGAAGTGTATGACGAAAACGGTACACTGGTTATGGAAATCGTGTTTAAAATGGGCGAAGTGGTTGAAACAATTAAGAAAAAATCAGAAAAAGACACCAAAGAAACGGCTGATAAAAATCAAAAAGCCGAAATGGAAAAATCCGGTGAGAAAGAACCGGTAAAAGCTGAAACAAAATCAGCAACGGAAAGTACGAAAAAATAGGTTTGTTTGAATAGGACTGCTTGCCCATGATGTACGCATATAACGATTTCAGAATGTCAAAACGAGAATATCCGCATAATCGTTTAAAAGCGTGTTTGGTGTTGTTTTCAACATTTTTTCAAATTGCGTTGTTTGTTGTTGGCGGTGGTTTAGCTATGTTGCCTGTGATTGAACAAACGTTTGTCCGAAAACATCGTTGGTTGACAAAAGATGACACGTTGGATATGATTGTCATTACGCAAACTGTCCCCGGATTGGTGGCTGTTAATTCGGCTATTTATGTCGGACAGAAAATTGCCGGTGTAGCAGGTGCCTTGTGTGCGTTAATCGGTGTGATGATTCCGTCTATGGTCATTATTACGTTGATAGCCATGTTTTTTCCGAATTTAGACCCAAAAAACGAAACTGTTTTGATGGTTTTTGACGGTGTACGTGCCTGTGTAACAGGTATGTTGGTCGGTATGGCATGGAAACTAGGCGGTGCCGTTGTTTCCCGTCAGGGCGATACGTTGATTATTTTAATTATGCTTTTGTTGTTGATTAATGGGTTTCATCCGTTGATTATTATGGCCGCTTCATTGCCGTTGGGTTGGTGGTATGTCTATGACGAGAAAAAAGCACAACTCGGTGCCAAATTGAAAAAAATGCAGGAAGAAGTGAACTATAATGATTATCGTAGTTACAGTTCTTACAATGAAACGGAGTCTGAATGATATATATATTCCTATTTTATCAATTTGCCCGTTTTAGTTTGGTATTGTTTGGGGGCGGATATATGATTATTCCGTTCTTGATGCATACATTTGTTATGGAAAATACGGTTTTTAGTTTAACGGAATTTGGTAATTTGCTTTCTATTTCACAAATCACCCCGGGTCCGGTCAGTTTAAATGCGGCAACATATGTCGGTTATGTAACGGGTGGTGTCAAAGGGGTGTTAAGTGCTTGTTTGGGGTTGATTGCTCCGACTCTTATCTTGTCATTTTTAGCAATCACGTTTATTCGTAAATGGGAGGGTACGTCATTTATGGATGGGATTTTAAAAGGTACCCGATTTGTCAGTGTGGCGATGATTGCTTATGCTGCTTTGATTTTTGCCGGTATGTCTGTTTTTACCGAACCCATTAATTGGACAAATATCGGTCATTATATCGAATCCTTTGATTCTCGTGCTTTGGGCGGATTTCGGGTGAATCTGATTGAATTGTTAATCGCTATGGCGGTTTGTTATGGTGTTATCAGAACAAATATCCCTGTTACGCTTTTGATTGTTGCCAGCGGATTGGGTTGTGTTTTGTTGCATTATTTTGTAAAAATTATATCCTAATTTATCCTTTTATTGAAAAAATAATTCTCAAAATAATTGAAATAATTTTTTATTGTTTCAAATCAAATGGTTGCAAAAATTTACAGAAAATATAAAAATAAATATTGACAAACTATATGAGCGGATGTAATATATATTAAAATGTTGATGTATTTTTGATAAATTTTGATAAAAGGAGTGTAAAATGACTATCAAAAATGAAAAAAAAGGTGTCAGTCCTGAAACGGCCGAAAAAATCGTAAAATATGTTAGTAACGGCATGGTGTTTGCTTGCGGTGCTGCGACTGCTCTTTTAGGTGCGCAGATTTATTATTGCGGTAAAATCATTGATGTGTGTCATAAGGCTGATGAAGCCATTGCCCGAGCACAACCGACACAACAAGATTTGTTAAATATGTTGGCAGGTGTTCATTCAAAAGATGATATGTTCAATATTACATCAAAATTGTTATATAGTGAAGTTCAAAAAACAGAAGCGATGTTAAAAGATACAACAAGCCCTGATTTGTTACGTTTATCTCGTTTGCAAAAATCAGCTTTGCGTGATGTTCAGGAAGTGATTAAAGTTCGTTCTGATAAAAATCAGGATGAAATTGCCATCAAAAAAGCTGAAGTGAAATTTCATGAAACATTTTCTAAATTGCAAACCTATGTTAAAGAACAAACATTGCGTTCTTTGGGCATGCATGAAGGCGAATTAATTCAAAAACAAGGTAAAATGAATAATGCACCTGTTTTAATTCCGCAAGCAGTTAACACACGTTAATTTGTTTTGATTGATCAGAAAAAGCGACTGTTTCGTTGGGAACGGTCGTTTTTTTTGCTAAAATGCGTGGGGTGGGGTGAAGTGGTGTTTGTTGTGAAGTCTAAAACAGAGATGTTGGATATTTTTTTTGCGTGTATCTATGGTTTTTAGGTTAAAATTACTTAATATAATATTGTTGAAATCAGAAGTAAAATTTTAAAAAAATATTGCAAATAAATATCTCTTTTGTTATAATCAGATTAATTATTTGAATAGAATGGAACTTAAATGCAAAATGATGCAAATGAATGCGGTCGGTCAATGACTGAAATGCTCGGCGTTTTAGCCGTTATTGGTGTACTTTCAATTGGTGGTATTCAAGGGTATACGTACGCCATGAATAAATATCGGGCAAATAATGTGTTGAATGAAATCAATATTGCATCATATGATATTGCCGTTAAGCTTTTAACATCTCGTAATGCAACAAAAAGAATAACATTGGGTGATCCCTATGATAACGGCACAATGACGACAAAAAATTATCCGTTTGTGTATGGGTGTGGTAATTATGACCGTTTGGAAAAAATTTGTCATCAAGATGAAACGGGTTATTGGATAACAATTGGTGATGTGCCTGAAAAAATATGTCAAAACTTGCTTTCAGAAACAGAAAAATTACCGTTTCTTGTACAAAAAAAACGAAATGGTGTTGTTGTAACGGATGGCTCTGATTGTGATGAAACTAACGAAATTATGTTTTTATTTAATGCAGACGGTTCGGATGAGCTTGCCAAAGATTGCGGAAGTACAACAGAGGAAAAACCCGAAGAACCGACACAGATAGATAGTTGTCCTGAAAATACAACACAAGACGGGTCGGGTGGTTTTGCAATAAGTTTTACCGATAAGGAAACGGGGAAACTTTTAAAATGTTACTGTGCTCAAATTAATACAAAATATACAGAGGAGGGTAATTGCGAAACATTGCCTGAAATGTGTTCATCCAATGCAGATTGTAACAGAGGTGATTATTGCGATATTGAGGATTATGGCAGTGATGCTTGTACAAGAGATACCAGCGGGATGACAGGTAATTGCCGAACGGCAAGCAGTGATGTGAAAAAGCCGAAATCAGGAAAAAATCCGCCATTTACAATGTCCAATAAAACAATGAAATGGTGGAGTGCAAAGAACTTCTGTGAGGCATTGAATAAAACAATGGTAGAGGTCAGAGATTACGGATGTGAAAAAAGCTATGGTTCGGGGACGGGAAGTGGTCATTGTTATACAGTAGGGACAACCTCAAAAACGGCGAATGTTCAAGCGATGCAGGGGGCTTATGGTACAACAGAATTCAGTTGGACAAATACGGATTACAGTTCTTGCAATGTCCATTGTCTTAACTTTTATCGTGGTAACGTAACCAATCATGAAAAGAATTCAAATAGTTATGCTATTTGTAAATAACGGTTATTACATTTAAAAATGAGGGTAGGGTGTTATGTTTTTAAGATGTAAACTTCGCTCTTTTCATAGGCAGAGAAAACTATTTCAATTTTCTCTGCCTTTTTGTATGTGATTTTTTGATAATAATTGGTGATAGCAATTTATCTGTGTTTTTTATAAAAAATGTTGTTTTTTAATTTGTTATGCGTTGCATATTAAGGTACGTTAAATTGCAACAACTTTTTTCACTTTTATGCATTTTTTTTAATTTTTATGATGAGTAACTGTTGGCTTGTTTGTGATATTTCCCTATTTTCTCGCATTTTTCCGCTTGTATGCGAAATCGTTGCACATAAACGTACCTTTAAATACAATATGGATAAATTGATTTCATTACATAATTTTAACAAAACAGGGAGAAAAATATGCAAACAAATATAAATGAATCTGGTCGGTCAATGGTGGAAATGCTTGGCGTTCTCGCCATTATTGGCGTGTTATCAATCGGAGGCATTCAAGGTTACACTTATGCGATGAATAAATATCGGGCAAACAATGTGCTGAATGAAGTCAATATGGCATCGCATCAACTTGCAACCGAATTAGTTACATCACGTAATGTGCAAAAAATGTTGTCACTTGGCAATCCATATGATAACGGCACAATGACGGCAGAAAATTATCCGTTTGATTATGGGTGTGGTAATGAAGGAACCACTGAACGTGCGTGTCAACAGGCAGAACAGGGCTATTGGGTGTCTGTTGGTGGTGTAACAGAAAAAGTCTGTCAAAATATGCTTTCAGAGTCGGGATTTTTACCCTATGTTGCCGAAACAAAATTAAATGGTGAAACGGTAACAGATGGCGAAAACTGTGCGGAAGAAGACAACGAAATTATGTTCTTATTTAATGCCGATGGTTCAGGCGAATTGGCGGAAAATGTGGGTGGTAATAATGGCAATAGTGATGATGAAGACGAACCAACAACGCCGACAGTGAGTTGTCCTGAAAACACATCGGAAGACGGTCAAGGCGGTTTTGCAACAACGCTCACCGATGAGGTAACGGGGAAAGTGTTGAACTGTTACTGCAGTCTTGATACAAAATATACGGATTCGGGAACGTGCGAAACACTACCGGAAACGTGTAATAAAAATGCTGATTGTAACAGAGGGGAATATTGCGAGATTATGGATTATAGTGGTACATTTTGTACACAAGATACCAGCGGAAGAATAGGAACTTGCCAAAATGCAAGTAGTGATATACAACCACCAAAACCAGGTACAAATCCACCATTTATTGTGTCTAGCAGAAACATGTGGATGTGGTGGAGTGCTCAAAACTTCTGTCAAGCATTGGGTAAAACACTTGTATCACTTAGTGATTATGGTTGTGTGCATACATTTTGTGCTAGCGGATGTAATGGAACATGGGGGTATTGTCATGCTGATACATCAACAGCAGTAGATAGCTATAATGACGCAAATGTATCAGAAAATATAACGGCAATGAAAGAGGCATATGGTAGTATTACTGCTTGGACAAATACTGATTATGGTTCCTGTCGTCCATACTATGTTAATTTCGATAAAGGAGTCGTAGATTACGATGTCTCGGTTCTACCACCAGTTTACGCCGTCTGTAAATAACGGTAGACATTTTCAAAAGATTGGATGTTATGTTTTTGAAGCGTAAACCTCGCTCTTTTCATAGGCAGAGAAGATTTGAATGGTTTTCTCTGCCTTTTTCGTTTACCCTACCCCATTCTCTTTACACAAAACGCATCAAGATAAGATTGCCACCCCCAACAAAAAATCCTTGCCGATTTTCTGAACAAGGATTTTTTTTATTCATATCTTTTCTGCTTTTTATTTTAACGTTGCCAAAAGCTCCGCCGGCGTTAAGAAATCAATGTTTTTTTGTTCCAAATCAACACCTTGTGTTTTTAAATAATCCAACAATTCAGGATTATCACCCATCACCGCCGTATGAGCTAATGTATTGCCATCTAAATCAACCTGTAACGGATCGGCACCATATTGAATCAATACTTTACAAACATCTAAATGCCCCCATTTGACCGCTTCACGCAAAGGAGTCATACCATCTTCAAAACCACAATCTTTATCTACTTCTGCCCCGCTACGCAATAGCAAGCGAACAATTTCGGCATTACCATGTTGTGCTGCCATATGTAACGGAGGTAATGTACCCTTTCCACACTCATTGACATCAACCCCTCTTTCCGTTAAGAAACGAACAGCGTCAACATCAGATGATTCAATAGCTTGTTGCAACATAGTCGGTTGATAATAATTTGATGCCATAAAAATACCCCTTTCATATCGTGATTAACCAATATTATACCATAAAAAAATATCTGATACAATATAAATCTCATACATTTTTTAAAATTACATCTATTCAGAATATCCAACACACAAATTTATCAAAAATAAACCGTTCAAAATAAAAAAATACCGTATCTTTTGCAAGATACGGCACTTTTTTTGCTTATATCAACTGATTATTTTTTAGCTGATTTTTTGCTGGCTTTTGCCAAAGCATCACCTAAAATATCACCCAATGAAGCACCGGCATTTGTTGCACCGAATTCTTCCATTGCAGCTTTTTCTTCTGCAACTTCACGAGCTTTAATGGATAATGTTAATTTGCGTGTTTTAGCATCAAAAGCTGTAACTTTGGCATCAACTTTTTCACCGATGGCAAAACGTTCTGTTTTTTGTTCGGAACGATCTTTTGCCAAGTCTGTGCGTTTGATGAAACCTTTAATACCGTTAACTTCAACTTCAATACCACCTTCTTCAATGGCTGAAACGATACCTGTAACGATTTCGCCTTTTTTGATGTTTTCAGAAGCTGTTGCAAACGGATCTTCTGTTAATTGTTTGATACCCAAAGAAATACGTTCTTTTTCAACATCAATGTCTAAAATTTTAGCTTTGACAACCATACCTTTTTTGTAATCTTTGATGGCTTCTTCGCTTGATAATTCCCAAGACAAGTCTGATGTGTGAATCATACCGTCAATTTCGTCATTCAAAGCAACAAAAATACCAAATTCAATCATATTTTTGATTTCGCCTTCAATGATGTCACCAATGTTATGTGTATCAGCATATGCTTTCCATGGGTTTTCTTGAATTTGTTTCATACCCAAAGAAATACGGCGTTTTGATTCATCAACATCCAAAACAATACCTTCAACTTCTTGGCTTAAAGAAACGATTTTGCTTGGGTGAACGTTTTTCTTTGTCCAGCTCATTTCTGAAACGTGGATTAAACCTTCAACACCCGGAGCTAATTCAACAAATGCACCGTAATCTGTGATGTTGCTGATTTTACCTTTGAATTGTGCATTTAACGGGAAACGTTCGTTAACACCGACCCAAGGATCGTTTTCAAGTTGTTTCATACCTAATGAAATACGGCCTGAATCTGTGTTGAATTTGATGATTTGAACTTTAACCGGTTGTCCGACAGTCAAAACTTCGGCCGGATTTGTAATACGTTTCCAAGAAATATCCGTAACGTGTAATAAACCGTCAATACCGCCTAAATCAACAAAGGCACCGTAATCTGTAATGTTTTTAACTGTACCTTCAACAACTTGACCTTCTGTCATGTTTTTGATGATTTCAGAGCGTTGTTCGGCACGTGTTTCTTCTAATACGGCACGACGTGAAACAACGATGTTACCACGAACACGGTCCATTTTCAACAAAGCAAACGGTTGAGCAACACCCATTAACGGAGAAACGTCACGAATTGGACGAACGTCAATTTGGCTACCCGGTAAGAAAGCTGTAGCACCGTTCAAATCAACTGTGAAACCGCCTTTAACACGACCGAAAATTGTACCGATAACGTGTTCACCTTTTTGCATTGATTTTTCTAAATCACCCCAAGCTTCTTCACGACGAGCTTTTTCACGTGATAATACAACGTTACCGTTTTTATCTTCATAACGTTCAACAAAAACATCAACGTCATCACCTAAATTTAAGTTTTGAATGCCGAATTCAGCAACAGGAATACGTCCTTCTGATTTTAAACCGACATCAACAATGACCATATCATCATCAAAACCGACGATTTTACCGGCAACAACTTTACCTTGTAAAGAAGCTTTGCCCATAAATTCATCTAACATTGCACCAAAATCTTCAACCGGCATTTGGTTTACTTGAGTATTCATAATTATATTTTCCTTAAAAAATTTTAAAATTGGCCACCGAAAAAGCTCATACTTTTTCAGGGACTTGTTTGTTCCGCTCATTCATATAGTCCACGACGCGAGCGTATACGTCGTCTGCCGTTAAATCAGAGGTATCCAGTATAAAAGCATCGTCTGCCGGACGCAAAGGTGCCGTTGAACGTTCACTATCTCGTTTATCACGAGCCTGAATATCTGATAAAACGTCATCATATATAACACATAATCCTTTAAATTGCAACTCTTTAAATCGTCTTTTTGCACGAATTTCGGCACTGGCAGTTAAAAAAACCTTCCATTTTGCCTCCGGACAGATAACCGTACCAATATCCCGACCGTCTAAAATGGCTCCTTTGGCCTGTGTTCCGTCCTGTTTAATCGGATTTTCGGCGAATCGGCGTTGAAAATCAAATAAAGCCTCTCGTACAGAAGGAAATGCAGAAATAACGGATGCTGCTTTTCCACAGGTTTCATTCCGTATTCCCGATTCGTTTTGTAAAGAGAGCATTTTTTCAGGCGAAAGGCTTTTTGCGACACGAACAGCCTCTTTTTCATCAGATACATCAACACCCGCATTTAACAATTCAAAAGCAACGCCCCGATATAATGCACCCGTATCTAAATAAGCAAAATCATATACTTGTGCCAATTTAGCACCCAATGTCCCTTTCCCTGTCGCAGAACTTCCATCTATTGCAATAACATTCATTTTTAATTTTTTCCCCGTTTTAAGTAAAATTTTTATTGACAATTTTAACATAACATGTAAAAGGCACAAATAACAAGTTTTTTTTAACACAAAGGAGGAATATATGGCAAAAGCTGAATGGGGAACCAAACGTAAATGTTTAAAATGTGGCACTTTTTTCTATGATATGAATAAAAAAAGTTTTACATGTCCAAAGTGCAAAGACACGTACACACCCGAATCTTATGAAGAATCTAAAACAAAACAACTCTTGAAGTTGGCTAAAAAATCAGCTCCACGGATTGATGATGAAAATTTAGATGAAGAAACATTGTTACAAATGACAGAAGATGTGCCTTTATCTGATGATGAATTAGGTCCTGACGAATTGGAAATTTTGGAAGATGATCCGGATTTGGCAGAACAAGACAATTCAGGTTTAACCGGTATCGTGCGTTTTGACAATGATGAAGAAAATCCGGAACGATAATATCAGCAATGATTCGTTTATGGCTTACAGCGGTTATTTTTTAGTCGCTATGCCGTCTATGGATGATTTACGGTTTGAAAAATCGGTCATCTATATTTACGAACACACCAAAAACGGAGCCAAAGGTTTGGTTATCAACAAACCGGCTCCGAACACTTCCTTTCAGGAATTAATGCAACAACTTCAAATTACAATTCCTGAAAATCAACACTTCCCGACTGTTTTATTGGGCGGACCGGATAAATTTGCAAACGGATTTATTTTGCATTCACCGGAATACAAAGTTGACTCTACAAAATCTTACGGCAAACTTTCTCTCACATCTACACAAGATATTTTAATGGATATTGCGTGGCAAAAAGGTCCTCAAAAATATCTCATCACCCTAGGGCGTGCGACATGGAGTGCCGGTCAACTGGAAGAAGAATTATTAGATAATGTTTGGTTGACCATACCGGCCAGTGAAGATATTTTGTTTGAAACACCTTATTTAGACCGTTGGAGCTATGTCTTTAAAAAAATGGGCATTAAAGCAACCTTCCTTTCCCCTGAATGTGGGCAAGCTTAAATTTCAATTGCTTTTTATATGACCTTGTGATACATTAACACATATTATTGTTTGGCGAGGTTCACATGGTTCTATTTTTACTTTTTTTGATTATTGTTTGCTTTTTTCAAATCAAATCACTTAAAAAAGATGTCAGAAAACTGGAAGAACTGATGTTAAAACATTTTCTGAAACAACTTGATGAGAAAAAACCTGTTAAACAATCAGATGTACAAGAAAATCCATCAACGTTCTTAACCGAACTTCAGCCACCTCAAAAACCGCTTTTTGTGTTACCGGAAACGGAAAATAACAATCCTTTTAAAAACTATGAAGAAGACGAAAAACAAAAAGAAGAAAACACACCTATTGACACAAGTGTTCAATTATTCAAAGCATCGACAAAACCAACGGATTGTGTTATTTCAACACCAATCCATACAGAAAAAGAAGAAAAAATCATCACAACACCGATTGCATCAAATTCTCAAACAGCCCAAAAAAGTCAAAATCCGTTCCACTTTTTTGGCGCCAAATTATCTTCATGGATTGCCGGTTTTGCCGCCATTTTAGGAACATTTTATCTTGTTAAATACTCTTTGGACAACGGTTTTCTTTCTCCGGCCGTCCGGATGTTTCTGTTAACAATCGGTGCCGTTATCTCATTATTTGCCGGTGTTATCTGTTATCATAAAGAACATATGGCTAACGGCAAACGCATCGGACAAACACTTTTTGGCGTTGGATTATCCGCTTTTTATTTCATTGCATACGCCCTATCTAAATTATACTATTTTGTGCCGGAAAGCTTTTCATTCGTTTTAATGTGTTTAACAACTATTTTATGTATTGTCTGTTCTTTACGTTTTGGTGTATTAATTGCTTTTTTAGGTGCAATTGGTGGCTTTTTAACACCTCTTATCGCTTCAACAGAAGCAACTTCTTCTTTTTGGATTACAACCTATCTGATTGTTTTGTCATTAAGCATTTTGATTTTAGCATACCGATTGGAATCTTTTGCTTTATCCGTATTTAGTTTAATAGCCTCATACGCTTGGATTATCTTTTGGACAATCTACTCTTATCACCCCTACGATTCGGTTTGGTTTTTCATCTTATTGATTGTTCAGGTTGCTTATTTAGGCATATATCTATTACGTCATCCGAATTTATCAATCCACTGGCAAAAACTTTTCCATATGGGACTCATTGGTTTATTCGTCTTTAATTACCTGTTTTTATTGACAACAAACTTTGGAACAACCGAATGGTTTTTAGTGATATTATCCAGCATTTTTGCAATCATTCTCGGCTGGTATAAAACAAATAAATACGGCATATATACTGCTATTAATTTCATATTGACCTATTGTTTAATGTTTATTTGGGCAAATCCGTCCACAACAACTTTTAAACCGATTATTTCAATTATTATCGCCTTGATTTATTTTATACCGGCTTATTATGCCTATTGGACAACCCGAAGACAAATATTATTCCCGATTTATTATATCGGACTACCGATATATTTGCTCGGATGTTATTTTATGTTTGAAACAATTTACGTTGCCTTGTTCGGATTATGTGCTATTGTACCTCTGTTATTCTCATTGATATCAAGTATGCAAGAGAGCAACAAATCCCTTTCCGGTCAGATTGTTTTATCAACAACGGTCATTATCACATCCGGCTTGGCATTTTTACTGCCTATAAGCTATTGGAGTCTTGTTTTAATCAGCGAACTTTTAATTTATATCGGATTAAACAAACAACAAAAATTTGATTATCTGAAAATAGCACAATATGTCTTACTTGCCTTGTATCTCTTATTTTCTGCTCATTTTATATTAATAGGATTATGGATTTTAATTGTCGGCAGCGATCCATATAAGTATGAAGAATTATTTTCCACAGGTTTGCCTTCATTTAATTTCTGGTTATCCTATATCATTTTACCGATAATTACTTATACCTTATTAAGAAGAAATATCCCTAGTGAAAAATTAAAAACAGCAATATCCTACTTACTCGGATTTACCATTATTACTGCGACAACATTTGGATATAGTTTGATAGTGGAAACAATCAAATTAGCAACAAATTCTTATGATAGCATTCGTATGCTTTCATTAAATATCGGAGATATTGCACTGATTACAAACCTCATATTTTTGGTTTCAACCCTTGCTTATTATTTCAAGAAAAAAGGCTTAGCAAAACCATTATTCATCGTTGCCTGTATCCGTTTAGGCGTTGAAACAATTCAAGTCATTGATAGAGGTTTACTTGAAAGTCCAATTATCTTCTGGATATACGGCGTTCCGCTTATTTTCTTTATCATCAACACCATTATAGCCGAAAACAAACAAAAATTACTTATTTGGAACATCATATATTCTTTTGGATTAACATCAATGATTATCAATTATCTGTTTGGTAATGCTTCAGCCTCTACCGAATTAATCGGTTATTCTGTCGGATGGTTCATATTAGGTATCATTTGGTTGGTTATGGGTTTATATCACAAACTACTTATCAAACCGGCCTTTGGTTTAATTTACATTGTTGTTGCCAAAATATTTATATGGGATGTTGCTTCTGCAAGCAGTTTAATCCGTATTTTGGCACTCTTTTGTTTAGCCGGATGTATGTTAGGTTTAAGTTGGCTTTATTCAAAACTATATAAAGTTTCGGAATAACCAACCAATCCTATAAAATCACCGCATAAAAATATATGCGGTGATTTTATATATTCAATACATTTTTAGTTGACCCCGTATTGTTTTTCTGATATAATTATGCCAATTTTTAAAAACAGACAAAAAAATCAAATGAATAAACAACAGAACAAAAAGATAAAAAATCAAGAAAAAACAGACGTTTCAAAAAAACAAAAGAAACAAACAATCAGTTTGCGAAAAAAAATTGTTATATGTCTTTTTTGCTTATTACCGCTTATTGTCATTACTATCTGTTTGTGTCTTTATTTAAGAACACCAACCATATCGGTTGTTATGCCGACTTATAATCGGGAAGAATTGCTACCCCGAGCCATTGAATCCATTTTAAACCAAACATATGAAAATTTTGAGTTTATTATTGTTGATGACGGTTCTACCGACAATTCCGTTGCACTCATTCAATCTTATCAAAAACAAGACAAACGCATCCGTCTTGTTCAAAATGAAAAAAACAAAGGTATATCATATTCTCGCAATCGGGGTATGGATGAAGCCAAAGGACGCTATGTTGCCATTATGGACAGCGATGATTATTCCGAACCGGACAGACTTGCCCGTTCATTGGCTTTTATGAAAAAACACAAAGATTATACGGCTGTAAACAGTGTTTATTATGAAATGGAGCGAGAAGCAAAAGGTATTAATAATTGGGTACCGCCTCATCGTTGGGAAATCATTTTTAACTTTGCCAATTATTTCACCAATATTGCCATGTATGATTTAAAATTTGCCCGCAAACATAATATTCGCTATGATGAAAATTTGATTTCAGCCGAAGATTACGATTTCTGGTCTAAAATGTTTTTAGCCGGTGGCAAATTAGGAATGATAAATGAACCACTAATTAGATTAAGACGCCACTCAACTCATGAACCAGAATATTATCAAAACATTAAAGACGTTCGCAAAATAATCAGTCAAAAACTGTTACAACGTTTTGATGTAACACCGGAAGAAGCGTTACAACCCCGATGTAAAGTTTTTGAAAAAATGATGCAAACAAACAAAACAAAAAAACTGGTTGACCAATATACGTTAGAATTAACTTACCGACTGGAATGTATCCCGAACGGAAAAAAAGAAAATTCGTTATATATAAAACATTTTGACTTTGTTGATGAGTTTATCCCGCAAGGCAATAACATCTATGTTCGTTTGCGTACCAATGAAAAATACGAACTCACCTATAAAGTCCATAATAAAGCAGCATTCATTAATCCCAAAGGCAAAGAAGAACTCTATCGCATTCAAAATGACGGTTCTTACGGATTAATTGAAGATTTAGGAGAATAATTAATGCGAAAACAAAACAAACAAGATGATGAAGATAATATAGTTCGTGAATGGTTAATCAAAGTAACAACAAAATGTATTCAGGCACTTCAATCAAAAGAAAAAAAATTAGCACGTGCCGTTATGGAAATGAATATTCCTAAAATTCGCAAATATATCTATTTAGGGGCCGACACAAATTACACACCTAAATTCGGCAGTCCTTTTATCCGTGGAGACTCTTTTTTACATTATTTAGCCGAACGGGCAACAACAGATGAAGAAATCAATTTAATTGAAACATTCATTAAACACGGAGCCGATGTCAATAAACGAAATTGCATTAATCAAACCCCGTTACACAATGCTTGCATTGCCGGAAATCACAAAATTGTCGCAATACTTCTGATGAACGGAGCAAATATAAATGCACAAGATGACAACGGTAAAACACCGCTTCATTTAGCTATGGGCAGAAATCATTTACAAACAATACAAATGCTTATTCATTTTAAAGCCAATCCAAACCTAACAGATAATTCCGGCAAAAAAGCAGAAGATTGCCTCTCAAAAACATCGGTTGCCATGACGGTTAAAAATATGATAATGGCACTCAAAATACCGGTTACACCACATTTTATTTTTCAGCAACAAATGCCGGCCGAACGTTTTTCGGTAATTAACAATGTGCAATTTGTAACACATCATAAAAACCAACAATTACAAAAAATCACAAAATTCAATCAACATGAAATGATGTAAGGATAAAAACAATGAAAAACAAAACATCCATTAAAGAAAAAATAACTGAAAAATTAACTGAATTAATTTTACCTTTTAATCAAATTTCATTAAATTACAGTCTGGATAATTCTCAAAAATACATCAAACTCGGCAATGAATTATACGAAGCTATTTTAGAACAAAATTTACCGCTTATTCGTCAAAAATTAAAAGCAGGTGCCAATATTAATTATACGCCCGAAAATAAAACACCGGCGCTACAAGTTTTATTAACCCGAAATCGCTCGGAAAAAACAGTGCATTTTTTACTTGAAAATGGAGCAAATCCGAATTTAAAAGATTCTTACGGTCGTACATTGTTACATCAGGCAATCAGCTTAAATATGAAGGATTTGTCAATGGATTTAGTCCAAAAATACAAAGCTGACATTCATGCGACTGATAATTTAGGGCAAACACCGCTTCATTTTTGTTCAATGTACCATTTTTCGGAACTGGCTCAATTATTAATCCAAAAAGGGGCAGATATCAACCATAAAGACAACGAACAAAAAACACCATTGTACACTGCAGTTGAACATTATGCAATCAAGATAATTCCAATATTACTTAAAAACAATGCCGATTGCTTTATTCCCAACAAAAACGGCATAACCCCGTATATTTATGCCGAAGCAATTATACGTTCAGATAATTATCCGATGACCGCTCAAACACTCAACAATCATATCAAAAAGCAGTTACACAATATCATTCAAACATCAACGGAAAGTGAATTATTGGCTTTACCCGAGAAGAATACAAATATTATCAGAGGGTTCATTCATTATCGCTTATTATCTGAGGTCCGAAAAAGATTATCAGACAACAATCAAACCGTATTTTACAACAACTTACGCAAACATTATGCCTCCCCTATGGCAACAGCCGTTGTCAAACACAAACCTTGCCCACATTGTAGAATACTTCAAAATCAAAGATAAAAAAGAAACCCATCGGCCTAGCTGATGGGTTTCTATATACAAAAAAGCCCTGTCAAAAAACAGGACTTTTTTTTGTTTTATTTGTCTTTAATAGGACGTGGACCCGTATGTTTTCTTTTTTCAAAACCTTGTTTGTGTTTTTCTCTGCGTTGTTCCATCCGTTCTTTATGTTTAGCCTGACGTTCATCATTCATTTTCTTTAACAATTCTTTTTGTTCCGGAGTCAACAAAGCTTCAAATTCGGTTTTACTGGTTTCACGCAAAGTTTCTGCCTTTTTTTGCAACACTTTGATTTCATCCATAATTTTTTTCATTTCTTCTTTATTTTTTGTCTGCAATTCTTCTGCTTTTTTTTGTTGTTCTTCCGTTAATTTTAAACGTTCGGCAAATTGAACACGACGCTCTTGCATTTTCTTTTTAAATGCTTCTTTGTCCATTTTAACAGGAGCTTTTTCGGCAACCGTTTCCACAACTGCCGGTGTCGGTGTTTCTTCTGTTTTAGCATCTGTTTGAGCATCTGCCATAGCTGTACCTGATAATAAGATAGCACTTAAAGTTAAAGTCATTAATTTTTTCATTTTATTCTCCTTTCAAATAAGATAATTTTTCTGTTAAAATGGAACGGGCATTAAACAATCTTGATTTAACCGTTCCGACAGAGATTTTTAAACGAGCGGCAATTTCTTCATAACTCATTTCTTCAAACTCATAATAAACAACAACATCACGCATTTTTGACGGCAGGGAATCTACGGCTTTCAAAATCAATTTTTGACGTTTTTTGGCATCAATGATTTCTTCTTGCGTATGTGCTTCATCTTGCAATTCATATGTGTCATCAGATGAAACTTCCAATGAAGCGGTTTTAAATTGTTTTGTTCTAAAATAATCCCGACATAAATTAGCGGTTAAAGTAGAAATCCACGCTTTAAAATTGCCTTCTTCTTTATACGCTTCCCGTTTTTCCCAACTTTTTAAATACACCTCCTGTTCAATATCTTCATTAAACGACCCAGTCATCTTCTTAATGATGGCACGAATACGAGCGCGATTCTGTTCTATCAATGTCAACATGCTACACAACCGTAATCAAGCCATATTCGTCCACAGGGAAAACAGAATCTTCGTTGTCCACATAATTATCCGTTTCATCATACAAACTTGTCGGTTCATATAAATACGCATAAAATGTATCTAATTCCGTGTTATATGTTTGTTGCGATCCATAATTCATACCCAGCATAAAATTAACAAATAACGCACAAGCACAAACAGCACTGACAACTTTGATTTGTTTTCTTCTTTTCTTGCGTTTGAAATAAAGCGGTTTTGCTTCTTGAAGTAATGTTGAAATGTCTGTCATTGTTTTCATCTCCTTCACAAGTTAAAACGAAACTGCTTTTTCAAAAGTTCATTTTTTTTTGATTTTTTTTCTTTCTTTAATTTTAATTACATTATCACACATATTTTATAAAAACAAACAAAATTGTTTGACGGATGATAAAAAAAAGAATACAGTACCTATATGGTTCAAAAAAGAAAAAAAACAACAACTCAATCTGCCGGCGGTACAAGTGCTTTGTTGCCGGAATTTGCACTAGATGAAACACAGGCACAAATATTTCACAAGCTTGAAAACACACAGAATAATTATTTTATTCAAGGACAAGCCGGCACAGGCAAATCAACTTTTATCCGTTATTTACAACTCCATTCTCAAAAAAAAGTCCGTATTGCCTGCCCGACAGCGTTGGCCGCACTTCATATCGGCGGAGTTACACTGCATTCACTGTTTCGCTTGCCGTTAAAAGATTTTTTTATTTTATCTGAATTAGAATTGAAAAAGAAAACAAAATCCATTCTCAAAAAAACAGATATTCTCGTTATTGATGAAGCTTCTATGATACGTCCTGATATTTTAGATGCTGTTGATTATTTATGTAAAGCAGCTCGGGGAAATTGGACACCTTTCGGTGGTATTCAAATTTTATTAGTCGGAGATTTATGCCAATTACCTCCTGTTATCAAATCAAGCACATATCCCATTTTTAAAGCAAGATACGGACATCGTGAGGCTTATTTTTTTGATTCACCTGCTTTTAAAAATGCACAATTCACAACCGTTGTTTTAACAAACGTTTATCGTCAAAACGATTCAGATTTGCTTTCAAAACTCATTGATTTACGACATAACCGCCATACACAAAACGTGATTAATTTTTTTAATGATGCCACAATTGAAAATGATGATGTCAGAGAAACGGCTGTTACCATTACGCCATACAAAGCCACAGCCGAACAAATCAATCAACAACGCCTTAAAGCATTAGAAGGGGAAACATTTATTTATGATGCCGAAATGACCGGAGCATTTACCACCATGTCTGAAACACCCGCACCGAAACAACTTATCCTCAAAGAAGGTGCCTTGGTTTTATTTAATAAAAATAATCCGCCCTACTGGATTAACGGGTCAACAGGCATTGTCATACAGGCCGAATATAATTTGATTTGGGTCAAACTCATTGAAAGCGGAAAAATGGTATTGGTGAAACCGGAAACGTGGGAAAGTTATATTTATGAATACAACAAAGAAACCGATGAGGTTATTGAAACCGTCAATGGTACATTTACACAATTTCCGATACAACTCGGCTATGCTTTAACCATACACAAAGCACAAGGTAAAACATTAGATAAAGTCATTGTTGATATTAACAGAGGAGCCTTTGCACATGGACAACTCTATGTGGCATTAAGTCGCACACGCAAATACAGTGATATGCACATTAAAAACAAAATCTCAAATGATGATTTAATTGTCAATCCTCGTGTACTTGATTTTTTAAGGCAAGAAATTAAGAAGAATCCGATTTAATAAAAAAATACTTGATTTTTAATTGATTTAAATTTATTCTGCTCAAACAATTCAGAATTGATAAAAGGATATACCGTGATACATCATCAAGCTCATTGGACAAGCGAATTAATACATATTGTTATACATACACTGTCTGATACCGTTTACTTAATACCGTTTTTGTTTTTAACCTATTTGTTTTTAGAATATTTAGAACATCACACACAATCAAAAATTCAATCATTTATTCAAAAAACAGAAAAATTCGGTTCTCTATGGGGAGCGTTGGCAGGATTGGTGAGCGGGTGCGGTATTTCGGCAACGGCAACAAACTTTTATGTCACCAAAATTATCACACTCGGAACACTTATTTCTGTTTATTTAGCGACATCTGACGAAATGTTGCCGTTAATGATTGTTCAAAATGTACCCGCACTTACCATTACAAAAATTGTAACTTTTAAAGTCATTTATGCTGTCTTAATCGGATTTTTAATTGATTTTTACTGTCGCAAAAAAAGTTCTAAACCAGATTTTAAAGAATTGTGTAATGAACAAAACTGCTGTTGCTGTCAACATGGCATTTTTAAACCGGCACTTTATCATACCATTCAAATCATTTCATTCGTTATTCTGATAAGCTTTTTGCTGAATTTGGTTTTACACCAATTGAAACCGGAAGAAATAGCAACATTCTTTTCAGATTATCCGATTTTAAGTATTTTTGTTGCTTCTTTTATCGGATTAATCCCTAATTGTGCTATTTCTGTCGGACTAACCCAACTTTACATCAAAGGTTTTATTTCTGTCGGTGTTTTATTGGCCGGATTATTCTCAAATGCCGGTGTCGGATTAATTGTTTTTCTCAAACTACGCTCTAATCCGAAAGAACTGCTCAAAATAAGCGGTATTCTGTATCTCTGTGGTATTATCGGTGGTTTTCTGGCATTACTTTTATTCCGATAAGGTGGCATAACAGAGTGTACCTTCGGCATAAGAATTGCCAAAACCTTCTTTTCGCAAATGGATGCTTTCAGACTGAACCGTTAATCCGTTTGAAGAAAGAACGTCTAAAACATATGCCGGCAAATACAAATATCGTCCTTGTTCCGACAAATAAATTTTATCCGATTGAGCATTTTCAATACTGATAATAAAAGTGCCGTTCGGTTTTAAATGTGCTTTACATAATCTGATAAATTCTTCAATTTCTGATAAATATCCTGTCAATTCAACAGCAACAATATAATCATATTTCTGATTATCCGATTTTAAAAATGAAACAACATCTGACTGATGCAAGGCTTTATAGCGTCTTTTTTCACGAGCTTTGGCAAGCATTGGTTCGGAAATATCAACACCGGTCATATTGTATTTTTTCAATATCCTTAATGCCAACGAACCCGTACCGCACGCCAAATCCAAAATATCACCTAAATCATTGGTTTCTTTCTGATTAAAATAATGCACAACCTGTTGCAAAGCTCTTGCCTCTAACTCTGCCATTTTTTCATCATACGTATCGGCAAATGAATCATACAAAGCTTTTGCATAAGGCAAAATCAATGATTTGTCTTTTAATTGATGTGTTAAAGCATTCAATGTATGCTCTGCAATTTGACTTTCGGGAAAATGCTTAACCCAACCTTTGGCAAAATTAAGGGCTTCTTTTTTCTCTTTTTTTCCTGACTGATACAAACCGGCTAACGTATCGGCAATTCTAAATTCAATAAAGGGAGGATTGGCTTTCAGGGATAAAATATTAAAATACAATCCCGCTGCTTCACTAAAATCACCATTTTCTTCCAATATCATTGCCAAATTATATAAACTGGGAATATGATTTTTATTAATCAGCAAAGCCGAGCGATAGTGTTCCAGACCTTCGGCTTCCCGTCCCTGTTTACACAAAGCAATCGCCAAATTATGATGTGCATTTAAAAAATCATCATCCAAAGCCAACGCTTTTTTATAATAATCTTCTGCCCGTCTGAAATTTTCATTTTTCAAATGTAAATTGCCTAAATTGGCAAAACTGTCCGGTGCATAAGGATTGAAACGAATGGCATCTTCATAAACTGTTTGTGCATTATCATATTGTTTTAATCCTTCTAAAATAAGCCCTTTTTCATTTAAAAAAGAAGCCGTTTGCTCCATAGACAAAGCCTTATCAATATGTGTCAATGCATTCTCACACTGTCCGCATAACCGATATTGAACACTTAGCTGATATTCCAATTCGGCATCTGTTCCGATTTTATATATTTCCTGCAACGCTTGTAATGCATCAAAATGTTGTCCTTCTTGTCTCAAAATTAAGGCTTTTCCGATGAGTGCCGGTAAACAATATTCATTTTTTTCCAAAGATTTTTTGAAAGCACTCAATGCAAAATCATTCTGTCCTTTTTGCAAATAAACATAACCCGTTTGCGCCAAAGCAGATGCATTTTCGGGATATTTCACATAAAAAGACAATGCTTCATCTAAACGACCGGCTTTTTGTAACACACTTGCCAAAGCCAATGCATAATTTTCATGTTGCGGATATAATTTAACAGCGTCATATAATAATTTTTCAGCCGGCTCCAATGCTCCTGATCGATAGGCAATTAATCCCAACAAATACAATGCATCACCGTTTGTCGGTGAAATGGTTAAAACCTCACGAACCAAATCTTCCGCCATATCAAACTGATGATTGTTATATGCCTGAAAAGCCGTATCTAATGAAAATTCTATATTACTCATTCTTCTGTCATCCTATTCATCTTCTATGGAACCGTTCCGTCCAATAACCATTTCACGATTAATATAAACAGACTCAATCAATCCAAATCCGCAAAACAAAGTCAGCATAGCTGTTCCGCCGTAAGAAATCAAGGGCAAAGGAACACCTACCACAGGCATTAAACCACTCACCATACCGATGTTAATAAAAACATATAAGGCGAAATTAATGGTTAAACCATACGTCAAAAGTTTACCAAAAAAATTATTACAGCGGGAACCGATATAAAATGCATATAAAATAACAAGAGCATAAAGCAATATCAAACCTGATGACCCTAAAAACCCAAATTCCTCCGACAAGACCGTAAAAATAAAATCCGTTTGCTTTTCGGGTAAAAAACTTAATCGGCTTTGTGTACTTTCCATAAACCCTTTACCAAACAAACCACCTGAACCAAGGGTGATTTTAGATTGCATAATATGATAACCTGAACCCAACGGATCATCTTCTGGATTTAAAAACGTCAAAACACGCCTTTTTTGATAATCATGCAAAAACGTCCACAAGATGGGAACAGAGCAAGAAACACCTGCCAATACTGCCAAGAATTTCCACCACTGAACACCCACAATAAAAAACAGTCCGCCGGTTACAAAAACCAACATTAATGCCGTTCCCAAATCTGGCTGTCCCAAAATTAACGCAACAGGAAATCCCATTAAGCAAAGAGGCGGAATGATATAGCGAATAGAACGAACATCATTTAACGTTGCTCCGTGAAAATATTTTGCCAAAGCCAAAACAAGCGCAATTTTCATCACTTCGGAGGGTTGAACATTCATAAATCCCAAATTGAGCCATCGTTGAGCCCCCATCCCGACATGACCGAACAAGGAAACACCGATTAATAACAAAACACCCAAACCATAAATCCAATAGGCATACTTCATCCATAAACGAAACGGAATAAGCGCAACCACAAACAATCCGCTTAAACTCAATAAAAACCGTAAAAATTGTTTATATGCCCATGGGTGCCAATTACCGTTACCGGCAGAATACAAAACACCTATTCCGATAAAAACAATGGCACAAACCAAAAACAAAAATTTATAATTCATCCGCTTTAACTTTTCGGCAAACGTTAAATTATAATTTTTCAAATAACAGTTACGTTGTTCAAAAAAGCCCATTTAATCCCTCTTTTGTATCATTGTTTTTGATGTTTTGTTGTCCTCTGGCGAATACAAACGCAATGTTTCTTTTAAAACCTGACCGGCAATCGGTGCAGCCGTACGAGATCCACCTCCCCCATGTTCAACGGCAACAATAATCGCGTAACGGGGGTTATTAACCGGTGCAAACGCAGCAAACATCGCATGATCTCTATATTTCCATGGTAATTTGTCTTGTGATAAAACACCGCTTTCCCGTTCTTTCATTGAAATACGCCGAACCTGAATACTGGCTGTTTTACCTGCCATTTTTTGACCGTTCAAATCAAATTGGGAGGCATGACCCGTCCCTTTTTTATGATTAACAACCATATTCATCCCTGAATGTACTAATTTCAAATGATGTTTTTTAAACAAAGGTTTTTGATTTTGAATGTTGGGGATTGTATCCTCTTTAATCAAATGCGGTTGTATCGGATACCCGCCGTTTGCAATTTCAGCAACGGCTTTAACAATCTGAATAGGCGTAACATTTAAAAAACCTTGCCCGATACTTAAATTCAACGTATCTCCAACACGCCAATTGTCTTTTAATTTTTCTTTTTTCCATTGACGGGAGGGAACCAACCCACTCTTTTCACCTGTTAAATTCAAACCGACTTTTTCACCAAAACCTAAACGACGGGTTACTTCTAAAATTTTATCCGGTCCGATTTCTTGTGCCAATTCGTAAAAATAGACATCGCAAGAGTGCATTAATGCTTCTTCTAAATTCACTTTACCATGTCCCCAACGACTCCAACAATGGAAATATTGTTTTCCGATTTGCGTTTTACCGGAACAAAACACCTTTTTATCTGCTGTAATATGTCCGCTTTCCAAACCGGCCAAAGCAACAATTAACTTAAAAATTGAACCCGGGGAATAAACGCCGTTAATCGCTTTATTTTGCAACGGACGTTTTTCATTGCCGATTAAATCCGCCCATATTTTTTTAGGAATTGGTTTTGTAAAAATGTTTGTATCATAACTCGGCGTTGAAACCAGTGTTAATATTTCCCCTGTATGAATATCCACCACGATAACCGAACCGCTTTCTTCTCCCATCGCCTTAACGGCAAATTCTTGTAATCCGGCATCAATGGTTAAGGTTAAATTTTGACCTTTTTTCGGTTTTTCTTCTTCCAAAACACGAACAGAACGACCATAAGCATTAATTTCAGTCTGACGCATACCGGGGGTACCCTGCAACGTATTTTCCCAACCTTCTTCCACCCCGACACGTCCGATACGATAACCGACCAAATCTAACAAAGGAGATTCTTTGTCATGTGCCATATCCTTTTCCGTTAAAAACGAAACATAACCGACTGCATGAGCCGCATATTCTTTTAACGGATAATAACGGGTTATTTCTTCTTCGGTTTGTATTCCTTTCAAATCCGGTGCATTTAATTGAATCAATGCCATTTCTTCAAATGAGAGATTATTTTTAATCCGAACAGGCATAAATGCTTTTTTCCGTTTCATTTCTTTGTAAATACGTTCTATTTCATCTTCATCTAACGGAATGATTTTATTGAAATTATCTAACGTTTTTTTGTAATCATCCGTTTCTTCCCGAAACAAAACCGCCTGAAATGTCTTTTGGTTTTCTGCCAATTTCACACCGTTTCGGTCATAAATATAACCCCGGGCCGGCAAAGTCAAACGTGTTGAAATACGGTTTTTATCCGCCATTGCCAAATAAACATCACCTTTAACAATCTGCAAATAAAACATCCGACCGATTAAAACCATAAACAGAACGGCAAAAAAAACAATCAGCCAAAACAACCGTTGACTAATCATTCTTTCTTTTTCATACTTCCACCAAGCCGAACTCATGACAACTCCATTTTACGGTTAATCCAACCACAAAAAACGGCTATTATCGGATAAAAACAGATGAGAACCAAAAATTCCGTCAGCAAATAAAAGAAATGCGGAATATGACCGTATACCAAATTCAAAAACAGCAAACCAAATAAAAACACAAACAGCATTGTTAAAGAATAAATTATCCATTGTGCTCTAAACGAACCCCTCCTCAATGAACGTTGATTAAATTGTCCGATAAAATAAACAAAGCAATATAAAAAAACAGATAATCCCAATGGAAAAATCAGCAAAATATCGGTCAATATACCTAAAAAGAAGATGGTAAAAATATTAATCACAGCCGTATTAAATATGGCAAAGAAAAAAATAAACGCATAGACATTGGTTAAATACGATTGAGAAAATCCAAACAGATTAAATGATACGTTTTCAAATAAAATCAAAACAATAATGCTTAACAACGGCAAAATTTGATACAAACGCAATTTGATAAGAGAAAGTTTCATTTGTCCAAATTCTCCTGACAATCATGTTCTATCAACCCTGACAAACCAAAATCAATCACCCGTACGAACTCCGGATTTTGTTCTTTTTCTGCCAATGATACACGAATGACATCACCTTCAACCGACTGAACAACACCCACAGGAATACCCGACGGATAAACACCGGCTGTTCCTGAAGTCATCACATAATCACCGACATGGACAACACTTTCTTCCGGCAAAGACATAATTTTCGGTGTATGAGAATTATCGCCAACCATAATGGCCGGATAACGATTTAATCCCACATAAACAGGAACACGTGAATAATAATCCGTTATTTTTAATGCCCGTGATGTTTGTTTGCCGACTTCTTGCACAAATCCATACAAACCTTCATTGGAAACGAGTACATCTCCTTTATGTACACCAATATTTTTACCGCCTTTAATAATCAAAGATTGCGAAAACGGACTGTTATAATCCGTTAAAATACGTACAACATATTCCCGTCCCTGTGCAACCGGTTTATAATTCAACAATTTAGCCAATTCTTTTTGATCAGATGCCAAACTGCTCGCCAACCGTTGCCAAGCCCGTAGCGTTTCATTTTCGGCTCTTAATCGCTTATTTTCTTCATAGACATTCATATAATCCGAAATATCGGCAGACAGTTTTTTAAAATAATTCACCGGTGCCGATAAAAATGTCGTTATCGGAATGGTTAACGTTGTCATGTGTTCACGTAATTGAGCACTAAACGGCGTATTCATAGCCGTTAAAACAGATAAAACAAGTCCTCCCAACAAAAACGGCAACGCAACCAATTTTTTTAACCGACCTTTTAATCGTTGTAATCGGAAGAATTTGTTATTCATCGTTTACTTAATACATACTTGTCAAAACGTTTTCAAATTTACCGATACGTTCAACGGCTTCACCACAACCCAAAGCAACACATTGCAACGCATTTTCGGCGACTGAAACAGGCAATCCCGTTGCCCGACGCAAAACATCATCTAAACGACGCAACAAGGCACCGCCTCCTGTCAACATAATACCTTTATCAACAATATCGGCTGCCAATTCTGGTGCAATTTGCTCCAAAGCCGTTTTAACAGCTTCAACAATTTGAGCAACCGGTTCAGATAAAGCTTCGGCAATTTGACGTTCCGTTACATTAATTTCTTTTGGCACACCATTTAACAAATCACGTCCCTTGACAGGAATACATAACCCTTCACCTTCTTCCGGTGCTGATGCGGCAGCAATGGCTTTTTTAATTCGTTCGGCACTGGCTTCGCCAATCAACAAATTATGATTCCGCCGTACATAAGAAATAATGGCTTCATCCATTTTATCACCACCGACTCGGATAGAACGAGCATAAACAATACCACCCAAACTGATAACGGCAACTTCTGTTGTACCACCACCGATATCAACAATCATACTGCCTGAGGGTTCATGAACGGGCAAACCGGCGCCGATAGCGGCTGCCATTGGTTCTTCAATTAAATACACACGTCTGGCACGAGAATTATCGGCTGCATCCTGAATAGCACGACGTTCTACAGCGGTTGAACCGGAGGGAACACAAATAACAATAATCGGGCGGGTAATGGTTCTATGACCCAAAGCTTTAAAAATAAGACGTTTAATCATTTCATCAGCAACATCAAAATCGGCAATAACCCCATCTCGCAAAGGACGAATCGCCTGAATTTGACCAGGTGTTCTGCCAAGCATTTGTTTTGCCTCATTTCCAACGGCAATGACTTGTTTTTTACCTCTGTTTTCTGCGATGGCAACAACAGACGGCTCATTTAAAACGATTCCTTTACCATGCACATAAACCAATGTGTTGGCCGTACCTAAATCAATGGCCATATCTGATGAAAACACATTAAACAACTGTTTCAAACGTTGTGTATTAAGCATAAAAATCCTTTCCGATTAATCAAGTTATTTGCATTTATTTGTATTTTATCTCATACACGATATTCAAAAAAAACACAACCTTTTTTTTAAGAAAACATTAATAATTTACAAAAATATACTTTTTATTTGCTTTGTTCTGCATAATCTTTCAAAAAAAAGGAACCTAAATAGATTCCTTTTTGTTTTTTCACCAGATAATATATCATAAACTTATTTCGGCATACAGAAATATTGATTGTTTTCTTCTTCAACAACCCGTCCTGCGTTATGACATTTGTTTATGGATACACTGTCAGAACCGATTTCATTTTTACCATCTGACGAATCCATAATACCGGCATGACATTCACCTGCTATATCCTGCCATTCTTCAACATCACATTCTTGAACACAATAGGATTCATATGTTTCTTCACTTAAATGAACTGTCATAACACGGCGATTACATTGTTCACATAAGTGTTTAGCTTCGGCTGAATTGTGTGTTTTGACTTTGACGGTTGTTGTATCACAACCTTTACAGCCTGTTGATGTAACAAACGAAACACCGTCCGTACATCCACCATAAACACATTGTTTATTGGCTAAACGACGAATTCCCCCACAACTATCACATTCTTCTTGGGTTGCTTCATATGCTGTTGTGGAATCTTGACATTTGCGACACATACCGGTTATATCCCGATAATAAACTCCCTCACCTGCCGGATAATTGGGGAATTTGCTTGTATCCGGACTGTCATTATTGCAAACACCTGACACACCAGGGTTGTATTTAGCACAATAACGTGCTCCGGCACCCATATAAATATGGTTACCACAAGCTTCACATTCTTCTTGGGTTGTGTAATCTGTTATCCCTGTTGGACATGCACAACACGAATGATAGACGCTACAATGTAATCTGTTTTCTCCACAGTTTTCTGGAAGACAATATGCATAAGTTCCATTAAATGAATATCGATTAACACCCTCTCCACAACCTTTTCTACAATAATTTTGTATAGCTGTTGAAAGATTTCCACTTCCAATATTATAACCATTACCGATTTTTGAACAATCAATACAAGTGCCAGCTGAATTCATAAATTGATTTTCTGCACATTTAGGTGAGCAATATTTTGCTTCAGGATCAACAAAGCGTGTCTCACCACAATTTTTAGTACAACCGGAAGCTTCATCGGACACAATTGGAATGCCACTTTTGTAATCACAATCGTAACATTTATAATCGGCTCCTTTGACTTGTCCTTCTTCACACGCATCATTATTGACTTTGACACATTTGTGATTTACAATTTCACGTTTTGCTGTTTTACAATTACGACACGAGGCATCAACATAAGAGTTAGAACTTTCATTTAAACGAAGATCAGGGGATTCGTCTGTGGTACAGTCAAAACATGTACCATAACGATTTTGGAATTGTGATCCATCAGCAATACCCGCACATTTACGAGGGCACCAATGTTGTGCTCCGATAATTACAACTTCATGTTCTTCCCGTAAATCAGGATTGGATGCACGACCACAACGATTACATTCTGCTGCCCAAGAAGATTTCATACTACCGGCTGATGTTGTCCAATAGTTATTCCAAAATTGTGCAGCATGGAAGTCAAAACAAGCAGGCCAACTTCCTCCGTAACAATCCACGTTGGAATTTAACTTACATTTTCGGCAAACGCCACCATTTTTAAAATAACCATTTGGACAACTTTTTAATACACATTTATATGTATTATCTGCTTTAAACCATATCCGATTCGGACACGCCAAACATTGAGCCCGAGCCTGATCTTCGTCGGCAATTTCAATTTCTGTCATAGAATCACAACGAATACACCCCTTTGATTTACTTAAAAAACTGTTACCGATAATACATCCCGTTGCACAATAGGTTTGTTTAGATGCTCCACTACCGGCTCCCTCAACTCTGTGTGTCGGATCTTTACAAGCACGACACATATCTTGTCCACTACGGCTATCTTCAATTATCTCACCCGCTACTTCAACTTGAAATTTGCCGTCATTTTCATCAGAGTTCATAACCAATACTTCGCTAATGTAGGAACATGGCACACAAGCACCGTTTTTGGCGCGATATTCCTTACCGAATCGCTCTCCCTCTCCACAGCTTTCAGGTACACTCACACATTGATTGGCGGAAGGGTCACAAATTTGACCGGCACTCGGACAATCGTCATCTTCCATACATTCAACACATTCACAACTGGAATTATTACACACTTTTCCCGATAATGTACAACCATCTGAACACGTCATTGTATCTTCATCACAAAGCGGTGTTCCACAACACGATTCACAATCTTCGTTATCTACACAGTGTTCCAGTTTTTGGTCAGGATTGTCGGGATTTACAAGTGCGCCGACAGCTCCACTACCTTCATCTAAAAAGGACGTAAAGACCATTTGGTTCATTGTACCGCTTTCACCACAGATAGTGGTATCTCCTGTATAGCGCGTTAATCCACTACCATTATCAACTTGTACAAACTTTAAGCCTTGAATAGCATCATTTAAATTTTCCTGTAAGACTTTCTGACAAACAGCACTGGGTACATCATTTACCCAAGTTCTAAATGCAACAGGAGGATGAGAAGTTACCAGAATTTCAAACCCTGTTTGCGTCATTTCACCATACTCTGGAAAGGCATCAGCCTCAGGCGAATCGGGTAATTCTTTTTCACCGTCTTGATATAAATGCCATATATCCGTGGCACGCATATTGACAGAATGAACAATATCGTTTGCCCGATGTTTGTCCATGGCATACTTATATCCTTGAATACCGCCGAATGATAACACACCAATAACGGCCAAAACGCCCAAGATTTCAACCATTGAACGACCTAACTCGTTTATTTTGAAAGATTTTTTCATTTATTACCCCTAGTTAAATATATGAATAAAATGATTGTAACAAAACGTCCCTTTAATTGCAACGATTTCAGGGGTATAGGGAGAATTAAGCCATTTTAAGCCAAGCCTTGCAAATCTGCCAACTAACACAAATTAAAAAAAATGGCATAAATTGAAAAAAAGTGTTGCAATTAAAGGGAGGTTAATATGCAACGATTTTGCTTTTTTTTGTGAGGATGTTGTTTTTATGGCGATTTTTTGTCTAACAAAATGCAATTAAAGGTACCTTTATGTGCAACGATTTCGCACACAAGAGGAAAAAAGGAGAAAACAGGGAAATATCACAAACAAGCCAACAGTTATTAATCATAAAAATCAAAAAAAATACAACAAATGTAAAAAAAGTGTTGCAATTTAACGTACCTTTAATT
>JAZUBA010000022.1:0-19331 GCA_045638265.1 Alphaproteobacteria bacterium | reverse complement strand
CCATTAGGGAGAAATTATTTAAAAGCAGACGGAGAAGAAATCCCATGTGATTGGAATGCGGAAGAAGAAATCGGGTTTGACAGTGTATCTGAGGAATTATGTCGTCAATGTGGCAAATATCCATTTAACGGTGTTTGTTATCTAAATCCGATTAATCCAGTTTAAACAATGTTGTTATAACAAAAAAAGACTTACCTTAAATGGTAAGTCTTTTTATAAGAATAAACAACTTATTTAAACGGATTAAATCCACCACCAAACGGGTTTCCTCCATTCATAGGTAGTCCACCTAAATCAGGCATACCTTGACCACCCATAAATTTATTCATTTTTTTCATCATACTCATCATGCCAAACGGACTCATTTTTTTGAGTTGTTTCATAACGGTTGCCATTTGTTCATATTGTTTTAATAAACGATTGACATCACTTACTTGAACACCGGCGCCTTGTGCGATTCGTTGTTTGCGAGAGGCTTTTAAAATTTCAGGATGCTTGCGTTCGTAAGGCGTCATTGATAAAATAATAGCTTCTTGCCGTTTAATAACTTTATTGTCAATATTAGCTTCGTCAATTTTGCTTTGCAATTTTGATAAGCCGGGAATCATTTTCATAATCCCTTTGATGTCGCCCATATTGTTGATTTGTTGCATTTGTGAAAGCATATCATTTAAATCAAATTTTCCGCTCATCATTCGTTCGGCTGTTTTTTGAGCTTCTTCCTGATTGATTTTTTCCATGGCCGTTTCAACAAGACCGACAACATCGCCCATGCCTAAAATTCTGTCAGCGATTCGTTTTGCGTCAAAAACTTCTAATGCATCGGCTTTTTCGCCAACACCTAAAAACTGAACCGGCATACCGGTAACGGAGCGCATAGATAAGGCGGCACCACCCCGAGAATCACCGTCAATACGGGTTAAAACTGTTCCTGTGATACCGATTTTTTGATGAAATTGTTCGGCAATATTAACGGCATCTTGTCCGATAAGTGCATCTACAACCAATAACGTTTCAACAGGTTTTGCTAAATCACGAATAGCAATGATTTCATCCATCATTGTATCGTCAATATGTAAACGACCGGCTGTATCTAAAATTAAAATGTCAACTTGTTCGGATTTTGCCGTTTCTAAAGCTCGTTTGGTAATTTGTAATGGTTTTTGATTTTCAATAATCGGTAATACGGATAAATTGTGTTGTTGCCCAAGTTCGGCTAATTGTTCCTGTGCTGCCGGACGATAAGTATCTAATGAGGCCAACATCACTTTTTTTCCGTCTTTTTGTAAGCGTTTTGCCAATTTTGCAGATGATGTTGTTTTACCAGATCCTTGCAAACCAACCATCAAAACAACATTTTGTTTGCGAGGAATAAATTTTAACGGTTGTGGTTCACCCAATAAAGCAACCATTTCATCATGTACAATTTTCACAACCATTTGCGCCGGTGAGATAGATTTTACAACCTGTTCACCAATGGCTTTTTCTTTTACTTTGGCAATAAATGATTTAACGACCGGCAAAGCGACATCCGCTTCTAATAATGCAATTTTAATTTCCCGCATTGTTTCATCAACGGCGCTTTCCGTTAAAATACCCCGATGAGTTAATTTATCAAAAATACTTGTTAATCTTTCGGATAATCCTGTAAACATATTTATTCCTTTGCTAGTGATTGAATTTTTTATACTTATACGGTTATTTTTTCAAAAAGTCAAATAGTTTGCTGATTTCTGTCTCAAATGTGTTATCAAACGGATTATATGCCCATTGCAATAAAGCTTGTCTTTGTTTTCGCCGACAATTTAATTGATGAAGATGACAGTTTTTATCTAGTTGTATTTTGTGCCGTTTAAATGCTTTCCAACGATTGATTTGCAATCTGTCTAATTCGGGAATTCGTCTACCCATGTAATATCTGCAATACCATTGAAACCAACCTCTTGGATCTGGTTCATATATCCAACCTTTACGTTGCCATTCTTGGAGTGATTGCCGAGATTTAATTTTAAAATAATTTAATTGAATATTTGGTTTTTCAAGACATAAGTGGGCATTGAAAAACCATTCTTTTGGAAATTCGTTTTGACAGTCATTTAAGTAATGTCCTTCAAAAACACCGAGTGCTAACATTTGTGGCGGAGTAAAAGCAGGTCTAAAATCATCCGCAAAATTTTGACCGATAGGTTCTGTGAGTTGATAACTATAATTATGTTGCATTTTATCATTGATATAAATTGTTTTCATATTTATCCTCCTTGTATGATATAAGTATTGAGGTTTTTAAAAGCGAGAGAAGAAATTGAATATGTTAGATTATTTAGGCAAAACCGTTTGTGTTGTAATGGATAGACCTTTTGGTTCACCCCATCCAAAATATGGATTTGAATATCCTGTTAATTATGGATATATTCCTAATATGATTTCAGGTGATGGAGAAGAATTAGATGCGTATGTTTTAGGTGTCAATCAACCTATTCAAAATTTTACGGGTATTTGTATTGCTATTATACATCGGATAGATAAAAAAACGGATAACAAATGTCATCCGTTATAGTTTTAAAGTTGTGTGTTAAAATAAAAACTTTTGTGCTTCTTCTAATTCTTCGGGAGTATTAATATCTGCTGGTGCCTCTTCAATTAATTTAACAGATGGGACAACCAACGCATAAATACTCATGCCGTTTTCTAAAGCACGCAATTGTTCTAATTTTTCAATGTTTTCCAATACACCGACGGGGTAAGAAATAATTTCTTGTAATGCTTTGGCACGATAAACATAAATACCAATATGCCAATAAGCAAAATTATAATCAGGAATGTTATCTCTGTTAAATGGAACAGGTGAACGAGAAAAATATAATGCCCGTCCAAAATTTTCGCCATCTCTTAATCCCATAGCGATTTTAACGTGAGAAGGGTCTTGAATTTCTGTTTCATCTGTAATTTTCATCCCGACCGTTACGATATCTGCACCTGTTTTTTCCATAACATCAACAAGTTCTAAATTGAGTTTGGGATCAACATTAATTCCGTCGCCTTGAAAACTGATGGCTATATCGTATTTTGTTCCTGTCGGATCAATTTCTTTGAGTGCTGCCGCGATTCGGTCGGTTCCAGAAGGTAATGATGGATCTGTTAAAATGCATTTGGCACCAAACGTTTTGGCTATATCTACAATTTCCTGATCGCCTGCCGCAATATAGACATCTTCTGCCGGATGAACGGCAACAGCGTGTTCGTATACGTGTTGAATTAATGTTTTTCCGTTAATGATGGCTAATGGTTTATTCGGTAATCTTGTTGATTTTAAACGAGTTGGGATGAGAACTGCTACTTTTGACATACTTCAAACTCCTTTTTAATACGATTCATAATTTCTTCTTTAACATGGTGTGGATATTTTTTTGCCGGTTGATTCCAAACTGTTCCTGGCCAATAAGGATCGGTATCATAACGACAAATCACATGAACGTGTAATTGAGGTGTTAAGTTGCCAATCATGGCTACATTTGTTTGTGTCGGATTGAAAAGCTTTGTCATAATTTGTTCGGCAATTTCAATTTCTTTCATCAGTGTTAATCGTTCTTCTGTTGTTAGGTCTAACATGTTACGAACGTTTGGTTTGCGTGGAACAAGAAATATCCATGGACAAAGTGCGTTATCTTCAAATAATACCGTACAAAACGGCAAATCACAAATATAATCTTTTTTTTGTAAAGAGGGATGTAATTCAAACATTTGTATTTCCTTCCATTTGTTTTAATTTGAGCTTAACGGCAAACGAATCGTCGCTGAAACGAGATTTAATATAGTGTGGTTGTAGATTTGTTTTATTGAATATATCAGATAATGTTTTTCCTGAATGCAATAAATGACCTGTAATGCCTGTTTGTGTTACAAGCATTGTTTTAATGCCGGCATTATGTCCTCCTTGAATATCTGTTTCCATCATATCACCGATCATTAATGTTCTTTCGGCTTTTGAATTTGTTACTTTTAAAGCATAGTCAAAAGTTGATTTATGTGGTTTTCCGAAATAGGTTACTTGTCCACCATGTTGTTCATACCATAATCCAACAGCACCTTGTGTTGGTAAAGAACGACCGTTTTTCATAAAGACTAAATCAGGATTGGCACATACAGCCGGTAATTGACGAGCAAGAGCTATTTTTAAATTCGGCATTAAATGATTGATGTTGTCTTCAATGGCTTCGGTTTGAACTGTACTGAAATAAATCACATCAGCTTGATGAATATCTGTTGTTTCGTGTGTATTTACATTTTTAAATAATGCCGGATTGGCTCCGCCCAACACAAAATAACGATAATCCGTTTTACCTGTAATTTTTTCAAACAAACCGTTTTCAATTTCTGCAAAACAAATATCTCCTGATGTGATAACATCGTCATAATGAATACCTTTTAATAAACCGTTTTTTTCTTTACCGGCTACAAATGTTTCATTAAGTGCTGTCATATTAGAAAGTATATATACTTTTTTATTTGCTTTTTTTAAAGTTGTTAATGTGTTTAAAACATTGGGGTAAAATTGTGTTCCGTCCCACAAAACACCATACATATCTAAAAAATATGTATCAAATTGATTGTTTAAGCTGTTAAAATCAGAAATTTGTGTCGGGTTAGATGCTTTAATATGAGTCATATCCGGGTAACTCCGTTTTCTTTTGTTCGTAATATTCACGTGCTTCATAAATTAATTTTAAAGCTTCATCCGGCCCTAAAAATTTTTCAATATGAACTTCTTTTTGTTCCAATACTTTGTAATCTTCAAAAAAACGTTGTAATGTTTTTAAAGTGTGTGGTGGTAATTGGTCAATATGTGTATAACAATTATAAAGCGGATCGTCTTCATGGATAGCGATGATTTTATCGTCAGATTCTCCGCCATCAACCATTTTCATAACGCCAATCGGACGAGCTCTCATAATGCAAAGTGGAGCAACCGGAAATTGACTAAGAACCAAAATATCCAAAGGGTCATTGTCATCACCGTATGTTTGCGGTATGAAACCATAATTAGCGGGATAATGAACGGCACTGTATAAAATACGATCAACTTTAAGTAAACCGCTTCGTTTGTCCAGTTCGTATTTTATTTGAGAGCCTTTTGGAACTTCAATAATGGCCGGAATAATGCTTGGAAACTCTGAATAATGTGCAACTTGATGCCAAGGGTGCATACAAAAAATCCTTTCTTCTGTAAATGTAATATTATACTTTACCACCTGAATTTTGTTTGTCAAGTTAAAACGATATAATATTATAAAATATTTATAATAGAAGAATCGTTTTTTACTTGCATTCTGTTGCATTTTTGGTACACTGTAATCATAGAAACATATTTTTGAGAAAGGAGTTTTTTTATGGTTTTTCTTGTTTTTATCGGTATTGTCGTTGTTATTGCTTTATGGGTTGTTTCTGTTTATAACGGATTGGTTACAGCGCAAGTGCAAACAAAAGAGGCTTGGAGTACGGTTGATACACAATTAAAACGACGTTATGATTTGATTCCAAATTTGGTTGAAACGGTTAAAGGTTATGCCAAACATGAGGCAAAAACATTGGAAAATGTGATTAATGCTCGTAATATGGCGATGAGTATTAATGGATCTTCCGTTCAGAAAGAACAACATGAAAATATGTTGTCCGGAGCATTGAAATCAATTTTTGCGTTGTCAGAAAGTTATCCGGACTTGAAAGCTAATCAAAACTTTTTGGACTTGCAGGTTCGTATTGCTGATACGGAAGATAAAATTCAGGCTGCCCGCCAATATTACAATACGGCTGTTATGTCTTTAAATAGAAAAATTCGTGTATTTCCAAGTAATATTATTGCTAATCGTTTCGGTATTACGGAAGAACATTTCTTTGAATTAGAAGAAGCTGAAAAAGCAGCTGTTAAAACAGCACCGAAAATACAATTTTAATCGGAGTGAATTGTGATGTCAAAAGCAATTACCGCTTATGAGCATATTCAATCAAATAATTTTAAAACAACCTTGTTGATATTGCTGTTTCCTATATCTTTGGTGGTATTATTTTATATTGTTTGTGCGGTTGTGTTTACTTTGGGCAATGCGGAAGGGTTTCAATCAGCATTGCCGATGATAAATCATGTTGTTATTACCGGTGCTCCCATCTTGATTGGAATTGGTTTGATTTGGATGTTCATCAGTTGTTTCTTTGGAGATAAAATGATGTTGGGATTTGCCGGTGCTAAACCGTTAGATGGTACAACGGCGGAAAATCAGGAAATATACCGTTTGGTTGAAAATACAGCTTTGATGGCTGGGTTGCCTATGCCAAAAGTATATATTATTGAAGATGAATCGTTAAATGCGTTTGCAACCGGATATTCACCCAAATCGGCATCTGTTGCTTTGACACAGGGTATTATTAAAAAATTGACACCGACAGAATTACAAGGTGTTATTGCTCATGAATTTGCTCATATCGGTAATCGGGACATTCGTTTGAATATGTTAATTATTGCCGGATTAGGAGTGTTTGGTTTAATTGCTAACAATGTGCGTATGTCATCTTCAAATTTATCAAGCAAAAGAAATAACAGAAGACAAAATTCTGAGGAAAACAATTCTGCGAATGCTGTGGCATTGATAGTGTTATCAATTGTTATTACATGTACAATATTTCATTATATTGTGGCGCCTTTAATACAATTGGCTGTTTCACGTTCAAGGGAATTCGCCGCAGATGCAACAGGTGCTATGATTACACACCATCCACAGGCGTTAGCAAACGCTTTAAAGAAAATATCACAAGATGCACAAGTTGAAATTTTGGAAAAAAAATCAACAATGGCAACGGCATGCATTTATTCGCCGCTGGCACCGAAGAAAGCTTTTTCATTATTTAGTACGCACCCTGATGTTAAAGATCGTATTCAGCGTTTAGAGATAATGGCCGGTCAGTCAATTATTTAATCAAAGGAGGATAAAATGGCAGATGAAAAATATATTAGACCGTCTTGGGATGAATATTTTTTGGATGTAATGCATTCTTTATCAAAAAGAGCAACATGTGGTCGTGGCAGAACGGCTTGTGTGATTGTTAAAGATAATCAAATTGTTGTGTCCGGTTATGTCGGTTCTCCTCCGGGGTTACCTCATTGTGATGATGTGGGACACTTGATGAAAAAAATGGTTAATGAAGACGGGACAATTTCTGATCATTGTGTGCGGACAATTCACGCAGAGCAAAATGCTATTTGTCAAGCGGCGAAACGAGGTGTGTCTATTGAGGGAGCAACTATCTATTGTAAATTGGCGCCTTGTCGTACCTGCGCTATGCTTTTAATTGCCTGTGGTATTAAAAGAGTTGTGGCAGAGTATAAATATCATTCCGGTAGTGAAGCAGAACAAATGATGTTAGAAGCAGGTATACAAATTGATTATATTAACAATGAAGTGCTAAGTTATAAATAACAAAAATCATCAATTAAGACAATCTTGATAACCAATTTCTATGAGAAAAAGGAAGATTGTCTTTTTTTGTGCCCTAAAAACGGAAAAGATGCATATTGTATTATGCATTGTTTTATATGTGTTTTTTATTTTTTCAAAAGTATGATTTGTAAAAAAAATAAAAATTTTATAAAAAAATGCAAATTAAGTGTTGCGAAATACAATGTTATGACCTATATACATTTCATCAATAAAATTTTTACTAAAAAGAGGAGAAAGAAAAATGTCAAAAATTTTAGGAATTGATTTAGGTACAACAAACTCTTGTATGGCTATTATGGATGGTAAAGATGCAAAAGTTTTAGAAAATCGTGAGGGTGCACGTACAACACCATCAATGGTTGCTTTTACATCTAAAGGTGAACGTTTGGTCGGTCAACCGGCAAAACGTCAAGCTGTTACAAATCCGGCCGGTACATTATTTTCTATTAAACGTTTAATCGGTCGTCGTTATGATGACAAAATGGTTCAACGGGATAAAGGTTTAATGCCGTATAAAATTGTTTCCGGTGATAATGGTGATGCATGGGTTGATGTTTCTGATAAAAAATATGCACCAAGTCAAGTTTCTGCTTATGTTTTGCAAAAATTAAAAGAAGATGCCGAAAGTTATTTGGGTGAAAAAATCACACAAGCCATCATTACAGTTCCTGCTTATTTTGATGATTCACAACGTCAGGCAACAAAAGATGCCGGTAAAATTGCAGGTTTAGAAGTTTTACGTATTATTAACGAACCGACAGCAGCTGCATTGGCTTATGGCATGGATCAAAAAAAATCAGGCACAATTGCTGTTTATGATTTAGGTGGCGGTACATTTGACGTTTCCATTTTGGAAATTGGTGATGGTGTTTTTGAAGTAAAAGCTACAAATGGTGATACATTCTTGGGCGGTGAAGATTTTGATGCTCGTATTATGGACTATTTGGCAGATGAATTTAAAAAAGAAAACGGCATTGATTTGCGTCAAGACAGAATGGCTTTGCAACGGTTAAAAGAAGCTGCTGAAAAAGCAAAAATAGAGTTATCTTCTGCAACACAAACAGATATTAACTTGCCGTTTATTACAGCTGATGCAACAGGTCCGAAACACTTAAATGTTGCTTTAACACGTGCAAAATTAGAAAGTTTGGTAGAAGATTTATTGGATAGAACAAAAGGTCCAATGGAAAAAGCTTTAAAAGATGCCGGTTTGAGTAAAAGTGAAATTGATGAAGTTATTTTGGTTGGTGGTATGACACGTATGCCAAAAGTTCAAGAAATTGTAAAAGATTTCTTTGGTAAAGAAGCCCACAAAGGTGTTAATCCGGATGAGGTTGTAGCTATGGGTGCCGCTATTCAAGGTGGTGTGTTAAAAGGCGATGTAAAAGATGTTTTATTGCTTGACGTTACACCTCTTTCATTAGGTATTGAAACATTAGGTGGTGTCTTTACACGTTTAATTGACAGAAACACAACCATTCCGACAAAGAAAAGTCAAGTATTCTCTACGGCAGAAGATGGTCAAACAGCTGTTACAATTCGTGTTGCACAAGGTGAACGTGAAATGGCTCGTGATAACAAATTGTTAGGTCAATTTGATTTAATCGGTATTCCGCCTGCACCACGAGGTATGCCTCAAATTGAAGTTACATTTGATATTGATGCAAACGGTATTGTTAATGTTTCTGCAAAAGATAAAGCAACCGGTAAAGAACAAAATATTCGTATTCAAGCTTCAGGCGGTTTAAAAGACGAAGATATTGAAAAAATGGTTAAAGAAGCTGAACAACATGCCGAAGAAGATAAAAAAATGAAAGAAGTGATTGAAGCTCGTAACCATGCTGATGCTTTAATTCATGAAACAGAAAAATTATTAAAAGAAAATGGTGATAAAATCGGTGCTTCTGACAAAGAAAGTATTGAAAAAGCCGTTCAGGCATTGAAAGATGTTTTGGATAGCAATGATGCCGAAAAAATCAAAGATAAAACAAATGAATTAACACAAGCTTCTTTAAAAGTTGGTGAAGCTATGTATAAACAAGCTGATACGACAGCAGGTGCAACATCTGGTCAGGAAGCTGAAACAAAATCAGCTGATGAAACAGTTGTTGACGCTGATTTTGAAGAAGTCAAAAAATAAGCGTTTGTCTATATTGACGCAGAGGTCTTTCCTATGGCATAATATGGTATGCTTGGGAAGGACCTCTCGGCGTAATAAAAACCATCCGTTAATATTGGTAAAGGATTAGATATGTCAAAAAAAGATTACTATGATATGTTGGGTGTTTCAAAAGGTGCTTCTGCCGATGAAATCAAAAAAGCTTTTCGCAGAAAGGCAAAAGAATGTCATCCGGACGTACATCCCGGTGATGCAGCGGCTGAAGTTCAGTTTAAAGAAATTAACGAAGCTTATGAAGTTTTGAAAGATGAACAAAAAAGAGCTGCCTATGACAGATATGGACACGATGCCTTTGCCAATGGTGGTGCTAGCGGATTTGGTGGAGCAGGTGGTTTTGGTGGTTTTGATTTTGGCGGATCCGGATTTGAAAACATTTTTGAAGAAATGTTTCGGGGTTTTGGTGGTGGTTCACGTTCAAGTGGAGCCTCTGCTGAAATACGTGGTGCTGATGTCAGATATGATTTGTCTGTTACCTTGCAAGAAGCTTATGAGGGTGTTAAAAAATCAATTACTGTTAATACAGCGGTTCATTGTGAAAAATGTGGTGGTAAAGGCGGTAAAAAAATTGAAACTTGCTCAACTTGTGGTGGCCATGGTCGGATCCGTCAACGTCAGGGTGTCTTTGTAATGGATACGGATTGTCCGGATTGTCGTGGAACGGGTAAAACAGTTAAAGAACCATGTTCAGAATGTAAAGGGCAGGGTGTTATTCGCAAAAAACGAACTTTGGAAATCAGTATCCCAAAAGGAGTTGATACAGGTGTTCGTATGCGTTTAGCAGGAGAAGGTGATGCAGGTATATATGGTGGCCCTGCCGGAGATTTGTATGTTTTTGTTGTTGTTAAAAAGCATTCTATTTTTGAGAGAGAAGGAGCTAATTTATATTGCGAAATGCCGGTCCCAATGACAAAAGCTGCTTTAGGCGGTAAGGTGAATGTTCCAACGATGAGTGGCAAGGCTGAAGAAGTTGAAATTAAAGCCGGTATGCAGTCAGGTCATCAAATCAAAATTAAAGGAAAGGGTATGCCATACTTAAAGAGTGATTCTTGTGGCGATTTGTATGTTACATTCCGAGTAGAAACACCAACTCATTTAAATGCAAAACAAAAAGAATTGTTACGCCAATTTGCCGAGGAAAGTCAAGAAGATAACCAAGAAGCTTGCAGTGATTTCTTGTGTCAGATTAAAAAGATTTGGAATGATTTTACATCATAGGTGATTAAACAAAAAATCTAAATAAATAAACGGATAAGGTTTTTTACTTTATCCGTTTTGTTTTAATTTGTTTTCGTGATTATTGTTGAGAATACTTATCAAACAATAATTGCATTTCTTTTGATTTAATTAAATCTGTTGGTCTGTGTCCTTTTGAATCTTGTTTTGTTATATCGGGATTAGATGATAATAGTATTTTAACCATATCAACATCATCCAGACGTGTGAAATAGGTCAATAATGTTTCGTCTATTAATATGGCGTTGGCATCTGCACCATGCTTAATTAAGGAAGTCATGATTATTTGTTTGTCTTGAAATGTCAATGTTTTTTCTATGGCAACAATACACAAAAGAGAACATGCAGAACTTATTGTTTGATTAATGTTAATTTGATCAAGATATGGTTCAGTTAATTCTGTTTTGTAAGTGGCAGGAATGTCAGGTTTAATTAAAATAAAATAGATATCAAATAGTAAATCCTGTTTTGATTTTTGAGATGAACTTTTTAAAGATTGTGTCAGTAAATTGACTTTTTCATCAAGAGAAATATTGTTAAGTTCAAGTATTTGATAAATAGGCAATGTTTGTGTTAAACTTGTTTTTTTGTTTTTAATTATTATTGATGTTAATAATTGTTTATCTGTCGATTTTAAGTCAGATTCAGTTAAAATTACATTGAGTCTTTCCATATCAAGATCAGAACCGTTTTCAATAATGATGGATAGTGCTTTTGCTTTATTCTCTTCTTGGGAAAAGATTTTTTCAGTTAATATTACTTCAAGCGGTGTTCTTCCAATAGAGTCTTTTTCATTAACACTTGCTCCATTTTTGATATAGAATTCTAAAAGAGATAGTGTCTCGTCTTCATTTGTATTTTGGTTTAATACGGTAAATAATGACATAGTTTTGCCGTTGTTTTTATTTTTTTGCGTATTACCCCATTTAGCTATCTGTTTGAAAAAGTCAATGTTTTGATAGTTAACAGGAGTTGTTTCTGTTGATATTTCTGTTGTTTGAGTGTTGTGTAAAAGTTGTATCAGTTCTTTTTTGTCATTAAGTGAAAAAGCATAATGACGCAAAATTAACGTATCAATGTGTACATTTCTTGAGTCGGTTAAGTTTGTATTGGCACCGTTTTTAATTAAGAATACAATAAGGTCTTTTTTGTCTCTAAACGGTATATCGTTAAAAATGAGGTTTTGTAGAGGTGTTCCTTCAAAACCCCCTATGTTTACATCAGCTCCGTTTTGTACTAAGAATTGAGCAATCTCTTTCATATCGTCAATGGGTATTCTGTTATTTTTTAGCAGAAATGATAAAGTTGTTTCGTCTGTATCATTTCTCATATTTACATCAGCGCCTACTTGAATAAAAATTTTGATAAATTCTATTTTTTGCTTGCCAGTGTGTGGAGATCTGTTGACCGTATAAAAGAGATGTTCGGCTAAATCTTTTTTATCAACAATAGGATTTTTTGATGCTGCAGTTTTTAATATATCTAATTTTTCTTCTATAGAAAAATCTCCGTCATGTTGAATCATTAAGGTTAAAGCCGTTTCACTTTGATGAGGGTCTATTTCGAAAATATTTGCACCGTTGTTGATTAATTCTTTCATGAAATTTATTTTTTCAGATTTAGATATGTTAGCATACAAAATTTCGTGTAAAGATTCTGACAAGCCTTTTTTGTTTTTAAAAAGCTTTATTAATTCTTTTTTCTCTGTTAAAGAAATATTATCATTCCGTATATAACTTTGGATAGGTGTTTCTTTGAAGGAGTTGGTAATGTCATTTGCTTCAAGTTTTCTATATAACTCTATAAGTATTTTTTTATCACTGGTGGAAATTTGTTCGTCATTCATCAGTGAAGCTAATGGCGTTGACCCAGTGGGGTCTTGGTCGTTTATATTAAGACCATTTGATGCCAACATAGTTATTAATGTTTTTTTATCTTCAATCGGGATGTTTATACCTTTTGCCATGTCAAACAAGTAAAAATCTAGTGATATTTTTTGGTGTGGAGGAGTTGATTGTAATAATTTATCAATAAATGTTTCTTTTTTATTGTTTTTGATATTAAAATCAGCTCCTAATTCTATGAGTTTTTGTATGAATCTGATTTTTTGATTTATCATAAATCTGTCATGACCAGCAATTCGCAAAAGTACTGTATTTCCATCTTCATCTGCACGATTAATTGAATGCGTATCACTATTACCCGAAATAAGTGTTGCAAGTTCTAGTTTTATATCTGCTGACATAAAAGGTGTGTATAAAGATTCACGTATGTTTGGAAATGTTTTGGGATTTTGATTGGTTTTTAAGGTTATTCCCTTTTGTGTTAAAAAATTATAAATTTTAGTTTGTTGTTTTAACCAATCTGACATATCGGGATTGTATTGTATAAGCGTATTAATGTATTTTTCTAAATCGCAATTAGGTTTTGTTAAGCCGGAATAAATGGCTTCTGCATTTGGATAAAGCACCGCTTTGTTTTTTATTAATTCATTGGCTATATCAATATTGCACCATCCGAGAGCGTATTCTAATGGTGTTCCTTCCCAGTTATCTTCGGTAGAAATCGCTTGAGTCGGATTTTTAATTTTTGAAAGTATTAATCTTAACATCTCAACATTTTGAACTAAATGCAATGGTGTTACACCATCATCATCAGGCATTGTTAAATTAGCACCTTTGTCAATTAAGAATTTAGCAATATCGTTGTTTTTTTGTAACAAAGCTAAATGTAGAGGTGTTGAGCCATGTCCGTCACGATATACGCCCGATGATGGCCATCTGTAAGTTGTATTGACATTAAATCCCGAGTTAATTAATTTTTTTACTTCGTTTAAATTATTGTTTTGAACGGCAACATGAAGTTTTGATGGCTTGTTATTATATTCTGGTAATGATGGAGTATTTATAGTGTTATGAGTGTTTTGGTTTTTTAAATCATTTATGGCTGAATAAATTGTTAAGCAAACCATTAATGCAGTGGTCATCATTATTAATTTTTTCATAAGCCGTTCTCCGTATAATTACTTAATTGCAAATATGTTTTATTAATAGTTGTTTGATAGGGCTTGCTCAATCGCTTTTGCTAGTTGATCAGCACAAGATGTCCCTTTTCCTCGGCAATCGTTATTTTTTAAGATAGATGCAATTTCTTTTGCATTTTTGCCTTCAACGAGTTTTGCAATAGCAGATAAGTTTCCGGCACAACCCCCGATAAATTGAACATTATATATGTTTCCGTTATCAATAGTAAAACTGATATTTTGTGTACAAACTCCTTGTGGTTTATAAGAAAAGTTTTTCATAATTTTTCTCCTTGTTTTTTTACACAAGGAAGATACCAAAAATAAAAATAAAAAGCAATATAAATGATAAGAGAAATTTAAGCCGAAATGAAAATAAAAAAAAGTCTTATCAATTTTGATAAGACTTTTAAAATGGTGGGTCCGGAGAGACTCGAACTCCCGACCTATCCGTTATGAGCGGACAGCTCTAACCAACTGAGCTACAGACCCAACGTTTTTATACTATATCAAATCTTTTTTTTGTTTGCAAGTCTTTTTTTTATTTTTTTGATAAAATTGAGTCCGTTCTTTACAAAAATAAGTAGATTATTTGAAAAAAGTGTTTTTTTTATTTGAATTTATTTAAAAATATGGTATACTGCACTTGTTAGTAATATGTATTTTTTTAGAGGAGTGTGTAATGGTTAAAAGTTCTGGTTCAACAAAAAGTGTTAGTAGTACAAAAACCTCAAAAGCAGGAAGTAAAACAGTTAATAAACATACAAATGACGAATATATGTTTAATCCGGGTGATTTTGTTGTTTATCCCGCTCATGGAGTTGGACAGGTTGTAGAAATTAAGTCAGAAAATATTGGTGGTCAAAAATTGGATTTCGTTGCTGTTAATTTTCAAAAAGAAAAAGCAACGGTTAAAATTCCTATTTCAAAATTAAAAAAAGATTCTTCTTCATTGCGTCAATTATCTTCTGATTCTATTATGGATTCGGCAGTCCGTGTTTTACATAGTAAGGCTAAAGTACGTCGTGTTCAATGGAGCAGACGTTCTCAGGAATACATGGAAAAAATTAAATCAAACAATCCGATTGCGTTGGCGGAAGTGTTGCGTGATTTATATAAGGATCCGGATAAAAGCGAACAAACGTATAGTGAACGTCAAATTTATGATCAAGCATTTGGTTTGTTTGTGCCTGAATATGCTTTGGTTCATAAAATTAAAGAAGATGAAGCGTCTGTTCAATTATCTACTCTTTTAAAAAACAGAAGTAAATTGACAGATTAAAATGAAAAAAGGTTCTTTTTTAGAACCTTTTTGTTTGTTAAGGAAGAAATATGAAAGTTTTTAGTGTTGCATTTATTTTGTGTAGTGTATTAATGTTTTCTGCTTGTTCTCAATTTGAGCCATTTGTAGATTCACGTCGTGAAGCAGGACAGGTGGCTCGTATCGGTTCATCAACGCCCGACAAGCCAGTTGTGTGTTATGGTTTAGTTGGTACACAATCTGATTTTGATGTTTTGGCAAATGATGAATGTGCCAAAAAAAATAAAAAAGCTGTGTTTGAAACAACGGAGTCTTTTTCTTGTAAAATTTTTACACCGCAAAAAGCAGTGTATCGCTGTGAATAATCTTTGCCGTTTGCTTCCTTTTTGTTCATAGATTTTCTCTTGAAAAAACGTTTTTTTTATGTTTTTATGTACGATATGTACAATAAATATTTAAGGAGAAAATATGTCTGTTTATAATAGAAAAGAAAACCGATATAATTTAATAATAAATTCACTTCAAAATAGAATTATTAAATTGCGGGAAGATTTAGCATATGATTTGAGATGTGATCCGAAACAAATCTCAAAAAGTGAATGGGAAAATTATATAGATGAGCATTTAAAAAAGCCGTTAGATGATTTTTGGGGTGATGAAGATGTTGCTTATTATCTATTTGACAAATTGATAGAAGAAACAGCCTCTATTTCTTCATATCCCCCAAATTCTGTTAAAAAATGTTTGAATGCTTGGCAAATTTAAATTAAAATTCTTTACAAACATACTGTCTTTGTGTACAATATAACAAAATTGAAAGAGGGATTTAAATGAAAAAGAGTGGAATTTTGTTATTGTATGTTTTTGTTGCCTGTTTGACATATGTTGTTTTGAGCGGTATTCGGTATTTTTCTTCACCACACTTTTCCATTATTGTTTCTTCATATAATTATGGGCATTTCTTACCAGATACAATAGAGTCTGTATTAGCACAAAAATATAAATATTGGGAGTTGATATTGGTTAATGACGGATCAACAGATAATACGTTAAATGTTATGCAAGAATATGCTAAAAAGGATAAAAGAATTAAAATAATAAATCAAAAAAATCAAGGATTATCTATGGCGCGTAATAATGCGATGAAAATAGCCAACGGTGATTACTATTGGTTTGTTGATGCTGATGATTTTATTGATAAAAATGCTTTAACATTGTTAAGTCAGAAAGTAGAAAAAACAAATTATCCTGATATTGTTTCATTTTTGATACAACCGGTAGATGTGAATAAAAAAGAAAAGAATAGGAGACTTATGGATAAATTGCCAGAGGAGTTTAGACTTAAAGAAAATGAAGTGTTTTTCGGGCGTGATTTGTCTTTTAGTATTTTATCTCGGTATCCTGTTACGTCCGGTAAGCAAATTTATAAAAAAACTTTTTTGCAACATAACAATATTCAATTTATTCCTAAACTGATTTTTGAGGATGACATATTTTTTATGACTTCATTACAGGCAAATGCACGTGGAACGACATTGTTAAAAGCTATTTATTATAAACGTTTTCATAATAAATCCATTGTGTCAAATAAATGGAGGCATTATTCCTCGATTATTAATTTGCCGATATATGTTTACATAGAAGGTAAACGTGTTGGTGGTAAAGAAGATATATTGCGAAAATTATTTAAATGGTATTTGGATGGTGTTTTTGTAAAATATCCAAATGATAAAATGTATTTGCCGAATTTAAAAGCATTGGCTGATTGGATTAATAAGCAACCACAAGATGAATTTTGGCAATCTAATTACAAACGTATAACCGATTTTATTCGTCAACAAGAAGAAAATTAATCAAATTGCAAGATTTTTAATAAAAAATGCTTTTTTTTAAAAAAAGTGCTTGACATTTTGATTAAAAATGAATATATTGCAAAAACTTTTTTCAAAGAAGATACAAGGAAAATTTTAGAATGTAGAAATAAGTTCTATTCAAGAACAAATAAGATATAATAAATAATATAATTAAAAGGAAAATCACAACATGAATAAATTTTTAAAAGCATTAAGCTTTGGCTTGATTATGTCTGGTGTCGCCTTGTCACAGGAAAACACATCAAAACATGATGTATTTAAGGCAAATAACAGTTTGCCACCGACAATGGATAATGTATTTAAGGCAAATAACAGTTTGCCCCCAACAATGGATAATGTATTTAAAGCCAATAACAGTTTGCCACCGACTTGGGATGGTCCGTTTAAAGCAAATAATTCATTACCTCCAACACCGGAAAATACATTGCCTCCAACGTGGGATTTATGTGCAACTGTTAAAGCTCAAAAAATTAGTTCACAAAATGCAATGGCAATGCGTTATATGCAAATGCAAAGACAACATACCAGAGTATAATGTTTTCAAATAGAAATAACCCCGTCGCAATTTTTAGACGGGGTTTTCTTGTACTTGATTTGATAAAAATAATAGTTGTTTTAAGCGGAAATGCTTTCCATAACAACAGTTCCTTTTTTCTGACGAGCAGCCATATAATGTTTGCGCAAGGAATCACGCACTGCATATGGATTTTTAATTTTTGCCATTTTAATAAAACCGGTTTTATCGGTTGAATTAATGTAAATTGTTCCTAAATCTGCCCATAAATCAATCATTGATTGAGAAGAAGAACTGTCTACAATACGGAATAATTCAATTTCATCAACATCTTTTGTCCATATTCCTGAAATAATAATAAGACGTTGAGAGGTTAAAACATAACTATGGTATGTTCGGTAAAAATGAAGAATAATAAAATAAATTAATCCGATTAAAAACATCATTAAAAACCATATTCCGCAAAAAACAAACAAATTACTGACAGTTAAGACAAAGTCATAGGTCGTGTGTGCGTATCTTAAAAAAACGTAACCGAGAAGAATCATAACAAATGTGGCAATCCAGACCCGAGGTTGATATTTTAAATCGGCTGTAGAACCTGTTACTTCCCAAATAAACGTTTCATCCGGGTCAATTATACTAGCAATGATTTTGTCGTTTACACGCATAGCGTATCCTTTCGTAAAAATGACTTTATTATTAAGCATATCACGATTTAATCAAAAAGACAAGTTTTTTTGAAAAGGGTTTAATCTATTGAAAACATACGATTTTATTTATTTTACATATCAATCTATTTATTTTTGATATTTTTGGTCAAAAGACTGGAAAATGTCTATAAGGAACCCTATTGTTAGATTGCTTCGTATATTTTTAAGAAAGGAGAATAACATGAAGAAGTATTTATTATCAAGTTTAGCCATTGCCGGTTTAATGTTCTTTACATCCGGAGCACAAGCACTTGATTTCAGCAAACCATACGTTGTTGGTGAAGCCGGTTATTCATTTGGTACAAGTAACACAGGTGATGCCGGTGTATTTGCCGTTGGTGCCGGTTATCATATGAACGAATATTTTCGTGGAGATGTAACAGTTGGTTATCGTGGTTTTGGCAATGTCAAAGTTAACGGACAAAAAACAGATGTATGGTCTATGCCTGTATTAGCTAACTTATATATGACCTATCCAATTCACCAAAGATTTAGTGTATATGGTATGGGTGGTTTAGGTATGGCATGGAATAAAACAGATTCAATACGAGGAGCCAAAGGTGCCACAAAATCCAATTTTGCTTGGACAGCTGGTGTTGGTATTGATTACTTTGTCAATGATTGTTTGTCATTTGATTTAGGATATCGTTATGTTGACTTAGGTCAAGCTCGTGTTAAAACACGTACAGGATATGACGTTAAGAGCAAGAGTGATATGCGTTCAAATGATGTCAAACTATCAGCCAGATACTATTTTTAAGAGATTAACTTAAAAATAAGGAGGCATACGCGGCGTTTTTTTCCTTGTACGCCGCGTATTTTTTTTATGAAGAAATCCACTTTTTGTTGGTGGTTTTTTTGTGTTTTTATTTAAAAATCAAAGCGTTAAGCGTTGCAAATAAACGTACGTTTAAATCAACCTTTTTTTTACGTTTGTCAAAACTTTCTTTTTAAATTAAATTTTTATAATTAAATATTGATTTTAAATAAAAATAATTGGACAACATCGCAAAAATCAAAATTTCAAAACATGGAAATTTGCGTT
>JAZUBA010000021.1:0-8512 GCA_045638265.1 Alphaproteobacteria bacterium | reverse complement strand
GAATTAGCGGTCGCTCCGAGTAGTGTACAAAAATTATATCAACAAATGACACAATCCAAAAACGGCAATAGCAGTTCATCTAGATTGAGACAGGAAGCAATGCACAATGCCATTCAACAATCGTTGAAGGATCAAATTGCCAACTTGCATAATATGAGTAAAGCCGAACGGATGGAATTTTACAAACGCCTTATGACGGCTGAAAGCTTACAAGAAGCAATTAACAATGGCTTTATTGTTAACGATGAATTCGCAAACGCACTTTTAGACAAGGCAGAGGCGGATTTACAACAAGTTGAATATTTGAAAAATCAAATTGCCGAATTTGAAGAAAAAGAGAGAAATGGAACGATAACATCAGAGGAAAGAGTAAGATTACAACAATACAGAGGTGAATTACATAAGGCTGAAGAAAATTTAAAAAATACCGTGGAAGCAACGGAACTTGCCAGTCAGCATTATCAGGGAGACGATCCTGTTGTTCAGCAAGGCTTAAATGACTGGCAGAGGTGGATTAATGGTAGTGATTCTTTATCGTTGATGTTTCTAAATGGGGATACGTCTGTTCATACTAAAGGAACAAATTTAGACGGTTATTTCGTTCGCTTAGCACAAACAAATACTTCTGAATCTAATCTTACAGGAGGTAACGATCTGGTAGATATTGATTATAACAATTTAGGATTTAATTTTAACAATAAGCTGGCGAGAGAAGCCATAGAAAATAACTGGCTTAGAACTATTACAGGTGTATCTCTTGAAAATGATAATGTGCAAGTTGATGTTTCATCAGGAAAAAATGCTTTTAGGCGTATGGTAGATGATCCAGAAAATGTAACAATTCCCAATTTTTTAGATATTAATAATAGCGATTCAGAACAGTATGTACCTACAGGAACTTCCACTTATACAACAATTTTTAATACAACATTTGAAGAAAATCATAATGTAGACAAGGTTGCAAACAACAGAATTGGGGAAGATTTTACAATTTCTAAAGAACTTTATACAAAATCGGACTTCGGTGATATGGTTACTCTTTCATCTGCTCAAAAAAACGAATTTACAGTTGGCGGTCGTGAAGAGGTTTTGGCAATGTTTGCTAATCGTACAGATGTCAATGCGAAAGACGTGTTCAACTTAAATACTGCGGGTTATGAATTTAATAGCATACCTCAAACATCTTCGGCAAATGAGCCTGCAGCAGGTTTGGATGAGATAGAAAAAGCTGTAAAGATTGCAAAATTAGAAGAAAAAGTCAAAAATAGATCAATAACACAAGAGGAGCGTCAAGAACTGGAACAAGTTCAACTTGAAATGGTTAAAGCTAATCAACAAGCAAATGAGAATAAATACATATCAAGCTTTATTCAAGTAAATACGCAACCAAAACCTGTTAAAACCGATGAAAATACGGAAGAACACAACAAACCAATACAAAACAACGAGGCAGATGTTCAAGCATTTATTCTGAACAATGCTTCATTTGGTTTAGAAGAATCCATAATAACAACAGCAGAAAAAGTAGATGAAGTGAAAAATTTAAAGCAATCCGATTTTTGGAACCAGATGGATACCATTGTTCTTTCAAGCTATAAAAAAGTCATTGAAGAAAAATCAGGTATAAATAAAGTTGTTTCAAATACAACCGCAAAACCAAACAAAGCGACGGAACTAAAAAAAGAATCAACGCCAAACAAACCGTTGGCAAGCAATACGGAACAAAAAAATGATTTAGCATCAAATGCAACCGCTAAACCAAACAAAGCGACGGAACCAAAAAAAGAAACAACGCCAAACAAACCGTCGGCTGGTAAAACGGAACAAACGAATGATTTAGCATCAAATGCAACCGCTAAACCAAACAAAGCGACGGAACCAAAAAAAGAATCCTCGCTCAATAAAACATTGGCAAGCAATACGGAACAAAAGAATGATTTTGCGCCAAACACAACCACTCAAACAAGTGATATTACAGAAAATAAAAATGATATATTTAATCAACCATTTGCACCGACTACTGATGTGACAAGCTATGATGTTCCCACTAGTTTTACATTGGCAGATAGCAGTGGACAACAAAGTTCCTCTTTAACCGGTGCGTTAAGTGCGGCGTCTTACAACCCATACGAGCCGATGACGCCAAGTTTTGGTAACGCAAGATAGCAATCAGGTTTATTGACTTTTAACAAACGGGGTGAAACAGATTTTGTTTTACCCTGTTTTGTTTAATCAGCTGTTCTGTTTCATTGAAAAATAACAATTTTTTTATAGATATATGATTTATATATACTATAAATTTATCTCTAACGCACAGCAGTATCCCACCATATATACAGCCCGAGTTAAGTCTTGTTCAATATAGTGCCTTATGTTTTATACAATATTTACACCTTTGTAACCTTTAAACGATTGAATGGCGTTGCGGTTGAAGATGGAGCTGGTTGTGAAGAAAATAACAAAATTAGGCTCTTGTTCAATGCGGATGGTCGGGCGAACTGGCCAAAGATTGTGGAAATGGAGCAGGGGAAGAAGAGGAAGACACAATACCGACAGTCAGTTGTCCGGAAAATACATCAGAAGAGGGGCAGGGCGGATTGGCAAAAGATTGTAGCAGTGGAGCAGGGGAAGAAGAGGAAGACACAACACCGACAGTCAGTTGTCCGGAAGACACATCAGAAGAAGGGCAGGGCGGATTGGCAACAACTCTAACCGATACGGTAACAGGGAAAGTTTTTAACTGCTATTGCATAGAAGTTGATACAAAATATACGAATGGGACTTGTGAAACATTGCCTGAAACGTGTTCTTCAAATGCCGATTGTAATCGGAGCGATTATTGTCATATTACGGAATATGGTGAAGATAAATGTACAAGAGATACAACAGGTATGACGGGAACCTGTAAAACTCCCTCATTAAAACCACCGAAAGCAGGAACAAATCCTCCGTTTATTATGTCTTCAAGTACAATGTGGTGGTGGAATGCCAGAAATTTTTGTCAGGCGTTGGGTAAAACATTGGTAGATGTAAGTGATTATGGCTGTACACATACAATATGTGCAAGTGGTTGTAGTGCAACAAACGGTTATTGTCATGGAACTACTTCAACTTCGGTTGGTACGCCAGATGCAAATAATAGAGCAAAAAGAGTGGAAGAAATGGCTCTTGCATATGGTGGTTATTTGGGTTGGATAAATACGGATTATAATTCTTGTCGCATTTATCGTATGGATTTTCAGTCCGGTGGTACACATACTGGAAATGATAGATTGCATCTTGATTATTATGCCGTTTGCAAATAATATGAATATTGAATAACTCATTGATTTTTTGAAACGGCTTTATAACTTAAAAACAACTCTTAACAATAAATAACCCTGTCCGAATGGGCAGGGTTATCTTTTTTAAGATTTATTTCAATTAAATCTTTTCGTGGAACGTTCTGGAAATAACATCCATTTGTTGTTCACGTGTCAATTTAATGAAGTTTACGGCATATCCTGATACGCGGATTGTTAATTGCGGATAGTTTTCAGGATGTTCCATAGCATCTTCTAATGTTTCACGATTCAAAACGTTAACGTTGATGTGTTGACCATCGTTACCGCAGTAACCGTCTAACAAACTGACCAAGTTGTCAACTTGAATTTCTTTTGTTTTACCCAAAGAATTCGGGATAATCGTGAATGTGTTTGAAATACCGTCTTGAGCGTGTTGGAACGGTAATTTTGCAACTGAACACATAGATGCAATAGCACCGTTTGTATCACGTCCGTGCAATGGGTTAGCACCCGGAGCAAATGGAACGCCTGCTTGACGACCATCTGGTGTAGCACCTGTTTTCTTACCGTAAACAACGTTTGACGTAATCGTTAAGATAGATTGTGTCGGAACGGCGTTACGATAGATGTGTAAGCGACGGATTTTATCCATAAATTGTTTAACAACACGACGAGCGATTGCATCAACACGTTCATCATTGTTACCGTATTTCGGATAATCGCCTTCAATTTCAAAGTTTGTTGCCAAACCACGTTCGTCACGAATGATTTTGACTTTTGAATGTTTGACGGCTGACAATGAGTCAACAACAATGGATAAACCGGCAATACCGCAACCCAATGTTCTGACAACTTCACGGTCATGTAATGCCAACATTGATTTTTCATAAGAATATTTGTCGTGCATATAGTGAATGATGTTCAAAGCGCTGACGTATGTTTCAGCTAACCAATCCATCATTTTATCAAATTTACGTTCTAATTCTTCAATTTCCAAATATTCGCCGGCAATCGGAGCTAATTCAGGACCGACTTGTGCGCCTGATTTTTCATCTTTACCGCCGTTGATAGCGTATAACAATGTTTTTGCCAAGTTGGCACGAGCACCGAAGAATTGCATTTGTTTACCGATACGCATCGGAGAAACACAGCAGGCAATACCATAGTCATCACCAAAGAAACCACGCATTAAGTCATCGTTTTCATATTGGATTGATGATGTGTCAATGGAAACTTTTGCACAGAATTTTTTGAAACCTTCCGGTAAGTGATTTGACCATAAAACTGTCAAGTTTGGTTCCGGAGCTGGTCCTAAATTGTATAATGTGTGTAAGACACGGAATGAGTTTTTCGTAACTAATGTACGACCGTCAATACCCATACCGCCGATTGATTCAGTTACCCAAACCGGATCGCCTGAGAATAAGTCGTTGTATTCAGGTGTACGCAAGAAACGAACCATACGCAATTTGATGACTAAATCGTCCATCATTTCTTGAGCTTGTTCTTCTGTAATCACGCCTTTTTCAATATCACGTTGAATATAGATATCCAAGAATGTTGAAATACGACCGATTGACATAGCAGCACCGTTTTGATCTTTAACAGCGGCTAAATAACCGAAATATGTCCATTGGATAGCTTCTTTTGCGTTTGTAGCTGGTTTTGAAATATCTAAACCGTAAGAAGCAGCCATTTTAACCATATCTTTTAAAGCTCTGATTTGTTCAGCGATTTCTTCACGTTCACGAATAACATCGGCTGTCATTGTGCTTAAATCTGTTAAAGCTTTTTGTTCTTCTTTATCTTTGATTAAGCGATTGATACCATATAAGGCAATACGACGATAGTCACCAATGATACGACCACGACCGTAAGCATCCGGTAAACCTGTGATAACACCGCTTTTACGGCAAGCACGGATATCCGGTGTGTAAGCATCAAAAACACCGTCGTTGTGTGTTTTGCGGTATGTTGTGAAAACTTCTGTGATTTTCGGATCTAACGGCAAGTTATAAGCTTGGCAAGAACCTTCAACCATACGATAACCGCCGTAAGGCATTAAAGCACGTTTTAACGGTTTGTCTGTTTGTAAACCGACAATGATTTCTTCGTCTTTATTAATATAACCTGCATCATGTGATGTGATGGAGGAAACAATGCTTGAATCAGCATCTAATAAACCGTTGTTGGCACGTTCTTGTTTCATTAAGTCGGCAACTGTTTCCCACATTTTTGTTGTGCGGGCTGTCGGACCGGCTAAGAAAGAATCGTCTCCTTCATACGGTGTGTAGTTTAACGTAATAAAATCACGAACGTTGACTTCATCCTGCCACTTATTCGTTTTAAAGCCTTCCCAAGCTTTTTCTGTTACATTATCCATATTTTTCAATCCTTTGTTAAGTTAGTAAAAATTATGCCGTCCACAAAACGACCGGTTCAAAATAAAACCTGTTTTGATTAGGCGGTTTGTTACGGACCTAACTTAACATTTTTAAATTGATTTGGCAACAAAAATCAGCAAAAAGCATCATATTTTTTTAAGTGAATTTGTCTATTTGAACGTCTAATCGGAGTGATATGGGATGTTTTGTTGTTTTGTCTCCCCATCATAAAGTTGAGTTGACGATTTTATGCCACATTATTATATATTGGAAGATACAATATGTAATATATAAAGGAATCGATAGCTATGGGTTAGATGAAAAAAAATCGGTTTTAGATGTAATCTGACGGTTTCAATCAAAACGAATCGCTTATTTTTTTGTAAAATATTGATTATTAAGTGAAAATAAAATAAAGAAAGGTTTGTTTTCTTGTTTGTGAATGGATTTGTCAGTTTAGAAAGATAAAAAAAGAACAAATGGATGGATTTTTGACTATTTGAGAGGTGATTTTGTGTTTCAGAATGTCAAAAAAGGATGAAAAATACATTTTTTTGCCTTAAAAAGCAAAAAAAAGCGAAATTATGTAAAAAAAATCTTGCCTTTTTTTAAAAAAGTTGGTATATCATTAATTGAAGATAACATTTTCTTATACCAAAAAAGTTATTTTCCTATTTTCTACTTTTTCACATGAGTAGAAATTTCAGATAAAACATGTTATGGGCAGTCTTGGAAACAAGACTGCTCCTTATTTATTGTGGTGAAAATATATATCATCAATTGAACTTTATTCTCCTTTTGATGTAGTTGTGATATATATTTTATTTAAATGAATATTTTGTATATTCATATTTTTTAACTCTTTTTATTTGTTAAACTGAACTCTGACAGGGCGTATTCTTTTGATACGCCCTTTTTTTTATCGTTTTTCAAGAAAAAACGCTCATTAATTTTCGTCGGCATATTGTTTTATGTAAACAGTATGCCTTTTTTTTAACCGCTTCTGTGTGGATGAAAAAAAATCTGTTCAGGAGCTTTTTTATAAGGAAAGATTATAATATGACAAAAACTTATAACGATATTTTAACGACATCACTTTCTCATCGTGCCAAAACATTGGCTGACAACTTAACGGCAAATAATGCCTTATTGACACGATTAAAAGATAAAAAGAAAATCCGTCCGATTACCGGTGGTTCCAAAATTTTGGAAGAATTGGAATATGGGGAAGGCGATGCCGTTTGGTACGGTGGATATGATACAATCACTTATACACCGAAACAACTTTTTACGGCTGCTGAATATCAATTAAAATTATGTGCCGTTCCTGTTGCTATTTCAGGCGAAGATTTGTTGAAAAACTCCGGTCCGGAAATGGTTTATGATTTGTTTGAAAAACGGATTGACAATGCCGTCAAGACCATTCAAAATCAAATGTCAAAATCTATTTTCAGCGATGGTACGGGCTTTTCCGGTAAAGAAATCGGCGGTTTGAAATTATTGGTTGCCGATGATCCGACAACAGGTACAGTCGGCGGTATTGATCGTTCTGCTTCCGGTAATGAATTTTGGAGAAACAAAGCCACAACAACAAATTTAACGGCTGACAATATCGGTCAACAAATGAGTAAAATGTATTTATCCTTAACAAGAGGTACGGACAAACCGGACTTAATTGTAACGGATGAAGCTTTATATTCATTATATGAACAAAGTTTGATGCCACATCAACGTTTTTCTGATCCGAAAGTGGCTGATTCAGGTTTTGCGACATTAAAATTCAAAGGTTCTGATGTGATATTTGAAGGCGCACAAGATGGACATTGTCCTGAAAATCATATGTACTTCTTGAATACGGATTATTTATATTTACGTCCGCACAAAGATCGCAATATGAAAGTGATTGAAGGTAATCGTATGGCCATCAACCAAGATGCGTTATATCGTATTTTAGGTTGGGCAGGTAACTTAACAATGTCTAATGCTGCTTTACAAGGTGTCCTTATTAATGGGTAGGGAAATTAATAGGGAAATTAATTTTATATGATGTAGGGAAATTAATTTTATATGATGTATAACGGTATATGTTCCCCCTCTTATGTAGCGCAATCTACACGACGAAGGGGAAATATACCGTTCTCTATCTATCTAAAATCAATTTCCCCGTGCCAAACCGTTAAGGGCGGTGTTTTTGGGGAAGACTGCCAACCGTTAAGGGTGGTGCGAGCGTGGAGTTTTTCCCTCTTTTATGTAGCGTAATCTACACGACGAAGGGGAAATATACCGTTCTCTATCTATCTAAAATCAATTTCCCTGTGCCAAACCGTTAAGGGTGGTGTTTTTGGGGAAGACTGCCAACCGTTGAGGGCTGTGCGAGCGTAAATCAAAAAATCTACAAGCATTTAATTTTATAAATCAATTTTTAATTTTAACAGAAAGGACAAACTGGTATTGGTGCTGGATACACAAATCCAACAGGGGATTGCTATGAGATGATGAAAGATTATTATAATCCGACACTAAATTATTAATAATTAAAGAAATCTTATCAATTTAATTTTGTAAGGTTTCTTTTTTTTCTTGATTTTGTTTTTTTTTAGATGTAAAGTGTACAAAACGGAAACTTTTAAATGAGAGAAAATACAAATGAATAAACAAGATATAATGAATAAAATTAAGTCTGGTAGTTGGATGTTTATTAAGGTTTCTTCTTGGACGGTTTGGTTGCTTGTCAAAATTTTATTTTGGTTGCATTTTGTTTTGTTTTTTCAAGCACATTTGTTTATATGCTTGATGATGTGTTTTGATTTTTTTAACCATCCGGCAGATGTCAAATTGGTTGTT
>JAZUBA010000020.1:0-45230 GCA_045638265.1 Alphaproteobacteria bacterium | reverse complement strand
TTGTCAAAATAAGGTTTTTTCTATTCGGGGAATAGAGATAAACTGCTCAAAACAAAAGAAAAGGAGAAATAAAATGAAAAGAACAATTAAATCAGAATCAGGCCGTTCAATGGTTGAAATGTTGGGCGTATTAGCTATTATTGGTGTATTATCAATCGGTGGTATTGCCGGTTACACAATGGCTATGAACCGTTTCCGCGCAAATGAAATCATTGATATGGGTAACAAATATGCATCATTGGTATTTGCCGGTAACCAAACATTATTAGCTCGCACAGGTAGTGGTTATGACAAATACACAACTGCAGGCTCTACAACAGTTCCAACTGTTGCTCAATTTGGCTTAACAACTGATGGTGCTTCTGGTAATGGTTTACCAGGTGGAGGAAGTTTGGAAATTACAGCTATTGATGATGACGGTGTAACAGTGAAAATGACATTCCCGACAGTAGGTGTTTGTTCTGCCGGTGCTAATGTTTTGGGTGTTTCAGCGACAACAACCGATGATGAAGGAACAACATCAGGTTGTACAGGGACTTCACCGTATGTTACTCATGAATTCCGTCAAAGCTAATATTTAAAACATATAAAGTTAAATTGGAGAAAAAAAATGAAAAGAACAATTAAATCAGAATCAGGCCGTTCAATGGTTGAAATGTTAGGTGTATTAGCTATTATTGGTGTTCTCTCAATCGGTGGTATTGCCGGTTATACAATGGCTATGAACCGTTTCCGTGCAAATGAAGTTATTGATATGGGTAATAAATATGCATCATTGGTATTTGCCGGTAACCAAACAAAATTAGCTCGTACAGGTAAAGGTTATGCGGAATATACAGGTGGTGGTGAAGGTAATGCACCATCAGTCAAAGATTTTGGCTTAACAACCGCTTCAGGTGTTACAGGTAGCAAGTTACCAGGTGGAGGAACTTTAAAAGTTAAGGCTAATGGTATTGATGATGACGGTGTAACAATTATTATGACATTCCCAACAAAAGGTGTTTGTTCTGCCGGTGCTAATACTTTGGCTGTTACAGATGATTGTGCAGATATGACAATTGAGCACGAATTCCGTCAAAGCTAATCGTTTGACAGTGTGAAAACAAAATACGGCTTAAAGAATCCCAAAGCTCTTTAAGTCGGAACAACAGAGAAGTCTCCGTTTTATTGATTCTTGAGTTTCGGTTCTTCTCTGTTGTTTTTTTATATTCATTAAACGAATCTAAATCGGATAATACAAAAAAAATCCTCAACAAAAACGATGAGGATTTTTTTATATGAAATAACATATTTTATCAACGTCCTTTATCAACGGTTGTAAAACAAAGTTGTTCTATTACTTCATTACGCCCACCGGCACTTTTTATATCGGCTTTTGTAATTCTGCCATCTTGATTGATATCAAGTAAGTTATAAGCTTCACTCATTTCATTGACATCCAATTTACCGTCGTTGTTGATATCCATTGATTTGCGAATGTTTTGCCATTCCCGATTGCTTAATCTGCCGAGAGATTGGCTTAAATCTTTCCGGATATTATTTTCATTGGTATATCGTTTTGGCAAAACAGGTGCTTGAACTTGACCCTGTTGAGATTCTTCTGTTATAACACTTGGATCAATTCGTTTACCCCCATTTGCTTGTGCTAAATTCCGAACTTCATCACAAATATTGGCTTTTGAAATTTTGCTTTTATCAATGCCGTATTCCTTGGAATAATAGTCTAAAACTTTATCAAATTCTTTTTGGTTTCCTTGTGTCGTGAGATGTCCAGCTTTACCTGTTTCTATAGCATTATTATATGCTTGTGCATCATATACAATACGCCAGTTTCCTTCGTCCCAACCTCCTTCTTTTGACATATATTCCGGAATGAGTTGTCCTACCATCATTTTGCGTGCTTTTTCAGCATTGCCGTTACATTGTTTGAGACATGAATTATATAGTTGTATGTCTTTGGGATCAGCTTTTATTGTTTCCCATTGAGGATTTTGTGTGCTGGCAAACATAACTCTTTCCCAAGCGGCAGTTTCTGCTTCACATAATTTTTCAGCACACATTGCTTGTTCGGCAGAAAAACCTTTATTGTCATGGTTAATTAGTTTGTGTACGTCTTGAACGGCATGACGCATTTCATGAAACAACACTGTGGGTGTAACACCATGATTAGAAGATGTGTTTAATTCAATATCTCTATCTTCCAATCTATATTGACCGCCTATACCACTGTTAAAAATCCAGTTTGTTGAGCCGATTTTAAAATCAGGAGGTAATTGTGAAATAAGTTTGCGACCTTCTGGCATTTTTGCAATTTCCATAAGTGCTTCTCTCATTTTTTCTTCGTCACCTTTTGAAAAAACACCGGAAAACCATGCACCGCTCATGTTTTTCATTAAATGTTGGTAATTTCTTTCAAATGCAGCTTCATCATAACTCATAAACAATACTCCTATGTTGAATTGGTATATTGGAAATATTATATCATAAAAAAATACCGGTTGCAAATTTTTTATGACAAATTTAAAATGTATTTTAATCTAAAATAAAAAAATCCCTCAAAATATGCAGGATTTTTTTTATGTTTTTAATTAACAACGACCACTTTCTTGTGCAATTAATCGGAATGTATCCATCACTTCATCACGACTGCCAGCACTCTTAATATCCGCTCTTTTAATTTTCCCGTCTTTGTTTAAATCAAGCATTTGATATAAGAAATATTTAAGTATTTTTTTAGTTTATACATCTAAATTTTCAACAAATTTAGCGTGTTCTTGAATGAATTGAAAACGATATTCCGGTTTGTTCCCCATTAATCGTTCAACAATTTGTGCTGTATAAGTCGCTTCTTCGGCTTCTTCTTCAGTGTGTTTTCTCGGAATTTGAACACGTAACAATGTCCGTTTTTTAGGATCCATTGTTGTTTCTTTCAATTGTTGAGGTGGCATTTCACCCAAACCTTTAAATCGGGAAATGTCAACATTTTTAGCATTTTTGAAAACAGTTTTTAACAGTTTGTCTTTCTCTTCATCATCAGCAGCATAAACCGATTTTCCCCCTTGCGTTAAACGATATAATGGGGGCAGGGCAATAAATAAATGCCCGTTTTCAATGAGCTTTGGCATTTCCTGATAAAAGAAAGACATTAATAATGAGGCAATATGTGCACCGTCAACATCGGCATCTGTCATAATAATGATTTTTTCATACCGCAAAGCATCTTCGTTATATTTATCTCGACGACCACAACCTAATGCTTCGGTCATATCTCTGATTTCTTCGTTTGCTAAAATCTTATCATTAGAGGCACTGACAACATTTAAAATTTTACCGCGTAACGGTAAAATGGCTTGACGGATTCTATCTCGTGCCTGTTTTGCAGAACCACCAGCTGAATCACCTTCAACAAGGAAAATTTCTGTACCACTTGTTTCTTTGTGCGAACAATCGGCCAGTTTTCCCGGTAAACGTAATTTTTTGGTTGCACTGGCTCGTGCCGTTTCCAATGTTTTCTTTTTACGTTTACGTTCTTCGGCTCGTTCAATGATATATTCCAATAATGCTGTTGCTGATTTAATATCCCGACTTAACCAATGGTCAAATGGGTCTTTAACAGCATTTTCTACTAAACGAGCTGCACTTTGAGTTACCAGTTTTTCTTTTGTTTGTCCCTGAAATTGAGGGTCTTTGATGAAAACGGAAAGCATAACGCCGGCAGTGTTTAAAATGTCGTCAGCCGTAATGTCTGATGCTTTTTTATTCCCGCTCATATCGGCAAAAGCCCGTAATGATTTTGTCAAACCGGCTCTTAATCCTGTTTCATGCGTTCCGCCTAATGGGGTAATAACGGTGTTGCAATATGAATATGAAAATCCGTCTTTGTAATCGTCAGGCCAACAAATAGCCCATTCAACAGCACCTTCGTTGTCAGGTAATTCAATACGTCCCGTAAACGGTTTAGGTGTAACGGCAGAACGATCTTTCATTAAATAATCTAAATAATCGGCAATTCCGTTAGGATATTTTAAAATTTGTTCAGTAGGTGTTTTGTCATCGGCACCGATAAGTGCTTGTGCACAAGACCAACGGATTTCAACACCACGAAATAAAAATGCCTTTGTACGAGCCATTCTGAATAATGTAGATGGTTTAAAACGAACCGTTTCGCCAAAAATTTCTGTGTCTGGAATGAATGAAACAGATGTTCCTCTCCGATTACTGATTGGTCCGATAAATTCAACAGGTGTTGTTGGTTTTCCTTGCTTATATTCCTGACGATATAGTTTTTTATCACGGGCAACTTCAATAATCATATGAGATGATAAAGCATTAACGGCGGATAATCCAACACCATGTAAGCCACCGGATACAGCATAAGCATTACCACCGAATTTACCGCCTGAATGAAGTGTTGTTGTAATAACTTCCAATGCTGATTTATCTGGAAATTTTGGATGTGGATCAACCGGAATACCACGTCCGTTGTCTTTAACGGTTATATAGCCGTTTTCATTGAGAGTTACTTCAATATTCGTTGCATAACCGGCAACGGCTTCATCCATAGCATTATCAATAATTTCGGCAACTAAGTGATGATATGCCCGTTCGTCAATGCCACCGATATACATACCGGGACGTTTTCGAACAGGATCCAAACCCTCCAAAACTTCAATGTCTTTGGCGGAGTATTCATTTTTAACGGGTGTTGCATTAAATAAATCTGACATACAAAACACAATAGACGATTTTGAACAAAAAATCAAGCAAAAAAATACTTTTTCAGCCGTAAAATAAAAAGATTTGTTTGACAAACATATAAAATATGTGTATAAAAACGCCATTAAAACAGAATGAATTTTTGAATAAAGGAGTATAAAAATGACACCTGAAATTATTGCTAAAATTTTTCCTGATACTTTACCGAGTATTGAAGAAATTGAAACAAAATATCCACGCCGTCCGTTAGAAGCAGGTCAAAAAGTAACACGTGTTGCACCCAGTCCGACCGGTTTTATGCATATCGGCGGTATTTATACGGCTTTGTTGTCTGAACGAGTCGCTCATCAAAGCGGTGGTGTATTCTTTTTGCGGGTTGAAGATACCGATCAAAAACGTAAAATTGAAGGTGCTATGGATGTTATCTGTAATTCTTTGGGTCGTTATGGCATTGTTGCTGATGAAGGTGTTGATATTAACGGTCAAAATTATGGTCCTTACGGTTCTTATATTCAAAGTGAACGGAAAGATATTTATCAGGCTTATGCTAAAAAATTGTTAGAAGAAGGTCAAGCTTATTTGTGTTTCTGTGCAACGGAAGAATTGGATATGATGCGTAAAATTCAGGAAAAACAGGCACAACGTCCTGGTTATTACGGAAAATATGCTCGTTGTCGTAAATTATCTGATGAGGAAGTTTTGGCAAATTTAGAGGCTGGTAAACCATGGGTTTTACGTTTTAAATCTAATGGTGATAATAACAAACGTATGATTATCAAAGATTTGTTAAAAGGCGATATTAATATGCCTGAAAATGATTTAGATATTGTTATTTTGAAAAATGACGGTTTGCCGACATACCATTTTGCACATGCTATTGATGATCATTTAATGGGAACAACTCATGTTATTCGTGCCGATGAATGGTTATCATCTGTTCCGTTACATATACAGTTGTTTGTTGCTTTGGGTTGGAAAGCTCCGAAATACGGACATTGCGCTCCGTTACAGAAATTAGATAATGGAAACAGACGTAAACTTTCAAAACGTCATGATCCGGAAGCAAATATTGTATTTTTCTGGGAGGCAGGATATCCGGAAACGGCTTTAATTGAATATTTGTATAATTTGATTAATGCGTCTTTTGAAGATTGGAGACGGACAAATCCTGATAAAAACGTATTTGATTTCCCGTTGAATTTAAACAAAATCTCAAATACGGCCGGAGCTTTATTTGATTTCCAAAAATTAAACAGTATTTCAAAAGAAGTTATTGCCAAAATGAGTGCAACAGAAGTGTATGATGCAGTTTTGGCTTGGGCAAATTCTTATAAACCGGATTTTGCACAACGTTTAAAAGACAATAAAGATTATTTTATTCAAATTTTAAACATTGAACGTAATATCGGTAAAAAATCACGCAAAGATTTAATTAAATGGTCAGATGTAGAAGCTGATACAGCTTACTTCTTTGATGATACATTCAGTTGTCATTTAGAAGATTTTACGGAAGAATTACATTTGACTGTTGATGAAATGAAAGCTATTGCTTCCGATTTTAAAGCACTTTATGATAAAGCTGATGATAAAAATGCATGGTTTGAAAAAATCAAAACCGTTGCATCTAAATATGGTTTTGCAACAGATATGAAATCCTACAAAGAAAACCCAGAAAACTTTAAAGGCAGTATTTCAGATATATCTAATGTCTTGCGTATTTTTATGACCGGTCGTACGCAAAGTCCTGATTTGCATGCCATTATGCAAATTATGGGTGTTGACAGATTAGGTTAATATCCTCTTTTGTATTAATCAAAAAGGTGTCGTTGTGGCACCTTTTTTTATGTGATAATTACGGTGGCAATGTATTATTATAAAAGGAGAGAATGTTCTTTTTTACTCAAAAAAACCGTCAACTCATAAGAATTGACGGTTTTGAAATAATTTCAATGATTTTTATTCATCCATATATTTACGACCTGATTTCCAATAGTCATATCCTGTCATAACTGTTAAAATGGCAGCCCCCCATAAGGCAACTTGTCCGACATAATAAAATGTATCGGAAAAAATACCGCTAACACCTGGTTCGCTGACCATTAACATCGGTAAGGCACACATTTGACAAGCAGTTTTCCATTTTGCCAACTTTGTAACAGGACAACCGACTTTGATTTCTGCCAAAAATTCACGCAAACCCGAAACTAAAATTTCACGGCACAAAATGATGGTAGCAGGAATGACACCATAAGGTCCCAAACGGTCTGTAAATGCTAACATCAATAAAATAGAACCAACCAATAATTTATCGGCAATTGGGTCAAGAACACGTCCAAACCGGGAGAGTTGATTTAAATGGCGTGCTAAATAACCGTCCATATAATCACTAATGCCTGCTAATCCAAACAAAATAACACCAATCCAAGCGGCAGTAGGATTTGTGAAGAAAAAGGTAAAAACAATAACAGGAATAACCCATATTCTGAATAGAGTCAACATATTCGGAATGTTTGCTTTTTTTTCTTTTGTGATTTTTTCTAGCGCCTGAACTGCTTTTGTCAACGAATCGGTTTGTTGCGATTCGTTTTTGGAAGTTGATTCAGGTGTTTCCGTTTCTGTTTTATGAGTTGTTTTTTCTTTTTCTAATTCATTGTTATTTAAAGCTTTTTGCTCTTTTTTCTTGTCAGCCATTTTATAGTCCTTTCTTTATAAAAAGCATCTTTTTATTATTTATACTCTAATCGTGATAAAATGTATACACTTTTTTTGCAATTTTTTCATTTATTCCTTCCACTCGCATAATTTGTTCCAAAGAAGCACCAGCAATGGCACGCGGAGAGCCAAAATGGCGTAATAATGCTTTTTTGCGTTTTTCACCGATTCCTTCAATATCTGATAGAGATTCATGAAACATATTTTTGGCACGTTTAATCCGATGAGAACCTACGGCAAACCGATGAGCCTCATCTCTTAAACGTTGTATCAAATGAATTAAATCGCTTTTGAAATCTAAATATATTGCCTCATTTGGGCGTTTTCCTAAAAATAATGTTTCTTTGCCAGCATTTCGTTCTTCGCCTTTGGCAACGGCTAATAAAGCGATTGAATGTATGTTTAACTCATCCATGATTGTTTGAACGGCAGATAATTGTCCTTTTCCCCCGTCAATCAACATGGCAGAGGGTAAATCATTTTCGGCAATCCCTCGTTTTAAGCGGCGATACATTACTTCTTTCATCATTCCAAAATCATCATTTGTTTGAGCCATTGTGCCGTCAATGTTGAAACGACGATACCATTTTTTTTGAAATCCGTTTTTATCGGCTGCAATCATTGCTCCGACAGCAGATGTTCCCTGAATATGACTGTTATCGTAAACTTCAACTTTTTCCAAAATCGGAATTTCCAATAATTGTCTTAATTTATCCCAAACTGCTTCTTTAATGTTTTGAGTTGTCTCGTTTTGCTCCAATGTTTGTTGTGCGTTTTTAATTGCTTGTTCCATTAATTTTTTACGGGTTCCTTTAAATGGTCCATATCCGATATGAACGGTATATCCTGCTTTTTGAGAAAGAGCATTTTCAAGACCTTCTTCAGTCGGAATTGAAGTGTAGATTTGTTTTGGAGGAGGAATTTTATCGTAAACCTGCATTAAATAAGAAGATAATATTTCAGGCAGAGAATCAGTTGTTGCTTCTTGAATTATTTGCATTATATTACCTTCCGTTTTTCCGGTTCTGTAAAAAAATAATTGGATACAGGCGGTTGTATTTTCAAGATAAACGGCAACAATATCTGTTTGTTTAAGTGGTGTGTTTGAATCGGTATCTTGAATGTGGTTCAGTGCTAAAATTTTATCTCGCACAACGGCAGCTTCTTCATAACGAAATTGAGAAGCTAAAAAATCCATTTGTTGTTGTAATTGTTTTTGAATGTCAGATGTTTCTCCACGCATAAATGCTTTAGCGGATTGAACGCTTTTCAGATAATCTTCTTTGGTAATACATTGACAACATGGACCTGAACATCTTTTAATTTGGTATAACAGGCAAGGACGACTTCTGTTACTGAAATAATTGTTATTACAAGTGCGTAAGTTAAATATTTTTTGTAATTCTTTAATCGTTTGATTGACTGCTAGTCCGGAGGAAAATGGTCCAAAATATGTTCCTTTGAGACGTCTGTCGCCTCGGTATTTCATTAATCGAGGAATTTCATCATTCGTCAATAAAATATAAGGATAGCTTTTGTCATCTTTGAGTAGAATATTATAAAATGGTTTAAATTGCTTGATTAAATCATTTTCAAGTAAAAAAGCTTCTGTTTCGCCCGCCGTTTCAACAACAATTAAATCGGCAACTTGTGATACCATTTGCCGGATACGGTTAGACAGTCGTTCTGTTTGAGTGTAGTTTGTTAGGCGTTTTTTTAAATTTTTGGCTTTGCCAACATAAAGAATAACACCGTCTTTATCAATCATACGATAAACACCGGCTTTTTGCGATATATTTTTAATTTTTTGGCGTAAAAAGTCAACGCCTATACTTTTTTTATCTTCAACCATACCTTAATAATATGGTTTTTTGAAAAAAAATCAATTAATATTCGTCAAATATCAAAAAAAAGAAAATCTGTTTAGTATCTGTTAATGAATTTTGACGTATAACTCAAAAGAGGTTAAAATGAAGCATTTTATAATTTTCGTGTTTTTGGTTACATTGATATTGTGTCAGCCCGTTGAAGCCGTTGTTTCAACGTTAGTTGCCGATTCAAAAACAGGAACAGTTTTTTCAGCACGTAATTCATTACGCAAACAATATCCGGCTTCGTTAACAAAAGTAATGACATTATATTTAACGTTTAATGCGTTAGATAAAGGTTTGCTTAAAATGGATGATTCTTTGCCTGTTTCTTTAAATGCGGCAAAACAACCTCGTTCAAAATTATTTCTAAAAGCGGGTGATACGATTCGTGTTAAAGAAGCGGTTATGGCTTTAATTATTAAATCTGCCAATGACGTTGCCGTTGTTTTGGCTGAAGCTTTGGCGTCCAGTGAGGAAGAATTTGCACAAATGATGACGCAAACAGCTCGCAAATTAGGGATGAATAATACCTGTTTTAAAAATGCTTCCGGTTTGCATCATCCTGATCAAGTTACGACGGCACAGGATATGGCCTTGTTGACAATGGCACTTATTAATCATTATCCGCAATATTATAAATTGTTTTCGGCAACCAGTTTTTGGCATAAAGGAAAAGAATACAAAACACATAATCAGGTAACTTTGTATTACAAAGGAGCAGAAGGTTTAAAAACAGGTTATATTGCTGCTGTTGGATATAATATTATTTCCACTGCCAAACGTGATGATAATCGTTTAATTGCCGTTGTTATCGGTCAAAATAACAGTAAAAAAAGAGATAATCAGGCTGTTAATTTGCTTAATAAAGGGTTTGATTCACTTCAACGCCCGAAATCGGTATTAATGAAGTTAAAAAAACAAGGGAAATATATTAGTTTGGATAAATCTAATTTAGAAGATAAACCCAATCTTTCTCCGCAAATTAAAACAATGGAAAAATATTTAACACTTGCTAAAAAACAAGCTGATACAATACAGCAAAACCGTTTAGAAAAATATGAAAAAACAGGTGTTTTGGCAAAATTGTCCTCTCCGGTTAAGATGTTATCTGATGATTTGGCACAAGGAGATGATTCCGAAAATAAAACAGCAGATGTTGTGAAAACAATTGCTCAATCCGATTCAGAAACAGTTATACAGAAAATGATGTTAGCAGATGAAGCACTTGAAACTACACGTGTTGGTGGTATTAATCCGTTTCACAAAGAAGATATTGTATTGGTAAAAGACATATTAAACGATGAAGATGTTTTGTCAATTGCTTCTGAATTAGAAACTAAAATAAGTTCAGAAAATAATATTGAAAATACACAAACACTTGCATCAGCTTTGACATTACCTGTTCAAGACGGTTCTATTTTGAAAAATGAAGAACAGCAAGTAAAAATGGAACAGGTTGTAAACAGTAATAATTTAAAATCAGAAATACACTCAAAAGTAGCTCTGAAAAAGCAAAATTGGGGTGTACAGGTAGGTGCCTTCCGTGAAAAAGTTACGGCACAAAAACAAGCTGATAAAGCACATAAATATGTACGATTGGGAAATACATCTGTTCAGGTAACGCAAAAGGATGCTGTTTTTCGGTCTCGTATTTATGGTTTTAAAAATAAGAAAGAAGCACAACAAGCCTGTCGGAAGTTGAAAAATAAAAATATCAACTGTTTACCGTTGGCACCTGTTTCATGACACATTTGATTTGAACTATTATAAGTAAAGGAGGAATTATGTCATTTTTATGGAACAAATCAGACGATACGGAAAAATCAACACGTAGAGCATTAAAAATAATTTTGGACTTGGTGAAATCCCATCCGGATATGTTAGAAAACAGTGATTTGAAAACATTTGAAAAATCACCTGTTTATTCTGATTCTTGGGAAGGGAAATACGATTTTGATTGGCATTCAGAATCAGCTTTTTCACGTGGTAAAGGTTATGAAGAACAAAAACGGTTTATTGATGATGTTCATAACACTCTATCTCAAATAAAATCTATCAAAGATATTTATAATCTTTATCCCGATACAGCTATGCATATATTAAGTGAGATTGAACGATATAGAACTCGTTTAAAAACAGATGGCTCAGTGAAGTTTGGCAGAGCTGCCGATTTATTAGGTGTATATTGTTTACAGGATGGTTTCCCATCTATAGATGATTTTCTTCATAAGGCAGGTAAAGATAAAATCAATACAAATGCTGAGTCGGTTTTATTATTAGATGATGATGCGTATATGGATTCAGATTCAATGATGGTTATGAAATTACGAATGATGAATGCCGATAATCAAGAAGCTTCCTGTAGTGTTGAAAGTGGAGATGATACACAAATAGATACTTATGAGCAATTATTGCATTATGTTAAAACCGGTGCGTTTGCCGATGAAGACAGTTGGATTGATAAAGGCTGGAACGGTGGTTATGATGATGAATGCTTTGATGTGGTGAAACAATGGGTTGAAGAACAAGAAGCACAAAAAAGAGTGTAATTGTCAAAAAAGAACTTGCCTGTTTAAATGGCAGGTTTTTTTGTAAAAAAAATATCCCCAAGATGTACGATGTGGGGATATTTAAATTGTTTTTTATTTAATAGATGCTTTAATAAATGCTTGGAAAATCGGATTTGGTTTTGCCGGTCTTGATGTAAATTCCGGATGGAACTGAACAGCAATAAAGAACGGATGGTTTGGAATTTCTACAATTTCAGGTAATAATCCATCTGGTGATTTGCCGGAAACAATAAAGCCTTTTTCAGCCAGTTTATCTGCATAAGCAATATCCATTTCATATCTGTGGCGATGTCTTTCGTGAATAAGTGTTTCGCCATAGATTTTTTGTGCTAATGAATTATCTGTTAAAACACAAGGATAAGCACCTAAACGCATCGTTCCACCCATATCTCCGTTATCTGGACGAATATGTTGGACACCATCTTTTTCCCAGACAGTCATTTTTGAAATAACCGGTGTACATTTACTTCCAAACTCAGCAGAGGAGGCATTTTCAATGCCTAATAAGTTTTTACAAGCTTCAATAACGGCCATTTGCATACCTAAACAAATACCAAAGAATGGTACTTTGTGTTCACGGGCATATTTAACGGCACGAATTTTTCCTTCAATACCACGAATGCCAAATCCTCCCGGAACTAAAATGCCATCATATGGAGAAAGTGTGTTATTTAATTCGGATTCGGAAAGAGATTCGAGTTCTTCGGATTCAATCCAAGTAATGCGAACTTTGGTTTTGTTGGCAATGCCTGCGTGAGTTAAAGCTTCGTGTAATGATTTATAAGCTTCCAATAATCCGCAATATTTACCGACAACAGCAATTTTGACTTCTTTTTGATAATTTTCAACAATGTTGATGATTTCTTTCCATTTGGATAAATCGGGAGCAGGGGATTTCTCTAACATGCCAAAATGTTTTAATACTTGAGTGTCCAATCCTTCAGCATGATAGGCTAATGGTACTTTGTAAATATTATCAACATCTAATGCAACAACCACATCATCAGCATTAATGTTACAGAATAATCCTAATTTACGACGTTCTTCACTGCCTAATTTTATTTTAGAGCGACAGAGTAAAATATCTGCCTGAATGCCAGCTTCCAACAATGTTTTAACTGCATGTTGTGTCGGTTTTGTTTTTAATTCACCAGCCGTATCAATATATGGAAGTAATGTTAAGAATATAAATAATACATTTTCACGACCGACATCATTGGCAAATTGACGAATACCTTCTAACATTAACGTTCCTTCAATATCACCAACGGTACCGCCGACTTCGTATAAAACAAAATCCTCGCCGTGTAAGTCAGATTTGATAAATTCTTTTATTTCGTTTGTAACATGTGGAATGGCTTGAACGGTTGCACCTAAATAATCACCCCGTCTTTCTTTTTGAATGACATTATAATAAATCCGTCCACCTGAAATACTATCGGTTTTATGACAGTTTAAATCAGCAAAACGCTCGTAGTGTCCTAAATCCAAATCTGTTTCGGCTCCGTCGTCAGTAACAAAAACTTCGCCATGTTGATAGGGGGACATTGTGCCGGGATCAACATTTAAATACGGATCCATTTTTCGCATGCGGACAGAATAACCTCTGGATTTGAGTAAACATCCGATAGATGCCGATGCGATTCCTTTGCCGAGTGAAGAAACAACGCCACCGAGAATAAAAACGTATTTTGTCATATTAACTCCTTCCTAAATAGACAAATGTTTGAGATATAATTGATTGATTTTGAAAAAAAGAGATGAGAACATGAAAGCAAAAATAATATGCCAATAAAAGAATTTACATTTAAATCTTTTTCTAGATAAGCGTGCATTTTTGTGTCTCTTAAAAGTTTTTCTGATTGTAGCAGAATATTTTTGAAAATCAATCAAAAAGAACATAATAGGATATTTTTGTGAGATAAAATGCGAATCGTGTTTTTTGAAAAACAGTATGTTTTTCTATCAAAAAATAGTTTTAAGTGACTACAATATGAGAAAAAAGAAATTTTTTTCAAAAAAAATAAAAAAAATGATTTGATTTAAAAATTAAATTTTGAAATGCTGAAATTGAATTTTTAGTTCGGTAAATTTTAAAATTGATTTAATTTAAAATACGGAAATGTATATTTTGTTGAATTTTTAATATAAAAAAACAAAAAAACAGCCTGTATTGACAAAATAAAAATTCAATATAGTATGACGTTTGTGATCACAAGCTTTTTTATGATAAATTGATTTTTAACAGGAGAAATTTTTATGTTAGCAGAATTAAGTTTTTTTACTGATGGAGCATTACAATCTTTGGGTATGAATCTATATACCTTGCGTCACGTTGCGGGTATGAGTTTAGATGAATTATCTGAAAAATTGGATATCCCAAGAAGTATTATAGAAGAAGCGGAGTTGGGATTGTATCCTGATAAAACACATATTGACTTGGATGTTATATTTAAAATTATTCGTTTCTTTAATGCTAAAATTGAAATGAATGTATTTGAAACATCATTTTAATTTATATTTGATAATGAAAAATCCTTCTGTATATTTACAGAAGGATTTTTTGTTTTCTGTTGCAAAATAAAACTTTATAAAACTTATAAAGCACCTTTTGCTTTTTCAACTAAGCCGGCAAATGCTTTTGAATCATTTAAAGCAATGTCAGCTAAAACTTTACGGTCTAAAGCAATACCTGCTTTTGATAAACCGTTCATAAAACGGGAGTAAACCATACCGTTTGCACGAACTGCTGCGTTGATGCGAACAATCCATAATTGACGGATATCTGTTTTTTTCTTCCGACGATCACGGTAAGCGTATTGTAAACCTTTTTCAACTTTTTGTTTGGCAACTGTGAATACTTTTGAATTGCGTCCACGGTAACCTTTTGCTAATTTTAAAATTTTATTGTGTTTTGCACGAACTGTCGTACCACGTTTAACTCTAGCCATTGTAAACCTCCTAGCCGATCATATATTTTTTAACGATTTTGGCAACAACTTCGCTCATCATTGCAGAACCACGAGCGTTGCGTTTCATTTTTTGAGATTTACAAAGTAAATTGTGGCGTTTAAAAGCTTTTGCGCCTTTAACTTTACCTGTAGCCGTTAAAGAAAAACGTTTCTTAATGGCACTTTTTGTTTTTAATTTAGGCATTTTACTTTCCTTTCCAGAATAGTTAATCAAATGACCTGAAGGCAGCCTGTGTATAGCCTTTTTAGTCAACTCGTGTTTTATATATGAAAAATTGTTTCTTGTCAAGTAATTTTTTGCTTGCAATCATCTGTCTTCGTGCGTTATACTTACATAAAATTAAATAAGGAGGTAAAATGTCTGTTGAAGAAAGAATAACAGATTTAGAAATGTTTGTATCTTCCCAAGAAAAGACCATTGAAGAACTTTCTCAGGAAGTGTTTCGGTTATCAAAGTTAACCGATAGCTTGATAAATCAGGTGAAGCAATTAACACAGGCTTATCAGGATAGTTTGGTTAAACCGCAATCTGAAGAAACGCCTCCTCCTCATTATTAAGTAAGGAAATGTGATGAAGAAAACTATCGTCAAATTGTTATTATGTGCATGTTGTTTTGGAATGGCTGTGATTTCCAATCACTATGCGGGTCCGAATATTTTAGATAAAAAACACCGTTTTTTAATTTGTTTGAGTAGTTTTAAACGACCGATTTTTGTTAGTGGTCAGATTTTTAGATTGATGAATCAAACATATCAAAACTTTGATATCAGTTTGTCTTTTAAAGGTGTTGATGAACCATGGAGTCGCTTAACATTTGAAAAAGAATGGCATCAGTTACGAAAAGATGGTCGTTTGTTTTTAAGATACGATCCGAATCGACGTCAATTGTCTAATTTGTTGGATACGGTACGGGATATGGATTTATCGCAATATGATTATTTTTGTAAAATTGACGATGATGATTGGTACGCTCCTGAATACTTGGAAAGTATTAATACTGAATTGAACAAAAACGGACCTGTTGATATTACACATACAACAAATACATATGTATTAACAGAAGATGTTTCGAAAACATATATGGGGATGAATGGAACGGATATGTCTGGTGCAACGATGTGTTTTTCTCGTAAAATTATAGAAATGGCACTTGAAATTGAGCAATATCCATGGCGGGTTAGAGAATGGTTACCTGATGAACCGGGCGGATTGGAAATTGCACGGGAAGATAGATTATTACACCATTTGGCTCGTGAAATCGGACAAGAACGTTATCGTCGTTCAACGGAACCATTGGTAATTTATGGTTGGCAATATCGTTCTGTTACCCGAAATCAAAATTATGTTAATATAAAATAAAAAATTGCTTGACAAAAAAGATGACGGGTTGTATAATGAAAATATAATCAATAAATCTTAGGAGGAACAGATGAGTTTTCAAGACAAAGAAAAAACAAATATGACATTTCATGATGAAAATAAAAACAAAATGAAAGCCATGAAAGCCAGTTTAAAACGCAAAGCACAAGTTTTGGCTGTGATGTCTGTTTTAGCAGGTTCTTCATTAGGTTTGTCATCTTGTGCAACACCAACAAGATCATGGAATGCAAATTCAAGTTCTGTTCGTATGACTTATGTAACGGCAGATGGTCGCAGAGTTACAGAAACACATCGTTCCAGTGGCGGAAACAGATGGGAATTGCGTGATGTAACACGAGGTGTTAATGATATCAGTCGTTCCATGAATAATTTTGCACGTGCTGCAAAATCATTCCGTAGTGCTTTTTAATCAAAATAGTATTTGAAAAAACACTGCTTTATGTGAGGCGGTGTTTTTTTTTATAAAACAGCAATAAGGGAGATGCCTTTAAGGTAATAAAAAAACGCCGATTTTAATCAGCGTTTTTAATGAAATAAAATCAATTCAATTAAGCCTTTGTTGCCTGTTGAGCTTGATTCATTGCTAAATCTTCATTTTCAGGATTGACAGTTGTACCAAGTTGTTGTTTTTGAACGGTTTGAATGCTTGTTTTGTCTGTCGGTTCATTGTTTGAAGCACTTGCCAATGTATTGTTTTGTGTTTCTAAATCCATGAACGGTTTGGCGTAAGCAATATGTTGTTCCGGATGGTTACTTGTAATACTATCTAATAGGTTGGTTGTTTGTTTAAAACGAATATAATTTGATTGTAATCTTTGAATTTTTGAATCCATGTCTACATTTTGAATTTTTTGGATATTTTCAGGAGAGACACAGTTCAATTCAATTGTTTTTAATAAGCGTTGACGGCATGAAATAAAATCTTGCATATCAGCTTCTGCATTAACTCTGTAATGTGCAATAGGTTGCATAACTTTTTGATATTCTTGATTGATTTGTTCTATTGCACGATCAATGGTTTGATGATTAGCAGAATCTGTTTGTTTTGCCTGTTCTAATTTTTGATATTGTTCAATAAGAGTGTTTCGTTTTGTACTAGATTGTTGAAAAGTTTTAATAAGATTGGTTACATTATTTTCAAATGCATTATTTCCTTTGTCTAACATATCAATGTTGTATTGTGTGAAATCAACTTGTTTGCCATTGATAACTTGTTTTCTGTCAAAATTAAATCCTTGTCTGTGAAGTAATTCTACATCGTTGGGGTAATAAATTGCATCATGTTGAATAGCATGAAACATATTAAACTTTCTTCCGGCTTTGTTGGGGCGTGTATGTTTTACGGCTTCTGTTTGCATTTTTTCAATAATGTGAGATGCTCCCTGATATATTAATGTATTAACAATATTCATATCTGAAAGAAATTGTTGTTCACGCAATCTCTTTTTTTCCGGTTCATTTTGTTCAACATCGGCAATAATATAGGATTCTTCTCTTTTTGAGATGTTTTGACTCCATTCATAAACGGCAGGACGTACTTTATTAATAATTGCTGACGGTAAATTTTTTCCTTCATTGTTTAAAACATCAACAACTTCAGCAAAGCTCATGCCGGTTATACTTAAACCACAAAGAATGTGTTGTCTGATTTCTTCATTTGTCATTTGTTTTGTTGTTGTCATTTTTCATTCCTTTATGCCTTACTGTTAACTATTTATTTAGAATACCATAAAATAAAATTGGTGTCAAGCGGTTTCAGATTGTCATTTGAATGGTTTTATATTTTTTCTGAATACGAAATATATGATTATTTCATAAAAAAAACGCCGAAATCAATCGGCGTTTCAAATTGAAAATCAATTTATTTAAAATTTGGTAGCTTGTTGTGTTTGATGCATAACTAAATCTTCGTTTTCCAGATTGATAGTTGCACCGAGCTGTTGTTTTTGAACAGCTTGAATGTTTGTTTTGTCAACTGGTTCATTATTGGCAGCACTTGCTAATGTATTGTTTTGTTCTTCCAAATCCGTAAATGGTTTTGCATTGGCAATGTGTTGTTGTTCAGGATTATTGGCTGAAACACCGTCTAATAGGTCGGTTGCACGTTTAAAGAATATATAATTTGTTTGTAATCTTTGAACTTTTGAATCCATATCTACATTTTGAATTTTTTGGATATTTTCAGGAGAGACACAGTTCAATTCAACTGCTTTTAATAAGCGTTGACGGCATGAAATAAAATCTTGCATATCAGCTTCGGCATTAACTCTGTAATGTGTAATAGGTTGCATAACTTTTTGATATTCTTGATTGATTTGTTCTATTTCACGATTAATGGCTCTTTGACGTCTGGCTGAGGCTGTTTGTTTTTCTTGTTCCAATTTTTGATATTGCTCAATAAGAGCATTTCGTTGTGTGTTAACTTTTTGGAATGTTTTAATAAGATTATCTACATTTTTTTCAAATGAAGCGTTTTCAGTATCAAGTGTGTCAATGTTATATTGTGTGAAATCAACTGGTTTACCATTAATAACTTGTTCTCTGTCAAAATTAAATCCTTGTCTGTGAAGTAATTCTACATCGTTGGGGTAATAAATTGCATCATGTTGAACAGCATGAAACATATTAAATTTTTGACCAGCACTATTTGGGAGAGTGTGTTTAACGGCTTCAGCTTGCATTTTTTCAACAATGTGAGATGCACCATAATATATAAGAGTGTCTACAACATTCATATCTGAAAGAAATTGTTGTTCACGCAATCTCTTTTTTTCTGGTTCATTGTTTTCAACATCAGCAATGATATATTCATCTAATCTGCTGGTAATACCTTGGCTCCATTCATAAATAGCAGGACGTACTTTATTAAAAATTGCCGATGGTAATTTTTGTCCTTCTTTATTTAAAATATCAGAAACTTCTGCAAAGCCCATACCGGTAATGCTGAATCCTCCAATAAGATGTTGTCTCAATTCGGCATCTGTCATATTTTTTTTATTTGTAGCCATTTTTTAATCCTTTATATTATAATGTTAAATATGAGCTAGTATATCATATATTCCGACTTGTGTCAAGCGGTTTCACATTATTTTCTGTGCTAATTTCCGATACATCCGCAACAATACTTGCATTTGCCACAGTTTTGATTGTATTAGATAATCCTGATGTTTTTTGTGGTATAGATTGTGTTGGTGTAATAGTCGTATTTAAATCTAATGATGTATGATTACTTTGTTTAGATGTTTGAGACGGTTGTGTCGCTTGTGCAATATGTGGTAATGTAGGTGCTGATATACTTGGTGATGAGTTAGATTTTGTATGACCCATAGATGTGTTTTGTTGCGGAGTAGAGATTGTATTTATCATTGACATAAAGTCATCACTTACACTTGTTTGTGTTTTATTGGATGATAAATCTCTATGACTATTTGATAAAGCCGATAAATCATTTTCTTGATTTGATAATGTTGCTGAATTTTTGGTAGATGCAATTGTGGTATTGATTTCTCGTGTTGAAGGTCTTTCAAAGCGATCTATCATTATGAGGTCTTTGTGTTTTTCATCTAAATTATTTATTCCTTCGGGTGTAATATTGCGAGAAATTATTGGATTAATATCATATTCTGAATTTGTTAGATTGCTCTCTATTTTAGTTGCTCTTGTTTCGTACATTTTTGCTTGTGCTAAAAGAGATAAACGTGTATGCGGGTCTGTTTCATTATCAATTTGTTCTCTGAATTCTTGAGCAATTGCCATTTCTTCCGAGTTTAATTTTCCGGAATTAATAGCTTGATTTATTTGATTTGTTTCGTCTATATTATTCTGATTTTTGCTATTTTCAACCAGTCTGGTATTCTGGGATCCTGATTGAAATTCATTAAGATAAGTAAGATAGGTTTGGGTGGCGCTTGTTTGTCTGCCTGGCACTTCTTCGCTCATACGAGCTCCATCCTCAATAGGTTTCTCTAACCGAGCCATTTCATTTAAGTCTCGTTGTGCTACTTGTCTCTCTTTTGCGACAGTTTCATTTGTATTTAATTCTCTATGTAGGTTGTTAACTTCTGCATCATTAGCTAGTTGCATATTACGTACATTTGGATTTGGTTTGGGGTTATTTGGTTTTTCCTCTTCATAAGTTCCCCGAACTTGTTCAGCATTGTTTAAATCGGAGCTACTTACCTTTACATACCTTTCAATTCGTTCAGCTTCTCCGTTTAATTGGTTTATTTGTTGTTGAAGAGCTTTTCTTTCATGAAGAACTGTTGTATTTGCTAATTGTTCTTCTAGTTTTTTTGCTCGCTCACGGAGTTTTTTCGCACATTCAGCTGCTTGGCGTAAATTTTCTTCTGCTTTTAAGCGTTCTTCCGGACTTAATTTTCCTGTATTAAGTGCTTCCGCACTCATTTTTGCCCCTTGAGCTACTTGTTGAGCTGCTTCTGCTTGTTCTCTTTGTCTTCTTTCAAGCTCTTCTTCCTCTTCTTTTGAACGAGGACTTTTTGTAAGTAATGCTTCAATTCGGTCAAGAGCAGTATTTGACCTCTCAATGCCTTTATCAATTTGTGCTCCTTGATATTCTACATATGTTGATTCCGTTCCATCCGGATTTTTGTGTTTGGCATTAATATCCCATCCGTTTTGAAGAGCAACATTTAATGAGTTCGCATCATTAATGGAACTGTTTAACAAACAGGAGTTCCAAACTTCGGGCGGTTGTCCTTGTAATGCCGAAAAATTGCCTGCCATAAATTGTTGGTTGAAGTTTTGCACAAATATATCACTATGCTTTTGTGCCATCGCTACTTCCATAGCTTGTTGCATTGCTCCTCGTTGCGCTGTTTTGGCTTCACTGGATTTTGCAACCTGTTTGTACATTTGTTGTACACGAGGCGGAAATTGTCCGATTAATTGATTCTTGCGTGATTGTGGTAAATTAATAGCGGCGGCGTATCCCATTAAGGTTTGGCATCTGGCAACGGTTTCGGGAGAGTTTTTTCCATCATTCATAAGTGAATCAACTTGACTTAATATGCTTTTTAATTCAGCCATATTTTGCTGATATTGTTTTTCGGTTAATCCAACCTGATTCTTTTCGGCTTGCTTTTCAGAGGAATTAAAAGTGCGTAACGGTGGGGGTGTTGGTATATTCCCGTTGTTATTATATGAAACCGAATTATTTATAGGCATGGCATCCTCCCGTAAAAAAATATTTACCTTTTGTTAGGATATCATAACAAAAGTTGGTTTGTCAAGAAAAATAAATTATTGAAAATCAGATATTTAATAAAAGAGTATTAAAAAATAGTGAATCGCAAATGTTAAAAAAGTTAATTTTTGACTTGTTTTTCATAAAATTTGACAATTTTTGATTTAAAAAATGAAAAACAATATAACATATTGATAATAAATAATAAAAATATCATTATTGATTCGTTCTTCAGGGGTTTATCTTAAAATAAGAGTGGAATTTGAAGGATTAAATGATTGTTAATAAAGTGATTCGGATTTTTATTTTGTGAAGAAAAAAATGACAAAACAAATTAATTTTGTTTTTGTATGTAATTTGTGCTATTAAAAATAACTTGACTTGTTTTTTATGATTAGCTACTATTTGATAATGAATAAACAAGAAAGGGTTTTTTGATGAAAATATCTAAAAAGTTGCAACAATGGGTGGAGCAGGGTTTTATTTCTGATGAACAGGCACAACAAATTCTTCAATCAGAACAAAGAAATTATTCTGGTCTTGTTTGGAGATGGTTGTATGGTATTGCAGGACTTTTTATCGGTTTGGGTATTATTTTAATTATTGGTTCAAATTGGGATGATATTCCCGCATTAGTAAAATTAATTGTTGATTTTGGAATTTGGGGCGGATTTATATATAGTGCGTATTGGAGTATTATAAATAAAAAAGATAAAATTAAAGAATTCTTTTTGCTCATGTCATTCTTGTTCGTAGGCGCAACAATCGGATTAGTTGCTCAAATTTTTAATTTAAGCGGTGGATGGCATTCATTTGCTATGTCTTGGGCTTTATTAGGATTGCCGTTTGTTTGGTCTAGTCGCCTGTTGTTCTTTAATTGTTGTTGGATGATTTTGTTTCTGACATCATTTAATTATGGTTTTGTTGAAAGAATGTTGGACTATGCCAATAGCCATCTTGATGGACTTATTTTATTTATTGCTACGCTTTCATTAGTGGGTTTTGCTTCTAAAAAATCTGATAAAGCGTTTAACAAATATACGTTATTGCCGAAAGCATTGAGGATATTATCAATGTTTTCAATATATGTTATGATCTTTTTAAGTAGTTTCGGTCGTCATTCTTGGTATATTTTGGGAACCGGTTGTGAGTATTTTGTTTTTATAGCACTTATTTCGTTTGCATTTTTCGGCATTCGTTTATTTTTGGCTTTTAAAAATCAAAATATGGTTTCATTTAAACGGAATGCGCTTGTTGTTGAGTTTTATATCTTTTTTATTTTTACAAGTCGGATGACTGATTTGTTATTATCCGGTTTTGGATTCGTTTTTTCGGGATTGCTTATTTTGGGATTTATTTACGTGCTGAGAAAAACAACAAAATACATTAAAGCAATGGAGGTTTTTCATGAATAAAAAAATAGTGTTATTAATTTTCTTCATTCCTTTTTTTGCATTGATAGGGTGGGTTTCTTATTTATATTATCAGCAATTTACAGGACAAGAAATTAAAGTAGCCGTTACAGGATATGATCCCAGAGATTTATTGTCGGGTCATTATATTCAATATACGATTGATTGGGATAGAACGGATTGTACGCAATTTTCAGATGGTATTTGTCCCGAGAATGAATTTTGCAAAAAAGGACGTTGGGGTAGACAGTGTCGTTTTTATATTCCTCAAAAAAATGCGAGAGAATTAGACCGATTATTTTGGAAACGGAATACGACGGATATGGTTTTTGAAGTTATTTATTCATATCACAAAGGTTCAGAACCTATTGCTAAACAACTTTTAATTAACGGTCAAGATTGGCGTGAGATGATGAAACCTTAAAGTAATTACTTGTAATAGAATTTTTTTTCTATATTGGTATTGAAAAACAATTTGACTTCAATCATATGTCTTGCTAAAATTTATTTATGAAAAAATTAAAAGTTGTTTTATTAAGTGTTATTTTTATTTTAGGTTATACGAATCTATCGTATGAGCTTGTTATTTTACGACAATTAATTAATTTTTTAGGAGCAAATCTTTTAATTACGTCTATTGTAATGGCTTTTATCCTGTTGTTTTTATCAGTTGGATATTATTGTGGTTCGGTTGTTTCGTTTAAAAAACATCTCATTCGAAAAATAAATGTTAAATTGTTAGGATTGTTATCTGTTTGGTATATGATTTCTGGTCATTATGACATTCTTTTAGCTTTTTTTCTGATGATAGATAAAATAAAAATGCCGATAGCCGAAACGTTTTTATTTTCGTTGGTGTGGTTGGTTATTCCATCCTTAGCAACTGGTTTTGTTACGGCTTCTGTCGGTAGGATTATACATTATTTGAATAAGAATTATACCGGTCGTTTTATGGCGATTGATACGATGGGCAGTGTTTTAGGGTCATTGTTGACAACTTTGATTTTAATGCCTTTAATCGGTGTATCGGCAACGGTTTTTACTTTGGTATTTTTAACAGCATTTAATTTTGTTTTAATTGCTCGTAAGAAAGATTTATTGTGGCTGATATGTCTTTTTATACAGGTAACAGTTGCTTCGTATGTTGTCAATGTATATTTACCGAGTGAAAGCCAACCTTATTTAATAAAGGAGGATACCGTTTCACGATTAGAAATTATTTCTGATGAAAAAGAAAAATCAAAATTGATGGTGATAAATGGTTCTTATTCTTCTAAAATAGCTTCTGACAGCAAAAATATGTTTCAGTATGTTCAATTTATTAATTCTTTTATTCAGCGGTTACCCAAAGACAAAGTGCACAAAATTTTGGTATTAGGAGCAGGTGGTTTTACTGTTGGGTTAGATGATGACAAAAATGAATATACATATTTGGATATTGAGCCTCAATTACAAGAAATTTCAGAAAATTATTTTTTGAATAAGCCATTAGGAAAAAATAAAAAATTTATAGCAAAGGATGCGTATTTTTATATGTTAAAAAATAAGCAAAAATACGATGTCATTTTATTGGATGTTTATTCATCAAGGAAAAATATTCCGATTGATTTTGTTACAAAGGATTTTTTGGAATTATCAAAAGCAAGTCTGAATTTGAATGGTTATTTAATGGCAAATATTATTACTTCCGCTACATTTGAAAATGTTTTCTCACGCAGAATTGATAATACATTCAGGTCTGTTTTTCCGCACTTTTTATCACGTCAGATTATCGGTAATTTCTATCCTGATTCTGATAATTCCAATAATATACTTTATATATATCATCATTTACCTATGGATGATACGGTTTATACGCAGGATAAAAATACAGCTATGTATGGACAGTTTTAAAGATGATTGTTTTGTGCTAATCAATATCAAAAAGTGATAATAAATAAACTAGTTTGTTTGAAATAGAATAAAAATACTTTAATTTGTAGTATTTTGGTAGTATTAAGGTAAAAATAAAAGGACTTATATCTTATATAAGTCCTTGATTTTATTGGTGGGCGTGCAGAGACTCGAACTCTGGGCCCGCTGATTAAGAGTCAGCTGCTCTACCAACTGAGCTACACGCCCAATATCAATCTTTATATACCTCATTTTCTAAAATTGCAAGTTTTTTTTCTTTGTTTTTGATTTTTTTTCTGTTGGGTTATCATATAAGTCATTTTGTTAGATGAGTTGTTGTATTTGCTATATATATAAAAGAATTTAGTTGATGTGAATATAATGTATACAAAAAAAATCCCCCGCCAGACAGCAGGGGACTTTTTTAAATTTGCTTATCGTTTATTTCTTTTCGTTACGAACAGCAGCTTGTGCAGCAGCTAAACGTGCGATAGGAACACGATACGGTGAGCAAGATACATATGTTAATCCGACACGATGACAGAAGTCAATTGTTTTCGGATCACCACCATGTTCACCACAAATACCTAATTTGATATTCGGACGAACTGATTTACCTTTTTCAACAGCAATTTGTACTAATGCACCAACACCTTCTTGATCCAAAGAAGCGAACGGATCTTGTTCGTAAATGCCTTTTTGGACATATTCAGGTAAGAATGAACCAGCATCGTCACGGCTCATACCCAAAGTTGTTTGTGTTAAGTCGTTTGTACCGAAGCTGAAGAATTCTGCTGTATCAGCAATTTTATCAGCTGTGATAGCAGCACGTGGTAATTCAATCATTGTACCGACATGGTATTCAAATGTTTTACCTGTTTCTGCCATAACTGCATCAGCAACGCTGACAACAACTGCTTTGGCTAAATCTAATTCTTTCTTTGTTCCGACTAATGGAATCATGATTTCAGGAACAATGGTATTGCCTGTTTTGTTCATAACTTCAACAGCGGCTTCAAATACGGCACGAGCTTGCATTTCGTTGATTTCCGGATATGTAATACCTAAACGGCAACCACGGTGACCTAACATTGGGTTTGCTTCGTGTAATTTAGCTGTACGAGCTGCGATTTCTTCAACAGTTACGCCTAATTCTTTAGCGATTTCAGCTTGTTCTTCTTTTTTGTTCGGTAAGAACTCATGCAATGGTGGGTCTAAGAAACGAATTGTTACCGGTAAACCTTCCATAATTGTGAACAAGTCAATGAAGTCTTGACGTTGATATGGCAATAATTTTGCCAATGCATTACGACGAGCTTCAACTGTGTCAGATAAAATCATTTGACGCATGTGGTTAATACGAGCAGGATCAAAGAACATATGTTCTGTACGGCACAAACCAATACCTTCGGCACCGAATTGACGTGCTGTTTTGGCATCAGTCGGAGTTTCAGCATTTGTACGAACGCCTAATGTACGGATTTCATCAACCCAACCCATAAATTCACCGAAATCACCAGTCATTTCAGGTAAAACGAGTTTTAATCCACCGTTCATAACTTGACCTGTTGTACCGTCGATAGAAATCATTTCACCTTCGTGAATAACGATATCACCGACTTTTAATGTTTTGGCATCATAGTCAATGCGTAAATCAGCAACACCGGATACACAAGGTTTACCCATACCACGAGCAACAACGGCTGCGTGTGATGTCATACCACCACGAGCTGTTAAAATACCTTGTGAAACGTGCATACCGGCAATATCTTCCGGAGATGTTTCAACGCGGACTAAGATAACTTTTTTGCCTTCTTCAGCTGCTTTTTCAGCATCTTCAGCTGAGAAAACAACTTGACCGACAGCAGCACCCGGAGAAGCCGGTAAACCTGTTGTTAAAACAGTGCGTTTTTCGGATTTGTCAAACATCGGGTGTAATAATTGGTCTAATTGAGGAGCTTCAACACGCATAATAGCTGTTTTTTTATCAATCAAACCTTCTTTGACCATTTCAACGGCGATACGTAAAGCAGCTGTACCTGTGCGTTTACCGTTACGAGTTTGTAACATCCACAATTTACCGTCTTGGATTGTGAATTCCATATCTTGCATGTCTTTGTAGTGTGCTTCTAATTTAGCGCGAATATCACACAATTCTTTGAAGACAACAGGGAATTCTTCTTCCATACAAGGTAAGTCTGTACCACTGCGTTCTTTAACTAATTTTGTCATTGGTTGTGGTGTACGAATACCGGCAACAACGTCTTCACCTTGTGCATTTTTCAAGTATTCACCATAGAAGTAGTTTTCACCTGTGGCAGGGTCACGAGAGAAGCAAACACCTGTTGCAGATGTATCACCGTAGTTACCGAATACCATTGTTTGAACGTTAACGGCTGTACCCCAATCACCTGGGATATTATTGAGTTTACGGTAGTAAATAGCACGGTCAACCATCCAAGAACTGAATACAGCACCGATACCGCCCCATAATTGTTCTTTTGGATCTTGTGGTAACGGATGTCCGTCTTTTTCACAGATTTCTTTATATTCTTTAATGATTTCTTTTAATTGTTCAACTGTGATTTGGTTATCAAATTGGTAACCGTTTTCTTCACGAACGCGATCCAAAACAGCTTCAAATTTTGAGCTGTGAACACCCATAACAACGTCACCGTACATTTGAATAAAACGACGATAGCTGTCATAAGCAAATTTCGGATTGCCTGATTTTTCAGCTAAACCGACAACTGTTTCATCATTTAAACCCAAGTTTAAAACCGTATCCATCATACCAGGCATAGAAACACGAGCGCCTGAACGAACGGAGAATAAAAGAGGGTTTTTCGGATCGCCGAATTTTTTACCCATTTTTTCTTCAATTTGAGCCAAAGCAGCTAAAACTTGATCTTTTAAATCACTCGGATATGAGTGTTCGTTTGCATAATAATATGTACAAACTTCTGTTGTAATTGTGAAACCCGGAGGAACAGGAACACCAACACGGCTCATTTCAGCCAAGTTAGCACCTTTACCACCTAAGAGATTACGCATGCTGGCATCGCCTTCAGAGGCACCGTCACCAAAACTATAAACCCATTTTGTCATTTATAATATCCTTTGTTAATAAGTTTACGAAAACCACAAAACTCATATTGTGGAAAAATTTATATTTTTTACCCCGACTGTTTACCATTTTTTTTTTATGATTGCAAGTGCTTTTTTTTATTTATTTTGTAATAAAATATTTGACAAAAATATTAATATAAAAAAATGAGATAAATGGATAGTTCATCAGATTCGTTTTTGTGTTAATTTAATATTCTTTTTGAAGAAAAAGAAAATTTTTATAATTGTAAAAGAAAAAAACTTTTTTAATAAAATCAATCTATTCTAATACTTTTTTAGATATTTCCTTTTTTTTCTTTCTTTTTGAATATAAATAGTGCTATAAGTAGAAAATAAACAAAAGGGGAAAAAAATGATTTCAATATTAGATACACATATAATTGATTCTGTTCGAAACGGTACTTTTTCAGGGGATATATTTTCAATATTCGGTATGCACCAATCTTTTGATGCTGATAATCATTCACATATTTGTGTGCGTGCATTTCAACCGGAAGCAATGCAAATAACGGTTGTTCGTAAAGATACAAAAGAAGAATTACCGATGAATGTTGTTCATTCGGATGGTTTTTTTCAGTTGGATGTGCAGTCTGATGATTTTTTTCCGTATTATTATAAAATTACGCTAAAAAACGGCCAGACATACGAAACGGAAGATGCGTATCGGTTTTCTCCGGTATTAGGGGAAATGGATTTGTATTTATACGGTGAAGGAAATCATAAAGAAATTTATAAAAAATTAGGCAGTCATATCATTACGCATCAAGGTGTGAAGGGTGTCAGTTTTGCGGTTTGGGCTCCCAATGCCAAACGTGTGAGTGTGGTTGGTAATTTTAATGATTGGGATGGTCGTCGTCATATTATGCGTCCGAGAGGTAGTTCGGGTATTTGGGAAATATTTATTCCGCATTTACCTCAATGGAGTATTTATAAGTATGAAATTATCGGACCTGATGGCAGATTGTTGCCGTTAAAAATTGATCCGTTCGGAAATGCATTTGAAATGCGTCCGAAAACGGGAACACTTGTTGTTGATAATGAATCATATCAATGGCATGATTCACACTGGATTGCCCAAGAAAGATATAAAGCTAATGCGTTATCTTCACCGATTTCCATTTATGAAGTTCATTTAGGGTCATGGAAACGAAATACAAAAGAAGATAATCGGTGGTTAACCTATCGTGAAATAGCAGAAGAGCTACCTAAATATGTACAGGATAAAGGATTTACACACGTTGAATTTTTACCTTTATCCGAGTATCCGTTTGACGGTTCATGGGGATATCAGGTAACGGGGATGTATGCGCCGACGAGTCGTTACGGAACTCCTGATGATTTTAAATATTTAATTGATTCGTTGCATCAGGCAGGTATTGGTGTGATTATGGATTGGGTTCCGGCTCATTTCCCAAAAGATGCTTTTGGTTTAGCTGAATTTGATGGTACGGCTCTGTATGAACATCAAGATCCCAGACAAGGAGAACATAAAGACTGGGGAACAAAAATTTATAATTACGGACGCAATGAAGTATCCAATTTTCTTTTAGCTAATGCATTATTTTGGATTCGGGAATACCATATTGATGCTTTGCGTGTTGATGCTGTTGCCAGTATGCTTTATTTAGATTATTCACGAAATGAGGGAGAATGGGTTCCGAATAAATTTGGAGGACGTGAAAATTTGGAAGCCATCGCTTTTTTACGTCGTTTAAATGAATATATTTATGGTGAGAATGCCGGTGCTGTTACATTCGCCGAAGAATCAACTGCATGGCCGATGGTGTCAAAACCGACATATATCGGTGGTTTGGGATTTGGATATAAGTGGAATATGGGCTGGATGCATGACACATTAGAATATATGCATTTGGATTCAATCTACCGTCAATATCATCAAAATGAATTAACGTTTAGTTTCCTTTATGCTTTTACGGAAAACTTTACATTGCCGTTATCTCACGATGAGGTGGTTCACGGTAAAGGTCCGATGTATGATAAAATGTCAGGCGATGAATGGCAAAAACTGGCTAATTTAAGAGCTTATTACACTTATATGTTTATGCACCCCGGTAAAAAACTGCTTTTTATGGGTAATGAATTAGGTGTTAAACGGGAATGGAATTTCAATACAGAATTGGATTGGGACTTGTTAAATGAAAAAGGTCATAGCGGTTTAGCAGAATTGATTAAAGATTTAAATATAATGTATCGGACAAATTCTGTTTTGCATGAATTAGATGCAGATCCAACTGGTTTTGAGTGGATTGACGGAAGTGATAATGTTCGTTCCGTATTGACATTTATGAGAAAAGATAAACAAGGAAATACATTTGTTATTGCGTGTAACTTTACACCTGTTGTTCGTGAAAATTATCGGATTGGTGTAAACGAAGCAGGTGTTTATGAAGAAATCTTTAATTCAGATTCAGTTAAATACGGTGGTTCAGGTGTTACAAACGGCACACTCATTCAAAGCGGAGATGGTTGGAACTTTAAACCTTATGGTATAACAGTTAATTTACCACCGTTAAGCGTTACGGTTTATCGTGTGAGGGAAAATAAAACGGTCTAACCTTTTAAAACGGGAGGCTTTTGATGACTTATAAAGTATTAAAAGGATTACCTTATCCGTTAGGTGCTCAATTTGACGGAAAAGGTGTAAATTTTGCATTATATTCAGCACATGCCGATAAAGTTGAATTATGCCTGTTTGATGAAAAAGAAAAAAAAGAAGAACGCATTGTTTTGCCTGAATATACGGATGAAGTTTTTCATGGATACATTCTTGGTTTAAAGCCAAACCAAAAGTATGGTTATCGTGTATATGGTCCGTATGAGCCTGAAAAAGGAATGCGTTTTAATCCAAACAAATTACTGTTAGATCCGTATGCCCGACAAATTTCAGATGTTTTGGCTTCGCATAATGCTATGTTAGGCTACAATGCTTTATCCCCGTTGGCAGATTTATCATTTTCTCGTCGTAATTCGGCACCGTATGTGCCAAAATGTATTGTAACAGATGATAATGCTTATGATTGGCAAGGTGTTCAAAAACCAAGGGTTCCATGGGACGAAACCATTATTTATGAAACGCATATCAAAGGGTTTACGGCTCGTAATCCTGAAATTGATACGGCATTGAGAGGCACATTTGCCGGTATGACGACCAAATCTGTTGTAAAATATATCAAAACATTGGGTATTCCCAGTGTGGAATTATTGCCTGTGGCGGCATTTATGACGTCGGGTTTTTTGCAAGATAAAGGATTAACGAATTATTGGGGATATGATCCGATAACATTTATGGCACCGCATGCACCGTATTTATCCAGTGGACGTTTAAATGAAATGAAAGATATGATTCGTGTTTTTCACGAAGCTGGTGTTGAAGTAATTTTAGACGTTGTTTATAATCATACGGGCGAAGGCAATCAGATGGGGCAAACCTTATGTTATAGAGGGATTGATAATGCTGTTTATTATCGTTTAAACAAAGAAAATCCTCGTTATTATGATGATACGACCGGTTGTGGTGCTTCTTTTAATTTGGGTCATCCGCGTGTATTGCAATTAGTAATGGATTCGTTACGTTATTGGGCCGATATGGTTCAGATTGATGGTTTTCGTTTTGATTTGGCAACAACCTTGGCGCGTGATGATAATAATCAGTATGCCATTAACAGTGATTTCTTGGCCACCGTTCAGCAAGATCCAACATTGCAACGCTTAAAATTAATTGCTGAACCTTGGGATTTGGGTTGGGGTGGTTATCAGGTTGGTTCATTCAGACCGGGGTGGGCAGAATGGAATGATAAATTCAGAGATACCATGCGTCGTTATTGGAAAGGTGATTTAGGGCAGGCTCAGGAATTTGCTTCCCGTTTGACAGGTTCATCCGATGTATATAGTCATAGGGGACGAAAGCCCTGGGAATCGGTTAATTTTATTACAGCACATGATGGTTTTTCATTACAGGATTTGGTTTCGTATAATCAAAAACATAATTATGCAAACGGTGAAGATAATCGGGACGGAACGGACAACAACTTATCGTGGAACAGTGGTGTTGAGGGTAAAACTGCCGTTATATCGGTTTTAAATAATCGTGAACGACGGGCAAGAGCTTTAATGGCAACATTGTTATTGTCTCACGGAACACCGATGATCCGTAGTGGAGATGAAATTTTAAGTACACAGGAAGGCAATAACAATACATATGCACAAGACAATCATTTGTCGTGGATTGATTGGATGGAAATAACACCACAAGGGAAACGAATGTTTCAATTAACACAGGATTTAATTGCTTTCAGAAAATCTCACGCTATTATGAATTACGGGTATTTTGTTGATGAAAAGACATGTGTTTGGTGTCGGCCGGACGGACAACCGATGCAAACGGAAGATTGGCAATATTTTGTTCGGTGTTGTGCCTGTTTAATTGAAGATGAAAGCAGTAAATTATTTTTTGTCTTTAACGCTTTTGACAGAGAATTAAAATATACGTTACCGACAGTTAAAAATTGCAGATGGGAGTTGTTATTTGATACCAGTGATACACTTAAATATAAAACAGGCAGTTCAAAAATAAATGTACCGGCATGGAGTGTTTTAGTTTTTGAAACACGCTTAAAGAAGTAGGAGAAAATCAAATGACCGTTAATGAAGACAAACTCAATCAACTGGCTCAAAAATTAGGGATACAGTTATCATTTACTGATTTTGGAACAGGCATAACATACACGGCTGATACAAAATCAAAACAAACTATTTGTGCTTCTTTGGGTTATACGGCACATAATGATACGGCCATAGATATTTCTTTACAGAGACTATATGAAAAAGAATGGCTTAATGCACTTTATCCAAGTTGCGTTGTCTATGAAGATGAAGTACAACCGCTTATTTTTGAAATGAGTTTGCCTTTAAAATATGAACATGATAATATTTTATTTCAAGTTCAAAAGGAAGACGGTTCAACGGATTTAGGTTCGTTTTGGTTTCATGATATGCCTTATATTGATTCGACAACCATAAAAGATGTGCCTTATCAAAAAAGACGGGTTTACTTATTTATCAATGCACCATTGGGTTATCATAAAATGGTTTTTCAATTATCAGATGGTGTTACACATCAAATGCACTTAATTGTTGTTCCCAGACAATGTTATCAGCCACCATTTTCAGCAGAACAAAAGAAAGTTTACGGTTTTCCCGTGCAACTATATGCATTAAAATCAAAGACAAATTGGGGAATAGGTGATTATTCTGATTTAAAATCATTTTGTCGATTATCGCATCGTTTCGGAGCAGGAGTGATTGGTGTTAATCCTTTAAATGCTTTATTTTTAGATGCACCGCAAGATGCCAGTCCGTATAGTTCTTGTTCACGTTTGTTTTTAAATCCGATGTATGTTGATTTAACTGTTTTACCGGAATTTTCAGAAAGTGCGGATTGTCAGCAAATTTGGACGGATGAAAAATTTGTCGAACGGTTAGAGGACTTGCGTAATTATCAAACAGTTCAATACGAGGCTGTTGCAGATGTTAAAAATAAAGTTATGAAATATGCTTATCAAACGTTTACGGCAAATAATTTTAAGAATAATCAACCGATAACGCAACGAGGGCAGGCATATATTGATTTTTGTACAGCAAAAGGTGAAAGTTTAAACAGATTTGCAACATATCAAGCGTTGCGTTTGTATTTTTCAAAAGAAGGCAAATCAGTTGAATGGTCTAAATGGCGTTCAGGTTATCAAAATCCGACCTCAACATTGGTTAAAAAATTTCAAACAGAATATGCTGATGAAATTAATTTTATTAAATATCAACAATTTATTTCGTTTGAACAATATGAAGATGTTGTGCAAACGATAAAAGATTTAAATTTTTCTGTCGGTTTGTATACGGATTTTCCTGTTGGTGTTAGTGAAAATAGTGCTGAGGGTTGGTCAGAACAATCTTTGTTTATGCGAGGGGTAACGACCGGTGCACCACCTGATTCTTTTAATCGTAAAGGTCAGGATTGGGGGTTGGCACCGTTTAATATGAATGCATTGGCTGAAACGGGGTTTGCTTATTATCGTCAGGTTGTGGCACAATCTATGTGTGGTGCCGGCGCAGTTCGTGTTGATCACGCTTTTGGTTTGGATAGACTGTATTTACGTGTTCCCAAAGCAAGCGGTGCTTATATTACGCATCCGTTTAAAACACTTATGGGTATTATTGCATTGGAAAGTCATCGGCAAAAATGTTTGGTTATTGCTGAAGATTTAGGAACAGCTCCAGCAGGCTTTTCTGAAAAAATGTTGTCTTCAGCTACACTGTCTTTTAAAATTTTGCATTTTGGCCGTTGGGGAGATAATTTTATTGCCCCAAAAGGTCATCCATATTATTCACTGATTGCAACGGGAACGCATGATATGCCGTCATATAGTGCTTATTGGAAAGGAATGGATTTAGAGTTGGGCTTGCGTTTAGGAACGTTGTCTCAAAAATTATATCAATTACAACGAAAAGCACGTAAAAGTGATAAAGAATGTTTTATTCGGACATTTAAAAGCCTTGATTATCCCGTAACGGAAATCAAAGGACGTTTAACTGCAGACAGTCAAACCGTCCCCGATTGGTTTATTAAAAATGCATATCGTTATTTGGCAGAAGCATCCAGTCAGGTTTTAATGGTTCGTTTGGAAGATATTTTTGAGCAAGATGAACAAATTAATCTTCCGGGGACATGTTTTGAATATCCGAATTGGCGGTATAAATTACCGATTGAGATTGAAACAATGGAAAATGATAATAGATTTAAAGAAATATGTGAAATTGTTGCATTGGAACGTAAAGGATAAATGAATGGAAAAATATAGCAAAATTTTTGAAGTCAGTAGTTATGAATGTGATGTTAATAATCAATTACGTTTAAGAGTTTTATTGAATTATTTTCAGGATATGGCAGATAATCATGCCGATAAAATGGGAGTAGGGTATCATTATTGTATTCAAAACGGTTTAGGATGGATTGGTGGCGGTTATGATATTGAAATTAATCGGTTACCCAAATGGGGTGATAAAGTTCTTTTAAAAACATGGCCGTCTAAAACAAATATTGCGACGGCTTATCGTGAATTTGAAATGTCTGATGTTGAAACGGGTGAAATATTGGTTCGTGCAAGCAGTCAGTGGGTTTTATTGGATACGCTTAAAAACAGACCGTTGGCGATTACTAAACGTATTGAATGGTTTGATTTGATTGAAGACAGAGCCGTTGATACGAATTTTCCGAAATTGCCGACAGTAGACGTACCCCAAATAAGTATTTCTCAAATTATCCGTTCAGATGATATAGATTTAAATAATCATGTTAATAATGCTGTTTATCCGACATGGATTTTAGATGCTTTGCCGTCAGAATTTTTATCAAAACACACTTTGACAAAAATACAGATACAATATAAATATCCGGCAAAGCATGGCGATGATATTCAGGTTTTGACAAATGTATCTGATGAGAATACAACTCAACATATGATTGTTGGTACAGAGGGAAAAGAATATGCCCGTATTGTTTGTCAATGGCAGTAAAAGAGGTATATTATGACAAGCAAATTGATTTACTTAACGACAAATCCGCATAAAATTGAAGAAGCCAATCATTTTTTCGGAGAAAAATACGGTTTTGTGTTAGATATTATGAATCCTGAGTTTGAAATTTTGGAAATTCAGGCCAAAACATGTGCTGAAGTATGTGCATTTAGTGCAAAATACGCAGCTGATAAATTAGGTGTTCCTGTTTTAAAATCGGATAGTGGGTTGTATATTGAAGCCTTAGGCGGATTACCTGGTCCGTATAATGCTTATTTTGACAAGCAAATAGGCATAGATACATTTTTAACGATGATGAAACCGATGGTAAACCGAAAAGCCCGCATAGAACATTGTTTTGCTTATTGCGAGCCTGACTGTGAACCTGTTGTGTTTATAGGTGGTGGAAATGGTACGATTGCTTATGAGGCAAAAGGAAACAGAGGGCGTTGGCATGATAAGTTTTATATCCCAGAAGGTGAAACTCGTACATTAAGTGAATTAAGAGAACTTGATTATGAATATGAAGCTTCATTTTGGGGAAATGCCAAAGATGAATTTGCCAAATGGTATGTTGCAAATAAGCTAAAATAGTTGACTTTTTTACATTTTATGATATAAATTTATTCAAAGTTTGGATAAAGGATTTAAAATGTCTCATTTGTTTAATGAAGATTATGAACGGCTTGTTGGTCAACTGATTACTGAAAATTCAACAGATATTGTTCGCAATACAACCAAAGAAAAGGCAAGTGTTGTTTATAAGACTATGATTAATGAGGCCAAAGAGTCTGTTTGTATTTATTTAAATGAGTTTGATACGCAACTGTTAAATGATGAGACAAGAAAGGCTTTGATTTCTGCTGTTTATCGGGGTGTGAGTGTTAGTGTTGTTATTCAAGATAAAGCTAGATCTTGGGCAGAACTAAAATTTTTTGATAATCCTTTAAATCATGTTGTTTCAAAAGGTGTTCGGGAACCGGGAAAATGTGATTTTTGCGTCGTTGACAAAAAAATGTTTCATATTGACGCAACACCGATGAAAAAGGATTCAGAAAATATATCTCATTATGAAGCATTGTATTCTGTTAATCATCCAAATGTATGTGATAAATTATTAGAATGTTATTGGAAACTGATTGCCCCGTTACCTACTTTACAAAATCGTAATAGTGATTTTAAACCCTTGTTTTATGCTGAATTAGAAGAAAAAATGCCTCAAATTAAAACAAGAATTGAATATATGCAATGGTTGAATCGTATTATTGCAAATAAAGCCAAAGAGTTGCCAGTGGAAAAATATCAAAAACTTCGGCAAGAGGCTATGCAATATCTACGTGAAATTCAATCTCGTCCGGAAGCAACACCACAGGAATTGATACAAGAATTGGGATGTGTTAAAAAGCCACCCCAAACAATGAACTTGTACAAAATGATGGCTCAAAATCAACATCAACACACAAAAGATGAATAATTTAAAAAAAAAGCTTTACTCACTCCCATAAAAAGAGTTATACTCTAGAAGATTATTATTTATAAAGGGGAATGATGAAATGATTACCATTACATTTGCAAAAGAAATAAAAAACACAGTCGATGTGCAGGTTTTTACAACAATCGGTGATAAATTAAATGCTCGTTATGTGTCTGTTAACCAAAAGAAAAATATTCAAACGGCATTAAAACAAGCCGGATTTAAAGATAATACCGATAAAATTATTGATTTATTCGGAGGCGAAATCAAAACGGTTGTGGCCGGTGTTAAAAAAGATTCGGATGAATTGGCATATCAAACATTAGGGGGCAAATTGGCAAGTCGTTTATCTGCTGATGAAACCGTCGTTTATTATGCGGACGGTGCCGGATTGTCTGATACAAAAGAAGCTGTTAATGTTGCTTTTGGCTTGTTGTTAGGGTCTTATCGTTTTGATAAATACAAAACAAAAGAGAAAAAAGAAGATAAATCTAAGTTGAAAAAAGTCATCTTTATTGTGGAAAATCCGAATGAAGCAAAAAAATTATTTAAAGATAAGCAAATTATTGCTGAATCTGTTTGTTTTGCACGTGATTTATGCAATGAACCGGCGAATGCTTTAACACCCAAAATTTATGCTTCAAAAATTAACGCATTAGAAAAAACAACAGGATTATCTGTTGACGTATTGACATTAAATGAATTGAAAGAAAAAAAATTCGGAATGTTGTTGTCTGTTGCACAAGGCTCTGTCAATGAACCACGTGTTGTTGTCATTAAATGGCGTGGTAATCCGAAGAAAAAATGCTATGATATCGGATTGGTTGGTAAAGGGGTTACTTTTGATTCAGGTGGTATTTCTTTGAAACCCGGTGCTGGTATGGGTGCTATGAAACAAGATATGACAGGTTCTGCTGTCGTAACGGCAACATTAAATGCGTGTGCGTTGCGTGAAGTAAAGATGAATGTCATTGGTATTGTCGGCTTGGTAGAAAATATGCCGTCCGGTTCAGCAACTCGTCCGGGAGATATTGTGACTTCCTTGTCTGGTCAAACGGTTGAAATTTTGAATACAGATGCCGAAGGTCGTTTGGTATTGGGTGATTGTTTATGGTATATTCAATCTGAATATGGAGTCAAAAAAGTCATTGATGTTGCGACTTTAACGGGAGCAATTTCTGTTGCATTAGGTGAAGAATACGCCGGATTGTTTACGAATAATGATGATTTTGCCGATGAGTTACGCTCTTGCGGTAAAGAATCTGGCGAAGAATTATGGCGTATGCCGATGAATAAAGCTTTTGATAAGATGATAGATTCACCGATTGCTGATATGAAAAACATTGGTGGACGAAATGCCGGAAGTAGTACGGCCGCCTGTTTTTTGGGCAGATTTATTCAAGAAGGCACTGTTTGGGCACACTTGGATATTGCCGGTGTAGATGATACTGAAAAAGGAACACCAATATGTCCGAAAGGAGCAACAGGGTGGGGCGTTCGTTTATTAAATGCCTTAATTAAATAGAATTTTGTCATAATGTAATGAAAAAACTCTCTGTTTTTCAGGGAGTTTTTTTGTTTGATTTTGATATGTTTTTATGATATGTGAAAATAGATAGATAAAAGGAGGTAAAAATGGCAAAAATGAATAGTATGGTTCAAATGATAAATCCGGATGTGTGTTTTCAAACACCTGATTCAAAACGTTTTCGTTTGCGAGCTGCTGCGATTATTATAGAAAACAACAGAGTTTTATTTGCACATAATGACAGTGAAACATATTATTATTCTGTCGGAGGAGGTGTTCATCTTGGCGAAACAATGGAAGATGCCGTTTTGCGTGAAGTTTATGAAGAAACGGGAATACATTTTGAAATAGAACGTCTTGCTTTTATTCAGGAGAATTTCTTTAAGCGTGATGACGGAATGTTAAAAGGGTTGGATTGTCATGAAGTTACGTTTTATTATTTAATGAAATCACGAGGAACGGAAGAATTAAACAGCAACAGCACAACACAAGGTTATAAAGAATATATGAGCTGGTTACCGATTGACAACCTGTCAGAGTATGATATTTATCCAAAATTTTTTATAGAAAAATTGAAAGCATTAAAGCCTTATCCCGAACATATTGTAACAAAACAGTATTGATTGACAATAATCGAATAGTGGGTTGGGTAAAAAAAGATTCAAAAGGATAAATAAGAATGAAACAGGTTTTTTACGCTACAATTATGGCAACGATATTGTTTATTTCGGTGAATGGTTTTGCCGAAAAGGTGTATACAGAAAGCGAAATAAAGTCTTGTGGTTGGTCGTTGACTTGTACATCAGATGATGTACCTTTAACCGGTTTAGTTAAGCGTTATTATGAAAATGGGAAATTGCGAGGAGAAACAACTTATAAAGATGGGAAAGAGGATGGATTTTCAAAATTATATGATGATGACGGCGTTTTAAAGTCTATGGGGATATTTCAGGCAGGGATAGCAGAAGGTGTATATGTGGAATATGGTGAAAACGGCGTTTTAGCAAAGGAAATAAATTTTCAAAAAGGAGAACCTGTTTTGGGTTATATATATGACATTTACGGCAACAAAACACCGATGAGCCAAGATGAATTAGCAAATGTGAAAATTACTGATTGACAAGATAAAAGCAGGTGTTTAAAATGAACTATAAATGAATGTTTAAAGGAGTAGAAACAATGAAGAAAATTTTATATAGCACAATTTTGGCAACGATGATGTTTATGTCTGTTGGGAGTTATGCACAAAACGTGTATACTAATGAACAAGTAAAACCGTGTGGAAATGAATTGGTGTGTACATTGAATGGAAAGCTTCTAACAGGTATAGTGAAAATGTTTTATCCAAACGGGAATTTAATGGTTGAAGCAACTTATAAAGATGGAAAACCAGAGGGTCTTTCGAAGGTATATTATGAAAATGGGAATTTAAAGGCTGAAGGAACTGTTAAAGATGGAAAAGCAGAGGGTCTTTCGAAGGGATATTATGAAAACGGGAATTTAAGGGTTGAAGGAACTGTTAAAGATGGAAAAGAAGAGGGTCTTTCTAAGGTATATTATGAAAACGGGAACCTAGAGTCTGAAGGAACTTTTAAAGATGGAAAACTAGAGGGTCTTTGGAAGAAATATTATGAAAACGGGAATTTAAAGAATGAAACAACTTTTAAAGATGGAAAAGAAGATGGTCTTTCGAAGGTATATTATGAAAACGGGAATTTAAAGGATGAAACAACTTATAAAGATGGAAAAGAAGAGGGTCTTTTAAAAAAATATTATGAAAATGGGAATTTGCTATCAGAAGTAACTTTTAAAGACGGAAAACAAGAAGGTCTTGGTAAAATATATTATGAAAATGGGAATTTAAAGGATGAAACAACTTTTAAAGATGGAAAAGAAGATGGTTTGAGGAAGGTATATTATGAAAACGGGAATTTAAAGGATGAAATAACTTATAAAGATGGAAAAGAAGATGGTTGGAGGAAAATGTATTATCCAAACGGGAATTTAAGGGTTGAAGAAACTTATAAAGATGGAAAACAAGAGGGTCTTTCGAAGGTATATTATGAAAATGGGAATTTAAAGGATGAAGTAACTTTTAAAGACGGAAAACAAGAAGGTCTTGGTAAAATATATTATGAAAATGGGAATTTAAAGGATGAAGCAACTTATAAAGATGGAAAACAAGAGGGTCTTTGGAAGGGATATTATGAAAACGGGAATTTAAAGAGTGAAGGAACTTATAAAGATGGAAAACCAGAGGGTCTTGTGAAGGGATATTATCCAAACGGGAATTTACTCCAAGAAGTAATATTTGAATCAGGACAAGCAGTATCAGGTTACAATTATGGTGTATATGGCAAAAAAACACCAATGACCAATGCGCATTTGTATAATATGACGAAAGATTTGGAATTCTAATTGTGAGGCGATAACAACGCCTCATCTTCACTACGTTCAGACCGCCTACGGCGTCCGTTTCGCTAACGCTTCACGAACAAACCACATACCCCCTCGGATACCGAGGACTGTCTGTGAGTTCAAATCCGTATGTCGCATAAAAAAACCACTCTTTCAAGTGGCTTTTTTTTATTGGTAGGCGACTACTCAATTGTGAGGCGATAACAACGCCTCATCTTCACTACGTTCAGACCGTTCTACGAACGTCCGTTTCGCTAACACTCCACGAGCAAACCGCAAGACCCCCTCGGACCCCGAGGACTGTCTGTGACTTCAAATCCGTATGTCGCATAAAAAAAACCACTCTTTCAAGTGGCTTTTTTTAATTGGTAGGCGACTACGGATTCGAACCGCAGACCCCCTCGGTGTAAACGAGGTGCTCTGACCAGCTGAGCTAGTCGCCCTTCGCTTAATCCCCTTTTTAAAAAGGATGATATACATATACCATCCTTTTTTTTATTTGTCAAGCAAAAAATTTATTTTTTTTAATTTTATTTGTTGACTGCGTCTTTCAAACCTTTACCGGCACGGAATTTCGGTTGTTTCATAGCCGGAATGGTAATAGCTTCTTTTGTGCGTGGGTTACGGCCTGTTGTAGGAGCACGTGTGATAACTTCCCATGAACCAAAATTTGTGAGACGAACATCATCACCTTTTTCTAATGCGCTGCAAATAACATCTGTCATAGCATCTAATGTGCGAGCTGTGTCAATTTTTGTAAAACCTGTTTCTTTGGCAATAGCATCAATTAATTCTTGTTTATTCATTTTTTAACTCCTTATAATATATGAAATCGGGTGTACACAGTACTTCCCTGACTTTTTTAGTCTAACCGCACTTTTTTTGACTTGTCAACAAACTTTTTCATTTTTACCTTAAAAAATCAATATTTTTTGCTTGTTTTTAATAAAAAATGAAAAAAATATACTTTTTTGCTGGTTTTTTGTGTCTAAAATGCTTGTAAAACAGCCCTTTTTTTGATTTTTATCCGTCATTTTAAGCATTTTTCTGTTTCAAAAATTTTTGTTTTTCAATATTTGAAAAATGAATAAAATTTATATAAATCAACATGTTATAAAATAAAAAACGAATCGGTTTTTGTTTTTGTGTTATTTTTTGAAATGACCGCTTGAATCAGGCGTTTTTTGATGATTTCCCCAATCAGTACCAATCGTATATCCGTTTTGTAATAGCTTTTTTGTTAGTTCATCTCTTTTTGATGTGTTTTCTTTACTGTTTTTATGAGGATATAAATCATATAATGAACGATATGCTGCCGAATTGATGTTTTGCATAATCACATTGGCTCCGCATTGCAAGGCTTTCATACGTCCGTTGGGTTGCAATGCTTCCAACGCCGTTGTTGCCGGAATATTGATTGTTGGCAATAATATACGCATCAAAGCCATTGTTTTGAGTGCCAACAAGAACGTTCCGCCTTTTTCATATGCAAGAGGTGTATGCGGATGGGGTATAAATGGTCCGATACCCGCCATATCAATATTTAATTTTTGCAAATAGAGTAGGTCGTTTGCAATGGATTCAATGCTTTGATTCGGTAATCCGACTAATATCCCTGAACCGAGCTCATATCCTAATTCTTGTAGCATTAGTAAGCATTCATGACGTTTTTTCCAACTCATATGCGGATGAAGTGTGTGGTAAAGATTTTTATCGGTTGTTTCAATACGCATGAGATATCTGTCAGCACCGGCTTGACGAAATAATTTATAATCCTGATAACTGCGTTCTCCTATACTTAACGTAATAGCTACATCGTGTTTTTTTATTTGTTCAATGAGATAACATATTTTATCTGCTGAATAAAAAACATCTTCACCCGATTGCAAAACAATGGTTTTATATCCCTCCTGAATGGCAGAATCTGCTAGCGTGATAATGTTTTCTAAATCTAACCGATAACGTTTTAATGTATGATTGGCACAACGCAGACCACAATAAAAACAATGATTGCGACATATATTTGAAAATTCTAATAAAGCACGCAAATGAACAATATTTCCGAGATGTTTTTCTCGTATTGTCTTTGCGTGCTTAAATAAATTCTCTTCTTGCGTGTCATCCGTTAATAAACGGATAAGTGTATCGTTGGATAATTCTGTATCATGATTATTCAGAACGTCCGCCATTTTGAGCCATTTTTGCCAGTAATATAGCTTGGTTTTGAGTGTCTTTTTGTTGTTCTTGTTCTTTGGCGGCTTTTAAAACAAAAGCTTTTAATCGTGTTCCGAGAACTGTTTTATCAAATCCTTCTTTTTGGACATAATCAACAGCACTGACACCAAATTCATTTTTGGCAAAAACATCTGCCCCTGCATCTAACAACAATTTGGCAACGCTGATGTGTTTTTTCATTAAAGCGGATAATAAAGGTGTTTTAACACCGTCATTTGTTGATACATTGACTTTTGCACCTTGTTTTAATAATTTTTGTGTGATTTTCATTAAGCCTAATTCAGCAGCAATCATTAAAGGTGTGTATCCGAATTTTGTAGGCTTGTTGACATCTGCACCTCTTTCTAATAAGACGTCAATCACTTTTGCGTGTGCTTTCTTAACGGCTAACAGTAAAGGTGTGCAACCATTTTCTTTATCTTGCATATTGATAAGTGCGCCTTGATTTAATAACATAACAGCCTTATCCGGATGATTGCCGACAACGGCAAAGTGTAACAGTGAAAAACCGTCTTTATGAGCAGACGGACTTAATCCGTAGTGCATATACTTTTCAAGGACACGCCAATTTTGATTAATGGCAGCATTTAAAATTTTGCCTTCTCGTAATTCTTCTTTTGTTGGAAATGTGTGTTGTTCCGGAATAAATGGTTTTTGTTCTTTATGTGACATTTTTTTCCTCCATAATCTGCCTGTTTTAACAGTATATTGTACATTATCTTCTTTGTCAATATTTTTTTTAAAGTTTTGTGTGTTTTTTCTTGAGATTTTATGTAAAACACGCTATGAAACAGATCATGACAGAATACACAATGCAAAAATTATCACCGGAAATCTATTTGAAAGACCCTTTTGAAATTGCTCAAAAGCATTTGTTAGGGGCTTATTTGTGTACATATATCAATGATGAACTGACGGTAGGTAAAATTATGGAATTAGAAGTGTATATGGGTGCTGAGGATAAAGGCGCTCATACCTATAATTATCGCCGAACACCGCGCGTTGAAAGTTGCTATAAACAGGGTGGGTGTGCTTATGTGTTTTTTATCTATGGTATGCACTATCATTTTAATGTTGTTATTGGCAAAAAAGATGATCCGAAAGCCATTTTAATTCGGGCGATTGAACCGGTTGAGGGATTGGAAGTTATGCAAAAACGTCGTTCAATGGCCGATATAAAACAATTAACGAATGGACCTGGTAAATTATGTCAGGCGTTAGGTATAACAAAATCTTTTGATGGGATGGATTTGACAGGTGATATGATATGGATTTCTCCTCGAACGGATGAGATAAAGGCAGAAGATATCGTAGCAACACCCCGAATTGGGATAGGATATGCCGAAGAATACAAACACAAAGAGTGGCGTTTTGTGTTAAAAAATGCCGTTGGTGTTAAAAAATCGGTACGATATGAAGATGATTTAAAATAACAGGAATTAAGTTTGTATCATAAAAAAAACAACAGAGAAGCACCGAAACTCAAGAATCAATAAAACGGAAACTTCTCTGTTGCTCCAACTTAAAGAGCTTTGGGATTCTTTAAGTTGTAATTGTTTTACTCGCTGTCAAATGATTAGCTTTGACGGAAGAATGTTGTAAGACTACCACCATTTGCAGCACAGTTATCAGCTGTACCTCTATCTCCGGCAACAACACCACCCAAAATGTTAACAGCTGCTTCACAAACACCTTCTGTTGTAAAGTTGATTGTAACAGTTACACCATCATCAACAATACCAGCTGGTTCAACGACTAATGATCCACCACCAGCTAAATTGTTACCTACCAAATCTCCTGTTGTTAATCCTAATGTTTCAAGAGTTGGAACAGCAGCTAAAGCAACACCTGTACGAGCTAATGATGTTTGGTTTTGTGCAAATACTAATGAAGCATATTTATTTGCCATATCAATAGCTTCATTTGCACGGAAACGGTTCATAGCCATTGTATAACCGGCAATACCACCGATTGATAATACACCGATAATAGCTAATACGCCCAACATTTCAACCATTGAACGGCCTGATTCTGATTTAATTGTTCTTTTCATTTTATTTCTCCTTTTCTTTTGTTTTGAGCAGTTTATCTCTATTCCCCGAATAGAAAAAACCTTATTTTGACAA
>JAZUBA010000019.1:0-2127 GCA_045638265.1 Alphaproteobacteria bacterium | reverse complement strand
ATTTTAAAACCATGAAATTTCCACAACTCACAAATAATATCAAATTCACGCATGAAATATTACAAAACAATACTATTCGTGCTATAAACCAAAACATAACTGTCCGTAATTGGTTAATCGGACTTTGGATTGTAGAATTTGAACAAAATGGTGAAGACAGAGCAAAATATGGAGACAAATTATTATACAAAATATCAAAAACAATATCCATTAAAGGTTTGGGGACGACCATTCTCAGCCAATGTCGTAAATTCTATTTAATATATCCAAACATTAGATTTGAGATTAGAAATTATCTATCAAATTACAAAGACATTTTTCAGTCGATGACAGGATGGCTACAACTTCCTGACGACAATACAATAAACGAAAGCATATCGAGCAATACAAAAATTTTTCAGACGGCATCTGAAAAATTACCACAAGTTGAACCAGCAAAATTATTCAACAATTTATCTTTTTCACATTTCGTTGAGTTAATATACATTGAGAATCCTTTAAAACGAATATTTTACGAAATTGAAACAATTAAGGGTTGCTGGAGCGTAAAAGAATTAAGTCGCCAAATTGAATCATTATGTTATGAACGTTCCAGCTTTAGTAAAAATCCAGAAAGATTATTAACGACAATCAATAACGACGCAAACATTTCCACTGTTACAAACATAGTAAAATCGCCATACGTTTTTGAATTTTTAGGAATTAGAAATCAAGACATTATTGAAGAAAATGATTTTGAAAACATACTCATAACACATATCCAAAATTTCATTTTAGAGTTAGGAGATGGCTTTTGCTTTGAATCCAGACAAAAACGCATTTTAATTGACAACGAATATTTCTTCATTGATTTGGTTTTTTACCACAGAATACTTAAATGTCATATTTTAATCGAATTAAAAACCAGAAAATTCAATTATGCAGATATTGCTCAACTCAACATGTACGTTTCATATTATCGAGAACAAATAATGAGAAATGATGACAATGCACCAATTGGCATTTTGCTTTGCACCGATGCATCTTCTGAAATGGTAAAATACGCTACGGCAGGTATGGATGAAAATCTATTCATATCAAAGTATTTATTACAGTTACCACCAAAGGAATCATTGATAGAATTTTTAAACAACGAATTAAAACAATTATAACAATCAAAGTAAATCTCCTCCCGAGTTTGACTGTTTTTTTATTCCATTTTAATTTTTCCATTAATATAATCATTAATTAATAGATATATCTATAACATATTGATTGTTAATAATTTTTAACTTTATTTTCCTTGACAAGTTTTGTTTTAGGTTGTATATTTGCAAAGAAATTTAAAAAACTAAAAGTTATGGCACGACCTATTAAAGAGACTCCGATTCTTTACGGTGAAGATGCTCGGAGATTTGAAGAAAGAATGAAAGAAAAGCGTCACGAAGATCCTGAGAAAAGAGCGAAACGCTTACGAGATTATGAAATGATTATGAAAATCTTTAAAGGATAAAAAACATGGCGTATTTTCTCAATTGTAAATCTGACATCTATGAGATTCGGAAATTACAAAAAAATGAAAAGGTAAAGTCGTTCGATTGTGGAGACAATGATTTGAACGACTTCCTTTTAAACAGAGCTATTTCATACAGAAAAGCATTATTAGCTGTCACATACGTTTTAGAAAACATCGAATCTAAAGAGATTATCGGCTATTTCAGTTTAGCTAACGACCGAGTTTCCTTGACCGACTTTGAAAACAAAACGGAATTTAATCGTTTCAGGAAAAGTCGATTCGTTAACGAGAAACGTATTAGAAGTTATCCTTCGGTTAAAATATGTCGTTTGGGAATAAACAAAGATTTCCATGGCAAGGGCATTGGCTCCATATTGCTAAATTTCATCAAATCTTATTTCATCGAAAACAACAAATCAGGTTGTCGATTTATAACCGTTGACGCTTACAATAATGCTATTCCGTTTTATCAGAACAATGATTTTCAATATTTAAGAAAAGAGGAAGATGATATTGTAACGAGATTACTATATTATGACTTAAATGATATCGCTTAAAAAATTTTTCATTTTCCTCTTGACTCGTACCTAAGGTCATGACTTATCTTTGCAGCTGCTAGCAAAACATCGTAC
>JAZUBA010000018.1:0-24131 GCA_045638265.1 Alphaproteobacteria bacterium | reverse complement strand
GCAGATTTGCAAGGCTTGGCTTAAAATGGCTTAATTCTCCCTATACCCCCGAAATCGTTGCAATTAAAGGGACGTTAATATGCAACGATTTGCATAAGATATCGTTTCAAAAAATAGAATTATTATATTTTCTCCATACATTATTGATATATAAAAACATTTTAATTCAATAGATTTATGCCTTAAACAAACAAAAATCGGCTGATATTTATCAGCCGATTCTTCATTGCCATCTATATAACTTAACCCAAAAGTGCCAACAAAATACCAGCAGCAATAGCTGAGCCGATTGCACCGGCTACATTAGCACCCATAGCATGCATAATTAAATGATTATTCGGATTTGCTTCCAATCCTAATTTTTCACTCACACGAGCCGCCATTGGTATCGCTGATACACCGGCTGAACCAATTAACGGATTAATCTTTTGTTTCAAAAAGACATTCATTAATTTTGCCATTAACACACCTGAACCCGTACCAATGCAAAAAGCAATAATACCTAAACACAAAACAATTAATGTTTGAGGAACTAAAAATAATTCAGCTGCCATTTTTGACCCAACAGATAATCCTAAAAAGATAACAACAGTATTCATTAAGGCATTAGAGGCTGTATTACTTAATCTTTCGGTTACACCTGATTCTTTCAATAAATTACCAAACATTAACATACCAATTAACGGCAATGCCATAGGAATAAACAATCCCGTCAATAAAGTTGTCATAATAGGGAACAATATTTTTTCACGTTTTGATACGTCCCGTAATTGATGCATTTCAATCTTTCTTTCCGTTTCAGTTGTCAAAGCTTTCATCACAGGCGGTTGAATAACAGGAACCAGCGCCATATAGGAATAAGCGGCAACAGCAATAGCACCCAACAATTCAGGAGCCAATTTACCAGCCAAATAAATAGATGTCGGACCGTCTGCACCACCAATAATAGCAATAGCCGCTGCTTGTTTTAAAGAAACATCTAAAAACGGCAAATATTGACCTAACGCAATAGCTCCTAAAAATGTGCCAAAAATAGCAAATTGAGCTGCCCCTCCTAAAAGTGCTGTTTTAGGATTAGCCAACATAGGACCGAAATCTATCATTGCACCAACTCCCATAAAAACAAGGAGCGGGAACAAACCGTTTTCAATCCCTAAATGATACAAAATATAAAGCAAACCACCTTCCTGTGTCATACCAGCCCCCGGCATATTAGCTAACAATCCGCCAACAGCAATCGGTATCAACAATAACGGTTCAAATTTTTTGGCAATACCCAAATAAAGCAACAAACAACAAATTAACATCATTATCAGTTGAGCAACACCCATTGGTAAGGCCATATTATCAGGTGTTAATTGCGTACTTAAAATGGACAACCCTGTTTGTTGCCAAACAGCCATTACATTTTCATTTATACAAGCCAATTTGAGAAAAGCACCCAAGCAGACTAAAATACAAATAACCCAAAAATACCATTTTTTTGTCATGCCTGCACCTTTGCAATTAATTGACCACTAACAACTTGTGTTCCTTGTTGAACAGATATATTTGAAACCTGCCCACAAACACCTGCTTTAACCATTGTTTCCATTTTCATCACTTCCACAACACAAACATCTGTATCAGGTGTTACAGTTTGTCCTGTTTGAATCAAAACTTTTGTAACAGTTCCCGGTGTTGGTGCCACAATATCATGAACACCTTGCGTACTAATTGGTTTTGCATCCGATTTTGGTGTTTTTGTTATTGCTACTGTTTCTCCTTCCTGATAAGTATATGATTTCCCATTAACAACAGCAGTTCCATCTTGCAATTCAACATGATATTTTTCGCCATCAATCATAATATCATAACTGTTTTGAACATCAGTTTGAACTTTCGGTTTTTCTTTATAGCGCACTTTAACACTTCCCTTGCCTTGTAAAAATGCAATACCTTTATCACCACAAGCGGCCGTAATAAAGACATTTTCATCTGTAATCGGCAATCCTTCCGCTTCTAGTTTATCTTCATAAAATGCCCGAGATTTTTGCGGATTGGCGTCATTAATAGATAAAACCGATTTTTTTGTTGGTTCCAATCCTAATTGAGCAGAAGCAATTTTAACAACTTCCGCATCAGGTTTAACCGGTGTTTTTCCAAAATAACCCAAAACCATTTTACCGTATCCTTCGGCAATTTTTTTCCATGGTCCTTGCATAACGTTGTTAAATGCCTGTTGGAAATAAAATTGAGAAACAGGTGTAACAGAGGTACCAAATCCACCTTTACGAACAACTTCTTCCATCGCAATAATAATTTCAGCATATTTATCCATTAAACCGTTATCTCGCAACATTTGTGTATTGGCCGTTAACGCACCACCCGGCATTGGCGACCATGGAATGCGAGGTTCAACGTGTAATGCTTCAGGCGGAATAAAATAATCAGATAAAGCTTCTTTCAAATGTTCTTCTACTCGCATAACGGCATCAACATCGCAATCTAATTCAAAATCTGTTCCCCGTAAAGCGTGCCACATCGTTGCAATGTCCGGTTGACACGTACCACCCGAAACAGGCGCCATAGACAAGTCAACAATATCCGCTCCACCTTCAACGGCTGCTAAATAACAAGCCAAACCGGCACCTGCTGTTTCGTGTGAATGGAATTGAATCGGCACTTTTTTACCAACCAATTTACGAGCTCGTTTAATTGTTTCACAAACCACGGTCGGTGTTGTAGTACCAGATGCATCTTTAAAGCATAACGAATCAAACGGAATATCTGCCTTTAAAAATTTTTTCAGTGTATCTTCGTAAAAATCAGGTGTATGAGCACCTTTACATGCCGGAGGCAAAGACATCATAGCCACACACAACTGATGTTTCAAACCGGCTTCCGTAATACATTTTGCACTGTATATCAAATTTTCAGGGTCATTTAATGCATCAAAATTGCGGATAGTCGTCATACCGTGTTTTTTAAACATTTCGGCATGCAATTTAATCATTTCCGAACTTTGCGAATCCAAAGCAACAACATTAACACCACGTGCCAATGTTTGTAAATTCACATCCGGTCCGCAAATTTGACGAAACGAATCCATCACATCAAAAGCATTTTCGTTATTATAGAAAAATGCCGCCTGAAAGGATGCACCACCACCGGCCTCAATGTTTGTCATACCAGCTTCAACAGCTTCTTTGACAATCGGCAAATAATCTTTTGATAAAACCCTTGCTCCGAAAACAGATTGGAATCCATCCCGAAAAGCCGTACACATAAATGAAACTTTTTTCTTCTTTCTTAACATATTATTTTCCTTTCCGTTGAAGTGCATATGCAATAGCCAAAGCAACTTTATCAGATTTTTTTGCCTGTTCATTCGGACAAACAAATCGCAATAAATTCATAAAACAAACTAAAATAAATAAAAAGAAAAAGACTCCGCCCATACCCAGAGCCGTAATAATCAAACTTTCAGTTAACATTTTAATTTCCTCCCCAATAAGTGTATTTTAAAAATTTTCAAACAAAAATGCAAGCTTTTTCAGAAAAAACATTAAAAATTATATCTTATTTTGAAAATTTTGTTCTTATTAAAAAAATCATTGAAAAAGTCAAAAAAAAGAAGTATTATAATAGGAGTATGTAAGGATAACAAATGTCAACTTTAAAAAACAAATTACAATCGGCACAAACAGGACTAATGAATGTTAGTGCAACAAATTCAATAGGTGAATTTTATAATGCCAGCGTTAATGCCGGTATGCCCAGCGGTGCCGAAACGGCTGACGCTATTATGGCACAACAAGCTATGTCCGATTGTATGATGGCACTTGTTACTTCCATGGAAAGCACACAAGTTTACAAAGACAAAAATAATGTTGTTCACAGTAAACCCATTGAACATTTTTATTTTTGTCCCAGAGGTGGGTTAACCATCGGTTACGGTAACAAAATTGAATGTAACAAACAAGGATATCCGGAAAAAGAAGGTCTTGCCATTCTTGAAAAAACAAAACTCATGCGGAACGGCAAACCTTTATCTCTTAAAGAAAAAACAGAATTAGTTAAATCTTGCTATGATAGAAGGGCCTATTGCAAAACCCGTGCCAAAAAGAAAATTAATCTGAATGTGTTATCGCCGGAAGATCAAAAAGCTTATTTATTCAATAAAGAAGACTATGCGACAATAGATTCACAAAATGCATTAGAAATTTCACGCTTTGAATATGAAGATAAAAAGCACAAACTTATTACCGCCAATCCTTTTATTAAAGATTCATATTTTTTGGAAGCTTTGGGGACTGATTTTCATTATCAATTCGGCGATACAGGTATTCAGGGAACCACTATTTATAAAAAGGCATTAAAAAAAGAAATTCCCAATCCTTTATATGCAGGCAAAGAGAAAGCAGTTACTGATCGTGAAAAATTGCGTGATTTAATTTGCAAATTGGCTTATGAAACAAATCAGGACAAGAAAAAACGAAACGGACAACCGGCAACACCCGAATCACAATCGGCATTTTGCATCAAAGCCTTAAAAAAATTTTGTAATACCTTTGAAGATGGCATTATGATGCGTCAAGACCATAAAACATTGTTGTTGGAAAACTATATGACACTTGTGTTTGCACAAAGCATGAAAAACGTGAAAAATCGTGATTTAACACTAAATGAAGTGCAACAGGCACAACAAATGGCTCACACATTGGTTTATGATGAATTATATAATTCACCAACAATACAACAGGTTCCCGACAGAATTAAACCAATAACCATGTTGGAATCACTGAAAAACATAAAATTGCCCGAAAAAACAACTCAAACAGATAAAAATCCACTGATGTTGATTCGTGATTCGTTGAATAAAGAAGCCGAAAAACGCATTCAGTCATTCAATAAAAAATTCAAAACCGATCATTCTTTTGAAACACCGGATGACCCCATTCGTGATTTTTCCATTGTTGCAAATATGCAAAACGGACGATGGCGGAGCTAAATTAAGCTTGATTTTACCGAACTTTCGGTTTATTTAATATTTAATTTTTATATACTCAATCTATTTATTAAAGGATACAACCATGGATTACAATAATAAAACAATATTAACCGGTGTCAAACCGACAGGAACACTTCATATCGGCAACTATGTCGGAGCGATTCGTCCCGCTATTGAATTAGGTCATCAAATTAATCAAAACGGACGCCATATTATGTTTGTGGCAGATTATCACGCCATTAACGCAATTAAAGATGCTGTCTTTTTATCAAAAATCACAAAAGAAATTGCATCTGTTTATTTGGCATGCGGTGTTGATCCAAATCATACGGTGTTTTACAAACAATCAGATGTACCTGAATTATTTGAATTGACAACAATCTTAATGGCATATACACCCAAAGGATTTATGAACAAAGCGCATGCTTATAAGGCTGCCGTTGATAAAAACGTTGCCAAAGGAGAACCAAACGATGCCGGCATTAATATGGGGTTATACACATATCCTGTTTTAATGGCCGCCGATATTTTAGCTTACGATTCAGACATTGTTCCCGTCGGCAAAGACCAAGTCCAACACGTTGAAATTGCTGCTGATATTGCCGGATCAATCAATGCTCATTACGAAAAAGAAATTTTTAAAGTACCCATTGCATACTTAACCGAATCGGCTCAAACGCTCCCGGGAACTGACGGTCGTAAAATGAGCAAGAGCTACAACAATGTCATTCCGTTGTTTGGTACGGATGCTGAAATCAAAAAAGCTGTTATGGGTATTAAAACTGATTGCCAAGACATTAATGCCCCTAAAAATCCGGATGATATTTTGTTATATCAAATTGCACGAGGCATTGCACCCGAATCCATTGTCCAAGAGATTAAAGACGGTTTGGAAAAAGGCGGAATGGGATACGGCACTATTAAGAAAACATTGTTGCAATGTATTTTAAATGACATTGGTGAAATGAGAGATAAATATAATTATTATATGGCTCATTTTGATGAAGTTGAAGATATGTTACAAGCCGGTGCCGTTAAAGCACGCGCCATTGTGCAACCGGTATTGGAACGGGCAAAAGATGCTATTTTTAACCGCAAATAAGTAAGGAGCTCCCATGTTGAAAAAATCACTGTTTGGATTCGTTTGTATCATATTAATGAGCTCTTCCATGACAACCGTTGCACAACAATCGGATAATATTCAAACAATCTCTGTTTACGGTGATTCAACAAATTTTAAAAAAGGAACACATCCCAAAGATGTCTATCAATTAGGTAAACTATTAGCTCAAAGTAAAAAGAAGTTACTAATTGACAGTCAAACCTATGGTGTATCCGGCAAGTTTTTACAAGGAATCCATGATTTCAAAGGAAATGCTGAAATTATCAGCGAATCCTCACGATATGAACTCAATTGTCCAAAAACACATTTTTGTCATCAAATGCCTTATACATTAACCAAAACAACCGAGTCGGCACGGCAAAAACGTATCGACTCGGCTGATATGTATGTGATTTTACCGGGAGGATTGGATTCGTTGACAACGTTTTCAGACTTACTTGCATTACAAAAACAGCTGAATGACAAGCCACAAAAAAGGGGAAAAACAAGCCAAAAATCTGATGCGTCAACTAATGGATTAAACGAATCCGAATATAGTTCAAATCAAAAGACAAAACCAATTATTCTTTTAAATTCAAATCATTATTTTGATAATTTACGCAATCAACTGTCCGAAATGAAACGCCAAAATGTGATTTCGGATAGTGATATGGACTTTATTGGGTTTGCCGAAAAGCCAAAAGAGGTCTTACCTTTGGCACAAAAATTAATAAATCAGCCCTCAAAAGTTAATTTTTAGTTAAAATTTATTTATATTATTCAAACAATTAGCATTTTTTTGAAAAAAAATCAAAAAAGTGCTTGTTTTTTGGAAAACAATCAGATATACTGTGCTTATGGAAAGGTAAAAGTCCTTTTCAAAAACAAGTCGGATAAGAGGTTGCACATTAAGATACGAATGTATTGCAATGTAAAAGGACAAAGCTTTGGGGGTCTGCAATTTCTTTGAAAATTTGTTTTAAGTAGAAAAGAATCAGATGGTCGTTCGCACGCGACAGAAAACAGGGTTTTCACTTTCAGGGAAAGAGAAAACAGCGTAAAGGGTTCAAAGCTTTGGTTGAACCGTGAAAGAACAGAAGATTTTTTTCAAGTTTAACAGATTATAAAAAACATGAAAGGAATTTCGTCATGAAAAAAACTCAAGAATCAGGTCGTTCAATGGTTGAAATGTTAGGCGTTTTGGCTATTATTGGTGTTCTCTCAATCGGTGGTATCGCTGGTTATACAATGGCTATGAACCGTTACCGTGCAAACGAAGTTATCGACATGGCTAACAAAGTTGCTTCTTTGGCATTTGCTCAAAACCAAACTTCAATCGCTCGTACAGGTCAAGATTTAGTTACAGCCGGTACAGCTCTTAACTCAATTACTCCGTTATCTCTCGGTTTAATTCCAAATGATGACAACAACGGTGCTGGAAACATGCCGGGTGGTGCTACATTAGAAATTACAGATATTGATGAAGATGCAGTTACAATGACATTAACATTCCCAACAGAAGGTGTTTGCACAGCTGGTCAAAACATTTTAGGTCAAGGCGCTTGTGCTAATAACGCTGTTGCAGGCGTTGTCTTCCGTCAAAGCTAATTTGCGGATAAGTAAACATTTATCTGTCTAGATAAAGTAAACCTCGTTGATTTTTCAGCGAGGTTTATTTTTTTGTTTCTGAATAAAAAAACTTGTTCAATCCAGTTCTCCTATATATTGCAAAATATCAATCAACATCGTTTCCTTGTATTTGAGGTATTTTATTATATTTATCTCCATTCATTTTACCCACAAAAAAAGTGTTTCATTCTTTACAAATGAAACACTTTACTGACTTTCCAAGAATTTTAAATAGCGTTACCACCTTTAAGTGCAGATAACATTTTTGCCATTTGACCAACACCCTCTAATGCATCTGTCATTGCTTTAACCGATTTAAACGTATTTAAACCCGCCGTTAAGCTACCAATAAATCCGTTAATGGCTTCTTTATCCTGACCGGATACTTTGGAAGCAAATTCCGTAATCAAATCCGGCATTTGAGCCTTAATAGATTCGCTTGGATTTTTAATTAATTGAGATAACATTCCCACAGAACCCGCTGACAATCCCAAACCTGTCAAATTAATCATATTGTTGTTTTTATCCTGAAAAACACCAAAATTATATTGTTTATTTCTCAACAATTCCGGATATTCAAGATTGATGGTGTTATGTCTTTGTTGATAATCATATTCTTCATGTTGTTTGCCCAACAACTGTTTTTGACGTTCTTGTGCCAATCTGTCACGCATTTTTTCAGTTTTGTTATAGCATTTATATAAATGGTCTTTTAAAACCCCGATTGCGGGTAATGAGGGGTTATCTTTTCCTAATTTTGATGCATAATCTTCAACAGCTACCAATTCCAACAACACTTGTGCTTTGCAATTCATAGCATCTTCTAATTCACCCTGCTCTACAAAATCATCTGCCATAATTCTGCGTTCTAAATTTTCAATATAGGCATAACGGGCTGCTTGCAATTCAACAGCAGATTCAATATGTCCCGTTGATTGAGAGGCTGTATTTTCATTTTCAGTAGGCGTAACCGTTTCAGCCGTTTGTTCTGCCAACGCTTTTTCTGCTCTTTCGGCTTCTTCACGTTCTTGTGCTTCTCTTTCGGCTGTTTCTTTCTCTCTCATTTCCTGTTCTTTTATGGCTTCATCTGACATACGAACCTCCTTAAAATATCGCTTTATACTCTTATTATATCAAATCTCACTCTTTTGTCAAGTGTTTTAACACAGCAAAAGGATTTTCTTTTTCTATCGGCTCCGAATCCTCTCTATACACAAATAATTCATCTGTTTTTCGGGGAAAATAATCCAAATTCAACCCAAACTGTTCAAATACAATATCTTTAAAATAAATTTGAGGACGGGGTAAAAATTCAATCGGTTCTTCCGTAACATCAATATCCAAAACCGATTCATTAACTATCGGCTGTTTTGTGGTTGAAAATAACATATCAAATTCACCGTCAACTTCATTTTCCATCGGTTCCAACGTAACAACACATTCTTGTTTGACATGTGCTTTTAATGTTCCTGTCAATTCAATAATATCTTCTTTTTTCAACAATTTGACATCCACATTCAAATCATCAACGGCAATAATTTCAAAATGCTCTGCCAACGCCTGACATTGTTCTTTTGTTGCCGTCATATGCATATATGTGGGTTGTGCCGTAATTTTACGAACATCAACCACACAAGCGATATCTTTTTCTTCCTGTTGCAAATTTTCCATTGACGAAATCCCTTTCATTTGTTATATAATATATTAATTTCAAACACTATAACAGAGAAGAAAAAAATGTTCAAGAAAGTATTTTACACAACTTGTTTAATTTCGTGCTTTTTTATCAGCGGATGCGGTTTAGAAACACTCCAAAGCGGAGATTTACCCTCACAAACCCGTTTAAATTTAGTCAAACCGGGGTTCCCAAAAATGAAAGTGATTGAATTGTTAGGACAACCCGCCTTTCAAAATCATTTAGGGAATGGTGATTTTTTTGTATACAGCAAAGTGATTAAAAAAAGTCGTGCTTTCTTTGAGCCAAAAGAAACGGAACGGGATATTTATGTCATCACGTTTGATTCCAAGGATATTGTTCAAAATATTGAGCATTTAACACTTGCTGATGCAAAACACGTTGCCTATGATGAAACCATTTCCCCTGTCAGAGGAAAAGAATTATCTGTTATTGAACAACTCGTTAAAAACTTTGGCCGTTATGATGCCGGTGGTCGGGATAGTTCGGTTCGCCAATAAAAACATTATTTAATGGAAAAACTCTTCGCTATCACGCCATATCGGGTAATAATTTGAGACAACTTTTTTGAGTTTTTCGTCTTTTTCAATTTCCTGACGTGAAATATCTTTTAAAACATCTTCTCTGAAATCGTGTTTACGTTTTAATTCTCTGTCAGACAACGGGCGTTCACAACAACGGTTGAGTGCCTCTCGTTCCATTTGACGTAATTGTTGAGAATCTTCCTCATCAGGATATAAATTAACATATTTAGGTAAATCTCTGTCTAAACGCACAACTTGTTCAGAGCGAAATGCAATATAAGACAAATGCCCTCTATCCTCACCTCTGTTATGATAAACAAAACCGTCATATCCACGTGATTCAAAAAAGCGAATCATCCGTTGTAAGACCAAATGTTGCCGATTAACCTTATCAGCATTAGAGATTTCTTCTTCATCCATTTGTGCCATAACAGGATATAATTTTTCGCAATATAATTCATTGGCAACATCAAATGAAGACATTTTTTCCGTATCCATCGGGTCTTTAAAAATCATATCATATATCGGCGGGACAGTTTGTTGTTCCTGATAAGCATTCATCAGCATACCGGCAATAGCAAACTTCTGCAACACAGGATGTTCTTTTATCATCAAATTCGTATATGTATCTTTTTCAAGTTCCTGCAAAACAATTTTTTTATAATTTTCAATCGTATGCATTCCCAAATCATGCACATACAAAGGTCTTTTCATAACCAACTGAACAGGAATAATTTTGCGTTTACTTTGTTCAACATAAGCCTTTATGGAATAATTTTCCAACTGACGTTTTGAAACACTTGCCGAATCCAAAATTTCACTCCCGTTTTCAACCGCCATTTGTGCCGCTAATTTTGCAGCTGCTTTTGAACCAAAGTGTGATAAAGGACGAAATCGTTCAAATCGTGTAGCTGTTCCATGATAAAGCGTTATCGGCTGATTACTTGAATCTTGCAAAAGTATATCTGAATTATACGATATCATCATCCATATCCGTTTGGTTATTAAGTTGTTATATTATACCATAAATAAAGTCTAAAATCAATTTGAATATTTACCGTTGCCGATTCTTTTCGGTTAAGTGATTTAAATTTGTTTGTGCATTACAAATTTTAACAGGCTTAACTAATTCTAAAAGAACATCATTCGGTGTTTTATCCCCTTTTTGCATATCCAACACAAGCTTTTTAGCATATTGTGTCAATTGTTCTTCTTTAGGTAAGAGTTGAAAATTAAATGGTTGTTTATTTAAATAAGAAACAAGCGTTTTAAAAACGACCTGACTATATGCAAATGTTGTTTGTGGAACGGGATACAAAGCACTTAACAACTTTTCTTGAAAAAACGCCATATCATAATGATTATGTATATCCCGAACAAAAACATCATTCAAATAACGATTTAAAAACGACTCTTTAAAATCCTTTGACCGATTATCCGGACTATCTTCTGACAAACCACTCAACAAGGCACATTGAGAAATCCACAATCCTGTTTTTTCATCAATAAGCCATGTTATCGGACGCACCTGAACCCAATAAGATTTTCCGTTTTTTATTGGTTTTAGCTCATCTGTACAATCAGTCCAATCAACATTTTTAACTTTGCCTGTAATACGCACATAACGGTTCTGCTCAAATTCGTATTCGTTGAGGGTTTCAGAGGTATATAAAAGTTTTCCTTCTTTCTTCTCAACAAAATTAACCGTATATGTATTTCCTGTTTGAAGTATTTTTTTCTCACGAAAAGCTTTATTTAATTTCTTTTCGGTGGAATAATGAACAATATTTTGAGGATAAACACCATAATTGGCGGTTAAATATGTTTGACCGATTTGTGCCGTATTACATCTGCTTACACGATTCGGAATCAATTTAGAAGCAACTTCAGCCGGAATAACGGGACAAATATCATCAGATTTACTAGAATACATTCTTGAACCTAAAAGACGGGCAAATTCAGTAACGTAACAACCTTTTCCAAAAAGGGACAAAACATCTAATTTTTCATCTCCTAAACATTGTTTGTATGACAATAGCGTTGTTTGAAATGGAATCATAATCTTTGCCGACCTATACCAAGCACATATCCCACACCTCTGCAAAATTGTCCCAGACAACTTTGAGCCATTTTTTTAGGCGGAAGTTGCAAGGAAAACAAAACTTGATGTGGTGTCTTTTCTCCGGATAGAAGTATTTTAATCAGATTTTTGGAATAAGTCAAAATTTCTTTATCAATATCCGTCATTTCATCACTTGTTTTTGAAAGAATGTACTGCTTGGAAAAAGCAGAAATTGTCTTACCAAACGCAAAAGGCGTTCTTTCTGTCTCATTTAAAAACAAACACAAATAACTTTTATATTCTTCTAATGATTTTTCTTTAACCGTTTTGTTATGAGTTGGCATAATATCTTGCATAAAGTGCTTTTTTAAAAAACGTCCGACAAATGTATATGGGGCATCCCATCTATATAATTCATGTCTAACCGGCAATCCCCCCAATAATACTCTTTTTGAAAGCCAATTACCTTTTTTATCTTCCAACCATTCTATCGGCTCTACTTTAACCCAATAATGTTGAGTATGAAAAGAATTCAATTTTAAATCTTGTTTGTTTGATAGAATAAATGTTTCATCAAAAACACGGGGCATGAGACGAACGTATTTTTCACCAAGAAACTCAAACTCATCGTGTGTTTGAACAGCATAAACAACAGAATTGCAATAAAGTTCTTCTTTTTTAACATCACTATAACTAGCTAGACTAACTCTGTCTTGACCGGCAGCATACGGCCAAAGATTCTCTTTTTCGTCATACACTTTACCGATGGTATTAAATGTGTATTGTTTACCGGTTGGCATTAATCTTTTTTGTTGATATGCTTTTTCCAAAAATTCAGACGTTCGTTGATTAGCAAGTGTTTGCGGATATTCCCCAAAAAAAATGGTCTGAGATGTTATATCCTCTGTTTCTTTCTTTGTATGAAGACCTTTTTTCTTAATTTTGTTGACAATATCTGATGATAGAGCCGGACACACACCGACATTGCGTGCGGTTGAGTTTAATTCTCTTATTTGTCCATCAGCTGAATATACAGAATCTATATAAGATTCCAACAACCATATATCACATTTTTGATTTTCCAATGTTTTTAAGCTGGTATCAAATTGAGAACGAGCACCCAAGATACCTGCTAGGTCTGTTGCTTTAAGTTCTGATAAAAATTGTTTAAAATCGCACTTATCTAATTGTTCAAACCAGAACTTCGTAAAAGTATATTTTGCCATTTTATTCTCCGCCTTTATGATGACGAGCTATTTTAACCTAACATTTATTTTTTGTCAAGATAACGCATAAATCTCACTGAAACAAAAAACGCCTTACTCAAAAGTAAAGCGTTTTAAAGTGGCGATCCCGGAGCGATTCGAACGCCCGACCCACAGCTTAGAAGGCTGTTGCTCTATCCAGCTGAGCTACGGGACCATATAACAAACCACCTTATACATCTTTTTTTTGTACTTGTCAATCATTTATTTTAATGATTTGCCGTTTCTTAATATTTCTTCAGCCTCTTTTGTATATTTATTATCTGCCGTATGCGTTATAAACGGCGGATGAATTGTTAATTGCTTCTTTGAACCAAGTATTCCCTTTATAATAATCCGATTAGCCTCCTGATTCAGTTTTGAATAAATCGGCAAAACTTCTATCCCGCCTAATGCCGTTTTACTCAAAATTGTTAATATTTCCGTTAAGGCTTCCGGACGATGAATCAGGGTTAACGTCCCTTTTGGACGGATATGTTTCACACAATAACGAATCCAAATATCTAAACTGATTGACTGATGAAAAGCCGTTGCTGTTTGCTGATTTTGTCGGACAATATCTTCTCTGTAAAAAGGCGGATTAGTAACAACATGATGAAATTGTCGTCCGTGTATTTTTGAAGTTTTAGCCGTTATATCTTCTTGTATCCATTCAACATTTTGCTGATTAAGTATATTATTTTGCTGTGCCAATGCAAGCAATTCATTTTGAACATCCACACCTGTCATTTGAAGGTTAGAAATACGAGATCCCAAACAAAACAATATAATACCTGTTCCAGTACCGACATCCAGGATTGTTTCTCCGGATTTTGCCTGAACAGTAGCCGAAACCAAAACCGAATCAGATGTAGCCCGATATCCGGTTTGATATTGCAAAAGTTTAATTTTTCCACCTAAAAAATCATTTTGTGTTATATCCATAACAACAGTATACGAAGAATTAAAATAAATGCAAGTTTCTTTTTTAAAAACAGTTGACTCTCTGACTAAGACTTGCCATATTAAATAGGTTAAAGGAGAATATGATATGAAAAAAATAGGTATTATTGTCGGCAGTAACAGAGTCGGTTCCATTAATCGCCAATTGGCAGAAGCACTAATCGCCATCGGACACAAAGATTTAACCTTATCCCTCATTGAAATCAATGAATTACCCATGTTTTCAGAAGATTTAGAAAAAAATCAAATTCAATCGGTTGATACATTCAGAGAGGCTGTTCGTTCATCAGACTTAATTTTATTTATTACACCTGAATACAATCGTTCCATTCCGGCCTTTTTGAAAAATGCGATTGATTGGGGATCCCGTCCGTATAGAAAAGGAGCTTTTATCGGAAAAGAAGCTGCTTCTGCCGGATTGGCCCCCAGTCCGTTAGGAACAGCTATGGCTCAAAATCATTTACGCTCTATGTTTCAGGTATTAGGATTAAAAACCATTCGTCAACCTGAAATGTATTTAACGTATCACGAAAATATGTTTCAAGAAAATAAATTGCCGTCTGATGAAAAAACACATCAGTTTTTACAATCATTTTTAAATGCTTTAGCTCAATAAATTTATGGGTTAACGGTAATCGGTGTTCCGTCTTTGACTGCGTGATAAATTTCTGTCATTTCCTCATCTGTTACCGCTATACAACCATCAGTCCAATCACGGTTATTATGAACATATTTAAATAACGCATTCGGAGCCCAATTCGGAAAACCATGAATCATAATATCTCCACCGGCAGAATAATTATTTTCTTTGGCTTTTCGTTTTTGTTCAGCATTTGGATAAGAAATGCGTAATGACAGATGATATGAACTGTTGGGATTATGCCATTCAATTTTATAATTTCCTTCCGGTGTTTTAGAATCACCCTCTTTGACTTTCGGACCAACCGGATTACCACCCAATGAAATTTTATAACTTTTCAAAACAGTATCACCTTGACGTAAGTACATCATTCGTTTACTCTTTTCTACTAAAATATTATCAACCGATTGTAAATGACCACTGTATACAGGAAATGCAAAACTTAAAAAAAGTCCCAATATGGAAAGCACATAAATTTTTTTCATAAATACCTCATTTTGTTATTTCATATTATATGTATTAAAATATTTCAAACCAAAAAGCAAGCATTTGTTTTCAAATAACACTTGACGATACAAAAAGGTATTGATATAGTCTTTATATGAATAAATTCTTAGAATGGTATTTCATTGTTTATCGCTTCTGGATGCGTTTTCCTGAAAAGTTACGCTTTATTTTAGTTGGTGGATATAATACGGTTTTCGGATACCTTTTATTTATTACTCTTATTTTTCTCTTAACAGAAGAATACAATCAAATTGCCTTATTCAGCTCTTATGTTTTATCCAGCATCAACAGTTATTTAACACAAAAATATTTTGTTTTTGCAACAAAAAACATCAGTTTTAAAGAATATTTACAATGCATTACGACCTGGATGGGTTCGTATGTCATCAACGCTGTTTTACTTTACATATTAGTTGATATATTACATTTCAACGTTTATATCATGCAAGTTGTTTGTTTAATCATTTGCGCAGTCTTTAATTATGTGTTTTTAAAGCATTTTGTTTTTTGCAAAAAACAAAAATAACCTTTATCAACGTGCTTTTTGACTGGATTGTGTGTATGCACGTTGTATCACATCTGCATCAGATATACCATAAGATTGTTGTTCTTGGATATATGTGTGCGGAGATTTTGTTTGAATCGGATTCTCTAAATTCAAACCAATTCTGGCAATACTAACATCTGACTTTGAAGCAAATTTATTACGTAAAACTTCATGATACCAATCATTTGCCGTATCGGTATCATATTGTTTTTCAGCAATTCTTGCCGCCAAAATTTGTACAGTTGAATAATCTTTTGATGCTAAATCGTGAATAACTGTCAAAACACGTTTTTGATTTCTTTTATCTACTTCATCATCTGAGGAAATACTTTTATATTCCGTTTCAAGTACATTTGCCAGTTGTGATGAAAATGATTCTTCACCAATTCGTGCTTTATGCAATGCATCATACAAATGAATATCCATAGCACAATTAGATAAACTCGGCAAATTTTTAGCAAAAGAACTCATTTCAGTAACATGTGCCAATACATTATTTTGCTTCAACATTGGGATTAAATTTTCAGCTTCAAATAAACTATCCAATAAATCCTTACCCTTATCATCAAAAAAACCACTTTGCCAATCAAACAAACTATCAATATTTTGTCCCGTTAAACAACAAGCTTTTACATACCCCACGGCACCTATCGGAGATACAGCTAAATCTTTTAATTTTTGTAAAGCCCGTGTTTGTCGCAAAGAAGCAACGGTTGTTACTTGTGGATCTTCTTGTTTTGTGTCAATAGCCTTTTGTAACATAACCACTTCATTATACAAAACCGTAACGGCTTTATATAATTGTTCTGTTGTCATTTCAGGCAATGTTTGTGATTTTCCTTCAGACATTGATTTAATACCAAACAAAATTAACGTGAATTATCCATCATGGCTGTTGTTGTTCCTGTATTGACAGAACCATCCATCTGTGTTCCGTTAGCGGCTAAGCCAGCTTGCAATTCAGAAACTCTTTCACCTAATGAAGCAATCTCAGATCTCAATTCGGAAGCTTGATTATTAGCTGATTTTGTTTTCTTTTTCTGATTACGAATCAAAAAATAACCTGTAATGGCGGCTGCAACGGCTATACCGGCACCAACCAACCATTGCCAATTTTTCTCCCACCATGAAGCATTATTAGCATCTTCTGCTTTTCCTAATTCTGCATTTTGTTTAATCTGTTGAGCCCCTGGATTTTGTTGTTCCTGCTGAATACCATATCCGGCAGAAAAATATTCTTTTTCACTTAAAATAACACCAGCCAATTTTCCATCAGATGTTTGTTGAATATCAACAGGCGTTTGTGCTCCTCTAACACAAAGAGTTCCATCCGGATTATATGTATATACATTTTGAGAGGGTTTACCGTCTGGTCCTACAACCACAACATTATTGTTGGGACCATTGCCTCCTGTCATTAAATTTTTAATACTTTCATATGCTTTTGCACCCAAATAACGTGGTTGCCCGTTTGCTGTTACTTGTGGCGGTAAAATGATACAGGTTCCTTCCGGTGCTTCATAAACACTACCACCTGTCTGACCTTGCGGAGCAGATGCAATCTGTACATGACCTTGAGACGGATCTTGTGTTGTGGCAGGTGTTCCTGTAAATTGTTGAACTCCACGTTCAGCCAAATCAACAGCTTTTCCTGCTGTACGACTGGCACGACTAACCGTTTTTACGGCACCTGTTGTTGCTTTAATGCCCTGATTCATATTTTTGGTAAGATTGTTTAACCCATCTAACATTTGAAAACTCCTTTCTCTAATACACATTTTTTACATTATATCAGAAATAAATAATGCTGTCAATAAAAAACACCAAAATTTAATACGCTATGTATATATACATTTTACCATAGTTACACATTATAAAAAACTTCTTATAATGTGTGAAAAGAGAAAATTTGCTATTGACAATCCCCAAATAAAATGATAAACTGTAAATATTAATTTAAACAATTATATAACAAGGAGAGAAAAATGTCAGTCGCAAAAAGCACCAATCCAACACAAGATGCAAAATTAATTAATGATGCTCGCACCACAACATCCACTCAACCAAGCAATTCAAATGATAGCATTGAAGGATTGATGAAACGATACCCTGAATCAGCAAAAGGTCTTCAATCAGCTTGTTCCATATCTCCTGAATTTGCCAAAAGATTAAAGAGTGATCCGGAATATCTTGCACAAATTGAAGGGGCACTGAAGAAAAATCCAAAATTATTTGCTTCACAAGAAGGCGTTAAAAACATTCTTAGCACTTTTGAAAAAGCAAACGCTGCATACAAAAAATACAATGACGAAATAGATAAATTAGGCAAAGAAGATTTAGCAAAAGCCATGAAATTACATTTAAATGCATTAACAGGTGATTATGGTACCAGAGCACAAGTAGAAAGTGCTGCCTCTTTGTTTTTAAGTTATGGAACAAGTTCCTTAGGCGCTTTTGGCGGAGCTCTAAAATTACTCGGTGCAATGAACTTGATTACACCCAAAGGTATTTCCGGCATGATTGCCGGCAATTCCGAATCGGTTGCCGATACTTCTGCCGAGACACAAAGTTTAGCAATGCAACAGCAACAAGCGAATAGTGGAAGATAATTAATTTTCAATATTACAGTCATCGGGAAACCGATGACTTTTTTTATATCTGATTAAATCAAGCCACAATCAATCAAAAAAAATATTTAAAAATGAATAAGATATAAAAAAAATACTTATTTTCAAAAAAAATGCTTGCAAATAAAATAAAAAAGAAGTATAAGGATATACATCAAATGCACCCGTAGCTCAATTGGATAGAGCATTTGACTACGGATCAAAAGGTTGTAAGTTCGAATCCTGCCGGGTGCGCCATCTTTAAATCTCTCGTTTAACGAGAGATTTTTTTTTGCAATTAAAATTTTTAGTTTATTTGTAAAAAAATCAAAGAACATTTAAAAGCAACAAACCCATCATCTATTTAATTTCAAATTCTTCTTTCTAAATTTTTAAGAGAATCAATCACTATCAGATTAATTGTATGCTAACCAGAAACTCTTTACACTTGCACATAGATAATCGTTATACAATCATGTCTTTATCAATGTTATTTTTTTGAAAAAACTCTTTCAAATTTTGATGTTTTTGAAAAAAAATTACAAAATGAACAATCTTATCAAAAATTGCATTTTTTGAAAAAAAAGTGTTGAATTTTTATTTAAATGTGTTAAACTGAATATATATACAACTACAAAAAAACAAAGGAGAAAATAATGGTTGTTACAAGTAACGTACAAACAGGCTCAAATTTAGTTGATTATGCTTTCTATTTAATTCAACGGGGAGAAGCAGGACATTTAAGAGGTTGTTATACCAATCAATACAAATGTTCCGCAGGCGTTGAAACAATCGGTTACGGCACAGTTACCCGTCCGGGATACAATACTTTAAATTACAGAGAAACAACCATTACCGAAGAAAAAGCCATTGAATTGGCAAAACAGGAAATGGCTCACAAAATCAATGAAAAATGCCGTTCAAAATTTAAAGATTTTGATAATTTATTACCTTGTTATCAGGCCGCCATTTTAGATACGGCGTATCAAGGCAACTGGGGTTCTATTCAAGATGCTATGAATGACCACAACATGCAAGCTGTTTATGAAGCCATTATTAATAATCCAAATAAAGAACGATCTGCCGTTCGTGGTCGGGCTATTGAAATGGGTATGATGATTGAACAGGCATTACAATCTTCACCAAATGCCGATCCGCGACAAGTTGCACAAATACTTGCACAACAAATGGTTGAAAAATATCAAACATTAGACGGTACGGACAGAGAATTAACCAAAGATGAATTAGCTTTATTATATCGTTCCTGTATGGCTGCCTATGGCGTAGAAGTTACAGAAGATGAGATTGTTGCTTTTGCAATGGGATTTGAGAATGTGGCTTCCGGTATGTGTGGTATCGGTAGTGAACATATGGCAGCTCGCTATAATGGTGTGTTAGCTTCTGGTCCGTCCTATGATGGTTCTCGCGGTGGAACAGGTGGTCATCACGGCCGTTCAAACCATTATTCAAGCGAATATTCAAACAATGAAAATTATTACGCTCCAACAGACAGAATGCCAACTCCGAATGCCGTTGCTGGTGATTTTCCACCTGATTCTGATAAATTAATGATTAATCGGGATTATACATCTCCCAACAGACATGGTCGCAGTCAAAAACCAAGTATGATTGTATTGCACTCAACCGAATGTCCGACATTATCATCAGCAATTAACACATTGGCAGCGCCTAATCCACGAAGTGTCAGTTCACACTATTTAATTGCACGAGACGGTCAAATTTATCAGTTAGTACCTGAAAATGAACGTGCTAACCATGCCGGTGAATCTGTATGGAGACGTGTTGATACGGGTGAAGTTATTCGGGGTTGTAACAGTTCTTCCATCGGTATTGAAATTCAACGTTCTACAAACGAAGGTTATACGCCTGAACAAATTGCCTCCACTATGGCATTAGTTAAGGATATTCAGGAAAGAACAGGAATTTTGCCGGAAAACACTATTGGTCATGCCGATATCACACCAAACGGCCGCAAAGTTGATCCAGGTGCTGATTTCCCTTGGGCTGCTTTTGAACGTGAAGGATTGGTTGTCGGTCAACGTGCCGGTGCCGGACACGAAAAACACATTAATTTAGCTTTAAATAATGTATCATCAAATGATTGTAAATTTTATTGTCTACCAGATTCTATGGCTTTCCCTGACGATTCGTTGACGGTTGATTCCGAAGGTGGCAGTTTATTCCCTGACAATCCGACTATTATTGAAGGTGTAGGAACATTTTCTTCAATGGAAATGCCCGATGCGTTAGCTGAAAACAAAACAAATGAAAAATCAGAATCAGTTAAAGCAGAACAAGCAAAAAAAGAGAATGATAAAACTTTGGCTACATTGGAAGAAGCTAAAAAAGCAGCTAATTTAATTACATCCTTAAAAAACGCTCAAGAAGCGACTGTTAAGGCTCCTGTTTTACCACAAGAAAAAACAGAATCAACTGAACAAAAACAAGAAACTGTCTCTGAAGAAACATCATCTTCTGAAACAAAAAAATCAAAATCATCCAAAAAGTCAAAATCTTCAAAAGGTTGTAAAAAATCAAAAAACAACACACAAACAGATAAAGACGACAAAGATGATAAAAAAGAAACAGGAACAAATAAAACCTTATCTGAAAACAGTGAAAAAGGCGAAAGTAAATCAGGTGCCTCAAAAACATTGGCTGACAACAGTAGCAAAGCAAAAGAGCAAGAACCTAAAAAAGAAAAAATAAGTATAGCTACACAAAAAGCATCTGAAGGAAAATAAGCCATAAAGAAACCCACCGAACTCGGTGGGTTTTTTATTTGTGTATTACAAAATTCGCATTTCAATATACATCAAAGTGATTTTTGTAATAAAAACTTTCGTCTGAATAAAACGCTAAGGAATACTCCATGGCTTTTAGTTTGATGTTATTCTTTGACACACCAAACCGTACCATCTTCATCTGTTTCAACGCTTCGGGTAACACTCAAACAAGCTCTACACAAATTTTTGGCATCCTGTGTATCAGGGATTTGTGTATCTCCTGCCGTGCAAGAAGCAATTTCACCGTTTGATTTTACAAAATTAGTTCCTTCCGTATAAATTTTAGAACATTTCCAGTATGTTGTTTTTCCGTCAGTACTTTTTGTTGTATAAACCAAATGATTGCCCGTATCACGACACATATTTTTTGATAAGACATCATTACCAATTTGTTCATTGTAGTTATCTGATGCAAAACGACAGGTACCGTTTGCATTTTGCCATTGTCCTGGTGCACACTCTTTAACACAATAAGTTGTCAGATTGTTTTCTTCTGCCGTACCGGTTGTCATCACACGTCGTCCTTCACAAGAAGTACAAAAATCTTCGCTTTCCGTACCGGTTGGAATAGCAACTCTTACAGTGGTAGTTGCACATGAAATACATTGATGACTTGTACTTAAAAAGGTTACTTTACTATCACATAATCCTTCATGACACAACCGATAGTTATCATAACGTCTGTTGCCACAATGAACACATTGTTGTGTTGCCGTTCCACGATTGTGTTTTGGAGAACCCGATGTCGGATGTCCTACATATACTCCCTCTGTTGTATCACAATAATAACATTTACCAAAGCTATCTCTTAACATTTTTCTAGCACTATCATCATATGGTGGAAAATTGGCATTACCGATATCATTACATACACCAGTTACCCCTGGTTCAACATAAATACAAGAAGCAACAGTTCCTCCGCCTGTCCATCCTGTCATCCAAATACGCTTGTCAGAACATTTGTTGCATTCACTTTCTGTTACATTACCAATACTTCCTGCTTTATCACAGGCATGGCAAATTCCAGAATTATCCAAAAAACCATCACAGGGTTTAATTAACTTACAGTGCTGTGCATACGAACGTCTGATTTCATTTACTGTCCCGTCTTCTGCTGTTGTATTACATACGTTACATTCAATATCGTTATAGTATAGTTTATTTATAAATATATTTCCGATATTAGAAAACCACGCTGAATTCATCACGATATCTCGTTCATCATCACAACGAATACAACTACCGCCTAAGCTTTGAAAAACACGATTTCCTTCTGAATCGGTATCATTACATTTTAATCTGCAAATATTGGTTTTACTATCACACCCCTGATCGCGACACACATTACTGATAATTTCCCGACCTGTATAATCATTTACTTGTACATTTGCACAATTTGTTGCACAACCGGAATCATCCTCATCTTTAACTTGAACGGTTTTTGTATCTGTACAAGAATAACATTTTCCGTCAAGACCTCTAAATTCTGTTTCAGGATTACATTCATCTTTAACAATACAATATATATCACTAACTTCACGTCCACAATCTGTGCACAGCTTACGCATATTTGTATCATATCCAATTTCAATAGCATTTTCTACACTACAATCATAACATTTGGTATCTGAACCTTGAAATTTTCGCTTACAGGTTTTGTAATTTTCACACGTTTCTTCTGCGTCATCTGGCTGTTCACATTTCGGGAAACAAGTAACATATCCACTGTTTTTCCCATATTGAACCCACCATCTTCTTTGTCCAGGAGTAGAACAAGACTCACACGAGGCAATTAATGCGGCTAAATTATATGTACTTGTAGAGGAACTATAATATGCATGTTTGAGAACACCAGCTGAATGATCACATTTATGACAAACACCTTTTGACTCAGTCGGATACATATATTCATCGTCAGCGCAAGACGTAATATTTGTACATCTGGGTGTGGCATTATAATTATACCACCAATGATTTGGAGAGCAAGCTAAACATTTTTGGTGATTTTCAGAACTATGTTGTATTGCCCAATAGCCTTGTTCAGAATCACATGGGATACACGGACCACTTGAAGATGCAAAACTAATACCACTTGTGCAATATTTGGAACAATATACCTCTCCTTCTTGTCCTTCAACATTTCTACCACTAGGACAAGCGGAACACAAATCGGCTCCTGTACCAACATCATCTAAAAATTGTTCATCAGGATTAATCAAAATATTAGCCGGATAATCACATTTAATGCAAGCACCGTTTTTAGAACGAAAATAACCTGTTTCACATCTGGTCGGAACAACTTCACAAGTCCAATCTTCTTCATTACAAATATTATTATTTTGACAATCAGAATTTGATTCGCATCCGACACAAACCTCATTAGTTGAATGACAAATTGGTGTTGCATCCGGACAATTTGATTTACATAGATATTCAGAAACATCACACGATTCACATCCTCGACAATCATCATCACTCATACAATACCGAAAGGGACGACCATCCGGTCCAAGCGGGTTTTCACGTAAACCTTGCTCACCTCCAAATGATTCAAGCGAAGTTGTAAAGACCATATTAACGGGTTCGTCTCCGTCTTCGCCACATATTTCAGGATTGTTTCCATTATAAATCAATCGTTCTTCCCCATTTGGAACCCAGATAAATAACGGGCCTTGAATATCCATATTCAATACTTTTTTGCAAACACCATTCGGCACATTTTCTACTTCAACATCAAATAAGATTTCAGAACGGGGATAAACACCAATCGGAAAACCTGTTTGTGTCATATCTGCCCATTCAGTAATTTCT
>JAZUBA010000017.1:0-39552 GCA_045638265.1 Alphaproteobacteria bacterium | reverse complement strand
ATGTGCAACGATTTCGCACACAAGAGGAAAAAAGGAGAAAACAGGGAAATATCACAAACAAGCCAACAGTTATTAATCATAAAAATCAAAAAAAATACAACAAATGTAAAAAAAGTGTTGCAATTTAACGTACCTTTAATTACAATAAAAAAAACTGTATTTATTAGATAATTTTAACCAAAATAAGGAGTTTTATATGAAAACAAGTCAAAACGAACGTGGTCGTTCAATGGTTGAAATCTTGGGCGTTTTAGCCGTTATCGGTGTATTATCAATCGGCGGTATCCAAGGATATCGGTATGCTATGGAGAAATATAATGCAAATCAGATTGCAAATGAAGTTAGCATTATACTCCAAGATTTAGACATACAAATGATGAATAATGCGGAATCTTTAACCCTTTCTGAACCTTATGCCGGAACAGATGAAATTTTAGGACAACTCAATACAATGAATATATCTATTGATTTTAATTGTGGCAATGTAACAGTTCCATTAGATGGACAATGTAGACAAACTAATGCCTTTTATCTTGAATTACAAGGCGTTAATCAAGGTATTTGTCAACAACTGGTGCCAATGTTTAATGGTAATTTAACAAATTTAAATAATTTTACAATTAACAATCAAATCGGCTCACCAGAAAACTGCATTGAAAATGATAATATCATTGTTTTAAATTTTAATTCTGATAAATCTGTTGAAAACGAAATTCGCCTATGTCAAGAAGATACGGAAGATTGTATTTGTGAAAACGGAATTTGTGTGGAATGTCGAGAAAACTCACAGTGTGAAGATGCTGAAAAACCTGCTTGCATTAACAACACTTGCGGTGTCTGTCCAAACGGTTCATATTGGAATGGCAATGATTGTATTGAAGGTTGTCAAAATGTATCACATTGTCCCGCCAATTCATTTTGTAATTCCAATAATAAATGTATCAGTTGTAATGATGCACCTTCTTCTATTACATATTCAACAAAAGAAGCAGCACAAAATTGTGCTGATGCCTGCGATAACTCTTATCGGATTCGTGTTCGTGCTCAAAAAATATGTTATACTTGTGAATCAACATCGTGGAAAGATACAGGAGCAGATAGAGGGCTTGCTTGTGCCAATAAATGTACAAATGCCGGTATTGCTCATGATGAATATGCAGAATGGTGTATTAATTGCAATGGATATGTTAATTGGAATACAGTTGCAAATGCAGCCCAATCGTGTGGTAGATGTGCCGGAAAAGGAGTACCATGTTTTAATATAGACACAAAATATTATCCATGCTCTATTTCAACAACAAATTTTTCAACAGTTGCCGGTGCAAATACTTGTGCCAACAGATGTGCTAATCGTTTTGCATATAAACAATATTGTTATGAATGTTCTAAAAACACAACTTACACCTACGAAACAGAAGCTGATGCTCAAAAATGTGCTTCATCGTGTACGGGAACAGCTAAACGAATTGCTGTCGGATTAGAATGCAAACCGGCATAACGAGACGTTCTCTTTCAAAAAAGCCATCTTAACGATGGCTTTTTATATATCTTCATAAAAAAACCCGCTGATTAACTCAACGGGCTTTTTGTTCTATAATTCAAATTTATTTACTTTCAATAGCTTCAATTTCTTGTTTGACAGCTAATTTTTGCTTTTTATATTCTTGAATTTTTAATGTATCCGGTAACGGACGAGCTTCTTCTTCCGCTAATTTGACATCTAATTCTGCGTGTTTTGCTTTTAATGCTGCTAAATGTTTTTCAATTTTTTCCATTTTATATTCTCCTTTGATTACATATATATTATAAGCATATCTGATTTAAAAAGCAATACTTCTTTTTATTTTCCGACATAAATTCCTAAATTACGAGCTGTTTGAACCAATTCACTTTGCGGATCAACCGGTGTATTGGCAATTTTTAAAATTTTATCCAATGCTTCATCTTGAACTTGACCATTGACATAAACAACAACACGATTCGTTTCGCCTTTTTCAATCAATTCAACTGCTCGTGTCGCAAATTGTGATGCCAATAATCTATCGGCCGGAACAGGTGAACCAGCTCGTTGAATGTGTCCCAATACGTTGCCACGAACATTAAATCCATCAGCCAATAATTTGTTTGTAAAATAATCGGAAATACCACGATATGTTTTTCCGTTGCCAGCAAAAGAATGTGAACCAGATGGATTTTTTACACCTTCGGCAATGACAACTAAACCATATTTTTTACCTTGTGCCTGAGATGCTTTTAATTTGGCAACAACATCTTCGTATGTATATTCAATTTCTGGAATTAAAATAACATCGGCATATCCGGCAATACCGGCATGCAATGCTAAATGACCTGCCCCACGACCCATTACTTCGGCAACCATAACACGGTTATGAGATGTTGCCGTTGTTGTTAATTTATCTAAAGCTTCCGTTACAACATTTACAGCCGATTCGAATCCGATGGCCAAATCCGTACCCGGAGCATCATTATCAATTGTTTTTGGAATACCAATCATTGAAATACCGGCTTTTTTACAATATTTACTGATAATTGCCATTGAACCGTCTCCACCGACAACAACTAATGCTGACAAACCTAATTCAGCAATACCACTTTGGAAGCGTTCATCTAATTCAGCATCCGTCAATTCTTCAATAGAACCGTCTGCTTTTCTTTGTAAGTGTGGATTACCTGTATTATTACTACCCAACATTGTACCACCCAATGAAGCATACGGGAAATCAAAATCGGCTACCGTTAACGGACGATAACGCATCGGACGGGAAAACAAACCGTCTGTTGCATCATGAATACCAATAACTTCCCAACCTTTAAATGTTGCTGAAAAAACAACACCTCTTACGGCTGCATTTAAACCGGCACAATCGCCGCCACTTGTTAAAACACCAATTTTTTTAACTGTTTTATTCATAGTCCCTCTCTTTGTTAAAGTGAAAAATTCTTTCCCAGATATGTTTTACGCACGTTCTCATCGGCGATAATTTCTTCCGGAACACCTTGTTTTAAAACAACACCATCATGTAAGATGTAAGCTCTGTCAATAATACTTAATGTTTCACGAACATTATGGTCCGTAATTAATACACCAAGCCCTCTGTTTTTGAGTTGTGCGACCAACTCTTTAATTTCCCCGACAGCAATCGGATCAATACCTGCAAGCGGTTCGTCCAATAAAATAAAGGACGGCTTTGAAGCTAAAGCTCTTGCAATTTCCAAACGACGTCTTTCACCGCCGGATAATGCCCGTGAGGGCGAAAAGCGTAAATGCTCAATAGAAAATTCTTTTAATAACGAATCTAATTCCTGTTCCCTTTTTTCTTTGTTTTTTTCAACAACTTCCAAAACAGCACGAATATTGTCTTCTACATTTAAACCTCTGAAAATAGATGCCTCCTGAGGCAAATAGCCAATTCCTAAACGAGCACGTCTATAAACGGGGAATTTGGTAATATCAATACCATTTAACGTAATCTTACCTGTATCAGGCGAAATTAAACCTGTGACACAATAGAAAGACGTTGTTTTCCCGGCACCGTTCGGCCCCAAAAGTCCAACCGCTTCTCCTTGCTGCACAGAAAGAGAAACATCTTTTAAAACTATTCTCTTTTTATAGCTTTTACTTAAATTTGAAACAACTAATCCACGTTCAGGAACAATCATTTGACCTCACTTTTGTTTTTCTTAAAATCATTTGGAATAATACTGCCTTTAACCCGTCCTTTTTTACCGTTAACCGTTTTAGGCGCCGTTAATGAACTTATTCCTGTTTTTAAATTTAATGTTGCATAATCACCCGTTAGCACACTTTCTTTTTCTTGTAAAGAGACATTTTTTGACACGCTGATAATTTGCGTCGCCGTTGTATAAACACCAGACATCCCTTTAATTCGTTGTGCGCCGTTGTGTGCAATCATATTTCCGACAGCAACAATTTTATCAGCCGACTCGCCTTCTTGCGTATACAACATATAAATTTTGTCAGCTAACACTTTATTCAAGCCATCTGTAACAACTGCATTTTTGTCCACAACAATAATCTGAATAGGTGTTTGTGCTGTTTGTGCATCTTTAATACCTATTAAATCTTTCAATACATCTGCTATTTCAGCCGAATCTTTGTAAAGAATCATGGTTTCGCCTGAAACTTTTTGTTTTTGTTGAGTAGCTTCTACCCCATCAAAAGCCGTTATTTTTTTCATCTGCATACCGGTATCCGGCATTTGTAAATAATTCAAAACAATTTTTGGTGCTTCCAAAACATTGTTTTCTTGAATAACACTTACATTTTTCAACGCCGTAATTGTTTGATCTTTTTGATTAATGATTAAACCGTTTTCAGACGTTATATATATATTTTGCTTATTTTCATCCCAATATTTTTTTTGTTGCTTAAACGTCAGATTTTCCACTTCCGGTATTGTTTTTTCTTTTTGAAACAACAATGTATCCGTATAACCCTTAAAGTGAATATAAGAACCTTTCTCTTTGACAAAAAATCCGTTTGCTTTTAACATACCTGCCGGACCTTTAATAAAAACATCACTCTCACTGCCAATTGTACCGGCTGCATATTCACAAATAACTTTGTCTGAAACGGCAAAATAACCTGTATCTGTTTGCGCATCAACCTGCTCTTCAAAATACAAATATTTTTCCTGTTGGAAAGCCAAACCAAAAGGGGTAACACCAGTCAAAACCGTTCCGTCTGCCATTTTATAAGTAACATCAGGTTGTTCCATAAAAACAATTTGACGCGAAGAATCTGTTTCACGAACCGTTTTAGCAACAACCGTTATCGGATTTTGTTTGGTATCTTTTGAAAAGAAACGAACTTGCTCCATATCGGTTTGTCCACCTTTAACCGTTTCTTTTGACGGCAACATTTTAGCAAATTTATCATTCTGTTCATTAAGTGCCGGCCATACAATCATCACACCTGTCAATAAAAAGGCAAATATCGGCAATGAGCGTTTAAAAATAGAAACGCGTCTGGAATGAATTTTTATTTTTAATAGCCGAAGTGTAAACATTGATTTCCCTATGATATGATAATTAAGCAACCCCTGCCATTAATAACGGATGAACATGTAGCAAACCAACCGGCTTATGCTCACCATCAACCACAAATAAACTTGTGATTTTTGACGTATTCATAATACGCAAGGCTTCCACACACAAAATATCCCCGATAACTGTTTTAGGATGAGCCGTCATAACGTCAGCCGTTGTTTGTGAAATAATGTTTTTAGTCATATGACGACGTAAATCGCCATCAGTAATAATACCCACCAAAACACCATCTGTATCAACGATACCTAAACATCCCCAACTTTTTTGTGTCATAACGACCAATGCATCAGACATCAGCATATCGGCAGGAACCAACGGCAAATCATCACCTGTCACCATAATATCTCTGGCACGCAACAAAACATTACCTAATTTACCACCAGGATGGCGGTCTTTAAATTCTTCGGCAGAAAAACCTTTTTGCTCAATCAAGGCAACAGCAATAGCATCACCAACAGCCAGAGTTGTCGTTGTAGACGTTGTTGGAGCCAACCCCAATGGACAAGCTTCTGGCGCTGTATTTTTATCCGGAATTAAAAGGGTTAAATCAGCGGCTTTTGCCATTGAACTTTGCGGATTACTTGTAATGGCAATCATCGGAATACCAAAGCGACGTGAATAAGAAATAATATCACCCATTTCTCTGCTTTCGCCAGAATTAGAAATTGTTAACAATAAATCATCCGTTGTTAACATACCCAAATCGCCGTGACTGGCTTCGCTAGGATGAACAAAGAAAGCCGGTGTTCCCGTTGAGGCAAGCGTTGCTGCCATTTTTTGCCCGATATGACCACTTTTTCCCATACCGGAAATAATCAAACGACCTTTAATTTTTGTCATCATTTCAATCGCTTGAACAAAGGTATCATTAAAATTTTTCTTTAATTCTTCCAAGCCTTTAATTTCTGCATCAATCACGCGAACAGCACTGGCAATTAATTCATTTCCCTGCATACTACATTCTCCTTAATGAGCAAAAATATCCGGCTCGTCAAAATCTTCTAAATCTAAAGCTGCACGTGCCTGCATAAATTCAAAACAAGCTTGTGCCAATTCAGAACGATGTTCTCTTTCCAACAATTTATCTAATTTTTCACGTAACTGATGCAAATATAAAACATCATTAGCAGCATATTGTTGTTGTGCTTCTGACAATTCTTCAGCACCCCAATCTGATGTTTGTTGCTCTTTTTGCAAATCAACACCCAACAAATCATGGCATAACGATTTTAAACTGTGAGAAGGTGAAGATGTCCGACATAATTTAGATGCAATTTTTGTACAATAAACAGGATATGGCACAACATTTAAATCATTCATAATTTTAGCAACGTCAAAACGGGCAAAATGAAAAATTTTCAAGACAGATTCATCTTCCATCAACCGTCTTAAATTCGGACAATCCGTTTCATCTTCAATTTGAACCAATACTGCCGTACCATCTCCGGCAGACAACTGAACCAAACACAATCTGTCCCGATGCAAATTCAAACCCATTGTTTCCGTATCAACGGCAACAGCACCTTCAAAATGAATTGAATCAGGCAAATCACCTTTATAAACGGTAATTTTTGACATATCAAAACTCCTTAACAGAATAAATTAATGGTTTCTTATACAACATCTGATAAAAAAAATCAATGAAAAATATGTCTTTTCAACTTGAAAATACGTCTTTTTTTATACAAAAAATATTTTTTTATCAATTAATTTTACAAACAAAATTAAAACCCCATAAACTATGGGATTTTAATTAAAAACAAACAGTTATGATTTTTTTCTTTTTACTTGGTTTGTTTTTTTAGATTGTTGCTTCTGCTGTTTTTTAGTTGCTGTTTTTTTCTTTTTTTCTCTTTCTAACTGGCGTTGACGCAAAATTTCTTGATTTTTCTTTTTTATTTCTTCATTTTTTTTCTTAATTTCTTCCTGTTTTTGTTTATGCTCATTTTCACGAACCGTATCTTTTATCAACATATATTCAATTTGATTTTCTATTTTCACTACTTGTTCTGCAACACAAGGAGAAAAATTAGATGATGCACCTGTACGACAACCGCTTTTTGAAACTTTCGTATTTTTCATAATACATGGCAAAGATTGCTGATATATTGATTTTTTATCAATTCTTTTTTCCAGTTCTATCATATATTTTTCAGCAGAGTCTTCAGTATAAAATTGCTTCTTAACCAAAATATTTTTACCCATTTTCAACATCTGGTCAATATATTGATTAACTCCCTTTTCCGTTGTTACAAGAAATTCAGCTGCTTTTTGTTGATCACCAAACTTTGCAACATACTCTTTATCTAATGATTGTGCATTAGAAGAAAGACTAAAAACAACACAACCACAAACTAAAATATTTAATATTTTTTTCATTTATCAATCCCTTTCATTTTGTTTTTCATTTAAATGGAATACATACTTAACCGTATCAACCTCAATTTTCAAACGCATTTCTTCACCGGTTAATTGCCCGCCATGTTTTTGATAAAAAGAATTTGATACCGGATAATCTTTCATCGTCCACAACGAAATAACTTCACAATTTTGCTTTTCCAATTCTTTCAAAACATAGCGAAAAAGTTGTGAACCAAACCCTTTTCTCTGGTTGTTTGGCAACACATAAAACACTTTTATTTCCGTTTCATTTTTCGGTTCTTCCAACAAACTCAAAAAACCCATTATTTTTTGATTATCTTCAACCACATAAACCAACCCTTTTTGAACAGGCTCTTTCATTTTTTCAACACGTTCCTGTGAAAAAGAAAAATGTGGCGAATTTAATATTTCCGGTTTTACATAATCTTTATACGACTCTTTCCACGTTGTTATGTGAATATTGACGATTTCTTCAACATCATTTAATGTTGCTTTTCGAATAACAATATTTTTCATCTTATTCATAAGCACCCTTTCTGTTAAAATTTACAAATTGTTTAACTGTCATCTTTTGTTTTTCTTGATTAAAAACACCATTTTGAGCAATCATTTTAACAGCTGAAAAATAAGCATCTGTAGAATACACATTCGGATTCATACCTTTTTTCTCTAAAATAGCCTTACCTTTATCCGCTCCATTTTGATAAAAACGTTCCCGATATTCCGTACCGATAACCAAATCATAAATTTCATTTAAAGGCAATACAACTGTTGACCCTCCTTGAAAAGCTCCTTTTGTCGGAATACCGATTGTTGTACAATTCGGCAATTGCGATAACATATAAATTGCACCTTCCGTTGCAGAAGCATTCTTCTGATTTTGCAAAACATATATCTGTCCCGAAAATCTATCTATTGCACAGGATTGACAAGTAAAATCCGGCATATTCAATGTATGTTCTTTATTGTCTAAAATCTTCCGATGTGTATCTGACAATTGTTTATCCCGATAAGAAATAACTTCGGTATAATCAGCATATCGTACCGTTTCTCCGCTCAACCGTTCGGCAATTTCTTTAATAATGGTTGAATCACCACCTTGATTATCTCTAAAATCAAAAATAATGGCGGACCACTTTTTATCATTTTTTTCTTTCATCAAGCAATCTACAAATACAGAACGATGTTCGTCATTAACTTTACCACCAAACGAAGGAATAGCAACAACACCGTACGACGCACCATTTACCCTTTCCGTTGCAATCATCCAAGGTTCTTTACGGTTATCCATCGTAAATAACAAGACTTGTTTTAACTTTTTATGTTGCCAAACAAGATTAGATTTTTCTGTAAAGGGTTTACTTCCGGCTGATTGTTTCTTATTGATAATTTGTATGTGCAAATCAGGGACTGTTTCTAAAATCAATTGTTGCAATTTAGCAATCTGCTCTGTTTTATCAGGCTCTGAAACGGCTATCTCTCTAACCGATTTTAAAAACGATTGTTTTTCCGAATCAGCATCTACCCGTGAATGATTCCATTCCGGTAACAACTGTGTAATCAATTCCGCCCATTTAATTAATTCTGCCTGCATTATATTATCCTTTTCACATCATATCATAAAAAAGATAAACACACAAGAAAATTTAATACCATTTAGTCTTGAATTAAATAAACTTTTCCACTGTTTCCATCCACCCGAACATTTTGTCCGTTTTTCAATAATTTTAAAACATTACGAACAGACATAACCGCAGGCAATTTCATTTCTCGGGCTGTAACAGCTCCATGCGATAACGGACCACCACTTTCAGTTATCAAAGCCTTGGCATTATAAAACAACGGCGTCCATGCCGGATTAGTCGTTCTCGCAACCAATACGGCATCTTTTGGGAAACTCGCAAAATCTGCCGTTGAATGGATAATGTAAACAGGACCTTCAGCAACTCCTGCACTACCGGCCAATCCCATTAAAACAGAATCTTCATTTACATTTTCCAATGTATCTGTTTGAGGTTGACTTAAATCCCACACAGGCGTCCGATCGGCATTTTGATAAAAATTGGCTTTTTCCCGTTCTATTTCTGCTTTTAACACTTCTAAATCCTGTCCGTCCTCAATGCAAGAACATAACGTTTCAATATGTGCAAAAAATACATCTGACGGTTCGGAAATAATTCCTTTTTCCTGTAACAACAGCCCAAGAGCTTTGGCTCCTTTTCTAATCGGTAACGTAATTCTGGTTGTCTGATAATGCTCCACATCATCCAAAACCGTATAAGTTTGTACCAATTCCAATAATTCCGTTACAAGCACTTTCATCTGTTCCGGAATAATTGACATTAATTCTTGTAAAGCTTTATATTTTTCTGCTTTAACTGATTTTTCTTTTTCCGTTGGTGATTTGGCATACGGATTATTCACAATCAAACGAATATTATCTAACACAACAGACGGATTTTCAACCCAAGTCGGTACATAAGCATCAAAATCTGTTTCACGATGTCCGTGTCTGCTTAAAAATAATGAAAATTCCTTATTAAATAAAGGATATTTTGTTATTAAGCCAGCAGATAAAAATTCTGATGATGTTCTTTGTTCTATATCTGCTCGCAAAGCCGCATCATGAATAATCATTTGAGCCAACGCATACAATTCATTATTGACAAGTGCCGTTTTTGTTTCTGTTGTTGACGTTAAAGCATCAAATAACGCATTCGCTTTATCATCATCTTGCGTTATCATTTTTAATAAGCCCTTAAACACTTTGTATAACATGGCCTGTGTAATGGATATGGCAATATTCGGCTTAAAGTATTCCGTTCCGACTTCAACAACTTTTTGAATATAACCCCAGACTTGTTTCATATCATAACGGGAAATATCTTCAAACATTAAAGCCCCGATTTGTTGTAAATACGTATCTAAATCACGGTTCCAACGAGATGGTAACTCTTTCGCATAAGAAAATCTTTTTTCCAATTCAGGTAATTGCTTGATTAAATCATCAACCGACTTTATTTTAACGGGAGATTGTCCCATATACAACCAAACAGCATTTTGGTTGCCATAAATATAATTATCAAACATACTAAACCATTTACCATCAAAAGGCGGCAAACCCATTAATTCAAAAGAATGCTTTAATGAAATGTGAAAAGCCTTATCAACATAATCCCACGTAAACGGTGTTAAAACATTCGGATACCGTTCAGCCGATTCATCACGAGTCCAGTGTGGGGCTATCGTTGTAATCGGACGAGCTTGTAATAAATATAACTCTCCTGCCTCAATTGCCCATTCGATATCTTGCGGGAATGAATAATGTGATTCCACTAATTTATTTAATTGTGCAATTTGCTTGACTTCATCCTCACTTAAACAACTAACATCTGCCAATTCAGAAGCAATTTCTTTTTCAATTGTTCCTTGTGTTGTCGGCATAATACACATTTGCTTATGTGCTATGGAAGAATTAAGAATTTGAAAATCTGTTTTAGAAACAACAAACTGATCAACTTCACTTTCTCCACTGACAACAGATTCCCCTAATCCATAATTAGCATTAACGACAATTTCGTGTACATTACTTGTAATCGGGTTAATTGAAAAACCGACCCCTGCTTTATCAGCATGAACCATTTTTTGAACAACAACAGCCATTGTTACTTCATCTTGGCAAAAACCTTGTTTTTGACGATACAAAATAGCTCTGTCGTGCCATAAAGAAATAAAACAATCCCGAATTTTATTTAAAATTTCCTCAAAACCCAAACAATTTAAAAACGTATCATGCTGTCCGGCAAAGGCTGCTCCTGATAAATCTTCCATTGTTGATGAAGAACGAACGGAAAAATAAGTATCTGACGGAAATGCATCCAATTTTTCACGAACGGCATTTGATATTTCAATCGGTAATGAAACCGTTGATAATTTTTCACGAATTTGTTGAGCCTGTCCTACTAAATTTTCAGGATGTTGATAATCCAATTCGTTTAATAATGCCGGCAAAAAATCGGCTTGCTGAATAAATAACCGATAAGCATCAGCCGTTACGACAAATCCGAACGGAACAGGGAAACCTGCCTGTGTCATCTTAGATAAATTGGCTCCTTTACCTCCGCTTAAAACTAACTTTTTCGCTACTGGCTCATCAAAAAATAACACCGTACTCATTCTATTCTACCTCCTTTTTAACTTTCATCTTTTTCATAACAATAAAGCATATAATTGCCAAACCAAATCCGGCAATACAATCAACCAAATAATGATATCTTAAATAAACAGTTGAAAACCACAACAACACACAAGGAATCAAACTGACATAAAAAATCCGCCTGTGGTAAGCATAATCTGCTAATAAAATAAATAACGACACACCGCAATGTAATGACGGGAACACATCGCTATAATTTGTCCCTTTCGGATAACTCCAATTTAACAAGTCCCTCATGACACCGGCATTTAAAGGATCTTTAAACACATCAGCTAAATAAATGTACGGACCAACAGCCGGCATAAAAATATATCCTAAATATCCAAAGGCATATAATGTCATTAATCCGCCAAAATAACGCTGACGAACTTCTGATTTATCCCAGAACAAATACATCATCGTTCTTAAAAACAACTGCAACATAAAAATCATATAGGCAAAACTTAATATCTCTGTCCAAAACGGCGTTGAGAATTTTTCCAATACAACTGACCAATTATGTCCAGTTAAGAAAATATCAGCTTTATATAATAATTCATCCTTTAAACCATTCGGATTGATACGGGGAGAAATATATTTTAACGCATTAAAAACAATGTTCATCAAAATAAAATAAACACCCAAACGCATATAATCACTTTTACACGAAACAAGCGTAATAACCAATCCTATGCATCCAAATGAAAAAAGAGTCCAGATTGTCAAGGGCGCATACCACAACAACAAACCAGTCATAACAATCAAATACATCAACCAGCATTTTTCATGAATAAGTGCTTTATTCAGCCAATTCAGACATAATTTCATTTTGCAGTTTCCTATACTCTTTTAATCCTTTCGGATTAAATAATAAATTAACTAAACAACAGGTGTGTTTTTTAAATGCCCCGTATAAATGGAACCCCCATATACTAAACATCAAAGAAACAATTCCCCATAGCGGTGAACAACAAATAAATATCAAATAAAACAAAACGGCGGTCGGATATCCCGTCAAAAAACGCCACAAAGAAATTGTGTTTGTATCATCAGCACCAAATCGTCCACCACACCATCCGACAAATAACGGCAATGCATTGATAATAAGTGTCGGCAAAACAATCGGTAACGTAATTAAAAACGTCCACAAACTTAAACCGATATGCGTTGGATAAACGTATGTGTTTTTATATAACACACCTTTAATATTTTGATGCCATTGGTTCGTTTTTTCTAACAAATCCGTTTTATCGTGTAATCTTCGTAAAGCATTCGGATACAAAACTTTTTGTGTTAAATCTGCTATAACGGCTGATTGATGAACCAATATTTTCGTTTGTTCACTTTCATATGTCATTAAAATATTTTCTAATGCTTTTGTAACCGTTTCGTAAATATTTTCTGCCGTTTCTTTTTCTGAAAAAGAAATATTTTTACCTTGTACAAGATAGATTTGCCCACCCAAATGTGTCGGATCATCATAAAAAACAGAACAAGGCGTAACCGTAACAGGTGTTCCTTGTGCAAGAGCCAACGCAACAATTTTTGAAAATCCTTTTTGAAACGGCAAATGTTTTATTCCCAAAGAACTACTCCCTTCGGGGAAAATACCCAAAGACATATCCGACATCTTTAAAACACGAATACAAGAACGAACAGCATCCGAATTTTGAGTTTTGGAATCTTGTCTATCCTTCTCCCTAAAAACAGCAATACCAGGAAACAAAAAACGTAAAAAAGCATTTTTTTGTAACTGTCTTGCTAATAAAAAACGAGTATTCGGAAAAACAGAATGATATACAAAACCGTCTATTGCTCCGTTTCTGTGAGACATAATCAACAAATTACCAACATGTTCTTTTGAATCATTTATTAATGTTATATGCCGAAAGTATGTTCTCACATATAATAAACACAAAAGACGTTGAATTTGTTTTAACATGGTTTTTACTTCATTTCATTTAAAAGTGTTTTTGCTTTTTGATAATCAAACTTACCCGTACCTAACAACGGCAAATCTTTCATATATACAACCTTACGGGGAACCCACAATTCGCTGTATTGATTTTCTTTGAAGTAAGCCTGAATATCTGCTACGGTTAAATCAGCATCATTTGTCATACAAACCAACTGTTCACCTTTTTTCTCATCAGCAACAGCTAAAACACCTTGTATATAATTCGGACGCATTTGAGATAACAACGATTCAACAGAAGACAACGAAACCATCTCACCGGCAATTTTAGCAAAACGTTTTGCCCGGCCTCTGATGGAAATAAATCCGTTTTCATCCTGTACAACAATATCACCTGTATTATACCAATTATCTTCCAACGGTTGAATAATACCGGGAGCATCAGCTTTCATATAGCCTTGCATATTATTATCGCCCTTAACCCATAACTCACCGCCTTCATCTATCCCTTGAACCGGTCTGATTTCTGAGCTAATTCCCGGCAATAATCGTCCGACAGATCCTTCTTTTAAATACATCGGCGTATTTAATGACAAAACCGGACTTGTTTCCGTTGCACCATATCCTTCCAAAATACGAACACCAAATTTTTTACTCCACAAATCAGCGGTTTTTGTCTTTAATTTTTCTCCGCCGACAATTGCATATTTGACTGCAAAAAAGTCATACGGATGAGCTAATCTACCATAACCGGATAAGAACGTATCCGTTCCACAAATAATGGTTGCATTAATATCATAAACCAATTCCGGAATAATACGATAATGTAACGGAGATGGATAAACAAAAGTTTTAACACCTGACAACAATGTCATAATACACCCAACTGATAAACCAAAAGAATGGAACATGGGCAAAGCATTGAAAAAGACATCAGATGAATTAAAGGCAACAACTGATGAAATCTGATAACGATTTGTCTGTAAATTTTTATGCGTTAACAAAACAGCTTTCGGCATACCTTCTGAACCGGATGTAAATAAAACAACTGCCGTATCATCTCCTTTGGCTTTCGGTTTCGGACGCCACAAGGCACGTAAAACACCTTTTACTTTTTCACCCACTCCTACCGTCTTTTGCATTTCTTCCAACCACAAGAATTGAATACCTGCTTCTTTCATAGCTTCAACCGTTTTTTCCAAACGTGCCTGTCGAACAAACAATTTAGAAGAAATAACCGATTTAATACCAACCGTTGTCAAAGTTGACAACATTTGAGGTACACCCAAAGTAAAGTTCAACATGGCCGGCACTTTATCTATACCGATTAATGCAAAAAAGGACAAAATGGTAACACTCATATTCGGCATCATTAATCCGATATATTTTTCATCACCCAATCGGGCTTTATAAAGCGAACCCAAAATATATGATTTTGAAATCATTTGCCCATATGTCAACGGCTTCCGTTTAATATCTTCCAATATAACGTGATTTTTACCGTTAATACTTTCGGCATCTAATAATGATTGAAATAAATTTAAATTTTTATGCGATGTTTCATAAATAGTATGCACCATCAAATCATATAATTTTGTTGAAATAAAAGCACGCCGTTGACGACCAAAAACATTTTCAGGAACAAGCATTCTCTGAGGCAACAATATATCCAAACGGATTTGTGGAAACAATCGTGTTTTTACTTTATGTTTTAAATATGAGAAACACGAATATTGAGCCCCGTTAATACGAATGGGTAAAATTTCGGCTTCGGCTTTATCGGCAACAATACCGGCACCTTCATAAATTTTCATTAATCCACCCGTAACACTAATGCGGCCTTCCGGGAAAATAATAACCTTTTTATCCTTCTTAATTTCCTCAATCAAAGAACGAATAGCCATCGGATTAGCCGGATCTAATGCATACAAATTAACTAACGGTCTTAAACAACGGATATACCACTTTTTTGACCATTCCGTATTAATAGCGAATGTTAATTTTTCCGGAATACAGGCAACTAACAACAACGCATCTAATAAAGAGGTATGATTGGCAACTAACAACACCCTTTTTCCTGCCTTTTTATAATTGTCCAACCCTGCTGTTTCAATCCGATAAAATACTTTTAACAAACTGTATAATACTGAACGAATCAATGCATCAGGCAACAAGGCACAAATATAAACGGCAACACCAATACCGATTAAACCGACACATAAAAACAATTGCGGAATAGTCAAACCGATTTTTAAACAACCAACAGCAAATAAAGCAATAATAGCCATACCGAATGAATTAATAATGTTGTTTCCTGCAATTACACTGGCAACGTATTTTTCAGGAGCTTTATTTTGTATAAATGCTTGCAACGGAACAATATATAAACCACCAAAGAAAGCAGCTAAAAACAAACACACACAAATACTTATATTCGTGCCACCCATAAAAAACGTTGCAAGAGTTTGTTGTTCAATCGGTTTCGGATAATTGTTTGTTAAAAAGTAAAGAACAATAAATGTCAAAGTCATACCAATAGCACTAATCGGCACATAGGTAACATGCAATAATCCTCTTAACAATTTATTGCAACACAAAGAACCCAATGCAACACCAATGGAAAACAAAACCAAGAAAACAGTAACCACTTGTTCTGATGCATGCAAAATTTTACCTGCCAAAGGATAAATCTGTACAACGATAAACGCACCGATACTCCAAAACCATGTAGCCCCTAACACACTTTTCCAAATAACAGGGTCTTTTTTGACCAATGCTAATGTTTTACCAGTTGATTTAAAAATATTGGCTGACAATTTAATATCCGGACGTGGTGCCGGTGCTGACAAAATAAATTTTGATGAAATCAGCCCCACAACAGAAATGCCGATTAAAAACCCGACAGAAACACCTATCGGTAACAATGTTCCCAAAAGCAATCCACCCATAATAGCTAAATACGTTGTTCCTTCAACATAAGCATTACCGGCAATTAATTCATCTTGTTTTAATTGTTGTGGTAACAATGCATATTTAATCGGACCAAAAAAGGCAGATTGTGTCCCCATTAAAAACAAAATAGCCACCAATAACGGAATACTCTCAAAAAAATAAGCCACCGCAACAGCTAACATTAATATTAATTCGCAAATTTTAAGTTTGTAAGCAATTGTTGCCCGATTAAATTTATCAGCGACTTCGCCACCAGTTGCTGAAAACAAGAAAAACGGCAAAATAAACAAACCAGCAACAATATTTGATAAAACATCTGAATTTTCAGTCATTTTTATCAAAATAACCGTCAACAAAGCATTTTTAAACAAATTATCATTTAACGCACCGAAAAACTGAGTCAAAAGCAATGGCAACAATCTGCGAGAACCTAATAATCCAAACATAAAAATCTCCTTTTTTCAAAATATTTAAGCCATATTATAATATTTAAAGAAAAATGTCAAACAAAAATAAAAATTGACACTTATACATTCCTTTGATATAAATAATTAAGGAGGGAATTTTATGACAAATATATCTAACGAACTAATACAAAATGAAGCAATCCAAAACGAAGCAAGAAAACAACAAGCAACGACCGATTGTTTTCCATTTGATTTAGGAATAGATGCAATTGATATAACGTGCAGAAAATTTTCACAAAACACAGCAGAAAATTCCGCCATATCCGACCTTTCGTTAACGGAAAACACAGATATTCCAACAGAAACACTTTCAACCGTTACAGAAACATTAACCGACAATACTGATATCACTTCTGAAATAGCGGAATTTACATCAAATATTCTTGATACAATGGGTTCTGAAATTGCGGATGCAACCAGTGCCGTAGCAGAAGCAGTTGTAGATGTTGTTTCCGGTATATTCAGTTAAACAAATTTAATCGTTTTTCCCAAACAAATTACATATCCTGATTTCGTTCAAATACTAATTGTTTTTGCTAAAAACAATTTAATCTACATGGAATTAACATCTATTCCGGATTATCTTCCGAATAACGTAAAAAAATCTCTTGACAAAAAATTGTTTTTTGTGTATAATTATTAATATTCAGATAACAATATAAAGGAGTTTTGCCATGAAATGCATTGGATATGACCGTAAAAAAGGTTATCATATTTTTGAAGCTGAACGTCATGAACGCACGATTGACAGAGTTGTTAACAATATGATTAAAATGCTTAATAATACATATTGGATGTTTCCGCCAAAAAAAATAATCATTCATTTTAACGGCATTACATTTTCAATGAAAAAAGGTATAACTGCCGAGCAAGCAATAAGCATCTGGGAAAATGCTTACAAAACTTGTGAACGCCGTCGTTCACTTAGGGAACAAAAAATAGAACGTTTAATTGACAGTCGTATTACACGAATTCGCTTAAATGTTTGTGCTTGCAAACACAATTATGAACAAACAATGCACAAATATATGTCTGATAACGGTGGCGGGAATATACCATTATTTACCGATCGTTGGGGTCGTTTAATGCAGTATGAAATTGAAAAAACAAATCGTAAAACATTGACACCTCAAATTGTTGAAAAAACAATTAAACAAGCTCAAGCCGGTACTGATTTAGATATGAAAATGTCTAATACGGCATTAGCTACCGCTTCAAAAATTTTAATGGGTCATTGGAAATATGGAGATCAACTTGGTAAAATTTTAGGAATGAATGAAGCACAACTCATTAAATTCCGCTTAAATGCTTTGGATAAAGAATATAAACAAACCCATATTAAAGGTCATTTTACCGTTATCAAAGCCTTAAAAGGACGTTTAAAAGAATATGAATAACAAACATAATTCTATAAAAAAAGCACCCTATTACAAGGTGCTTTTTTTCATATCTATATAATACCTAGTCTAATGAAACACCCATTGCTTCTAATAACATTGGAGTTGTTGATAAGGCATTTTGATTTCTTGCCCAATCTAACGGTGTTTCGTTGTTTTCATCAACAGCATTCAAATCCGCACCAGCTTGAATCAATAAAGCAACAACATCTGCTCTATCTTGACGAGCCGCCCAATGTAATGGTGTCGCACCACGATTGTTTTGAATATTTACATCAGCACCACGTTCAATTAACACACGAACAGCTTCTGTATGTCCTTGTCTGGCTGCTTCATGTAATGCCGTCCGACCATCATTATCCACACCATTTACATCAGCACCAGCATCTGCCAATACTAAAATTGAACCAGACTGTCCCGCAAATGCGGCCCAATCAAACGGTGTATTACCATACTTATCTTTCACATTAATATCGGCACCGGCACCAAGTAAAACAGCCATCATCTCTGTATTACCCAAATAAGAAACTTCATGTAACGGTGTACGTCCTTCACTATCTTGCACAGATGGATTTAAACCGGCAGACAACAATGCTTGTACTGTATCAATATGTCCTTTACGAGCAGATTCATGCAAAGCCGTTCTACCACCATTATCGGTAGAATGAATATCTACACCGGCATTTATTAAACATTGAACAACCGCCGTATGACCATTATATGCAGCCCAGTCAAAAGCACTTTCACCATCATTATCCGTTGCTGAAATATCAGCACCGGCATTTATTAATGACTGAACAGTTTCCACATCACCATTTTGAGCTGCAACAATTAATTGAGTATTTAAATCTGACATTTTTCCCCCTTAAAAGAATAATTAAACATTTTCAAGTATTGATTGTAAGCATTTTTTTGATTTTGACAAGAAAAATTTATTATTAACTTCAAAAAAAACACAAGCCATAGTGATTGGCACGATAAAATTCGTTTTAGAGTAGAAAATAACGGCGGTTTTGCTTTTTGAGATATGTTACTTATGGCACTCGCAAGCACAAACCACACCGGCACGATAAAATTGAAGTACACAAACGACCTCAACGGTTGGCACAGTAAAATTCGTTTTAGAGTAGAAAATAACGGCGGTTATTGCTTTTTGACGTATACAACTAAGGTACACGAAAAAACAATAACCACCGTTAGTTACACTATAAAACGGATTTTACATTATTTTTCTAAAATGGCAACCCCAGGCAATGATTTACCTTCCATCCATTCAAGGAAAGCACCGCCAGCAGCTGATACATAAGTCAAAGCATCAGCAATACCTGCTTTTTTAATAGCCGAAACCGTATCACCACCACCGGCAACAGATGTTAATCCGTTTTTCGTTAATTCAGCAACGGCAACGGCAATTTCATTTGTACCTTTATCAAATGGTTTGATTTCAAAAGCACCGACAGGACCATTCCAAATAAGTGTTTTACAACCGGAAATAACTTTGATAAATTCAGCAACCGATTTGGGTCCGATGTCTAACAATACTTTTCCTGCCGGAACTTCATCTGCATCAGAAACATGCGGTGTTTGACCTTCACCAAATTGATCGGCCCATGTTAAATCAACAGGTAATACGATTGTGCAATTTCCGGCATTGGCTAAAATTGATTTAGCTGTATCAATCATAGATGGTTCAACCAAAGAACCCTCACCCATTTCAATTCCTTTGGCAGCCAAGAATGTATGAGCCATACCGCCACCAATACATAAGAAATCAACTTTTTTAACCAAATTTGCCAACAAATCTAATTTTGTGGAAACTTTTGAACCACCAACCAAAGCAACAGCCGGACGTTGCGGATTACCTAAAGCTTTATCCAAAGCCTCTAATTCTTCCTGCATTAAACGACCAGCGCCTCTCGGTAACAAGTGAGCCATACCTTCTGTTGAAGCATGAGCCCGATGAGCTGTTGAGAAAGCATCATTAATATAAATATCCATACCGCTGGCTAATTGTTCAGCAAATTCTTTGTCATTAGCTTCTTCGCCTTTATAGAAACGCAAATTTTCTAATAAAACAACATCACCGCTTTGCATACCACGAATCAACATATCACGTTTATCACCGATACAATCTTCGGAAAACAATACATTTAATCCACTAGCTTTTGCCAAAGCATCAGCAATAAAAGCCATTGAGTATTCCGGATTTTTTTCACCTTTTGGACGACCGAAATGAGAAGCAACAACAACTTTCGCCCCTTTTTCAACTAATTCTCTCAAAGTCGGAACAAAACGGTCAATACGTGTCATATCGGTAATTTTACCTTCTTTTGACGGCACATTTAAGTCTGCACGAACAAAAACCGTTTTACCGTTAAAATCAAAATCATTTAATGTTTTATATGTCATAATTATTTATCCTTGTAAAAAAACATAAAAAGAGGGAACCGACGTCAATTTGACAGCCTATTCCCTCCTTTCATACGGTTAAAAAATCTTATTTGATTAATGAACCCATGTAAGCGGCTGTATCAAGCATACGATTTGAGAAACCCCATTCGTTGTCATACCAGCTCATAACACGCAATTGTGTTTCACCGATAACTTTTGTACCGTTTGCATCAAAAGTTGATGAATGTGGATTGTGTGTAAAGTCAATTGATACCAATGGATCTTCATTGTAACCCAAAACGCCTTTTAATTCACCTTCTGCATATTTTTTCAAAGTTGCATTGACTTCTTCTTTTGTAACAGGACGTTTTACAATCAAGTTTGCATCAACAATGGATACGTCCGGGGTCGGAACACGGATAGAAACACCATCCAATTTACCGGCTAATTGAGGTAATACCAAACCAACAGCTTTAGCAGCACCTGTTGATGTCGGAATCATGCTCATAGCAGCAGCACGTGAACGATACAAATCTTTATGAACTTGGTCTAAGATTTTTTGATCGTTTGTGTAAGAGTGAATTGTTGTCATAAAACCTTGTTCAATACCGAATTCTTTGTCAATGACATAAGCAACCGGAGCTAAACAGTTTGTTGTACAAGAAGCATTTGAAACAACAATATCATCTGCTGTTAATGTATCTTGGTTAACACCGTAAACAATAGTTTTATCGGCACCAGCTGACGGAGCAGAAACTAAAACACGTTTTGCACCGGCTTCAATGTGAACCATTGCTTTTTCTTTAGCTGTGAAGATACCTGTACATTCCATAACGATATCAATATCCATTTCTTTCCATGGTAATTGAGTCGGATCACGTTGAGCGATAACTTTTGTTTTATAATCGCCGGCAATAATATAATCACCTTCTGCACGGACATCAAAAGAAGTTGCGCCATGAACAGAGTCATATTTTAACAAATAAGCATTAGCTTTTGCATCACCTAAATCGTTGATAGCAACAATATCAATATCTGTACGACCTGATTCCAAGAAAGCACGGTAAACTAAACGACCGATACGACCGAAACCGTTAATTGCAACACGAACTGTCATTTTTTTTCTCCTTTATTCTAGTTCATATCTACGGGCCCTTCCCGTATTTTTCAAAATTCGGTTATTATTTAGGCATATTTTTTCATAAATTGCAAGTGCTTTTTCAGACATTTTACACCCAAATGATATTTTTTTACAACATATTGAAATAAAATGTTTTTTATATAAATTCGCAAAAATTGTTTAAAAAAAATAAAAAAATATGAAATAACCGTTGCAAAGTTCAAAAAAACGCTGTAAAATATATAGAAATAACAGGAGGAATTATGGAGATAGAGGCACCTTTGTTACCCCAAAAACAGGAACAAACAGAAGAAACTATTACACCCGTTGAAACAACGGAACAATCATCTGCACACGTTTTTGAAAAACCAAAAAATGTGATGAAACACCGTCCGGCTCCGGCTTATGATGTTCATAAAAAAAATTCATCTGATGAAGATGAATCTGATGAGGAAAACAACGAAACAGACGAAGACGATGATACAACAGATGACGACTCAGAGGCAGACCCTGTTGAAGAAGACGATGATGAAGAAGATTCTGAGGACGATGAAGATGATGACGATGATGATGAAACGGGAACAGACGGAGGGGAAGAAGACGAAAATGAATTTGTTTATGATGCCAACAAACCTTTGCCTCAACAAAAGTTTGACCCTAATTTATTACGCATAAAACAAGACGAAGATAAAAATAAGAAAAAAAAGGTAACACCTCACGGACCTGAAAAAGTTGATCGCAGTCCTTGGCAACAAATGGTTGACTTTTTGGTACATGGGGCAAAAGAAGCGATGATTAAAAACGGCGATATGCCGATAAAACCTCGTTTGTCCGATAAAATTTTGTTGGGTTTAGGCTTAAAATCCATCAAAGAAGATATTTTATTGGCAGAAGGGGCTGAAAAATTCTGGAAACTCAAAGGCAAAGGGGAAAAAGCCAGTATGCGTTTGATTAATACAGATAGAATCAGCAAAAAAGTTAAAAAAGAAGAAAATCGTCTGAATAAACCACGCAAACTTGAAGAAAAACGCCTCACCGAACAACAACGTTATAAAAATCATATTGAACGAATTATGAAACAACGTCGTGATAAAAACATTCGCATGCAAATGGAAAAACAAGGCGAATTAACACGTACCGTAAGAGAGTCAACACAAAAAACTTTGGCGAATAATAAGCAGATACAAGCTCAAGCCGAAAAACAAATTCAAATCCAAACGCAACAACAGGCTCAAATTGTTGCACAATCGCAAGTTAAAGCACAACAACAAATTCAGGAACAAATTAAGCAATCAGCTACAAAACAAGCGGAACAGCAAAGAAACCAACAAAAATTGATCGGTTTGACAACTGAAATTAATCAACTCAAAACACCGACAAGACAAGGCGTTGAACAAAATACAATACAGGCACCACAACTGCCAAAAACGGAAGCTGAAAAACAAGCAACACCTAAAGCACAAGAAACAAAAGCACGAAAAGAAGGCATGGAAACAGCTATTGTTCAATCCATTCAAAACAATATACAAGCCCAGAATCAAGCGAACATTCAGAATAATATACAAAACAATATTCAAGCCCAAAATCAAGCGACCATGCAAAATCAACTTCAAATGGAAGCACGAAATGCACAACAAAATGCTCAACAAAATGTTTTATTGGGTATCAATGTGGCACCATTAGGAAATCCTTCCGGCAAGCCACCTTTGGGTCGTCGCCCTGGTAATGGCGGTCGCCCTGACAGACCAGTTCCACCGCATCATAAAAATCACGACAATTCTTCAAAAGAACCTAAGAATACAGGAACAGAAACTCCAACAGAACAACAGGTTGTTGCCGCAGGAAATGATGTAAATAATGCAGTTACTGATATTACCAACAAGTTAGTCAACGATAGTACCCGTAGACTAGGAACACTTGCAAATAATGGAGATGAGATACCAGAGGTACCAGAGGTACAAAACACATCCCTATCCAATCAAAACGGCGGACGTTAACACATATTCACGCCCATTGTTCATCTCTACTCTGTCGTTTCTTTTAAACGACGTTCGCATTCAACCAAATCTGATGGATTATTGATGTCTACACAATACTTTTCATCTACTTCATAACCATATCGGGCATCATTCAAAGACGTTTCCGACGTGAGTAAATCCGTCCGATATAAATATAACATACCGTCTACATAATAAACAGGTGGCATATCTTGGCGACGTACCGTTGAGGATGTCGGTAATATCGTTGTTAAATCATCGTCTTTTTTCCAACGCATTAAAATCGGATGTTCATGTACCGTATGAACCGAAACAATGTCCGGTTGATTTTTATCAATCCCTTGTACAATAATTTCATCTATAAATTGCGCTTGCCTTAATGGTGAGGTCGGTTGCAACTCCACCATATAGTCATACTGTTTGTTTTGTGCTTTTAAAACCTCAAACGTATGGACAACGGCATCAATAGTTTTTGACGTATCTTGCGCCAATTCATCAGGACGCTTAATCACATATACATTATCAAAACCTAAACTCAACGCATAATCCGAAATTATTTCACTATCTGTTGAGATATAAATATCATCCACGTATTGACTTTGGCGTGCTTGCATAATGGAATACCAGATAAGTGGTTGACCGTTCAATAACACCATATTTTTATTTTTAATTCCTTTTGACCCGCCTCTTGCCGGTATAAAAGCCATTATTTTTTTATTACTATACATATTTTCTCCTTTGATAATCGTACTTAACATATATTTTTCATCAATGCAATTAATTTTTCTTGTTTTATCAAAAAAGGACTATCAAACTTCTTGATTTTTTTTACAAAATCTGAAATAATACAGAAAATCAAAGGAGAAAAATATGTCTGTTAATTATGAAATCAAATTTTTATTACCCCCGCAAGCTGTTCCAACGTTTGAAACAGCATTAGAAGAAGTTGCCTCTGCCGTTTTAACCGTTATGATTGAACATGGCGAAAACAAAGGTCTTTGGGAAATGCAAGCCATTTTTGAAGGTCAACCGGATGAAAATTTAATTCGTTTCTGTTTGGAAAATGCATCTCAATCAACCGGCATTGAAACACCAAACGCTACCATTATTCCTATGGAAGATAAAAATTGGCTATTAGAATGTTATCAAAGCTTTCAACCGATTACAATCGGCAAATACTACATTTACGGTTCACACATTACAGATGAACTGCCAACAGATAAAATCGCACTTCAAATTGATGCCGCAACAGCTTTCGGCACAGGCGAACACCAAACAACTCACGGCTGTTTAGAGGCTTTAAACAATTTAGATTTTATCCCTGAAAAAGTCATTGATGTCGGATGTGGTTCAGGTATTTTAGCTATGGCATATGCCAAAACATTCAACAAACCCGTTGATGCTGTTGATATTGACCCCGAATCTGTTCGGGTTGCGACTTTAAACGCTCAAACAAACGGTTTATCCGATTTAATGACTATTTGGGAAAGTAACGGCTATCAAGATATTCCTCAACAATATGATTTAATCTTGTGCAACATTTTGGCTCGTCCGCTCATGGACATGGCATCTGATTTAAAAGCACACTTAAAAAAAGGCGGGCAAGCCATTTTATCCGGTTTTTTAACCCGTCAGGAACGCTGGGTGTTAAAAGCACATACGGATATCGGATTACAATTTGTCCGTCGCTATCGGATTAAAGGATGGAGTACGCTTGTCGTCCAAAAAACGGAGGAGTAATGCAAAACACATCCGTTTATCAACACATTAAAAATTTTGTACAACAAGGTATTATTGACGGCGTTTTAATCAGCCGAACAGATATATTTTTGGGCGAATATTATCCACCTTATGTCAAACGTTTAGACTCTGTCAGCGGGTTTACAGGTTCCGCAGGTTTGGCGTTAATAACAGCAGACAAAGACATTTTGTTTGTGGATTCACGATACACCATTCAAGCAAAAAATCAATCTGACTTTTTGGTTTATGAAGTCCCTAGCGAGACAACACCATCGGCTTGGTTATGTGATAATATGCCGAATAAAACAATCGGTTTCAACCCACAAACACATTCGTTAGATTGGGTTAATCGTATGGCGGAACGGTTACAGGAGAAAAACATCCGTCTTTCACCATTACCGATGACAACAATGACAGATTTTTTCGGATCAGATGAATTTCAACAAACGGATATTTTTGATTATGATATAGCCTTTTGTGGCGAAACCAGCGAAAGCAAGTTAAACCGTCTGAGTGAACATATCAGTCGCAATCATTGGGATGCCTATATCATTACACAACCGGAGAATGTTTCTTGGCTTCTAAACAAACGAGCAAAAACTGTTACAGAATATCCTGTTATTTTTCAAAAAGCTTTTGTAGACACAAACGGACAATTAACCTATTTAAACAATGATACGTTTCCACAATTAAAAGGCAAAAAAGTTGCCTTTGATTCGGCAACAACTTCTTTTGATTTAGCCCAAACTTTAAAACAAACGGCAACAGTTGAAAACGCTCCTGATATTGTTAATTTTTGGAAAGCGTGCAAAAATCAAACAGAAATACAAAACATCAAACAAGCCTGTCTTTATGAAAGTGCTGTTATTTGTCGCTTTTTAGCATGGATTGAAAAAAACAAATCAACGGCAGACGAAATAACATGTGATGAAAAATTAATTGCACTTCGTCAAGAAAATCCGCTTTATATCGGCGATAGTTTTGAAACGATTGCAGCTGTCGGCGGTCATGCTGCTTTGGCACATTATCGGGCGAATAACGAATCAAACGTTCCTTTAACGTCTGCTCCGCTTTTATTGGTTGATACCGGTGGACATTATCTCAACGGTACAACTGATATGACTCGTACAATAGCTGTTGGTGAACCGTCTCCATTAATGAAAAAACGATATACACAGGTATTACAAGGTCATATTGATTTAGCCTTGTGCACATTAAAAAACACAGACAAAGCCGGCATATTAGATAGTAAAGCACATGCTTACTTACGCAAGGATAATGTAGACTATTATCACTCAACCGGTCATGGCATCGGATTAATGTTAGCCGTTCATGAAATGCCTCCGATTATCCATGAAAAAGATACACTCGGCATCAAAGCAGGTATGGTTTTTTCAAACGAACCGGCTTTTTACAGTGAAGCAGAATCGTTTGGTATTCGTTTAGAAAATATGTTGCTAGCCGTGCAAAATAACGAACAGGAATTAGCTTTTGAAAATTTACTATTTATTCCGTTTGATTATCGGATGATTTATTTTGAACAATTAACTGCCGAACAAACACTATGGCTTAAAAATTATCATCAACAGATTTATACTCATATTTTTCCAATGCTTTCACAGACAGAAAAATCCGTTTTAACTCCGTTCATTAAAGCATTTGGTGTCAACACACAAGATTAAGGAATTTATTTATGGCAAAAACACTTATTACAACAGGAACCGTTGCAACAAACAGAAAAGCCCGTTTCAACTATGAAATACAAGACACATATGAAGCTGGCATTATCTTAACAGGTGGTGAAGTCAAATCTTTACGAGCCGGTCATGCTACCATTAACGAAAGTTATGCCTCTGTTGAAAAAGATGGGGCCATTTATTTAATTAATGCCCATATTTTAGAATACAAACAAGCACAAGGTGGTTTTGTTCAACAATCGGCAACCCGTCCGAGAAAACTATTGCTTCATGAAAAAGAAATCAACAAAATTCGCGGAGCCATTGAACAAAAAGGTAAAACCATTGTTCCTCTGGAAATATACTTCAACGCACGAGGTGTTGCAAAAGTCAAAATAGCACTTGCGGTTGGTAAAAATTTAGTTGACAAACGAGAAGATATCAAAAAACGAGAATGGAACATTAATAAACGCAGAATTTTAGCTAACTACAATTCATAGGTAAAACAAAATATGAAAATACGTTTTTTAACAGTACAGGAATTTGACAATTCAGGAGTTTTAAAACTCCTTGAAACAGTGCCTCATCCAACGGATTTTGCAAAAATAATCGGCGTGACAGGTTATGTCAATACAAATCAATCAGACTATTATTACTGGTCAAGCATTTGTAAGGAAAATGAATTTTCTGATGACCTTGTTTATATCATCGGTCAAAAAAAATCCATTATATCCGAATCGGAAAACCATATCGGAATACGACCCGTTATTTCATTTCAAGATTTTCAAAAACTAAATATAACGCATTATGGCAAAATTGAAACAACTAAAACCGGTGAACAAATCAAAAAAATTATATTTGGGGCTTTTCCTCAAAACAAAATAACTATGGATAAGATAGATTCGGTTGAAACAAATGAAAATTTTACATTCAAAACATATTTGGATATGAAAGAACATACCGTAATTGCCTCAAAAAATAATCCAACTCAAAAATATATTCAATACAATAAAACTCAAGATCAAACTGTATATGGTTATGACGGAGGATACCACAAAAACAACAAGGATGATTCCTTTATTCAACAATTTCAAATACAACCGATAGAATGGATTATTGATGAAAAAAACGAACTTCTGATTACCGATAAAATTCTCATGGGTAGTAGCTCTTATAGTGATGCCTCTTATTATTTAAATCGTCATTTTCAAAATGAAATCTTACAAAATACAGATATATGGCAAAATGAATTTTTATTAAAAAAACGGGGATATACAAATTTATTTAATTTATCGTATGAAAATACATCTGCCATACAAAAACCAATTATCATTCATCTGTTTCAGGAGAAATTATATAATAATTTAAAAACAGAAATTGATAAAATGGGTCGTATTGAATTTTTACAAGCCATTTCTAAACTGGTTGCACACGAACCTAAACATAATCAACAAGAGTATAATCTGGTTGTCAATTACGCTCGTTGTCTGATTAAAGATACGATGGCACAAGAACAAACAACCCCCAAAGAAGTTTGGGCAAAAATCGGCGAAGAAATCAAAAAAAATTCTCTTGGAAATAAAAAACATCTATTGTCATTTCCATGGCTCAAACATTCCGATAACTCTCGTTAGCTATGACTTATTTTTTGTTTGTTAACGGGCGAATTAAATCATTAAGAACACCATGTAATGTTTTTACTTCAGAATGACCTAACGGCATTCGTGTAAAAATATTACGCAAATTATGTTGCATTCGTTCTACTTTATCTGGGAAACGAAAATAACCACGCAAACCCAATTCTGTTTCCAACCGTTTTAAAAAAGCATCTACTTCTTGTTTTTCGGCAATTTCTGAATCACCTGTTTCATATCGTGTATTTGCTACCGAACAAACAGATTTATACCATTCATATCCTACTAATAAAACGGCTTGTGATAGATTAAGAGAAGAATGTAACGGATTAAGCGGTATTTCAATAATGCCGTTTGCACAAATCAATTCACTGTTTTCTAAACCTGTCCGTTCGGCACCAAAAAGAAACGCAACTTTTTGATTTCTACCAATAGCCGTATTTACAAGAGGAACAGCATCATGCGGAGCGTAAACAGGTTTTGTCATATCTCGTGGTCGAGCCGTTGTAGCATAAACAAAATGACAATCAGCAATAGCATCTGATAATGTTTCATATATTTTTGCATTTTCCAATATAACTTGTGCTCCAGAAGAAGCAGACACCGCTTTTTCAGATAAATGATTATCCCTTGGAGAAACCAATCTTAACTCATATAATGCACAATTCATCATCGCACGTGCAACCATTCCCATATTTTCATCCAACTGCGGACGAACAAGAATAATTATAGGTGCATTTGTTACATTCTGTGGATTTTCAATTTTTTTCATCTTATTTAAAATTATCCGGATTTAAACGATATATTTTAACACCCAAACGTTTTTCCTGTTTTTTTTCAGGCTCTTTATTTGCAATTGGTAAAGATTGCACAGAACGAATCGGTTGAACATTATCTGACCAATTTGAACTATTTAACCGTTTTTGTTGCATAAATTGTGTTGCACTCTCTGTCCTATCTGTAACATCTGATACATCCGACAAAACTTCAACCGGCATAAATTCATCATTAATTTTTGCCGAAACCATCAGTTGCGTCATTGCTTTTGTCGGATCTGTTGCAATCTCCTCACCCACTGTTTGAATATCTTTTGCCGTTATCTGATAATCAATCGGTTTTGTTTTATTATAATTTTCAGACAAACGTTGTTTACGCTCATCCGTATAATTAAACGCTTCAGCCATTTCATTCAACTTAACATCTTTTTTTATTTTTTGGTCATGTTGGTTTTGCAATAGCTGACGATACATTAATTTGGCTTCATACGGTCCAAAACGAGGGTCTTCCGCTAACTCTTTTTGCACAATAGCCATAATTTCATCTTTGCCTGAATGCTCAACTTGTTTTTTATTCTCCGTTTGTGCCAAAACAGTCCCATTCCACAACATGGCACTTAAAACGAGTGAATACAAAACAAATTTATTCATGATATTCTCCTTTTAAGTATGCTTTTTTAAATTTCAAGAAATAAAAAATGCAAACAGGAATTGAAACCAAATAACAAATACCCAAAAAGCTTAATGCAATCCAAGGTAAAGCAACCAAGCATGCTAACATTGAAACCATTAATATAAGCAACACACTGGCATATTTAGGTGATATATGAATATGCTTCAAGCATAATGTTGGAATTTTACTGGCCATCATCACACCGCTTAAAATCAAAAAGAAACTGACAAAGATTGGATGTCTGAACAACTCAATATCCGTTGCCAACCAAAAAATCAATGGCAAAATAGTTAAATAGGCACCAGCAGGAGCCGGAACACCCATAAAAAAGTATTTCCAATACGGTGGTTGTTCTGTGTCTAACAACGAATTAAACCGTGCTAATCGAGCAGCACAACACATAGAAACAAACAATACTAATGCCCAATAGATACCAATAGCATCTCCTCGACCTGCAGCATTTTGTAAAACACTAATGCGTACTTCTGCATCCATTGTCCACAAATACATCAAAAATGCAGGTGCAACACCAAAACTGACAAAATCAGACAAGGAATCTAATTCTGCACCAAAACGGGAGGACACATTTAACATACGAGCAACTTTACCGTCTAAAAAATCAAACACACCAGATAAAGCAATAAAAATAACCGCAATCCACCAATGCCCCCAAAAAGCCATATTAATAGAGGAAACACCAAACGCCAATGCTGTCATTGTAACAGCATTTGGGAAAATCGGACGAATGTTAATTTCTTTTTCAGCCATTGATTATCCTTATTTGTTCAATTCATTCATATCAGCTAAAACTGTTTCACCGGCAACAGCGATTTGGCCTAACAATACTTTTGGTTGTACACCTTTTGGTAAAAACACATCTAAACGACTACCAAAACGAATCAATCCAAAAATCTGACCGGCTTGTAATTTATCACCGATTTGTAACGGACAATAAATCCGACGGGCAACTAATCCTGCAATTTGTACGAATCCGATCCGTTGACCGTTTTCTGCAACAACACAAATTTCCTGACGTTCATTATCTTCACTATCCTTATCAGCAACACTGACCAATTTACCTTCACGATAATTTAAAGCATCAACTGTACCTGTAACAGGTGAACGATTAATATGAACATTGAAAACACTCATAAAAATACTGATACGTTGTAATGGTTCATCACCCAAACCCAATTCTTTTGGCGGAACAACATCTTTAATATTCAAAACAATACCATCAGCAGGAGCAATAATCAAATTAGGTGTTTGCGGTGTTTCACGAGTCGGATTACGGAAAAAGTAATAACCGAATACCAAAACAGGCAAGCCGATAAACCAACTCCAACACAAAGAAACCAAACCTGCTAATAAAACAATGCCTGTAACAGTTATTGTTAAGAGCTTCCAACCTTGTGGATGAACAGCCGTAATAGCATTGTCAATTTTTTGATACAACTCTCTTGACGGATTTAAATAAATAGCAACAGCTGCAATTAACAATGGCAACGTAATAATGAATCCATATTTGAAACAACCTGTTAAACCAACTAAAAATACAAGACCGGCAATCATTGCCATAATTTTCCATCCTTCGGGATGTAATTCCGGCAACAAATAGCGTTTCCATGATGTATCAACGATTTTTTCGGTTGAAGTTGTTTCAACTGTTTGAGTTGTTTCTTGAATTTGTTTTTCTGTATTTTTTGTCATAATTATACTCCTTTGTTTTTTGGTAGTTTAGAATAAATTTCTGCAAAAAACAATTTATTTTTTCATAATCCCTCAAAATTTTCTGTTTTTTTAATTTTATCTTGACACAAAACGTATATTTTAGTAAGATATTGCTTAACAAAAGCCCGGATGGCGAAATTGGTAGACGCGTCAGCTTCAGGTGCTGATACTGTAACAGGTGTGGAGGTTCGAGTCCTCTTTCGGGCACCAAAAGTCAAAACCGCTCAACAAGAGCGGTTTTTTTGTTTGTATCTTATTCTTATTTCTAATCTCCCATACAAATCTCTTCAAACAAGCATCGTCCGAATTCTGTTTGTATTTTTTTTGATGAATAAGATGTAAATTCAAGCCAAGCCTCATCAGATAATTGACCTTTTTCAATAAAATACCGACATTGCATAATCATATCTATCTTATCTAAATCCCGTACAAATTGAGCTTCTGCTGTCCGATTATTTTCGTATTCTTCAAATAATTCCTTTAATTCAGATTGTTTTAGTTGAAAGGACAATTCACTCATAGCCAACAATTCTCTTTGTTGCTTAACTTCTGCTAGAATATCATCTTGAGGCGTAATATCTCCTGTTTTTATTTCAACAATATCGTGCACTAGCGCCAATTGAATACATTTGAGTTTATCTAACTCTTTCGGCGTATATATCATTGCCAAAAAAGCTACACCCCAAGAATGCTCGGCATCAGATTCCGTTTGTAAACATCCTCTTTGAATCCATCCTCGTCGCTTTAATGCTTTCATTTGACCGTTAATATTCATTATATCTATCGGATTTGTTTTTACTTTATTTTCTGTCATTCAAAAACCTTTCGTTATTTTCAGTTTAACAAAAGTCTATCAAAAAAACAATAAAAAAACGGAGAAACAACAGTTTCCCCGTTTTATAAGGCGACTTAAACCCTATTTTTCATCTGCTGCAACTTGCATTTTGACAATAATATCCGGATTGGCGACCTTACCATTATTTGCAGATGTACCTGCTTTAAGGGAATCAATGGCTTCCATACCGCTAACAACTTGACCGAAAACCGTATATTGACCATCTAAAAATCCTGCATCTTCAAAACAGATAAAAAATTGACTGTCTGCACTGTTAATATCATTAGCACGAGCCATTGAAACAGTACCACGTCCATGGTGTTTATCGTTAAATTCAGCATTCAATTTTTTACCTGAACCGCCCATACCTGTTCCCGTCGGATCACCTGTTTGTGCCATAAAACCAGGAATAACACGATGGAACTTAACACCATTATAAAAACCCTGACGTGTTAATTCTTTGATTCGTGCAACATGGTTTGGTGCAACATCGGGGTAGAGTTCAATAACCGTACGACCGTATTCTGTATCTAAATAGAGTGTGTTTTCTTTATCCATTTCTTTTGCTCCTGCTTGTGTTGTTAAAAATAATCCTGCTATTAAGCTTAATAATAATTTTTTCATAATATAACTCCTTGTTGAAAAAGGGAAAACCGCCATTCACGGCTTTCCCTGTGATTTTATTCTGCCGGTTCGTCTGATAAAATCGGGGCTTCACTCGTTACAACATCTGATAACATCGTTGTTTCTGAAACAGAAATGTTTTCAGATGCAACTATTTCTTCCGTTTCATCTTCAATATCCGTAATACATGTAGCAGATACAACTTTCTCGTCATTGTCCAAACGGAATAAGATAACACCCATTGTACTCCGTCCGGCAATACGAATATCGCTGACTTTCATACGGATTAATTTACCACCGTCTGTTACCAACATAATATGCGCATCATCAGGAACAGGCATTGTTGCCACAACATCAGCCTTCCGTTTGCCTTCATCCGTTTTAATACTGACAACACCAGAGGTACCACGAGCTGTAATCCGATATTCATAAGCACTTGAGCGTTTACCATAACCTTTGTCCGTAATGGTTAAAATAAACTCTTCATCTTGCGCCATTTTATCAAATTCTTCCGCTGTTAAAACCGTTGTTGTTTCCGTTGTTTCAACATCAATCGTATCTCCTTCAACTTCCTGACCAGCCAAACGACGACGAGCAGCAGATTCTTTCAAATACGCATCCCGTTTTTCAATTTCAGCTTTAGCATGCTTTACAACCGACATAGAAATAACTTTATCTCCATCAGCCAGTTTCATACCACGAACACCAGTTGAAGCACGTGATTCAAAAATACGCAAATCAGCAACAGGGAAACGAACACATTTACCACCGGCTGCCGCTAACACAACGTCGTGTTCTTCATTGCAAATCTGAACACCGATAAGCGTATCCCCTTCATCTAATTTCATAGCAATTTTACCGTTTGACTGAACATTATAGAAATCACTCAAACGATTACGACGTACATTACCGCTGGCTGTTGCAAAAATAACGGTTTGATTTTCACAAGCTGTTTCATCTTCCGGCAATGTTAAAATTGTAGAAATCGTCTCACCTTGTTGTAATGGCAATAAGTTAATCAATGCCTTACCTAATGATTGTGGTGAACCTTCCGGCAAACGATATGTTTTCAATTTATAAACAATACCTCTTGTTGAGAAGAATAACAACGGACTATGTGTACAGGCAACAAATAATTGTGATACCTGATCTTCATCCCGTGTTGACATCCCTGCTCTGCCTTTTCCACCACGATGTTGAGCCCGATATGTTGATAATGGCACACGTTTAATATAACCATTGTTAGAAACGGTAACAACCATTGATTCTCGTGGAATTAAATCTTCCATATCCTGCTCAAATTCAGCATCTTCAATTGTTGTACGTCTGCCATCCGGATATTGAGCTTTTAAGACTTCAAATTCTTCACGAATAATGGCATAAATTTTTTCACGAGAGGCCAAAGTTGATAAATAACCTTTAATTAATCCGGCTAATTCTCCGACTTCACCATGCACTTTATCTCGTTCTAAACCTGTCAAACGTTGTAATTTTAAATCCAAAATAGCACGAGCCTGTGCTTCAGAAAGCATATAATAACCATCAACAACTTTACGTCCTGGTTCATCAATTAAATCAATAAGAGCCGATACATCTGCTGCATCCCATCTTGTTTCCATCAAACGATTACGGGCAACAGTTGAATCCGGTGAAGATTTAATCATTTCAATCACATTATCCAAGTTCACAACTGCAATAGCTAAACCGACCAAAACGTGTGCTCTGTCCCTTGCCTTATTCAGTTGATAAACCGTTCTGCGACGAACAACTTCTTCTCTGAACTGAATAAAGGCTGAAATAATGGATTGCAACGTCATTAATTCAGGTCTACCGTTGTTCAATGCCAACATATTCATACCGAAACTTGTTTGTAACGGTGTATATTTATATAATTGATTTAAAACAACTTCCGGATGTGCATCACGTTTTAACTCAATCACAACCCGAACACCTTGGCGATCTGATTCGTCTCGTAAATCTGAAATACCTTCAATGACTTTATCTTTAACCAATTCAGCAATACGGACAATCATTTGCGCCTTATTGACCTGATACGGAATTTCAGTTACGATAATAGCCGTCTTATCTTTCTTAATTTCTTCAATGGAACAACGTCCACGCATAATAACGGAACCACGACCCGTTGTATAGGCAGAACGAGCACCACCCCGACCAAGAATAATACCACCTGTCGGAAAATCCGGCGCCGGAATATATTGCATTAATTCATCAGATGTCAATGACGGATTATCAATCATCGCAATACAGGCAGATAAAACTTCACCTAAATTATGTGGTGGCATATTTGTTGCCATACCAACGGCAATACCCCCTGATCCGTTGACAAGAATATTCGGAAAACGTGCCGGCAAAACCTCTGGTTCTTGACAGGTTTCATCATAGTTTGGTCTAAAATCAACCGTATCTTGATCAATATCTTCCAACAACCAATGTGCTGTTTGAGCCAAACGAGCTTCTGTATAACGCATAGCAGCAGCTTTATCACCGTCCATAGAACCAAAGTTTCCTTGTGAACTAATTAACGGCACACGCATAGAGAAGGTTTGAGCCATACGAACCATTGCTTCGTAAATTGAACTATCACCATGTGGGTGATACTTACCCATAACATCCCCGACGATACGGGCAGATTTACGGAATGGTTTATTATAATCATAACCATTTTCATTCATTGAGAATAAAATACGCCGATGAACTGGTTTCAAACCGTCTCGCACATCTGGCAATGCCCGAGAAACAATAACGCTCATCGCATAATCTAAATATGATTTACGCATTTCATCTTCAATTGGCGTCAACATAACATCTGACGATGTTGTCTTGATGATATTTTCTTCTGTCATAGTTTTACTTTCTTTTATATTTCACATTCATGCAGACATATAAATGTCTAAACCATCTGTTTATAATCCGATATTCTTAAAACGGAATTTCATCATCAAAAGAGTCTGTTCCGTTAGAAAGTGGTGTTGCATCCCAACCGGAAGAAGCATTAGAATTGTCTGATGAAGCAAAACCGCCACCCATATTGGAACCACCGTTTTCACCACGAGCTTCTAACACAATTAACTCACCTCTGAAAGCGCCCAACACAACTTCTGTTGTATATTTATCAACACCGCTTGGATCAGTATATTTGCGTGTTTGCAAAGCACCTTCTACATAAACTTTTGAACCTTTTTTCAAATAACGTTCTGTAAAATCAGCCAAATTAGAATTAAAAACAACAACACGATGCCATTCTGTCCGTTCTTGACGTTCACCGTTTTTATCTTTCCAAGTATCAGAAGTTGCCACAGAAAGATTTGCAATCTTTTGTCCTGAATTGGTATGACGAATTTCGGGATCACGACCCAAATTACCAACCAAAATAACTTTATTCATACTACCTGCCATTGTCATTTTCCTTTCTTCTTTAAATAAAAAATAATGCTGTTTTTTACAAAAACGCTTGTTGTTAGACTAGCTTTTTTTTAAACTCATTACAAGTTTTTTTTTCAATTTTTCAAAAAAAAATGACACCCCGATAAATATACATCCTTTTTCTTACCAACACCACTACAAAAAACACTTTTCCATCATACTTTGAGTAAAAAACAGTAAAAAAAATCGGCTGACAAATGTCAACCGATTTTTTTTAATGACATACTATTCTGATTTTGGAGCACATTTATAACCAATGACTACTGAATCAGTGTTTTTAATTTCGATAACTTCCCGACCGCATACCGTTTGACACATATTAATTGATTCTGCATCAGTACCGATTTCAACCATTTTTGTTTCATTACAGAAATAACATGTTCCATTTTTACCTTGCCATTGTGCACCGCTACATTCTTCAACACACAACCCTGCTAAATTCTTTTGCTCTTCAAATCCTGTGGTTAACATACGTCTGTTATCACACAAAGAACACATATTTTCTTTTGCAGGATCTATGGCAACATTTTTACTTGTACAAGTTACACAGGCCAAACTGGTATTTAAAAATTGTTTACCCTCTTCACAAAGCCCTTTTGAACAGGTTCCACCCTCATAACGTCTATTCTTACATGATGCACATTGAGCTAATGTCGTAGCATAAGATGTATCCGCATCACATCTCCGACAGAAACCATCATTTGCTCTATAATAAATCCCATCATTATTACCATTAATATAAGGTTCAGCAACAGCTCTGATATTAGCTGTTAAATTTGCATTGTCATAATTTTCATTACCAACACTATTACAAATACCACTTACTCCTGGATCAGCAAGGCGACACATATCTGCACCCCCTGAATGTTTTACAATTATACGTGTTCCACAAGCATGGCATAAACTCCTAGCCTCAGCATTTTCAGCAGCATCATCATCCCCATTGTTTGTACGAGTACAAGAAACACAAACACCTGTTCTTGTTTTAAAATATCTGGTTGTTTCTGTATTAGGACATTCAGCCATCACACAATATCGTTGTGTTCCCCATTCTGTACGTGCCCAGTTTGATGTTCGATTAGAACATTTTTCATCACAATCACTTTTTGCATTTAAATCAATTGTGATTGAAGAAGTAGATGATGTACTACCACATGAAACACATGTTCCTCCCGAATTATTAATGTAATTTTCAGCACAAACCGGACGACATACCAATCCATTTTGTTTATTGACAAATGTTTCCCGAGTTAAAATTGTACCATTTTCATCATATTCACCATTTTCATTTTTTCTACAACGCGATTCACAGCCAGAAATATCTTCTGATACAATTATAACACTTGATGTTGTTTTATCACAACTTCTGCAAACATTATCCTTACCCAAGAATTGACCTTGTGGGCAATCTTCTTTTTTTTGTTCTAAAATACAATAACCACTCTCTACTTTACGACCACAAGCAACACACAAAGCTTCTAATTCTTCTTTTTGATTTGCAATATTAATACTGTTCGATGTTGTTACAGCATTACAACTAAAACATGTACCATCTGCATTCTGCCACTTTCTTGTACAACGTTCGTCTTTAGGATTTGCTTTACAAATTTCAATTTGTTCATCACCATTTTTAGGTTGTTCACAATGTTTATAACAGTATCCGTCCGCCATAAAATGATTACCACACGCTATGCACTTATCTGTAAAGAATGTTGTATTTTTTTCTGAATTGTTATTACTAGACCCAATAAGAAAACGCCCAGCTGAATTACACGATTCACATACGCCTGGATTGTTACCATTACCATGATGCTTAAACTGCATAAAATTAGTACCATTTATACATCTGTCTGTATCACAAATTAAACCACTAGGCCATGCTCCGGAAAAATACCACATATGTCCTTCACAAGCCAAACACTGAGCTTTTGAAACAGCATCATTTGAAATTTGATATCCACCCATATTTGAACATGGAATACACCCATTATTCACTGATTGATAAGAATATCCTTCCGTGCACATAAAGGAACAATAAGCTTTTCCTTCTTCGTCTGTCAAATCCCCTTGCCAACGTTTTGTACCCGCTGCTTCACATTGAGAACACATAGTATAACCATCAACTTCATCACTCGTATCAGGGAACCCTTGTCCGTCATGGTATACAATAAAATTACTGCCATTATCACAGCTAATACACGCTCCGTTTTGACTACGGAACGTACCCTCTGGACATGTTTTTTTCATCTCTGTACAAGTGTTGTTTGATTCATCACAAATCCAACCCCGTCCCTTGTGTTGACAATCTTCATTTATTTTACATTCTACACATATACCACTTGCTCGCATACAGAATGGCTTGTCTGTTCCTACACAGGCATCACGACATGTCATTGTTTCAGGATCGCATACAGCTCCCCCACATTCCTGCGGACAATCTTCTTCATCTACACATGGTTCTAATGCCGGTCCATTCGGATTATCGGGATCTACAATCCCGCCAACTGCACCA
>JAZUBA010000016.1:0-1060 GCA_045638265.1 Alphaproteobacteria bacterium | reverse complement strand
TGTTCTGTGGCAAATTTCTTGTATAATTCAACACCTATTTCATTATCATTCAGATAATTGTCTTCCACAAATTTCATAAGTTGTGTGCCAATCATTCCGTATTCTGCATTATAGTAGTCTATTCTGTGTGCATCTTCGTGTGCTAAATCTTTTAGAAAAAGTGCCAGAGGATAACGTTCAAGAATTTCTGCTCTGAATAAAAATTCTTTCTCTTTGTGTGCGTATCCTGCGGTTTGGTTTCCTTTCAGTGCGTGTGGTCCAAGTATGGCGTCATCTTGAGTCACTTTGCCTGTTGGCGTACCGGTAATTTTTGCGCTTTTGTTTAATATCATACGGGCTAAATCAATTTTTTGTACGGCGGATAAATTATCAAAATTTTTTGCCTGTTCTAATATTTGTTGGTCTTGTAATATAATTTTACGATACAATTCTATGCGTTCGCCAATAACAAAATTGCCATTGGTCAAATCAATATATTCATCAAATTTTTTTATGTATTCTACAACTAAATCTATCTTGGCTTTTTTGTCGTTTTTATCTATCGCTTTTGCTTTTTTCTCGAATTCTTGTTCTAATTTTGCAACTTGCGGATTAAATGTAGAATAATTTTGATGTGTGCTATTGTACACTTTGCGATATTCTTCACACACTGCCACTAAATCTGGATATTGTTCAAATTCTTCTGGCTTTGTTACATCGATAGTTTCTAACTTATACTTGTCTATCAACCTTTTTATTTCTGGTATTAAATAGTATGCTTGTGATAATGCATCATTTATTTCGTCCCATGTCCTCCAATGTTTTACTGTTTTCTGCATGGTTGCAATATCGCCATTAAACATTGCTTTGAAATCTTGCCAAGTGTGATTTCTGTTGCCGTATTTTTTGTATGCCTCATAGAAAACTCGGTCTTCTGGCGACATTTTATCGACCTGCATAATACCATCCAGTGTTGGCAACTGATTCATAACCAGTTCCTTTACTCGGCTATGTATGTCGTTTATTGCGTTTTCGAACTGCTCTGTTTTCATTATCTGTCCTTTGTGACTTGGGCTTGTTT
>JAZUBA010000015.1:0-1561 GCA_045638265.1 Alphaproteobacteria bacterium | reverse complement strand
AGAGCAAGAGCATTCACTTCAATGTCATCTAAAATAGCCTCAGCAAAACGGGGCTTATAATATCCTCTAATCGGAATACCCATTGGCGGATTGATGTTTGCGCGACCAAATCCAACTTTTAAATTACTCATTTTTATACCTCCAGAATATATTTTTATTTAAAATTTTAATACATAATAAATACAAAATTAAAAATCACTTCTAAAGTCTCTTTGTCAAAAAAGAGACAATACTACACGACAGTAATATTGTCTCTTTTAAATTGGTGACCCGTAGGGGACTCGAACCCCTGTTTTCGCCGTGAGAGGGCGACGTCTTAACCGCTTGACCAACAGGCCATTATTAAATTGTCTGTCTGCAAGATTATTTTAACACATTTAGATAAAAAAAGCAATAGTTTATTCTATAAAAAAACATTTTCCCTGTACGATTGTCAATGATAGGTGACACTTTTCTTAAAAATAAAAAGTTTCACTCCAAACTTTCCTTTGTCAAGGTGGAACTGCTACGCAGTCTTACCTTGACAAATCGCTATATGATATAATATTTATAGAGCGTTAAGCAAACCTTTGCTTAACCCCTTAATCACCTTACATCACACCTAAATATTTGTTTAGCATTTCATTTGGTGTGAGAAACCCCAAACATATCTTTGGTATATTGTTTGATTTTTTGTTGTATTTTGCAAGCTGCCTCCTGCCATCAACAAGGCTATACATCTTCATTTTCTTATAAAATCTTTTCTCGTCTGTTCTATGTTGCCTTTCTACTTTGCCGTTGTGCCTTGGCGTTGCTACTCTTATTCTGTGATACTTTATGCCACAATTTTCAAGCATTTTCTCGAACAATGATGGTTTCCCGTCATCGCTAATTAAGGCTCTGGTAAATTCTGTTCCGTTATCAGTTTGTATTTCTCTGATAGGGAACGGACAATTCAATATCAGCCTCTTCAAAAAGTCCGTTGAACTGTATGTGCTATGCTCATCATACAGCTCTCTGAAAGTCCAGCGAGTACATTCGTCAACTGCAGTATATTGGTAATATTTCTGTCCGTTTACAACGCAATATGACGGCACAAATTTAACATCTACCTGAACCTTTTGTCCCGGATATTCTGCTCTCTGATATGGCTTTGGTTTTCTTGTTTGTTTTTGCTTTATTTCAGGCTTAACCCACTTATTTACAATCCTTACCAAGCTTGTATAACTACGTTTATAATCTCTTTTTCTTAACGCATCCCAAAGCATAATCATATCATCTTTGTAGTATGGATAAAGTTTTAAAATCATCTGCTTTTCTTCTTGTGTATGCTCATTGGGATGATGGTGTGGTCTATGACTTTTATCCACAAGGCTTTTCCAGCTTTTTCCATCATATTTAGCACGCCATTCATAAATTGCCTGACGGCTTCTATGAAACCGTATACTTGCCTTTGTTACCCCATTTTTTAAAGAATATTTGACTACCCGTTGACGGAACTGTGCTTCTGATGTTAAAATACTCATAGGAAAATGACTCCTTTCTGATACATGTTTTTTGTGGTTATTAAACATTATATCAT
>JAZUBA010000014.1:0-2276 GCA_045638265.1 Alphaproteobacteria bacterium | reverse complement strand
AGAACGCATTGTCAGAAATGGCTTTCCAAAGAAAAAATAAAAGGGTTATTCTTGGAACAGCTCAAAGTATAGGCCAGATAGATCGTCAAATTCGTATTCAATGTGCTTCCGGTGAATATCGTCGTTGTTTTACTTTATTTGATTTTTTAACTATTGTTGTTAGGTTTAAACCTCAATTTGATGAAGAGGGAAACGCAAGAAAGAAAGTTTTTAAAGGTGTATATGCCTTTTTACAAGATGAAACACTAAGATCTTTATATGATACAAATAAAACTATTGAAAGGTTGGTAAAAGATAAATGACATATGTAGATCTTGATCAGGAGATCCAATTTACTTATCCTGAGCCGGACTCCGGAACTTGGAAAAGTAAAACCGGAACTATTAAAGACTTATTGCAGCTGTATACAGCTTATCAATTTATAGAAATTATAGATATAAATCCTTTAAAATGGGGAACTTTAGAAGACTATGGAAAGAAAGAATAATATTATAAACAAAATATTTTCTCCAAAACTCTTAATAATAGAGTGGTCTTTTATTGTTCTTTTTTGTATTTTTATTGGTTGTTCTGTCAGATCACACGCAGCTTCTTCTGATAAACACTTACCATATGATTATTCTTGGAATTATTACGCAATACCGGAGCAAACACTTAATATAGCACTTAATCACGCAAATTCTTATTTTGATACCTCGCAAGATAATGTAATTGTCTTTTGGTATGAAATCGGTAATAATTCTTGGCTTTATCAATTTTGTGTTGCTCAGGTTGATGATATTACATATTCTTCCGGATATACTTACGACACTACTGATTTACTTTTAAACCCAATAACATTACATTTTTCTAATTCTGTTATAGGTTTTACAGACGGAAACAGTCTTGTTGATCCCGGTAATCAAGCTTATGCTCCATCTTCTTTTTCTTTTTTTGGATCTAATGCTATATATGTTCAGCCTACCGGCGTTATAACTGAAACATACACACATATGCCCTTATATGGTACTGTTGAACTTGACGGAAAATTGATAATAGGTACTCCGGAAGTAGCCCCTAATGGACACGCAACACCGCCGGATCTGAGCGGAGATAATATCGGAAATGACAAACCGGATATTGATGATTACATACCAACGCATCCAACAGCGCCGACTTTCGATAATAGCAGCTTAGAAAGTATGGTTGAAAGCCTTTATAATTGGCTTGTATGGCAATACAACGCAATAACAAGTACTATTAAAGGTTTAATTGAATATTTGGGAGATACAATAACCTATTCTTTGCAAAAGGTTATTGATAATATAAAAAATGCAATTAAAAATTTTTATGATAATATGGTTTCTTTGTTTGAACCTTTATTAAATGGACTTGCTGAGATTGCCCAAGGAATAAAAGAAGCTATTGAAAATATAGGATCACTTTTACAAGCTTTTTTTGCTCCCTTTGATGAAGATCAATTTGAAGAAGCTTATGAAAATTGTGAATTTATAACAGCTGTCGACGGTTTCAAATATAGTATAGAAGAATTTGAGCACGCATTTACTTATGCTGAAGAAAGGGACTACTTCACACTTTATTTAGGTTTTATTATGGACGGTTACACTGTAAATTATGATCTTGATTTTACTTGGTTGTATCCGCTCCGTCAGTACTACCGCCCTATTATATGGTGTGTTGTTGTTTATGAATTTTTCGTTTATTTTTGTGCTCAATTAAGTGATTATTTACAAGGAAGATCCGGAAAATGATAAATTCAATTTTGGAAGCACCTTTTAAAATTTTAGATTGGTTATACACTCTCCCACCAATAGGAGCTTTTTTTGATATGCTCGAAGATATAAACACTATGCTTTTAAGTTCTAGATCTGAGATAACAAAACTTTTAGAGGGTGTTTATTTTGTCGTTGGGAAGCAGCTTGTAATATTTGTTTTAACTTGTTTTGCTATTATTTGTGTTTTTAAAATTGTTATGGCTATTATTAACATTGTTTATCCTTAAAAAGGAGGTTTTATTATGAGCACTATTACAGACAAAAACAAATTTATTTCCGCATATGTCGACAAGATCAGTTACGGTAAGTTCCAAAACATTTGTAAAATTCAGGGACTAAGCGCCAATAAAGTTATCAATATGTTGATAAAAGAATATATTGCAAAAAATGCTGTTCTTCTTTCTTCAAACTGTGACATTGATTTCTTTGGAATTGGTCAAAATATAGAATAATATAAAAAATTATACAAGCGAAGTCGGAGGCCAAGCGGTCTTAGGAAGA
>JAZUBA010000013.1:0-1197 GCA_045638265.1 Alphaproteobacteria bacterium | reverse complement strand
ACATGCCAGCAATCCGCAGTCAAGCATGTATAATTTGAAGGCTGAACTATCTGCGTAAAATTTCAATGGAATTGTAGGTTGCTTGCATTTTTCTACTTTATACACCAATCCGGCATCTATCAACCATTGCATGGCCATCTCATAATCTTTTGATCTGGCACCTTTTTTAATGTCTCCGTAAAAAAACTTTTTGTTTTCTTTTGACAACTGTGCTGGAATGTTGTTCCAAACCTGATGAATACGTTGAATCTGAGTCTTCGTATGTTTCGACATATCGTAGTAATATGTGTCTAAAATTTCTCTTTGTATCATCCGTACTTGTCTAACATCTTTGGTTTCAATATATTTTAAAACAGCTTCTGGCATTCCTCCAACGAAATAATATTGACGAAGATATTCTTTCAGTAATTCATCCATTGCTGATATGGATTCCCAATCACATGTGTCTAAAAGTTCCACTGTTTTGCTTCTTCCATTAGCTAATAAAAATTCATTGAATGTCATAGGAAACATCTTCATCATATTTACTTTTCCTACAGGAAATGACTCATCATTGCGCAATGATATTCCTAATAATGAACCTGCAGCAACGACATGCAGAGAACGATAGTCCTCGCAAAAATATTTCAATGAAGCAATTGCATTCGGAATCTCTTGTATTTCATCGAAGAATATCAATGTCTTTCCTATGACTATATCTGTTTCATAATAACGTTCCAGCTCTGTAACAATACGTTTAATGTCAAAGTTTCTGAATAAATTCAATGCGAATGAATCTTTATGACAATTAACATAAATTAGGTTGTCAAATTCTCGACTGCCAAATTCCTTTAATATGTATGTCTTTCCAACCTGTCGTGCACCTAACAAAATAAGAGGCTTCTTGTTTGGATTATCTTTCCATTCCAATAAATTTTGATAAATAGTTCTTTCCATCTGATAAATGTTTTTCTACAAAAATACATTTTTTTTGTGTAATAATTGTGCGAAAACAACATTTTTTTTGTGTTATTTGTTTGGAGTAACTATAAGATATTCTTCGTTGCCAATAATCAATGTAAAATAAAGTTAAAATTCTTTAACACAAAATGTCTATTCATTTTACAATCAATGTCTAATTATTTTACACTGATTTTAAAGATGGAATTTTAAATGCTTGATAACTAATAATATCAAATTATGGTATATATTTGGCAT
>JAZUBA010000012.1:0-1359 GCA_045638265.1 Alphaproteobacteria bacterium | reverse complement strand
ATAACCTCCTTTGCGTTGACACTCAATATTGATCCCGAACATTTCTTCAATGGCCAAGCGGTGTCGGTTGAAGGTGATTCGGTTCATCGGCAAACCTCCGCTCATTTCCGTACGTACCCAGCGTTTGTTCAATTCCTGAAGTGTGATGCCTCCAGAGCGGTAAATGTTTTCAGTAATCCAGGTATATTGTTTGAAAATATTGTATGCTTTCATGGTATCAAAGTTTAAAGGATGATACAAATAAATGATTTTTTCCAAAGATACGAAAATTTTCTCAAACATGTAACATACTTTGCATCATGTTCCATTGTACTTTGCATCATCAAACAAGTATTAACTACATTTAAATCTAAGAATATGGAAAAGCAAATAGAATTTAGAGAAGCGAAATCAGTAGATGTACAGAGTGTTGTTGCTGGAGTATCTGTTTTGATTTGTATGTTGGCTGCGGTTTTAGGATATGAGAGTTTGAGTATTTGTAGTGTGATGATTTTTGCCGTTGTTTGTGTAATGGGGGGCATTGTTAAGGATTGGGTAGAGTTCTGTAAAGATTTGGTAGATGAGGAATAATGTAATTACCATGTAAATTCCGTTTACTATATACATATCCTACATCAAGGTCTTATGTCATTGATTGACAGAATGAAAGTGATGTATGATTTTCCTACATCGCACCATTTTTCCTACACCAACGAATTTGGGCAGAGATGTATCATTTTATAACTGTAAGTTTATACCTCTTTTTGAATAAACTTGCGGTTCTTGAAAGGCCATGGTCTTTTAAAAAAACACGACCGCGTTTGAGACAAAACGCGGTCTTGTTTTTTTAAAACGCCGAGAGGTTTTTGGTGTAGGACGAAAATAGGGCGGTGTAACTTCTACCACCACCAGTTTTGCATTAATATTCAGTGACTTGGGTGCTTGGTGCTGGATATGTAGGAGAATTCTGATATTTATAGAGGAAAATTCTTAAGTGGCCATGTCTTGAGCTCGGAACAGGAAGAGTACTGAAGGCCATCAATACGGTATTATTGATATTTTTTTTGCATTTTTTTGAACAAAAATCGCAGAAATTGCAATTATCTTGTAATTAAACGGTTATTCGGATTGCTTGAAAATTGGGTAACGAGATAGCAACCGTTCGTATTTCAGAGTTCTTCATTGCTTTGTCACAATGCGTGTAACTTGCACTGCAAAATTGGGGAATAAAAATTAATGGGCAATATTACGTCTATTTTATGTGTGCTAAAAATAAATCGAGTACCTTTGCAAAAGGATTATTAACCTTCAGTGAAGACAATAAATGAAAAAAATAGAATATACGGTAGAACAAATGTCAGCCATCTATAAAATGGCAAA
>JAZUBA010000011.1:0-15790 GCA_045638265.1 Alphaproteobacteria bacterium | reverse complement strand
GAAATCGGGTTTGACAGTGTATCTGAGGAATTATGTCGTCAATGTGGCAAATATCCATTTAACGGTGTTTGTTATTTAAATCCTGTTAATCCTGTTTAAATATTGTTGTTGTAATAAAAAAAAGACTTACGAATTAAACTCCGTAAGTCTTTTTTAATTTGAAAGCAATGAAGTCTAAAAAAAACAGCGTATCCAAAAGAATACGCTGTTTTTGTTTAATTTAAACTATTTCAACGGTTTTCCGTAATATGCGTCTAAATATAAGTCCTTAATTTCACTGATGAGTGGGTAGCGGGCATTACATCCTGTACATTGATCATCAAATGCTTTTTCGGACAATTCATCAATACAAGTCAAGAATGCTTGTTCATCAACATTGACTTCTTTAATTGACATTGGAATATTGACTGCTTTTTTCAAGTCTTGAATAGCATCAATTAAACGTTGAACTTTTTCGTCTGTTTGATCAGCCGTTAATCCTTCCGTGAAGCCCATTAAATCGGCAAAACGAGCATAACGTTCTTTGACAAACGGATAACGATATTGAGGGAATGTTCCTTGTTTTGTTGGAGCTTCCGTTGAGTTATATTTTACGACATATGGTAAAATCAATGCATTTGCCAAACCGTGAGCAACATGGAATTCACCACCTAATTTGTGCGCCATTGAGTGACACAATCCTAAGAAAGCATTTGCAAATGCCTGACCAGCTAATGTAGCGGCATAGTGCATTTTTTCACGAGCTTTCGGGTCATTTGCCCCATTGGCATAAGAACGTGGTAAATATTTAAATACCAAACGAGCAGCTTCCAATGCAGGACCGTCTGATAAATTACTTGCCATAATTGATGTATAAGCTTCCAATGCGTGTGTTAATACGTCAACACCTGAGAAAGCTGTTAATCCTTTTGGCATACTCATTGCCAAATCAGGATCAACAATAGCCATATTTGGCAAAATAGAGTAGTCTGTAATCGGATATTTTTGATTTGTTCTGTCGTCAGTAATAACCGTAAACGGTGTTACTTCAGAACCTGTACCGGATGTTGTCGGTATAGCAACCATTTTGGCTTTTTGTCCTAAACGCGGGAATTCAACAATACGTTTGCGAATATCCATAAAACGCATTGCAATATCTTCAAAAGACAATTCCGGTTGTTCATACATTAACCAAACGATTTTAGCTGCGTCCATTGGAGAACCACCACCGATGGAGATAAATACATCTGGTTCAAAACGTTTAACTTGTTCTAAAATTAAACCGATTGTTGTTAAATCCGGATCTGGTTTAACGGCATCAAATACTTGATACATCATACCGTTCTTTTCTAAAATACCACCAACACGACCTGTAACACCAATTTGTGTCATTGTTCTGTCTGTTACGATAAATGCTTTCTTATGACCTTGCAATTCAGCTAAAGCAAAATCAAGACATCCACGTTTGAAATAAATTTTTTCAGGTGTTCTAAACCATAACATGTTTTCACGGCGTTCTGCCACAGATTTAATATTCATTAAATGTTTTACTCCTATATTTTCGCTGACGGAGTTTCCGCCCCATGAACCACAACCCAAAGTTAAAGATGGTGCCAATCTGAAATTGTATAAATCACCAATAGCACCTTGTGCAGCAGGCATATTGATAAGTGTACGGCCTGTTGTTAATGTATTGCGGAACAATTCGATTCTGTCTTTGTTAGGTTCTGCTGTATATAATACGGATGTATGTCCGGCACCACCAATAACAATTAATTTTTGAGCATCTTGAACAGCTTGTTCAAATGTTTCAGCCTTAAAGAAACCCAAAATCGGTGACAATTTTTCATGAGCAAATGGGTTTGAAATATCAATACTGCTTGATTCAACAATTAATACTTTTGTTGTTTCAGGCACTTTAACCCCAGCCATTTCAGCAATTTTATAAGCCGGTTGACCAACAATTGCCGCATTTAATTTACCATCGTTGAAAATTAATTTTTTCAATTTTTGTTTATCTGCTTCTTTTAAGAAGACACAGCCACGTTTAATAAATTCTGCTTTAATTTCTTCATAAACCGGAGCCAAAGCAACGATAGCTTGTTCTGAAGCACAAATCATACCATTGTCAAAAGTTTTACTCATAATAACACTGCTGACCGCCATTTTTATATCAGCTGTTTCATCAATGATAACAGGTGTATTACCGGCACCAACACCAATAGCAGGTGTTCCTGATGAATAAGCAGCTTTAACCATGCCCGGACCACCGGTAGCTAAAATTAAAGAAATATCTTTGTGTCCCATTAAATAGCCTGTAATAGCCGGTGTTACTTCATCTAAACCAGCAATAATATCAGCAGGAGCACCTGCTTTAACAGCTGCATCTAATACAACTTTGGCAGCTGCATTTGTACAATTAATGGCACGTGGGTGTGGTGCAAAGATAATACCATTACGTGCTTTTAAAGCAATTAAAGATTTAAAAATGGCCGTAGATGTCGGATTTGTTGTTGGTACAATACCAGCAACCAAACCAACCGGTTCGGCAATTTGTGTAAAACCATGTTCTTTATCTTCGCAAACAACACCACATGTTTTTGTGTTTTTATATGCATTAAAAACATATTCAGCAGCAAAGTGGTTTTTAATTACTTTGTCTTCTACAATACCCATGCCTGTTTCGGCAACAGCCATTTTGGCCAATGGAATACGTTGAGCAGCAGCTGCTAATGATGCTGCTTTAAAAATTGCATCAACTTTTTCTTGTGAAAATGTTGCAAATTCAGCTTGTGCTTTTTTTACACGTGCAACAATATCATCAACTTTTTTTTGTTGTTCTTCTGTTAAGTCTGCCATAAAATGCCTCCTCATACTAAATATTAATAATGAATTTATGAATTTTTCGTTACAAGTATACTTATTTTTCAATAATTAGCAAGTAAATTTATCGCTTTTATCGGAAAAAAAGTGATATTTTGATAATTTATTGAAAAATAATAATTTTTAAAATAAAAAAAGAGCGCCTTTCATTTTTGAAAGACACCCGAATTTTTGTTTTTTATTTGCTAACAATGACCATAGCTTCCCGCAAAACACGATCACCTGAAATGGTATATCCGCTTTGCAATTCCTGAACAATGGTTCCTGGTTCTTTTGAAGCATCCTCTATTTCCTGAATAACTTTGTGTAAATTCGGATCAAAAACAATACCAACCGTCTCCATTTTTTGAATTTGATGTTTTTCAAAAACAGTATGCAATTGTTTTTGTGTCATTTCAACGCCTTTGAGAAGGTTCAGCAAAAAGACATCACATTCTGAACCGGCTTCTTGTGATTTTGCAATTTCTTTTTGTGCGCAATCAATAGCACCGGCTAAATAATCAGCCACAGGCAACAAATCTTTTGCAAAAGAAGAATTAGCATAACGATTGGCTTTTTCAATATCAATCATTGTGCGTTTGCGTAAATTTTCCATTTCTGCCTGTGCTCGTAAAGCAATATCTTTCCATTTTTCTATTTCAACCGCTTGTTCAGATATTATTTTTTCTGTTGTTGAGGTTTCTTCTTGTTTTTCTTCAGTTGGTTCAATCGTTACTTCTTCTTCCGGCATTTCAACGTCGGCTGTTTGTTGTAATGTTTCTTTTAAATTACTTGATTGGGGTTCTTTGTTTTTTTTATTCATTATCTTCCTCATTAAATTGTTTTTAGAATATGCTTATATGTAGAGGCAAACAAAACAAAAATCAAGAGGGAAAAGCAATTTTTATTTAATTTATATCATGCAGATAAAAATTCTTGCTCTTTTATGAAAAAAAGAATAAAATATTGCCGTTCGTAAAATTTGTAAGAAAAAGGAGTTAAATATGTCCAGACCATCCGGTAGACAATCAGATGAATTAAGAAATGTAGAATTAATTATTAACGCAAACAAACACGCAGAAGGTTCTTGTTTGATAAAATGTGGTGATACACATGTTATGTGTACGGCAACAGTTGAAGAAAAAGTACCTATGTGGCTTAAAAACAGCGGACAAGGCTGGATTACAGCAGAATATGGCATGTTGCCAAGAGCAACGGGGACACGTACAGACAGAGAAGCTAAAAAAGGGCAATCAGGTCGCACACAAGAGATTCAAAGGTTAATCGGTCGAGCTTTGCGTGCCGGCATTAATTTAAAAGCTATTGATGGTTTTTGTATTAAAATTGATTGTGATGTTATTCAAGCAGACGGTGGAACACGTACGGCTTCTGTTACAGGTGGATTTGTTGCTATGTATTTAGCTTGTCAAAAATTATTAAATCAAGGAAAAATTAAAACAATGCCGATTACTCAAATGATTGCGGCTGTTTCTTGTGGTGTTGTTCAGGGAACTCCAGTTTTGGATTTAGATTATACGGAAGATTCTAATGCTGGTACTGATTCTAATTTTGTTATGACAGATAAAGATACATTGATAGAAATTCAAGGAACAGCCGAACACGGTGCTTTTACACCAACCGAATTTCAAGAATTAATGACTTTGGCTCAAAAAGGAATTAAAGAATTAATTGCTAAACAAAAAGCTGTTTTAAATATTGGAGAATAAAATATGAAAGAAATTATTTTGGCAACGCACAATAAACACAAATTAGAAGAAGTACGTCAAATATTAGAACCGCTCGATTTTGTTGTTAAAAGTGCTGATGATTATCATTTATCCGATGTAGAAGAAACAGGTGAAACATTTGCTGATAATGCTATATTAAAAGCTATTTCCGGTTGTAAGGAAACAGGGAAAACTGTTATAGCAGATGATTCGGGTATCAGTATTTGTGGTTTAAACAATCAACCAGGTGTTTATTCTGCTCGTTATGCAGTAGCAAATGGTGGTTATCCTGCGGTATTTGACGTTATTAATAAAGAATTGGGAGATAATCCAAACCGAAAAGCTTTCTATACTTGCGTTATTGCCTTGGCTTATAGTGAAACAGAAGTTTATACGTTTACGGGTGAAATGCACGGCTCTTTGGCAAAAACATATTCGGGTACGGGTGGTTTTGGATATGATCCGTTATTTATTCCTGACGGTTTTGATACGACATTGGGACATATTTCGGCAGAAGAAAAAAATAAAATATCACATCGTGGAAAAGCTTTAGAAAAATTATATGCTTTTTTAAAGGAACGCAACGGATAAAATAAATCAAAACAAAAAAACAACCGCTTAACTGGTAGGCGGTTGTTTTTTATACTTTAATAATCATTAATGGCATTATCATATTCGGAAAAATATTTATTAATAGCCCGAACCAGAGCTTCACTTAGTTTTTTCCGATATGATGATTTTTGTAATTGAGCTTCTTCTTTTTTATTTGACAAATAACCCATTTCTAATAATACAGCAGGTACATTAGGTGATTTCAACACAGCAAAACCGGCATGACGATGTGGTTGAGGTAGTGTGTGTACATTTTTTGCCATTTCTTTGGCAACAAAATTAGCATATGAACGAGATTGCTTCATCGTTTCACCTTGCGCAAGGTCAATTAAAACAGTACTAGCGTCTTGTTTGACATCTCCTAAATCCATTTCAAATAGAATATCAGATTTGTTTTCACGTTCAGCCAAAGCAGCTGCCTCTCGGTCAGATGATGTTTCGGAAAGTGTATAAATAGATAATCCTTTGGCCGATGTATTTGTGGAGCTATCTGCATGAATAGATATAAATAAATCCGCTTGTGCTTGGTGTGCTTTTTTTATTCGACCTCGTAAAGAAATATAAACATCCGAATCTCGAGTCATGACAACTTTGTATCCTGCTTTTTCTAAAAGCTTTCTTGTTTCTCGCGCCATTTTTAACGTTAAATCTTTTTCATAATGACCAGATTTAGAAATAGCCCCGGGATCTTTACCTCCATGACCCGGATCCAACATAACAACGTGTTTTGTGGTTTTCTTGACAGGAGTTATTGATTTTGGTGTTTGTACCGTATTTTTATCTGCTTGTGGTTTATTGATGGCTTTAATGGGCGATAAATTACTGGTTTGTTTCATAAGTGGTACAGATAAGACTTTGTTATTGATAACAGGCTTGTTTTTTGCCGGATGAATATCAACAACATAACGCCATATTCCACTGGTTTGTCCCATTTGAGGCGGTAAAATAAATTCACGTGTAATGCCTGTGTCTTGTGTTAAATCAAAAACGACACGCGTAATGTTTCCAGCATGCGAACCAAAACGAACCCCTTTTATGAGTGGATTTTCGGAATATGATTTATTTTTTATTTTTTGTGGAACAGTTAAATTTTCAACATCAAAAATTAATCGTGCCGGTGATGTTAAAAGTTTATATTTGAAATCGGTTCGTTCATCTGTTTCCACAACAATGCGGACATCTCCTGTTTCAAAGTTGGCAAAACGAATGTCTTTGACACTGGAAGCACAGACTTGGCAACAATAAAAGAAACACAAAAGAACATACAAAAATATCTTTTTAAACGTCATTTTTATCTATATTCAAAAAAGGTGTAAAAAAAACTTGCTTATTTATTCATATACCGATATAATAAAAAATGCAATCAAAAATGTGATTGCCCGAACTATTTATTTTTTAACAATCCGATGGATGAACAATGACACATTTTATTTTTTCACCCTATTTCCAGATGCTTTTAGCACTGACGACAGTCGGATTGTTTGTTGATTACGCATTGTTTTTTAATAAAAAAACAATATTGGTTAAAATTATTTTAAAGGATTATTTATGTCAAAGAAAATGCTTATTGACGCAACGCATTCCGAAGAAACACGCGTTGTTGTACTTGAAAACGGGAGAGTTGAAGAACTAGATGTTGACACTTCTACCAAAAAACAAATCAAAGGAAATATATATTTAGCACGAATCGTAAGGGTTGAACCTTCTTTACAAGCGGCCTTTGTTGATTACGGCGGAAATAAACATGGCTTTTTAGCCTTTGGTGAAATTCATCCTGATTATTATCAAATTCCCGTTGCTGACCGTGAAGCTCTCAAAGAAATGATTGAGGCAAAATCAGATGAAGACAATATGGAAAAAGACGATGTTACAATTTCCAATGATGATTCTGATGTTGAAGAAATTGGTGACACAGAAACAGAAGAAACACCTCGTCAACAAACTTATTTTTATAAGAAATATAAAATTCAAGAAGTTATCAGACAAGGTCAAGTTATGCTTGTTCAGGTTGTTAAAGAAGAACGTGGTAATAAAGGTGCCGCATTAACAACATATTTATCATTAGCCGGTCGTTTTAGTGTGTTGATGCCAAACAATGGTCGTGGCGGTGGTGTTTCTCGCAAAATTACCAATGTTAAAGACAGAAAAACGTTAAGAGCTATTGTTGATAAATTACCTATTCCTGACGGAATGAGCGTTATTATTCGTACGGCTGGACAAGGAAAAACAAAAACGGAAATCAAACGGGATTATGATTATTTAATAAAAACATGGATGAAGATTCGTGAAAACACATTAGAATCTTTGGCGCCGACCTTAATTCATGAAGAAGGGGATATTATTAAGCGTTCTTTGCGAGATGTTTTTTCTCCGGATATTGAAGAAATTTGGGTTGAGGGCGAAAGTGTTTTTAAATCCACAAAAGATTTTATGAAATTATTGATGCCGAGCCAAGCCAAAAAAGTCAAACAATATAAAGGAGTAGAACCGTTATTTTTGACACATCAAATTGAGGGGCAATTAGAATCAATTCATAGTAACATTGTTCAGTTAAAATCAGGCGGATATTTAGTCATTGATCAAACAGAAGCATTGGTTGCCGTTGATGTTAACTCCGGACGAGCGACTCGTGAACATGATATTGAAGAAACTGCCTTACGTACAAATTTAGAAACTTGCGATGAATTGGCTCGTCAATTACGTTTACGGGATATGGCCGGTTTGATTGTTATTGATTTTATTGATATGGATGAACAAAAAAACAATGCTGCCGTTGAGCGTCGCTTAAAAGAAGCATTAAAAAGAGACAGAGCCCGTATTCAAGTTGGGAAAATGTCTGGTTTTGGTTTAATGGAGATGTCTCGTCAACGATTGCATTCAAGCTTTTTGGAAAGCAGTTATCATGTTTGTCCGCATTGTGGCGGAAAAGGTATGACACGCTCCGTTGAATCTTGTGCTATGCATGCTTTACATATTTTAGAAGATTCTTGTGTTAAAAACAAAGAAACAGAATTGATATTATCTTTACCGTTAGCTGTTGCAACATATTTATTAAATAACAAACGTAATAATGTTGTTGCATTGGAGAAAAAGTATGATGCTGTTATTCGGGTTCTTGCCGATTCAACTTTAGATAAAGAATCGGATTTTAAACTTGAAAAAATACGTCATGATGGTGAACGGGTTAATATTTCAAATACCTGTCATCAAAAACAATCCGAAAAAGAAAAGAAAGTAAAAGAATCGGAAAAAAGCGATAAAAATGATAAAAAAGCCGAAAAAAGAGAAAAAGAAAAAAACAAAACGACAAATGCAACTGCAACCGTTTTAGAAGAGACTATATCGGAAAATTCTGTTGAAGTTGTTGTTGAAACATCGGTAGAAGAACCAGAACAACAGGAACAAACACAAATAATCAGCAATCGCAAAAGCCGAAACAATCGTCGTCGAAACGAATGGCGTAAAAAACGACGTGAGCGCAGATTGCAACGATTGGCTGAAATGGAAGAACAATCTGGTAATGAGGGATTGGAAGAAAATTTTAAAGTTGTTGAACAACAAGGAATTGAAGAATTTAATACAACACATGTTGAAGAACCAATTCAAAACCATAATGATGTTGTTTCAGATGTTGAAAATGTTGAACAACCGAAAAACGGGAAACAAAAAGTTAAAAAACATAAATCATTTAAAAGCCGTCATGCAGCCAAAATGAAACGTGAAGCTGAACAGGCAAAAGAAAATGAGATTGCGACTGTTATTGAGGAAGCAAAACCGGCTACACCTAAGAAGAAAGTGTCAAGAAATTCGGAAAATCAAGAGCTGACTACAACTGTTGCAAAAACAGAATCGGTTGTTCAACAAACAGCTGAAACTAATTCAGACGAAAACGCAGATAAAGAACCAAAACGTAAAAAACGTGGATGGTGGAACAAACTGGTAAATTCCGAAGAATAAGAAAAAGGGCATCTGAAAAGGTGCCCTTAAAAAATGAGGTAAGATAATATTTTTTATTGCAAAACAGAAATTTTTTCTATATAATAACAAAAATAAAGACCCTATCATCTAGCGGTTAGGATACAGCCCTCTCAAGGCTGGTACACGAGTTCAAATCTCGTTAGGGTCGCCAAAAAGAACACCCGATAGGGTGTTTTTTGTTGGTCGTAGAGAGTTGAACGAGTAGAGTTCAGCGGATAGTTGGCTTTTAAAAACGAAGTGAATTAAAAGACTTACGACGCGAAAGGGACCCGCTTGCGGGAATTACCAAATATTCACTTTTACATTTATTAAAAATTTCTTTGACAAATATACATATTTTGATTTATTATTAAACTGGATACAAAAGGTTGTATCTGGGGTGTGGTAACCTCTTACTAGACGTCTGATGTGTAAAGACGAAATTTTGCACGCTTTCTGGTTGTGATGACTGGAAGGTGACAAAATACGCTTTTTCAGTCAATATGTCGCACTATTCTAGTATAGTTACCAACTTCCAGTCGCCTTTTAGGCGGCTTTTTTTGTTGTAATTAATCGAAAGGATAGAATAATGAAAAAATTATATACATACTCTTTGTTCCCACTTTTACTATGTTTATCAGCCTGTGTTACAACGGATATACAGTATACGCCACCTGCAGAATATCCAAAAGCTAATATAGAAAAAATTATTAACAAACCAAAATCAACAGTTTGGAAAACACTTTTAAAAAATTTGTCTCAAGACTTTTTTGTTATTAATACAATTGAAAAAGAAAGTGGGATTATTAGTTTATCTTATTCAGGTACTGCGGAAAAATATGTAGATTGCGGTGTAATAAATTCTTATGTAAAAAATCTTGCCGGTGAACGACGGTATATTTTTAATGTAGCAACGCCATATCAAAAATATGAATTAGAGCCATTGTTGATTATGGAACGCTCATCTAATTTATCAGAGAGGATTAATATATTGGTACAAGAAGAAGCCAAAGGAAAAACAAAAGTTTCTGTAAATGTACGATACGTTCTCCTAATTAAAGCTTCTGGACAAAAATTATTTGCAGGTTCAAATTGGGAGCCCCGTAACGTTAGTTTTTCTAATACATATTCTTTTAATTCTAACGGAAAAGAAACAAAAAACAATGGTAGTACATGTGTTGCAAACGGTATATTAGAAAATGAAATTCTTAATTTGGCAAAATAAAATCAGAACTACATTTTTTATAGATTTTACATAATAAAAAGAACACCCGAAAGGGTGTTTTTGTACAAATTCGCCAAACGCATTTATATTGTTGAATTTTTATAACTATCAGTGTTTGTTTTTGCATCATATTTTTTCATAAATTATCAGACAAAAAACACGATTTGACAAAAACAAAAACATTTCCAATACAAGTCAAATCTTTTTTGTCAAATTATGTGTTTATTTGTTAAAAAAGTGTTGACATTGTTTTAATTTTGTGTATACTTATAATTATCTAACAATAAAACTATGAGGAGGCTTTATGACAAAAATTTCAGTAATTGTACCGGTTTATAATGCGGAAAAATATTTAACGGTTTGTTTAAACAGTGTTCGCAATCAGACACATAAAGATGTTGAAATCATTTGTGTTAATGATGGCTCAAAAGATCGTTCAGCACAAATATTGGATGTTTTTAAAGAAAAAGATGAACGTATTAAAGTTTTAACACAAGAAAATGCCGGTCAATCTGCTGCTCGTAATAAGGGTTTAGATATCGCAACAGGGGATTATGTATTCTTCTTGGATTCTGATGATTTCATTCATCCACAAACATTAGAAGCTGCGCTGTACTTTGCAGAAAGAGATAATTCAAGATTAACAACTTTCTTGTTTGAGAAAGAAGAAAACCCGGGAGAATTAAAAGCTCGTGGATATGAAAAATACAAAATTGATGAAATTCCATCTTTGGTACGTCTTGATATGATGCCATATACAAATCCAGAATCACGTCCCTTTTTAGAATGGGTTGTTACAACAACATTATTCAGAAAAGATGTTTTTGATCAATTCCGTTTCAAAGAAGGGATGTATTATGAAGATACATTATTATTAATGTCTGTTTTGCGTGATAATCAACGCACAACTATTGTGCCAATTCCGTTTTATAAATATAGAATCAACCCTAATTCAACAACAAATGTTGTTTTTTCAGAAAAACATTTGCGTTCTTATAACACACTTTTAACAGAATTACACGATTACTATCAAGGTGAAAAATATCAGGATAAGTGGAATTTCTTGGTGGATATTATCGTTCAACCAGTATGTAAAAAAGCCGTTAAACAAATATTGGAAACACCGATTGAAAATCAAGTGGCTTTATACCCTGGTCTTGTTAAAATGTTAGAAGAAATGGATGGTTACGGTTGCTTGCCGAAAAAAGGTGAAGGATCAAAACGTCAATTGTTGGCACAATTAAAGGATGTTAAAAACTTGGCTTCTGCTGAAAAACAAAAAGTTGCACAACAAGAAAAAACAATGACCCCGGAAACGATTAGAATGTTAAAAAGACAACGTGAAATTTAATTTGTGTTGCAATAATTTAAAATATGTATATACAATATTGACAGTATAATTAAAACAGAGGGGAATTTAAATGAAACCAATACTTTCAGCAACGTTATCCGTATCGGGTACGGTTTTAACAGATAATGAAAAATATATGTTGGAAGAAGCAAACCCAATTGGTGTTACCATTTTTAAACGTAACATTGAATCATTTGAGCAAGTTTCTGCCTTGGCTCGTTCCATTAAAGAAGTTATCGGGCGTAATAATGTATTGATTGCCGTTGATCAGGAAGGTGGACAAACAAGTCGTTTTGACCCGCCGTTAACAGAGTCGTTTTTAGCTCAATACAGTATTGGTATGTTGCCGCCTCATGAACGCATGGAAGCAACTTCATTGCAAGCACATCTTATTTCAGATGTATTATATAAAGGTGGTGTGAATTTAAATTATGCACCTTGTTTAGACATTCGGTATCCGACAACAGGCAATGTTTTAAAAAGCCGTTCTTTTTCAACAGATAAAAATGTTGTTGCTGAATGTGGTCGTGTTATGATTGAAACATATAAAAGTCGCGGGATTGTTCCATGTATGAAACACTTGCCTGGACATGGCCGTGTTGTTTCCGATCCACATTTAGAATTGCCGATTATCAATGATACACTGGAACAAATTGCTGTTGATTTTTATCCGTTTCGGGAAAACGCTATTGCTTGTCCAATGGCAATGACAGCTCACATTTTAATTCCCGCGATAGATGAAAAATGGCCGATTACACAATCTAAAATCGGTATTGACACCCTTATTCGCGGTGAAATAGGTTTTGATGGGTTGTTAATTAGCGATGGCATTGAAATGCACGCTTTAAAAGGTACCTTGCGTGAAAATACGTTACACGCTTTGGAAGCCGGATGTGATGCTGTTTGTTTTTGTCGAGGAGATGAAGTTGGTATGCGTGAAGTCATTGATGCCTGTCGTCCGTTATCTGATAAAGGATTAGAACGATTGGCAAAATGTTTGGCTGTTTTAAACAATGCCCATAGAACACCGGAAAATGCACAGATACGTTACGATGAAATCAAAGCACATGCACCTGTTTGTAAAGATGATTATGATGCTGTTGAGGTATTACATCAAATGCATGATTTGGATAAAATTAAAGAAGATCAGAAAAAAATACAAGAGTATGCCATATCTTGTTTAGGAACTGAAAAATCAATGTAAAAAAGAACACGCCTAAACAAAGGCGTGTTTTTCACTTGTAAGCCATTTAATTATATATAAGGATTTTCAATGATTTCATATAAAGAACACGATAATAAAATATACTTCTATGAAACAAATGCAACTTACGAGGGTAAGTGGGTTGAACTGAAACAATGTTCAGAATATGAAACACAACAAAAACGCAATTTTTTTCGTAAAAAATATGGCTCAGAACGTAAAGGAAATGTCTTTGTTCAAAATTGTGCCAAACAAGGATTATTTACTCATGATATGACTCAGCAAGAGGTAGAATTAGCATTAACAAAAGGTATTTTACCCGAACGATTTGTCGTGCATCATATTTTACCTTTATCTTTGGGTGGTGAGAATGATATATCAAATTTGTGTGTTATTCATCAGGATTTGCATACGGCTTTACACAAAGAACATTTTAATTTAATCAGAAATGAATGGGATTCAACGAAGAATCCGGAAGCATATTTGTATGTGCCCAAAGAAATACCATTTTTAACGATGAGAGATTTAAACAAGTTTTTTTCAGCAGAAGAATGTGAACGGATTTTAATTGAAACAGCAGAACGCCATCGCAAAAATGATTATCATCATAAAAGACGTGAAGAAATCAAAAAACACCAGAAAAATACTTTGCGTCAAAACAGATTTTCAAAAAAAATCAAAAAATTAACTCCACAGATTGTTGAAAATCTTGAAAAGAAATACAGACATCATAAAAAAGTTATGGCGCGCCAAGAAGAATTAAAACAATTAGAATTAATGCCAAGACCGGAATTAACATATAAAGACAGTGATAAATATCACACATCCCGTATCAAAAAAATGCGTCGGGATGATTATAACAGAGAATAATTTGTGTGTGTTTTTCTGTAATATTTCTTTTGCAAAATAACAAAAGATGTTGCTTGTAACAAATAAAATGTTAAGTATATGATTTTTTTATTGCATTTTTTTTAAAAAAACAGTATCTTGCCGTCAGATAATATTATTGTATGTATCAGATAAGGATAACTCGTGTTTTTTAAAGCAACAAAAACAATCTGTACCGTTCTTGGTTTGGTTTTAATGTGTAACAGTGTAACGGTATATGCACAAAATGAACAAACAGAAGGTGCTTCATCAACGGAAGTGCCTATCAGTATTTACGATCGCCCATATTCTATTGATGAAAATATTGTTGATAGTAAAATGCTTAAACGCAATACAGTTGCATTATTTGGGACAGGTGTTGGTGTAATGGGTTTGTTATATGCAATGCCGACCAGTTTTACAAATTGGGAAGATGACGGGCAAAATCCTGCATCAAAATGGTGGGATAATGTTTCGCAAGCACCTGTTTGGGATAAAGATGATTTGTTTTTGAATTATGTAACACATCCGTATGCCGGTGCTATTTATTATATGGGAGCTCGTTCAGCCGGAGCCAATGCAGCTTATTCTTGTTTATATTCTTTTGCATTGTCTACGTTCTTTTGGGAATATGGTATTGAGGCATTTGCAGAACGTCCATCTATTCAAGATTTAATCGTAACACCTTTAGCCGGATCAGTGTTAGGTGAATGGTTTTATCGGAGTAAAAGAAATATTATCAAAAATAATTATACCTTATATGATTCAAAATTTTTGGGTCGTTCGGCACTGTTGTTAATGGATCCGATGACAGAATTAAGTAATTATATCTGGAAAGATGATAAACCGATGAATAATTCATTCTCGTTATCTTCTCAACCGTTTGTAACCAGACGTGGACATTTGGGATATGGTATTTCTTTAAAATTTAATTTTTAAAAGAATTTTTGTATATTTATGAATTAATTACAATTTTTTAAAGATTGACTTTTTTTATTTTTTTTGTTATTTAAAAAAATAATGAAAGGAGTTTAAAATGAGTCAAAATAAAATTCATTCTGATTTAAAGTGTATTGTTTTAGATTGGGATGGTACACTTGCTTCTTGTGAAAATTTAGTTCATGCCACTTATGTGTTGACATTTGAAGCACTTAATAACGAAAAAGCAAAAACATGGCAATTAAGTGATACACATGCTCAAAACGGAAAATCACGTCAACAAATTTTTAGTGATACGTCTATTTGGGGCGATAAAACAAAGGAAGCTGAAAAGATTTTTTATGAATTTTATCCTCTGTTAAATACAGGACATGAAACATTAATTAACATATACGAATCATTACGTCATGAAAAATTGGAACCTTTAACGGTTTTTAAAGGAAGCAAGGAATTATTAAAAACATTGTATGCACAAAGATCACAAGCACGAATTGTTTTATTAGGGGCTAAAAATGAAGCATTATTAAAACATGAGGTAGAACAAGCCGGCTTAACACGGTATTTTGATAAAATTTTAGGTAATACAGGGAATATATCAACAGACAAACCTTCGGCTGGTGCTTTTGCCCGTGCTGTAGAGGGGTTGTTTATCAGTAGCAAATCAAGACAGGTATTGTATATTGGAGATAATGAACAAAAAGATACAGCTTTTGCGCAAAGTTGGGGAGCAGATTGTTTAATTGTTCAACCTAAAAACAATCCGCAAATTTTATTAGATTTAGCGAATGATATTAAAAAAGCGCCTCAAACCATTATTCATCAAAAAAATCCAATAATCAAGCAAACATCTCATACAAATGAAGGATAATTTAAAAAAAATCGCTGGTATTTTGCCGGCGGTTTTTTTATTATAAATAGTTTATAGTTTTTTTGCAAGACGATGCAAAAACGTACGTTTAATTGCAACATTTTTTTTCACTTTTTTGAATTTTTTTTGATTTTTGTGTTTTTTTAAGTATTGGCAGATTTATAATGTTTTCCTCATTTTCTCACATTGAACCGCTTAT
>JAZUBA010000010.1:0-13865 GCA_045638265.1 Alphaproteobacteria bacterium | reverse complement strand
CTTACCATAAATTTTTTACTAAAAAACTCACTCCGTCTTCATAGTTCCATGCACATGACACCCATCGTCTCTTCGCCAACAGCTGCCCGTGCATCTATTTCTTTCCCTTATTCAACTTCTTTTCAACAACTCTTTTCCGTTTCAGTTTTTGTTAACTCTTCATTAACTTGTTCCCTGCGTCGGTAAACATGAATTTATCAGAACTTTCTCAAAATGTCAACACCTTTTTTTTATTTTTTTTATTTATTTTATATTTTGTTGATTTTTAAAGATTTTTTTTATTTCTTTTTTCAACTAAATAAATAAAACTAACTTTTTCCAGTCCTTCTATTCACTTATTTGCACCCTTTTAGGCACAAGATTTATATTATCATAATATCTTTTTAATTGCAAGTATTCTTTTGTTTATTTTCAACAGAATAATACAACATATTGAAAAACATATATTTTACCGGAACAATATCGCCTTTTTTGTAATTATTTACGATTCTTTCTTTTACTAAAATCATTGTTTCTATATGGGATCCTTTATTATAAAACTTTACCTTACTCTTTAAAATTTATTTAAAAATCAATAACAAACAAACTAAAAATGATTCGTTGTATTTTAAATATTCTTATCATCTGTAACAATAGCCGGAAACAACATAACAACTCGCAAACCACCCATTGGGCTTTTTGACAATTCAATTTCACCACCATGAGATAATATAATATCTCGTGTAATTGTCATTCCTAACCCGATTCCACCTGTTTCCTTATTACGAGACGCATCTATACGATAAAAAGCCTTAAAAACATCCTGACGTTTACTTTCAGGAATCCCCGGTCCATTATCATCTATAATAATTTGTGCCGTTTGATTCCGAATCCCTAATGATACATTTGTTTGAGTTGCATACCGATTCGCATTTGTTAAAATATTACTAATTGCACGCATTATATCATTCAAACGACCTGAAACAGATATTTTTTCTTCCGAATGATAATCAATTTTCTGACCTGCCTTCCGCTGTTTTTCAACCAATTGAAACAACAGTTCATCCAATGAAATTTTTTGAGGTTCTTCTTTCCCTTCACCGCGTGCAAATGCTAAATAAGCATTAAGCATCTGTTCCATTTCAGTTATATCAGATAACAAATCATGTGTTGTTTCATCCGAGGGCATCATAGACAACTGCAATTTCATGCGAGTTAAAGGCGTCCGTAAATCATGTGATACACCGGCAAGCATTGCCGTTCGCTCACTTAAATATTTCAAAATACGATTCTTCATTAATATAAATGAATATCCGGCCTGACGTACCTCATTTGCTCCACCAGGTTTAAACGGAATATCATGCCCCATACCAAACAATTCGGATGCTTTTGACAAACGCTCAATGGAACGCACCTGATTCTTCATAAATATAAACGCAATCCAAAATAACAAAACGGAAGAACCGACCATCCAAATAATAAACACATGAACCGTAGAACTAAAAAAACGTTTACGAGGAACAACGGTAACTAAAACACCCTTTTCCAATTCAATGCTGATTTGATGCCTTTTATCTTGTAAATCTTTTAAATCAACAGGATATTTAAGTGCCAACAAGGCACTAACTAAATGAAATGTGGTTCCACCCACCTCAAATTGTTCATTTACCAATTTTTCATTAGGCAAAAACGTCATTTTTAAACCCAAATTTAAATCCATTCGGTTCAAAAAATCATCTAACGCCTCAACAGACGGATGATGCCATTCAATATAATCAATAACGGTTTGTATTTCACCGGCAACATCTAATGCCAATCTTCTACTAACCGTATTCCAATGTCTATCATAGAAAAAAACAAAAACAATTGTTTGCAATAATATTAAAGGCAACAAAATAATCAAAATAAAACGATACAATAAACTACGAGGCAACAATCTATATTTTATATGTTTTGAATACAAATTAAACATCCGCTTCAACCCACATACAAAGCCTCGTTGTGACATATCTGTTGTCTGATTATTTATTACACCCTGATTTTCATTCATTTTAATACCAACATATATCCTTGCCCACGCACGGTTTGAACACATTGCGGTTTCTTAATATCCGTTTCAATTTTTTTACGCAAACGGGTAATCTGAACATCAACCGTTCTTTCGTTATCCGTTCCTAACAACTCCATAATATCTTCTCTTGTAACAACCTGCCCTGCCTTTGAAACAAGCACTTTCAACAAATCCTGCTCAACACTGGTTAAAACAATTGCTTCTTCATTTAAGTACAAACGGGCATTTTTCGGCTGATAACGACAATCACCAAAATATACATTACCCGAAGCCGACAATTGCTTTTGTCTTCGCAAAATATTATTAATTCGCAATAAAAGTTCTTTTGGCTCAAAAGGTTTCGGCAAATAATCATCAGCACCCGCCTCTAAGCCCAAAATCCGATTATCAATATCCCCCATGGCCGTCAACATCAAAATCGGCGTTTCAAAATCATTATCACGCAACTCTCGTGTTAAATCCTGCCCATTTTGACCAGGCATCATAACATCCATAATTAATAAAGAGAACTCAAACAATTTCAATAACTGTTTTGTTTCATCAGCATTAGATGCTTCACTAATTTGAAAACCATTATCCGTTAAATACTTCTTCAATAATCGCCGTAAACGATTATCATCATCAATAACAAGTAAATGCGGTTTTACTTCCATTTATTTATTCCTCAACCTTTTTTTAATTCCATCTAAAACAGAACTTTTCGACTCCGGCAACAAGCGTATAGCAATCCCCATATCAGAAACATCTTGTTCTATTATATTTAATTCTTCTTGTGTCCAGGCATTTTTGTGTCGTAATATATCACAAATATCAGCCCCTAAATCAGTCAATACCGGATAACCGAACGTAGCTCCCTGCCCTTTTATATCATGAGCCATTCTAAAAAACACATCCGGCAAAATTCGGGCTTGCTCTTCTACATCAAAACGTACTTCATTCAATATTTGTTTCATTCTGATAATATTTTCTTGAGTTGCCGATATAAAATTCTGACGTAAATTTAAAATAACATCGTCTGCACTTTGCGATAAGCACTTTATTTCTTCCGAATCGCTCACTGTCGGATTGTTAAAAATATCAGGAATTGAATCTATTTGAACCATATAAATCCTCTCTTTATCTTAATATAACAAAATAAAAAACACTTTACCAGTTTTTTTTATATAAGATGAAAAAAAAGAACATAAAACATTTTTCAATAAAAAAGCCAGATAAACCATCTGACTTTTTTTATAAAACAACTATTTCACACACGAATCCAAAAGTGGTTTCACATCTTCCAGAATTCGAATCGTCATTCCCATCATTTTATCTTTATTCCACTCAAAATCCGATTCGTTTAAGGCATTTAATTTATCTACATAATCCTGTGGCAACATAAAAGCCCGTTCTTTATCTCGTGTTACAATATTTGAACACGTCAAACGCACTTTTAAATAATTATTTTTATAAACAGTAAGTGCTACACTGTCTTTGGTAAACTTCTCTGGAGACAAAACATCTGAATACAACATATAAACAGGCAAATTATTGGCATTAAAAACTTGTGCATTTTCATTTTGAAAAGATTTGGCATATCCCAATAATTCACGAGCCAACATGCCTTCTGTCATCGGTTTGGTATTATTTAAATCATAAAGTGTAACATTCACACCACAATCAAGTGTACGCATATAAAGACCATATCCATACCCCTTATCTGTTGATTCAAAATCATAAACCTTTTCCGTTTTAGCATTAACAGACGACAATTCATTTATTTGACCGAAGCATCTATGATAAACACCATCTGTTGCTAAAACCGATGTACTACTTAACATAAGCAGAGCTAAAAACAAATATCGCATTTTTTGTCCTTATTTATATCAGAAATTAATCTACTAATCTTGTCAATCTATAACAATCCTCTTTATCTGCAATAGCATAAGGCAACATTCGTTGGTCAAAAACATCTAAAACATCCTCAGACAGACCGCCCCAATCTTCAACACAAACATCACCATCACGAAGACCTGCTTCATTATTATTAACACCGATAATACGCACAACAACACCATGAAAACTTTTTGTATGTGTTGCAACACCACCACCAGTTGTTTCTGATGCCGATTTTAGAACAAAATCAAAAATTTGACCGGCTTGATATCTATTCATTGCCATCGTATAACCGGCAACCCCACCAATAGATAACACACCTACAATTGCCAGAACAGCCAAAATTTCAACCATAGACCTACCTGATTCGTTTTTTTTCATAAAACCTCCTTATTTAAATCATTTTTTACTAATATGACTGATTTTTTAAAAATATGCAACGAAAAAATAACTTTTTTCCAAAAAACATAAGCATTAATTATATTTTTTATCAAATTATAAAATATTATACTTTTTTCAATTAATACTTGCTAACATCTTTTTTATTCTGTATAATAGGAAAAATTTTTTAATAATCGGTTGAAACTTAACTAAAACGAAAGAGGAAAAAATGACACAAGATTTTTTTGATTATTTAAAAGAACGGGGCTATGTCTATCAGGTTACAAATGAAGATGAGGTTCGGAAAATTTTAAACAGCGACAAACCGATTACTTTTTATTTAGGAATTGACCCGACAGCAGATAGTTTACATATTGGTCATTTTGTTTCTTTAATGATGTTCAGACATTTACAACGTAAAGGACATCGTGGGATTTTGGTTATCGGTGGTGCTACGGCATTAGTTGGTGACCCGACAGGAAAATCCGATATGCGCAAAATGCTTACCAACGAAGCCGTTGCAAGAAATGTTGCTGAAGTTAAAGAATTAGCTTCACATTTTATCCGTTTAGATGGTGAAAATCCGGCTATGATTTTAGACAATTCCGAATGGATTAACGCATTCAATTATGTAGAATTTATGCGTTTAGTCGGCACACACTTTAACGTCAACAAAATGTTGGCATCCGAAGCTTACTCAAAACGATTGGAAAATGGCGGATTAACATTCCTTGAAATGGGTTATATGCTTATGCAAGCTTACGATTTTGTTCATTTAAACCGAACCTACGGATGTGCGTTGGAAATTGGTGGTTCTGATCAATGGGGTAACATTGTTGCCGGTACTGAATTAAGCCGCAAAATGAATTTCCACCTTGAAGGGAAATCTACAGACGAAAGACCGGATGCATTTGGTTTAACCTGCCCATTATTAATGACAAAAGAAGGTAAAAAGATGGGTAAAACAGAAAGCGGTACATTATGGGTTGCCCGAGATAAAACAACTCCATTTACATTCTATCAATACTTTTATAACACCGATGATGCCGATACTGAAAAATTGTTAAAACTTTTCACAGATATCCCAACATCAGAAATTGAAGATTTATGTCGTACCGACATTATCCAAGCCAAAAAACGTATGGCTTATGAAGTAACAAAATTGGTTCACGGGGAAGAAGAAGCTCAAAAAGCCATTGAAGCTGCACAATCATTATTCGGAAAAGGAACAAATATGGACAATGTTCCGACAGCAGAATTTGATTCTGCTCGTTTAACTACCGGCATTAATATTGTTGATTTGTCTGCTGAATTAGGCTTTTTTGCCTCCAAAGGCGAAGCTCGCCGTATGATACAACAAGGCGGTTTTTCTGTTAATGGTGAAAAAGTAACATCAATTGATACCATTATTCAATTATCATCAGACGAACAAGAAGTTTTACTCCAAAAAGGAAAGAAAAACTTTTTACGCGTTAAGAAATCAGCTTAATAATATTTTATCATTTAAAACATTCGGTCTTGCATAAAGGCTGAATGTTTTTTTTATACAAAAATGATTCGAAAACAACACGCTCAAAACAAGATTTCAACAAATCAACACGTACAATTATTAATTGTATACTCACTTATTATTCATATTAAAAAATATTTCATTTAAAAAATACAAAACATTTTTATAAATTAATCTATATTTTTTACAAGTTAACTTAAATTTAATAATTTTTATTGACAAAAAAGCAAATTTATGATAACCTAAACTTTAAAATAGCGGTTTTTTATACCTTGTAAAACAAGATAACAAAGGATAAAAATGGTCATAGAGAAAAAAAGACATTTATTAGCCGTTCTAACGCAACTTACCGATTCGGAAGAGTTGCGTGAATATGAATCGTCTTTTTTAAAAAAATACGCCAAAGCAATGACCAATCGTCAAAATTTTTATATTAATCGTCAAAAAGCTGAAAACGGCAGTGGATTTGATTCATTATATAAATTATTACACCGCACAAAAAACTAATTCTACCTCTTGCCAAAACCAATTATTCTGATTATACTCTTTTTATTCAATAAAAATAAAAAGGGGGGGGAAATGTCATTTTTTAAACATTTAGTATATTTGGCTCTTATCATCTGCTTTATCTTTACACATAATCCGTCTTATGCAAACGAATCTTACAAGTTATTGGTATTTGGTGATAGTTTAAGTGCCGGATATGGCTTAAATAAAAACGAATCCTTTCCGGCACAATTACAAGAAGCTTTAAAAGAAGAAGATTATACACAAGTAATCGTTCTAAACGATAGCAAGAGTGGTGAAACCACACAAGGCGGATTACAACGTATTGATAAAGCCTTACAGATGAATCCGAATGGAATCATCATTGAACTGGGTGTCAATGATGTCATTCGTGGAGAAAGCATTGCAACAATCAAAAACAACCTATCTAAATTGATTGAAAAGTGCCAACAAAAACAAATTGCCGTCTTATTGGCAGGAATGAAAGCGCCACCAATTACCGAACCCTATTATGCACAACAATTTGCCAATATATATTCTGAATTAGGTAAAAAATACAACATTCCTGTTTATCCGTTTTTTATGCGAGGCGTTTTTGGTGGTGATAAATATAAAATCATCTCCGCCATGCGGTATTTACAATCCGACAAAGCACACCCTAACAAAACAGGTGTTAGCCGGATGGTTGAAGACATAATGCCCACTATTGAAAAATTCTTAAAAAAACAAGGAATCAAACCAATTTAAATTATTGTTTTATATTATCCAAATAAGTCAAAAATGCCATACATCCTTCATAAACATCCCAATATGTTTCATCAAAATTACCCGTATACCACGGATCTTTAATATTTCGGGGATTATCTGTAAAATCAAGTAACCGATAAATCTTTTTGTCTGTATCTGTTCCGACAATAGACAGAATATCTATCATATTTTGCGAATCCATTGCCAAAATATAATCAAATTTGTCATAATCTGTTTTTGTTAACAAGCGTGAAATATGCTCCTCAAAAGGGATGTGCATTTGTCGTAATATTGTTTTGGTTCCGTGATGAATACCGGCTTGACACAAAGCATTATACCCCTCTGTACCGGCAGAATCAGCAAAAAACAAATCCTCTCTCTTTTGTTCCTGAACAATATGTTTAAAAACAATTTCAGCCATTGGCGAACGACATATATTTCCCAAACAAACAAATAATACTTTAATCATTTGAACTCCTTTATATTTATGTCGTTTTTTAATACATCATCACATTACAAGTTGTTATTTTATTATAATTTTATACGTAAGAAACGGCTTATCTTCTTTTGATTTGGGCTCTTTTTTCCATAGCTTCAAATTGACCTGTGCAGGAAATTGTATAATTTTAAAATCCAATTCTGGCTGATGAGGGGAGCCATTATTACAACCACCACTATAACCACAACTTGGACCGACATGAATATAATTTAGAAAGCGATGTGGTTTTTTAGATATATTGTTATCACTGTTAAAACTGATATTTTTAGAACTTTGAACAAATCCATATTGAATACCAAAATCAATAGCATTCAAACCGTTTACAGAAAAATCAAAATTTCGTGAAATGCCTTTTGATAAATTTTCTAATGTATTTAAATGCTTTGAAATATTATATGTTGCAGTAAATGTGCGTGTCTCATCATTAAAATTTAAAGAAACGAGTTTTGTATACGTGCTGGGACAATTACCTTTTTCAGTCATTATACGATGAGCACTTCCCTCTTCTATACTGATTAACGAAAACGGATTATCAATAACACGACTTTCTTCCGAAACCCCTCTAATTCCAACCTCTCCCGGACCATAACAAGCCATACCTTTTACACCCCACCATGGTTTTCCGCCAACCACTTGACTAAAAGCCGGGCTTTTAGTCGGATCGTATGTTCCTGAAAAAAATATCGGAAAAGATTGAACCATTTTTTTTCTGACACGAAAAACCTCATCCAACTTAACAAAATCAAGTTCACGTGGTTGATTAATTGTAAATTCGTGAATTTTTGCATCAGCGGGTAATGACAAGAAAAAACATCCAGCCAAAACACCTAAAAAAGAACCATATTTAAACATAATTTCTCTCCTGAATAATATTTGTTATGTTTTAACATATATTCTTATTTGTGTCAAATTATAATATAATCTTTGTAATTTTTAAAAAATTATTTTGTTATCTTGTTTTTTTAAGTCATATACAGTATAATTAATAAAGCTATATACACATCAAACAAAGAAAGGAGACCAAAATGAATCAAAAAAAATTTTATTATACATCTTCTAAATTTGATATTTTTTTGATTATTGCCATCGTTGAATTCATATTGCTTTGCACAATTTGCATGAACAACAAACTAATGTGGAGTGCTTTCATTATCACACTTCTGGTATGGATATGCAAACATTTCTTCAAGCATCCTGCTGTTATTATCACCGATAAAAATATTAAAATTGATTTTTCACAACCAATTTCTTGGACAGACATTGAGAATGCAGAAATCAAAGAAGTTCGTCTTTGTGGCAAAAACAAAAAAATATTATCTTTAAATCCCAAAAAAGATATTCAATATAAATACAGTTACTTACAAAAAAACAACTGTGATTTCGGACCGTTCCCGATTCCTTTATATGGCATATTATCAAAAGAGGATGAAAAAGAAATAACAACACTCGTTCAAGAAAAAGTTAAACTCAAATAAAACAAAAAACTCTAAAAAAATTGACAAACATTCATTTGTCTGATAAAATAGATATTATTATTAAGACAAATAAGACTATCAAATGACTCAGAATCAATGGATAAATCGTTTTTTAAGAGAAGTTGAACAACCGGCAATAACAACAATTGCCGACAAAGTGTTAAATGAATCAACAAACACTTTTACAACACATCTGGAAAATTTAAAATCAAATGTTATTCCGGCTATTTCAATTGACCAACAAGAATTCCCAGATATAAAATGGGAAAAAAAGTTTGATTCAAAAACAGAAAATTTCTTTTTACGACAAATTAAAAAAGAGCTTTCTAAAATGGCCGATACTCCTTTGGGTAAAACAATTTTAAAAAACATTTATAAACGTACACGTTTTGGAACAGCACCAATGAACAGAACCGGCGGATATTTTAACCGATGTTTACCGGCAATTTTTGTGCAATCTTCATTAAAAATATTAAAAACACCCCATTTATTACTTAAAATTTTAGCACACGAATGTACACATGCCAGAAACAGAGAAATGTCTGAAAAATTAAATGTATTTTCATTGCCTCCCCGCCTATTTTTTATGCATCAAATGATGAATGAATTATCGGCATATCTAAATGAAGAAGTTGTCATTGCACAACTTAAAGATAAAAATGCAACACACCAATCAATCATCACTGATAATTATGTTGTTAATTTATTAGATAAACTGCAAGATAATAAATATGTAAAAGACTTTTCCGAAAGGCTCATCTGTTTACATAAAAACAAGATATTGCAATCTGAAAAAAAATCTTTTTCAGAAGAACAGCTTATTCCTTTTGCTTACTACTTTAAAATGTGTCCGACATTAAAAAATCCTTATATTATTTCAAAATTAAATCAACTCTACAACCATCATATTATTAGGACTGTTCAACATCAGAATAAAATGTTAATAAAAGAAAAATTGAATCAATCAAGGTAACACCAACTAATTATATCGCGTTGCATATTAACCTACGTTTAATTGCAACACTTTTTTTTATATTTTTGCATTTTTTTTAATTTTTTTGGATTTTGGTACGTGGGCGGATTCGTAATGTTTTTTTCGATTAGCCCTTTTTGGACACTTATATGTGAAATCGTTGCACATAAACGTACCTTTAATTACAATGTGGTTATACTGTATTTATTAGATAATTTGGAGGTATTATGACATTTAAAGCACCTGTTAAACAAAACGAACGTGGTCGCTCAATGGTTGAAATTTTGGGCGTTTTAGCCATTATTGGTGTATTATCATTCGGCGGTATTCAAGGATATAAATATGCCATGGATAAACATCGGGCAAATGACATCGTCAACGAAGTTAATATGCGTGCCACGGATATTTGGCATTTATACCAAGATGGTGAAAAAGAATTGCCTGATATACCCGAGGATGAAGATGCTTTTCCCGAATATGGCGAAATGACACAGACAGGTTTCCCAATATTAGTAACCTCTCATCCGCCTGTTGCGTTCAGAACATGGGTAAGTAATGTACCGTCTGCTGTATGTCAAAAAGTGTTACAAGAAAATTTAGATGATGCGATTAAAGGATTAAAATTTGTACAAGTAGAAAACGAAGGTGGATTTGTCCGATATACAGGAGATACTGCTATTTGTGGCGAAAGCGGTACGACAAATCAAATGGTATTTACCTCATTTCTTAATGAAGGTGGCGGTGCTGTCGGTCAACCAATTGGAGATAACGGAGAAGCATTAGAAAATTGCATTGACAACGAAGATTGTGACAGTCCTTGCGGCGGTGCTTTTTGCGATAATGAAACAATGACATGTGCCGATTCATGCTTTGGAACAACAAAACCGTTTTGTTTAACCGCAGGAAACGGAACAGGAAAATGTGTTGCCTGTTTATCAGATTCCGATTGTGAAACACATCAGATTTGCGATGTTGCTCTAAATGAATGCATCAGCATTCCTGAAAAATGTGCCGAAGGCGAACGATTTGGCAAAGAATATCGTGCTGCAAATGGTTCTTGTGTTTCATGTGAATTTAAAGCTAATATTGTATTGCAAAATTCAGATGATAACGGTGGTATTTTTAACGCCACAATTGGCGAAACGGTTATTGAAGACTCAAAATCAGGTATAGAACAATGTAATGCCTGTGAAGAAAGTTACGACAAACACGTTGCTGAATCGGGAACTGGAAAATCTAAAAAAACATATTGTGCCACAACTTGCATTATGGGAGCTGAATTTTTAACGACACAATATGGTTGCTTACCTTGCACAGGAACATCTTCTAAAGTACCCAATGTTGGCAGAATTCATGTTGCAAATAATTTAGAAACATATGACAATTGGCGAGCTTTAACCATACCAAATGACGCACAGGCAAAAGCACTTTGTAATGCATGTGGTAATCGATTAGTATATAATAACAATCAATGTGTATTAAAAGAATGTCCAAACGGATACTATAAATCTAATGGATTATGTAGAAAATGTGTTATCAACAAAACAAATAGTTATGATTGTTTTTCAGACAGATGGCCAGCGTGTTATGATAATTACACACCATTTTATAATAATACACTTCCAACACAATATAGACAAGACTGGCAAAATGAATGCACGCAAAATTGTTCAGGAAAGATAGTATATCACTATGGTAATAGTAAAAAAAATAAAAATTCTGGCACACCATATTGTACCTCACAATGTGGACCAAATGAGTTTATCAGTGGTTTTGGTACATGCTATCCATGTGATACAATGAGTGTTGTTGGCTTAGACTACCCATCGGGTTATTCAGCTGAGCTTGTTGAATTATGCGAAGCTTGTAGAGGTGCAGACGGTCAACCAAATAGAAGATACCAAAGTGGTTCTTGTGTATTGGATTTAGATGTATGCCCGGCTGGTTATTTTATGAGTAAAAATAAATTCTGTTATCCATGTTCTAATCAAGGTCCTATTGAAATTTCCAATGATGCAGAATCCGGTTGTACAAAATGTAATACCGCTGATCCTGATAATGGCTATGATCCGGCTCAAAATCGTTGGATTGAAAGTTGGGGTGGAAAAACGTATTGTTTAAAAAAATGTGATGAAGGTTATGTACAGTTTTTAGATGATGGAACTTGTACGAAATGTGGTAGTTTAGGGACATTTAAAACTATGTCTCACGGAACTTCGCTTCCAGATTCTTTCAAACAAATGTGTTCCGCTTGTAGTACGGATACGAAAACCTATTCAACGGATGTTGCTTCAAAATCAATTTGTTGTTCTATATTAACATGTCCAAACAACTATTTCCGTGTGTCTAATGGACGATGTGAGAGTTGTACATCAACAGCTGGTCCAGATGGATGGAGTACAGCAGTTGATAGTAAAGAAGCTTGTGAAAGTACTTGTTCTAGCCGAATGTATGTCAATGGATATTGTCTGTATTACAAACCTGGTTCATATGGGGTTTGTAACAATGACAGTCCGAATCCTGAAAAATTTCCCAATTATCCAGAAGGAGAAGGAAAATTTTATAGGGATACAAGTTATGTTTGTCGCTCCTGCACTTCTGACACCAGTTACAAAACAACTCGGGAAGAATGTGATACATGTGGTGCTTTACGTCGGTTTACAGACGATTCGTATTGTGTTAAAGCCGGTTGTGAACAAAACGTAACATTCTTAACCATAGATAATCAATGCAAATCTTGTGACAGCACAACAGCGGTTGCTATTGCAGATAATAGTGATTCAAAACAACTTTGTACCGAATGTGCCAATCACCGTGTCATGAGAACGGGTGAAAATACATATTCTTGTGCAATCATTTGTGATGAGGAAGAATGGCAGGATATTGAGGGTGGTTGTCATGGTTCATTATTTGATACGCCTTCAAATGAAATTGGGTGGGATAGCGATTCATTAAGAGCATGTGAAAATGCCGGTCGTCTTGTTACAACGGATGACAATAAATATTATTGTGAACAAAAACAATAATTAATATATTATATCAATACAAAATATCTTCTCTGCCATACAGAGGAGATATTTTTTTATAAAGTATTTGATATTTTGATGAATACTTGTTATTATTACCAAATAAAAGGAAAAGAAAATGCTCTCAATTGGAATTCAACATACATTGACTTTAACAGTGACACAAAGTGAAACAGCAAAATTTGTTCAAAGTGGCGGAATGGATGTTTTAGCAACACCGGTATTAATTAATTGTATGGAAAAATGTGCTTGGCAAAGCGTTTTACCATATTTAGCAGAAAATACGGATACAGTCGGTACTTTTATTGAAGTCAACCATTTAGCGCCAACACCAATCGGCATGCAAATAAAATGCTCTTGCGAACTGATTGAAATAAACAACAGAGAACTTGTTTTTCATATAGAAGCATTTGATGACATTGAAAAAATTGCACAAGCAACCCACAAACGATTTATTATTCAATGTGACAAATTTCAAAACAAAGCGAATACAAAATTAAAATAATTGAATATATTTAAAAAAAATCTCCAACTTTTCTGATGACATATCAAATAAAAAAACCTCTTTAATACAATGATTAAAGAGGAAATTGGTGGAGATAAGCGGGCGGATAAGTTTAACCATTTGAAATAATTGAAAAAGTTGTGAAATTTTTAACGATTTTTGCCCCTTAATTTTCGGTGACGGGAACACGTCACAGAGGTCTTTAAAAACCTTAAAAGTTCAATGTTTCTGCAGGTTTCTGTCCTGTTGATATTTTTCAATAACTGTCTTTTTTATCCATTTTTGTTTTTAGTTCGATTATCTGGATGTCTTTCATA
>JAZUBA010000009.1:0-11572 GCA_045638265.1 Alphaproteobacteria bacterium | reverse complement strand
CTCGTAATCTTTGCACAACAGCAGGTCGTGAAGTTGTTGAATTGTTAGATGGCAGTGATAACGTTGTTGGGTATGAATGTAAATTGCCATAATGACAAAAAGCATCAAAAAAATCGGTTGATATTTGTCAGCCGATTTTTTTATCTGTTCCAAATTTTTATATTAAAAATATTCATTTCTTAATAAATACTCATATTCAAAAAGTGTACCACTTGACAATTTGCTTTTTTCCTGTATACTGACTTTTATTCATTTAACATTAATTAAAAGAGGATAAAAATGGCTTCATATCAATATATTTATGTCATGAAAGATTTATGCAAAACTTTTCCGGGTGGAAAAGAAGTTTTAAAACACATTTGGCTTTCTTTTTTCCCAGGAGCTAAAATCGGTGTTATCGGTCCCAATGGTGCCGGTAAATCAACTTTAATGAAAATTATGGCTGGGTTAGATAACGATTTTACTGGAGAAGCATTTGCTGCTGATGGTGTTAAAGTTGGTTATTTACCGCAAGAACCTCAACTGGATCCGACTAAAAACGTTATGGAAAACATTATGGATGGTGTTGGTCCTGTCAGAGATTTAATGCAACGTTATGAAGAAGTCAATATGAAATTTGCCGATCCTGATGCCGATATGGATGCTTTGTTAGCAGAACAGGCTGAATTGCAAGAACAAATTGACGCTTGCAACGGTTGGGAATTGGAACGGACAATTGAAATTGCTATGGATGCATTGCGTTGTCCTCCGGCTGATGCTGATGTTACAAAATTATCAGGTGGTGAAAAACGTCGTGTTGCTTTGTGTCGTTTACTCTTATCACAACCAGATATGTTGTTGTTAGACGAACCAACAAACCACTTAGATGCCGAATCTGTTGCTTGGTTACAAGTCTTTTTGAAAAACTATACAGGTACAGTTGTTATGGTAACACACGACCGTTACTTCCTTGACAACGTAACCGGTTGGATTTTAGAAATGGATAGAGGCGAAGGTTTGCCGTTTGAAGGTAATTATACAAGCTGGTTAGAACAAAAAGAAAAACGTTTAGCACAAGAACAAAATGCAGAAAACAATCGTCAAAAAACGTTAAAAGAAGAATTAGAATGGGTTCGTCAATCTCCAAAAGCCCGTCAAGCAAAATCAAAAGCACGTATTACGGCTTATGAAGAATTGTTGAAAAAATCAACTGAAAAAGTCCCTGATGTTGCTCAAATCGTTATTCCAGCAGGACAACGTTTGGGTCAAGTTGTTTTGGAAGCAACAGATTTATCAAAAGCTTATGGAGATAAATTGTTGTTTGAAAATTTGTCGTTTAATTTACCTGCTGGTGGTATTGTCGGTATTATCGGACCAAACGGTGCCGGTAAGACGACATTAATGCGTATTATTACAGGTCAGGAACAACCGGATAACGGAACTTTCCGTTTAGGTGAAACTGTCCAGTTAGGATATGTTGATCAATCCAGAGATGCGTTAGATTCAGATAAAACTGTCTGGCAGGAAATTTCAGAAGGAAAAGATATCTTAACACTTGGAAAACGTGAAATTAATTCACGCGCTTATGTTGCTCAATTTAACTTTAAAGGTCCGGATCAACAAAAGAAAGTCGGTATGCTTTCCGGTGGTGAACGCAATCGCGTTCACTTGGCAAAAATGCTTAAAGCTGGTGCAAACGTTCTCTTGTTGGACGAACCGACAAACGATTTAGATGTTGATACATTGCGTGCATTGGAAGAAGCTTTGATGGACTTCCCGGGTTGTGCTGTTATTACATCTCACGACCGTTGGTTCTTAGACCGTTTAGCAACACATATTTTGGCGTTTGAAGGTGATAGTCAGGTTGTTTTCTTTGAAGGAAACTATGCAGAATATGAAGCAGATAAAAAACGTCGTTTAGGTGTTGCTGCCGATCAACCGCATCGGATTAAATATAAACCGATTTCACGGTAATTGTTAATATGTCATTATATAAAAAAACGCCTTTTAACAGGGCGTTTTTTTTATTGAATAGAATAAATTTAAAATTCGCTTTCCAGAATGATTTTTACTCGTTCTTCAGCACTTAGTCTTTTGTTTTTAGACATTTCCGAACGTATTTTATCAATATTTTTTAAAGCTAATAATAATCCCTTCTGATTAGCAATTTGTATAGCCAAACCAGGACGGGCATTAAGTTCCAGTACCATCGGTCCTTTATTTTTATCTAATACAATATCAGCTCCCAAATAACCTAAACCCGTCATATCATAGCCTTTGGAAGCCATTAACAAATGTTCATGCCAAAACGGAACCTGTAACGACATTAAATCGGCATTTGTATCAGGATGATATTGTATGGGTTTATTATGTTGAACGGCAGAAATTGCCTTGCCGGTACGAATATCTAAACCAACACCGACAGCCCCTTGATGCAAATTGGCTCTACCACCCGATTCTTTTGTGGCTAGGCGCATCATTGCCATAGCCGGATAACCCTCATAAACAATTATTCGGACATCAGGAACCCCTTGAAAACTATAATTCTCAAAAACTGTACTAAAACAAACCATTTCTTCAAACAATGCCGTATCATAACGACCACCCAAACTGTATAATCCGCTTAAAATATTGGAAATATGCTGATAAACTTCCCTATATTTTAAAACACGACCAGATGCTGTTTTAAAATAATTTTTAGTGTATGATTGAATAACCAAAACACCTTTTCCCCCACTACCGTGAGCTGGTTTAATGACAAAACTTTTGTAATCAGATACTTTACTTAAAAACTCTTTAACTTCGTATTGTACAGATATAGACGCAATTAATTTTGGCGTTTGAATACCAACAGCATTGGCACGTTCTTTTGTCTGAACTTTATCGTCCACCAATGGAAATAAGCGACGTTTATTATGTTGTGCAATCACACCATAATTACGTCCATTCATACTTAGAATGCCTGCTTTTTTGAGTTTCCAAGGAAAAACAAATAAACGTGATTTTGTCATTTTACCTCTTTTTTGTTATGAATAAGTGGTGCAAAACGTTTTAATTCCGTTAATCTGTATCCGGTATAAGTTCCCAGTAACATAATTAAGAATAAAATGACTAAATTCAATTCGTTGAACGCATACATAACGTGTCGGATAATCGGATTAACAATGATAAAATAGGTGATAATAGCAACAAGCACACTGTTAAATACTTCTTTTGTTGCACTTTTCAAGCCTTCTTCTTCCCAAATAATAGAAGCCCGTTCAATAATCCACGCTAAAATAATAATCGGGAAAAACAAAACACCTGATGCAAATTCAATATCAAACCGATAACCGGTAATGGCACAGATTTGTATAATTAAAATCACAAAAACAACAACAGCTGATATACGAGGGACAAGTAACAAATTTAATCGGGATAATCCGGCTCGCAATAAAAGGCCGATGCCTGTAATGAGTGCAAACGAAATTAATCCGGCAACAAATCCTGTTTGTACAAATGCCATAGCAATGAGCATCGGTGTAAAAGTACCCATTGTTTTAATACCGACAACATTACGTAATACAGCAACAATAAAAATAGCTAACGGAAATATCATTAACCATTTTAAAGCATTTTGCTGATTGATGGGTAAGTTATATATAGAGTTTGTATAAGCCCAGTTTTGCTCACTGTCATTGGCCCGATATTTTGCCATTTTAAATGATGAATTAAGCGTTTTTAAAACGGAAAACTGGATAACGGAATCTTTTCCGCCAATAACATCAACCAAAGAAACACCACTACGTTGTAAAACAACAAAATCCGCAGGGATACCATGTTCCCCTGTTTTCATATCATGTGCCCACCATTGTTTTGTTGTTGTATCGTAGGCTTCTATCATAATATCGGCACGCATGGCTTTTTTATCTTCGGTTAAATGAATTCCTCTCATAATACGTGCAGGTTGACCGTGAAGTGCTAATAAATCAACGATCATTTCGGCCGTTTCCCGTTTATCTTTACGTTCCGGCACAAAAGCTAACACCGTTTCATGTGGTTCGGCATTATTCATTAAACGAATCAGATTACGAACCATATCACCACCTTGTTCTTTAGCTAAATCTAACACATCTTGAGCAAGAGCAAGTTTTCTGTCGTCAAAAAACGGTTTTTCCGGTTTTATAGGAGGCAATGTGTTTTTTGTGGAGCCAGCCGAATCTTTTGTATCATAAATTAACAACCGATAATAAATATCCTGCCGTTTGGTTTGTTTTTCCCGTGTTAGTGTATATGAGTTTTCGTTTTCCTGAACGGTATATCCTTTGGCTGAAACGGTCTCTTCTAAAATTTTATATTCATCAAACCCTTTGGGACGGGCAAATGTAATTTGAATAGGTTTTCCTGTCGGCTTAAAAGATAAATGTGTTTCAATGGTCCAAACAGGTGTTTTTTGGTTTGGTGATAAATTAAAACCCCAATAATTAACTTTGTCATAAATTCGCCAACCGGCAAAAATAACAGAAAAAATCAATCCGATTGTCAGCCAAAACCGAACGGATAACAATTTTCGTTTCATTCAGAACTCCTTATAAATTAATATAACGTTTCGGATTTAGCCGTATCCACAATGGCACGACCCGTTAAAATATTGCGTCCGATTAAGACGGGATAATTAAAATTTTCTCTATCTGCTAATGAAAACGGCACAGTCAATGTTTCTTTTCCGATTTTAATATTCATCATGACAACCAAACGACGTTCTTTTTCTAATTGACGCTTAATCGTAACTTGTTTATGTAACGGCTTTTCGAAACGATACACTTCATTTGTTTGAGGATTTGCCACATCAAAAGCAACCCATTCTTTTCCTTCCCGTTCAAATTCTTGGATATTTTGTGCATCAACAGATGAGCCTTGTGCGCCCGTATCAATACGTGCAAGCAAAGGCGATTTCATTGGTGGCAAGCGAACGGGTTCAAATGCTCCGATAATACCCAAGGAATGTGTTTTTTTTATGAGTTGTTGAGCCGTTTCTTGTTTGCAAACAACAGGGGTTGATTTCGGTTTTTGTTTTTTTACTTCAATTTTTGGCTGTTGTGGTATTGGTGTCGGTTCGGGATTAGAAACAGCACAACCGGTTAAAGCCAACAAACACAAAACAAAAAAACTTAATTTTTTAAAACACATAAGACCCTCATTTCCCTTGTTTTATTTTTTATTGCATTATATTTTAAACTGATTTTACAGAATTTCAAGAAAAAAATGTATGACAGACAAATTTTGATGCGTAATATCGGACTATTAAATCTTTTATTTTGTAAAATAGGCAAAAATAATGCTCACTAAATATAATGTAGTTTTTTTTAGAGGTCATCATGGTAAAAGGTTCCGAACAAATCAACCAAGAATTAGCATTGATTCGCAGTGCCAGAGAAGAAAACAACACAATCAAGTACGGGCAAATAAAAATATAAAGTTAGCGAACGTACTGATAAAACGATACTAAAACCGGAACGAACCCAACAAAAAGAACCTAAAGGTATTATTGATGAATTGTGGACTGGCATAACCGAAGGGACATCAGATGTCTACGATAATACGGTTGTACAAATATTAGGTGATGAACCCAAACAAGAAGATAAAGAAGAAAACCATAATGATAAAAATAATGAAGAAGAAAAAAACAAAAGCGAATCGACACATAAAAATAAGATTCGTTCTCCAAAAGTAGCCAAAAATACAAAAAAAGATAAAGAAGATTCTGAAACAACCGATGTTTTCAGCCAACAACAAGCCATTCAATCCGCAATTCAGAGCAATGATACAAAATGGCAAGCAACACAACACGATTTATCTTTAATCCAAGCGGCACGCAACAGTACTATATCTGACAATCAAGCCAATGCAGCAGAAGAAAAAGAAGACACGATTAGTTTTGTACATCAACATAACCAAGGCAGAGAAGCCTAGCTTATTTCCTTCTGTTAAAATATTAAAATTAAAAATACAATATTTTAAATCATTATTATATTATATTTTTCGTCCAAAAAATAACTTTCGTTGATTTTTTTCTTGTGAAGTTGTCAAAAATATGATATTATTAATATAAATTTAAACAATTTATTAATAAAGGAGTAATAAATATGGCTGATAACAAACCTTTTAATTATGACATTCATTTAAGTCCAGAAGAAGCTAAAAAACAACAAGAAGAGCGACTTGCTGCTCAAAAAGCAGTAGAGGCTGCTCAAAAAGCCTTTGATAAAGCTAATGCTGGTTACAATGATGGTGATATAACAAATGACGACATTACGGCAAGACGTGTAGCTCAAGAAGCGTTAGACGAGGCAAAAGAGAATGCGCAAGAAACTCTAAATAAACAACAAGAAGCCGCAAAAGAGCGAATTGAGGAAGAAAATGAGCGTGTAGCAGAAGCAAAAAGAGAAGAAGAAAATGAAGCTCGTAAAAATAGTGGGAATTTAACTTGGTCTGAAAGGTTAGGTATCGGTAGTACCCAAGAACAACGAGATAAAGGGGATATAAAACGGGCAAACGATGAAGTAACTCAAGCTAAAAAAGAAAAAGAAGAAGCCGAAAAAAGAGTTCAGGATCTCAACAAAAAACTACGAAATACAAATAACAATGATGAACGCAAAAAGCTTGAAGATGAATTAATAAATGCAAATAATGCTGCTAAAAAAGCTGGCATTGAACTTCAGAATGCAGAAAAGAATCAACAAGGTGTTTTAGATGAACAAGCTGCTGAACGAAAAGAAACTGCTGCTGAACAAAAACGTATGGATAATGGTGATTTGAATTGGTGGGAACGCAATATGCCTGAATGGGCTGGCGGTGCCAATGATGAACAAATGAAAGCTTATGAGAAAAGAGAAGCACAAGAGGAACAAAAAGAAACCGCAAAAGAAAAAGCCCGTATGGACAGTGGTAATTTGACTTGGTGGGAACGGAATGCTCCTGAATGGGCTGGTGGCGCCAATGAAGCACAAGTAAAAGCTTATGAGAAAAATGAAAAAGAAAAAGACATCAAAGAAACACAACAAAAAATTAACGATATTCAAGCAAAATTAAAGAATAAAAATTTAAGTGCCGACGATCGTAAAGATCTTGAAGAAGATTTAAAAGATGCAAAAAAAGATTTAAAAGATCTTCAATCTGATGGTAAAGAAACGAAAAAAGAAAAAGAAACTTCATCCAAAAATGAAGATGATAATACTCTTTCATATTGGGAACGCATGTTCGCATCTGATGAAAAAGTAGCACAATCTGATATTAAAGAAGCTGAAAAAGATATTAAAACTGCTGAAAAGGAAATTAAAGAGCTTAACGCAAAATTACAAAACAAGAAATTAAGCAAAGATGAGCGTGAAGACCTTGAGGATAAATTAAGAGATGCTCGTAATGATCTTAAAGATGCCAAAGGCGACTTACAAGAAGCTCAAGGTGATTTAAAAAATGCTCAACAAGAAGCAAAAGATGAAAAAGAAGGGAAAACCGGTGCCTTAGATGATGGCAAAATTTCTTTCTGGGAACGCTATGCGCCAACAATGTTAGGTGGTGCAAGTAATAAAGAAATTGAACAATATGACAAAAACGACAACAAAAGTTTGATTGATGCAGCTCGTGGTGTTCGTATTGCTGGTATTACAACAGAAGAATTAACAAGTCAAAACACTTTAGATGCTGAAGGTTTGAAAAAATTGGCTGCTGCTGCAAAACGTGCTGCATCTACTGATGGAAAACTTGATATGGAAGATTACAAAGCTGCCGGATTTGATGATAAAGAAGCAGCTGAAGTATCAAGAATGGTATATCAAATGCATCAAAACAATGATAGATAAACCATTATTATAAGTTCTAAACTCCTCCCCCGAAAATTGGTTTTCAATCTTCGGGGGCTTTTTTATTGCTTGCTAGTTGTGTTTCAGTATTAATATAGAAAAATAACGTACTGATATGTTTTTGGATATATTCCCAAAAAACTCTATTCATTTATACCACAACCATCTCCCTGCCAAAGTGCTTTTGTAATTTTACCTTGATACACAACAAACGTTGTTTGGCAAAAAAGACGTCCTTGTGGAGTTGCTTGAGGATATCCATCTATCATCTGTAATTCACCGACATTTGTTTCACCCTCATCAGTACCAAAAGCCAAATTTTCAGCACTCATATAAATCAGATATTGATAATCGCCATTATTAATAATCTGTGTTGGCTTTCCCCAAGCATTCACAAGTGTTACAGGTGATTCGCCAATCCAATCCGTTGGTTTTTCTTGTGCAACAAAATCTTTGTGAATGTCATATTGGCAAGCGTTTAATAATACTAAACTGCAACATACAATAATGCAAATTTTTTTCATTTTATTTATCCTGTGCTTTACCATTATAAGTTTCATCATTATACAACGCCTGTCTTAATGTACCACCAATAACACGAAAAGCTAATTGTGTCGGAAAAGTTCTTGATAAATCAGACAACATTAAAAAATCATGAATTGTACCATTAAAACGAACCGAAACTGCATTATTACCAGCCTCTGTCAATTTACGAGCGTAGGTTTCGCCATCATCACGGGAAACATCATTTTCAGCAGTGATAATCAATGTATCCGGTAATCCTTTTAATTCGTTTTCAGGAATCATTAATGGACTGACCATAGATTGATTTCGCATACTGATATCCGGTAAATAATTTTCCCAAAACCATTCCGTCATTGCTTTTGTCAGCCAGGGACCTTTATCAAACAAACGATATGTATCCAAACTTAAATTGGCATCTAAAATCGGATAAAGCAACAACTGAAAATTAATATTCAAGCCATGTTTATGAGCATAATTTGTTAACACAGCAGCCATTGTGGCTCCTGTTCCATCTCCGGCCATTACAATTTTATCCGATTGAACCTGATAAATATCCGGATTCTTAATAATATGTTGCAAAACTGCCCATAATTCCTCTAATTGAGTCGGAAATCGAACTTGAGGCGCATATGTGTAATCAGCAAAAACAACAGCGCTATACGAATCTTTTGCCAAATGGCGTAAGAGTGTATCATATATCATCGCATTACCTGTAATCCAACCACCTCCATGAACAAAGAATAAAATCGGTAAATTTCCGATAGAATCAACTCGTCTAACAATACGTACGGGTAAATATCCTTCTGCCGAAACAGGGACTTCATAATCATTTCGGGTTACATCATCTTCAAACTGTTGTGAAGCCTGAAGTTGAGAAATAAATGCCCGAGCAGACTCACAAGTACCTAATTGCAAATTAGATTTATCTTTTAATGTATAAATAAAATCAGATACTCCAATGGCTAAATTAGGGTTTTCAAAAGTCGCATGCATAAAAAATCTCCTTTAAATAATAGATGAAAAAAGCCTAAATGCTTTTAGAAAGTAAGTATGAAGATAATACACAAAAATCAAGATAAAATAGACTTTTGAAAGTGAATATGAAAAACAAAAAAGAAAAAAAGAGTGATATTTCATTTTTTTCTTGCAAAACAAAAAAAAATAGGGTATAAAATCAAAAAAAATGGATAGGTGGCCGAGTGGTTGAAGGCGCACGCCTGGAAAGTGTGTTTAGGTCTAAAGCCTAACGCGAGTTCGAATCTCGCCCTATCCGCCATTAAAAAACTCCCTTGTGGGAGTTTTTTTTATCAGTTTAATGATTAGATGTCAGAAAAAGGCTGAAAATCTGATATACACTAAAAAAATCTTCAGCCTTTTCAATCTACAAACAATTATTCTTTCGGCATACAGAAATATTGATTATTTTCTTCCTCAACAACACGCCCGGCATTATGACATTTGTTTAAAGAAACACTGTCAGAACCGATTTCATTTTTACCATCTGACGAATCCATAATACCGGCATGACATTCGCCAGCTATATCTTGCCATTCTTCAGCATCACATTCTTGAACGCAATAAGGCACATCATTAACTATCATAACACGACGATTACAATCATTACACAATTGCGTTGCCTCGGTAGAGGTTTTTGTTTCAACTTTAATTGATGCAGTATTACAAGCAATACATCCTGTTCTACCGATAAATGTTTCATTTTGCAAACATCCACCATAAGTACAAATTCCACCAACTAATTGTCTAATACCACCACAACTATCGCATTCTGCTTGTGTTGCCTTATATCCTTTTGCCGTATCATCACACCGCCGACAAATACCTGTTTCATCACGATATGTTGTACCGTTTGGAATGTTTGGATATTTGTTTATATCCGGACTGTCTTCATTACAAACACCCGATACTCCTGGGTTATAATAGACGCAATAATTACCGATATATATGTGATTGGCGCATTTTTCACATTCTGCCTTGTAAGGATTTGCCTGCATAGAACCCGATGTCAAACAAGCTTTACAACCACCGGCTACATGTCTTAAATATCCCTCTCCACAATCAACAGGTGCACACCATACTTGGTCAATACCAATGTAAATATTGTGCTGATTTTCCCCGCATTTCATTCGGCAAGATTCTTTATCAAATGTTTTAATATCCCACCACGAATTGTAACTCAAATGAGAACCTTTTCCAATTTTAGAGCAAGGCTGACATAATCCGGCATTGCCTAAATTCAATTCATTTTCACCACATGTTTTATAACACCATCCATCATGATATTCGCGTGGACTTTCACTTGTTGTCGGACAAAAATCATCGCAATCCGATGCCGAATCTACAACAACACGTTCAGGTTTAGAACAAGGATAACAATTTGTGTCTTTTCCTCTAAATTCACCTTCCGGACAGGCTCCTAAATTTGAAGGAACACAATAGCCCTCTTTATATGTTCGCCCACAAGTAGAAGAGGTACATAAACCTGCTAAATAATCTAATTTAACACCACTTTCTGCACCGTGTCCTTTTATAATAACACCTTTGGGATTGCTACAATCAAAACAATTTCCGTTATAATCTTGAAATTGGTCATCTCGGCACTTTGTAAAACAATAGTAATTACCGTTAAAATTCAAAACGTGTCTGTTAAAACGCAAAGTTTCATCCTTGGCCGATGAACAGTCTTCGCATATTTTTGAAAAATCATCAATAATTTCCGAAGAAGTGGTGTAAGATGTTGACCAAAAATAACTATAAAAAGCATCCATTTTCCATGTCCAATTAACCCCCTCATTTTCATTGCATTTCATACAATATCCATTAGCAACTTTAAAACGACCATCAGGACAAGTACGAGTTGTGCAATATAATTCATTATTCTTTCCAAAGGTAATTCTGTTAGGACAAGCATTACACAGTAATTTTGATTTTTCATCATTAGGTATTTGTACACTTGAATTAGTTGAATCACACAATACACAACTACCGCTTGTATTCAAAAAACTGTTTCCTTTAACACAACTGGTAGCACAATATGTAATTGTATTTGTATCACCAATATTTCGTCCTTCTTCCACCCGATGTTGAGGAGAAGCACAGGCTTGACACATAGCACGTCCGCTGCGTGTATCTTTAATAACATGACCTGCAACTTCTACTTCAAAAATACCGTCATTTTCGTCAGAGTTCATAATCACAATCTCACTCAT
>JAZUBA010000008.1:0-2513 GCA_045638265.1 Alphaproteobacteria bacterium | reverse complement strand
TTCTTTGTCGGCACAAGAAATGGGATTGCCCTATAATGGTACGGATGGTGTTTATTTTAAATCCAGTTATGACGGAAAATGTCATTTGTGTTCAGCAACATATGATGTATCCAGTACACTTGCACAATGCCAAACTTGTGGCAATCAACGCCAATATGACGGCAATAAATGTGTCATTTATAACGGTTGTAACGGTGGATCAACATTTTGGAGTGTTCCGAATCATACCTGTGTTGCTTGTAGCATATCTACGGCCAAAGTTGAAACATCGTATGATGAAAGACATTTGTGTGATGCCTGTCCGAAAAAACGTAGTATGTTGTTAAAAGTCAATGACGAAACAAAAGCTTATTGTGCCAAAAAGTGTGAAGAAAATCAATGGCAAGATTCAAACGGCAACTGTTTAGCTTGTACGAATACGGCAGAACGTGAAATTGGTACAGATGATGAATCCCGTCGCTTATGTCGGGCTTGTCCAAACAAGAAAGATGAGGCTATCCGAGATGAGGATGATAATATCATTGGCTACAAGTGTGTTACACAAGCAGGATAAGTTTGAATAGCAACAAAAAGCGGTATATCTGAAAAGGATATACCGTTTTTTTTGTGGGGTGAATTTGTTTATCAGAAAAGAGTTCTTTCTTTTTCAAAAAGATGCATAACGTTGCTTTTAATAGCCTCTTTTTGCTGAAAAAAAATATTGACAATTTTGTTGTTTTGATATATTATATTTGCCTATTTAAAAAAAAGGAAGTTTGTAAAATGAAAAGATTTAGAAGTGATTTAGATGTTAATTATGACCCGCAAGGTGATGCTTACGGCGATTATGATTATGTAATGACCGAAGAAGAAAAAGAATATAAAGAGAATAATGAAGCTTTTGAAAACGATGATTGGGATGAAGTTTTTGAAGATGATTATTTTAAAAGTTCATCTTATCGGTTGCCTAAAAAATTAAAAGCTGAAATAGAAGATTGTATACCTAATGACGATTTGATTGATTCCATTAAATCAGAGTGTTATTTGAATATTCAGATTGCTTTTGAACAAGGTAAATTGTTTGAAGGTGATAAAAATAAAAAAGGAAAAGAATTTATTCAATCATTAATATTCCATGCCAAAACGCCCCAAATGGTTGATTTTTTAGTCAATAAAGGGTTAAATCCGAATGTTAAAAATAAAGAGGGGAAAACATTTGCACATATTGTTGCCGATCTTAACAGATGGAGTTATACAACGCCGATGGATAATTTGCCGATTTTAAATAAATTGATGGATTTAAACGTGGATCTGAATGTAACGGATAATAAAGGTAGAACACCATTGTATGTTTTATTGAAATCCGCTAAAATTCCTTCTTCCGACGTTATTTTAATAGCTCAAAGAATGATTCGTTTGGGGGCAGATATTAATCAGCCGGATAATAGTGGTAAAACATTGTATGAGTATGCTGTTGAACGGAATAAGGTTCATTTGATTAAATTAATTAATTTAGTTACTCAAACGACAACTCAACCGCAAAAAATTGCCTCTTCAAAGCGTCCGTTGAGAGTAAGATTACGTAATCGTCAGAACGAAAAAAATTAATGTTATACAGATTAAAAAGTAAAGCCGTTTTGTTTAAAACGGCTTTATTTTTTTTGTTGCCGTTGCATATTAACGGACGTTTATTTGCAACACTTTTTTTTCATTTTCGTAATTTTTTTTGATTTTAGGTTATTGGCGGATTTGTAAGGGTTGTCTTGAAATGGCTAATCAGTGGGGTTTTGGTGTGAAATCGTTGCAAATAAACGTCCGTTTTGTTACAATTAAGAAAGACTGAATTTATTGAATAATTTTAACCAAACAGGGAGATTGTTATGAAAATTCCGCACAAGTTTATCAAATCCGAACAAGGTCGCTCAATGGTGGAAATATTGGGCGTTTTAGCCGTTATTGGGGTGTTGTCTATTGGTGGGATTCAAGGATATCGTTATGCGTTTACAAAATAGCGGGCAAATGATATCGTCAATTCCGTTAATATGCGTGCGTCGGATATTTATAATCGCTTTCAGGCAATTCAAATGCCCGAAGAGGCAGATTTTAGCGAATGGAGCGAAACAACAGAAACGGGTTTCCCGATTTTTATTGAAAAAATGCCAAACGTCAATATGGTGCAAATTGAAGTAGATGATGTGCCGACAGATGTGTGTAAAGAAGTGATGAAAGAAGCGCCTTTTATTGCATCGGCAAACGGAATTAAATTTGTACACGTTGCACAGGGTGAAAATCTTGGCGGGGCAGATTTGTGCGAAAATGACGAGGAGAGTATGAAAGGACTCTTATTTACAAGTGTAACTAATGATACAGATGCAGAAGGAAACGAAATCGGCGAATGCTTGTTGGATACGGATTGCACAAGTGCTTGCGGAGAAGCTGTTTGTGATGATGAGAATGGGTATATTTGTACAAACGGATGCGGAGATAGAGAAGTTTGTAATGAAGAAACAGGAACGTGTGAGGAAATAGAATTT
>JAZUBA010000007.1:0-1022 GCA_045638265.1 Alphaproteobacteria bacterium | reverse complement strand
AGCCTATTTTTTATGTGAATTTCATATTTGAGATGAATTTTGGATAAGGAAGTGGATGGGTGTATGAGGTACAGTGGCCCCTGGGTTTTATGTGGAGGAAGTCAAAAAAGAAATTTTTGATACTTTTTATAAAATGTATTTAGGTATCATATCCTTTATGAGGATGGTGCTATTAAAGAAATGGATATTGATGGATTGCAAAGTTAATATAGAAAATATTTTTAAATTTATTTCAGGTGCGTTAGGTATAGAGTGTTTGATGAAACGTGTTGTAGGATCCTAAGTGAAAAATGTGTAATCACAAATGAAATATTAGAATTTATAGAAAAATAAAAAAGTAGTTGACAAAGCAATAGTCTTGTGATAATCTAACAAAGCTGTCGCAAAAAACGACAGCATCCTAAAAATAAATTTTAAAAATAAATAAAAAGTTGTTGACAACAGTTTTAAGATATGTTAATCTGATTTAGCTGTCGAAAACAACAGCAAACGAACATTGATAACTAAACAGTGAAAAACCTTGAAAGATTCAAAGAGAATTTGAAGTCTAAATCAAAAAGATTTAGCGAACGTTTTAATCGAGAGATTAAAACCCTTTAAACAGTAAATTCAGAAAAAGTTTCTGAATAAATGGAAGCCAGTTTAGACTGGCCGATTAAACTTTTAACATGAGAGTTTGATCCTGGCTCAGGATGAACGCTGGCGGCGTGCTTAACACATGCAAGTCGAACGAAGCATTATAACTTGATTTCTTCGGAATGATTGTTATTATGACTGAGTGGCGGACGGGTGAGTAACGCGTGGGTAACCTGCCTCATACAGGGGGATAACAGTTGGAAACGACTGCTAATACCGCATAAGCGCACAGTACCGCATGGTACGGTGTGAAAAACTCCGGTGGTATGAGATGGACCCGCGTCTGATTAGCTAGTTGGCAGGGTAACGGCCTACCAAGGCGACGATCAGTAGCCGACCTGAGAGGGTGACCGGCCACATTGGGACTGAGACACGGCCCAAACTCC
>JAZUBA010000006.1:0-17084 GCA_045638265.1 Alphaproteobacteria bacterium | reverse complement strand
CCGTTCTTCGTTCTGAACTCTGTCCCTTCAGCACATTGGGTCGGAACTTCAACGCATTCATTCGTTAAATCCGAACAAGTATAATTATTCCCTAATTTGGCGCAATGAGTACGTTGTGTACATTTAACACAAACTCCACCGCTTTCTGTCTCTTTACAATAAGGATTATCCGTACCTGTACACGAATCTTCACAACGCATCGTTCTTTCATTGCATGACGCATTACAACTTCCAGTACAATCATCTTGCTCTACACAGTGCTCTAAAGCGTTGTTATCCAGATCACCGTTTCCGCCTTCAGGAACAGCTCCGCCATCCTCATCTAAAAAGGAAGTAAAGACCATTTGGTTCATAGTACCACTTTCACCACAAATAGCGGTATCTCCTGTATATCGAGTTAATCCACCACCATTATCAACTTGAACGAACTTTAATCCTTGAATGGCATCATTTAAATTCTCTTGCAATACTTTCTGACACACAGCAGTTGGTACATCATTAACCCATGTTCTAAATGCAACAGGGGGATGAGAAGTTACCATAATTTCAAACCCCGTTTGCGTCATTTCACCATATTCAGGAAAGGCATCTTCATCAGGCGAATCGGGTAATTCTTTCTCTCCGTCTTGATATAAATGCCATATATCCGTGGCACGCATATTGACTTCATTGACAATATCATTTGCCCGATGTTTATCCATGGCATACTTGTATCCTTGAATACCGCCGATTGATAACACACCAATAATGGCTAAAACGCCCAAGATTTCAACCATTGAGCGACCACATTCGTTTTGTTTAACAGGTGCTTTAAATATCATAATACCTCCAAATTATCTAATAAATACAGTTTTTTTACATTGTAATTAAAGGTACGTTTATGTGCAACGATTTCGCATATAAGGGATAAAAAAGGGCGAATCGTGATAAATATTACAAATCCGCCCACGTACCAAAATCAAAAAAAATTAAAAAAAATGCAAAAAAATGCAAAAATATAAAAAAAAGTGTTGCAATTAAACGTACGTTTATCTGCAACGCCGTTCCAACAAAAAAGACGGATAAAATCCGTCTTTTTAAATTTGTATGATATTCATTATTCTACTTTGGCGATATGTAAAATATTGGTATTTCCCTGTTTGGCAAAAGGAATGCCTGCCGTAATAATCAATTCATTCCCTGAACGGGCAAATCCCAGTTCTTCTGCCAATTTGATAGCAACAGGCGTTACCTCTGTCATATCCTGTAATGCCTCTGTAACAACAGAATTAACACCCCAAACCAACGCCAATTTGTTAGCGACACGTTCATCAACCGTTAAATTTAAAATCGGAACCATTACCCGTTCACGGGCAGCACGCATCGTTGTTTTTCCCGTAACGGAATACGTAACAATACAAGATGGATTTTCCAGCACTTTGACCATATGTTGCATAGCCGCCGTAATTGCGGTTGCAATACTTTTGTCAGGTGGCATTGATACAGCAGACATTCTGCGTTTATATGCATCATCTTTTTGTGACGTCATAATAATACGGCGCATCATCTGAACAGCTTGGACGGGAAAACGTCCTGCGGCAGTTTCCGCCGATAACATAACGGCATCTGCACCTTCAAACACCGCCGTTGCAACATCGGATACTTCTGCACGAGTTGGTACAGGTGCTTGTATCATACTTTCAAGCATTTGTGTCGCAACAATAACCGGTTTACCGAGAGAACGGCATTTTTCAATAATATCTCTTTGAATCGCCGGCACAGATTCGATTGGACATTCTACCCCTAAATCACCACGGGCAACCATAATACCATCACTTAAATCAATGATTTCCTGTAAATGATTGAGAGCAGCCGGCTTTTCAATTTTAACAATAATACTGGCTCTATCACCAATAATTTTGCGTGCCATACGAACATCATCGGGTTTTTGCACGAAAGAAAGACAAATCCAATCTGCCCCTTGTTCTAGTGCAAATTCTAAATCACCCAAATCTTTTTGTGTCAAAGCTGAAATAGGCAACACAACATCAGGCACATTCACGCCTTTATGATTGGATAATGCTCCACCGACCAAAACGGTTGTATTCATATAATCTTTGCCAAAGTCATTGACATACAGTTGAATTTGTCCGTCATTCAACAACAAAATCATACCTTCTTGTAAAATGGCAAAAATTTCCGGATGCATTAAGGCAACGCGGGTTTCATCGCCTAATTCTGGATTCATATCCATTCTGAATTTTTGTCCGTTTTGCAAGACAATTTTTTCATCTTTAAATTGTCCGACTCGCAATTTAGGTCCTTGCATATCGGCTAATATACTGAAATGCGTATGCATTTCTTTGGCAATTTCACGAATATGTTTAAAATTCTCACGATGAAAATCATGTGTTCCATGACTGAAATTCAAGCGAAAAACATTGACACCTGCTTGTGCCAATGAGCGTATATTTTCTTTTCCGGCACTGGACGGTCCCAATGTCGCAACAATTTTTGTTAAGGGCTTTTCCATCAATAATTCCTTTGTTTTTTCACGCATTAAATAAGTGTATTATCCATTAATTTCAAGCGCCATTTTACCTGTCATACTTTGTCCCGGGCCAATACTTTTCATCCCTGTACCAATGGCACCGTTCGCTGCTAAATTAAAAGCATTACTTGCGTTTGAGGTCGGTTCAAGACAGAAAAATGATTTGCCCCGTGGCGAATACAAAACAACATGTTTAAATTGATTATCTGCCGTAATATTAACGGTTATACCGCTATCAGGATACAAGATGGAAGCTTTACCGTCAAATCCGTCAAAACAAGTATCAAAAACAGCATTTTTTAACGGACGACCGCCTTCAAACTGCCATGTTGTCGGTGTTTCATACGGCTTATCAAAAATCGGATCTGTTTCGTTACTCCATACCATATTGGTTTTAAAATCTAATTCAACTTCTTTTGTTTTCACAAAAAACGGATGAATTCCAAAACCACACGGCATTGGCAATGTTGCCGGATTAGAAACGGCAATACTGACTTCAAATTTATTATCATTTAACGTATAAGTTAATTCGGCATTATATGAAAACGGATAACCGCCTGTGGCTTTATCGTGATTTAATGTTAAAACAATGTGCGTATCATCATGTTCTTTAACCGTCCAAACCGATTTCCATCCGTCTCCATGAATCGGATCGGCAATGCCGGCTTGATTTTTTGCCATTTTGCGTGTAATTCCGAAATAAACAAATCCGCCACCACGAATACGACCACAAAAAGGAACCATCGGGAACATTGAGGCATTATTGGCATCATCTCCTTTTGGATTTTTTTCATACGGACGCAAAATATCTTTGAGTTCATCATCCTGATTATATTTAAAAAACGAAAGAGAAGCACCGACTTCCGGCAGCACCCCGATTTGAATTTTGTTGTTTTTTAAAATATATTCTTTCATTTTTTCACTCCTTTACGGTTATTTTTATCAGCATTTGATTTTTCACTTTTTTCAAGTGTTTCAAACGCTTTTGAAATTAAACTGTCAATGGTTAAATCTTTTTTTGTTTTTTCTGCAACGCCAAAAACGGCATTGACGAAAAAGTCATTTTTATTGGATAAATTGCGTTCCTGAATTTTAAGTTTCAGTTGTTCTGCTAAAAATGAAGCATTTTCAATAGGTGTTTCAGGCAAAATAATACCAAATTCAATATCATTTAAACGCCCGATAATATCAGATTCACGAATACTGTTTGCACACACATCAATAATGTCTTTTAAAATTTCATCTGAAAATTCACGAGAAGAATCCAATGTTTGAAAGAAATCCAAACGCATAATTAACAAACTCAATTGTCTGTTATAGCGATTCGCGCGTTTTAATTCTTTAACACCAAACTCCAAAAAGGCTTGACGATTGTAAACACCCGTCAACGAATCATAAACAGACAAAGAACGTAATTCATATTCTAATTGTTTACGTTTTGTAATATCAAATCCGACCGAACGAATTTCGCTAGGCTGACCGTCAGCATCATACATAACCCGATTAGTCCATGAAACCCAAGCTTTAATACCATTTTTACGCTTTACTTCAATTTCTGTTTCAACATACATTTTCGGGTGTGCCAAAATTTGAGCAATAACATTTTCTTGCCCGCTTTCTTTGCTGTTTTTCTTGGTATAGATTGTATCAAAAATATCTTTACCGAGTAATTCTTCTTTTGAATATCCGAAAAATTCTTCGGCATAATCATTCATATACGTCATTTCGTTTTGCGTATTAACCGAAATAATAATACTTTTCGCCGATTCGGATTCATAGGGTTTAAGCAATTTTAACGGGTTATTTTTCTTGTTTACTTCTTTGTTTTTAGCTTCAATCTTTTCTCTGAAAGATACGATTTTTGAACGCAAACGATTGATTCTGCGAACAAGAATGACGCAAAAAACACTTAACAAAACAGTTGTAACAAAAAATAAAGCACTTAATAATGGAAAACAATACATATTTTCTGACATAAAAAACCTTCTTTCCTGTTGTTCTGTGCTTAGATTAACTGCTTTTCAAACAGATTACAAGTAAAAAAATGCTTTTTCTTGACTTTTTTTCAAAAAAAAGGCATTCTATCAAAAAAAGGATGAAAAAATATGAATGACAAAAAAAATGACATTACGGATTTTATAGGTGAATCGTATAAATATGGATTTGAAACAAATATAGATTCGGAATTTGCACCAAAAGGATTATCGGAAGAAATTATCCGGTTTATTTCAAAACGCAAAAATGAACCGCAGTGGTTATTGGAGTATCGCTTAAAAGCTTATCGCCATTGGCTGACCTTAACAGAACCGCATTGGGGAAAACTCTCGTATGAGCCAATTAACTATCAGGATTTGTATTATTATGCTTCTCCCAAAACAAAAGAATCGCCTAAAAGTTTGGAAGAAGTTGATCCTGAATTGTTAAAAACATACGAAAAATTAGGTATTCCGCTCCAAGAACAAAAAGTATTGGCCGGCGTTCAAGGTGTTGCCGTTGATGCTATTTTTGACAGCGTTTCCATTGCTACGACTTATAAATCTCACTTAAAAGAAAAAGGTATTTTATTTTGTTCCATATCAGAAGCCGTTCGGGATTATCCGGAATTGGTCAAAAAATATTTGGGAACGGTAGTGCCGTATACGGACAATTTTTTTGCTGCTTTAAACAGTGCCGTCTTTTCAGACGGATCGTTTGTATACATTCCCAAAGGCGTCCGTTGTCCGATGGAATTATCCAGTTATTTCCGTATCAATGCACAAAATACGGGTCAATTTGAACGCACACTGATTATTGCCGATGAAGAATCTTATGTCAGCTATTTGGAAGGATGCACTGCTCCGCAACGAGATGAAAATCAACTGCATGCTGCCATTGTTGAAATTGTTGTATTAGATAATGCCGAGGTAAAATATTCCACCGTTCAAAACTGGTATCCTGGAGATAAAGACGGCAAAGGCGGTATTTATAATTTTGTTACCAAACGAGGCATTTGCCATACAAAAGCCAAATTATCATGGACACAGGTTGAAACAGGTTCAGCTATTACTTGGAAATATCCGTCCTGTATTTTAAAAGGGGATGAATCGGTCGGAGAGTTTTATTCCGTTGCTTTAACAAATAATTGTCAACAAGCAGATACAGGTACAAAAATGATCCATTTAGGCAAAAACACCTCCTCCACAATTATATCAAAAGGCATTTCTGCCGGTCGTTCAAATAACACATACCGAGGACTTGTACAAATTTCACCCAATGCACAAAATGCACGCAATGTATCTAAATGCGATAGTTTGCTGATTGGCGACAAATGCGGAGCACATACCATACCCGTTATGCGTTGTGCCAATACAAGCGGTATTATTGAGCATGAAGCAACAACATCTAAAATATCAGAAGAGCAATTGTTTTACGCACAAGCCCGCGGATTATCCCAAGACGATGCCATTGGGTTAATTGTTAATGGTTTTTGTCGGGAAGTTATGCAAAAATTACCAATGGAATTTGCTATTGAAGCACAACGCTTAATCGGTATTCAATTAGAAGGGAGTGTCGGATAATGAGTCATAAAGTACCTATTGAATTAATGGATAAAGCTATTCAAACATGGGGACCAACCGCCCAATTATTAATGGTATTGGAAGAAATGAGTGAATTGCAAAAAGAAATTTTAAAAAATCTCAACAGAGGAAAAAACAACCTTGATGAAATTATTGATGAAACGGCTGATGTTGAAATTATGTTAGAACAAATGAAACATATTTTTCAAATCCAAGAAGCCGTTGAGAAACGCATTCCGATAAAATTAGAAAAAGTAAAAGCCAGATTAGAGGATTAAAATGTCATTTTTAGAAATCAAAGATTTATATGTATCCGTAGACGACAAAGAGATTTTAAAGGGTGTTTCACTAACAATCAATGCCGGTGAAATTCACGCTATCATGGGACCAAACGGTTCAGGTAAAAGCACTTTGGCAAACGTGCTTGCCGGTCATCCCTCTTATACCGTTACAAAAGGAAGTATTTTGTTTAAAGGACAAGATTTATTGTCTATGACACCGGATGAACGAGCAAACACCGGAGTCTTTTTAGCTTTTCAGCATCCGATAGAAATTCCGGGAATCAGTACGGCTTTATTTTTAAAAACAGCCCTCAATGCCAAACGCAAATTTTTAAATCAAGATCCGTTAGATGCCGTGCAATATATGAAACGCTTAAAAACACGTTCACAGGCATTAAATATTTCGGATGAAATGTTAAAACGGCCAGTTAACGTTGGTTTTTCAGGTGGTGAAAAAAAGAAAATGGAAACATTTCAAATGGCATTTTTGGAACCTGATTTTTGCATATTGGATGAAATGGATTCCGGTTTAGATGTTGATGCCATTAAAGTTGTATCAGACGGTGTTAATGTGCTAAAAGAACCGCATCGTTCTTTTTTACTCATCACACATTTTCAGCGATTACTCAATCATATTGTTCCTGATTACATTCATATTATGGTAGACGGACGCATTGTTGACTCAGGCGACAAAACATTAGCCTTACAAGTGGAAGAACAAGGATATGAAAAATATAGATAATATTGCATTAATGATTCAAGACGGCGTTGTATCGGAAGTACAATGTTGTCAAAGTCCTTTTCTTCAAAACATCCAAACAAACGGGCACATAGAATTTGTATTTTTACAATTTAAAGATGATTTGGATGTGCAAATTCAATTAACTGAAAAAGGCAGTTCCTGTAACGTAAAATGTGCTTATTTCGGCGCAGAAAATCAAAAATTAAATATCAATATTGATATTACACATCAAGTTCCCGAAACAAAATCAGAGCAAACCGTTAAAGGATTGCTGACCGATTCAGCACAAGCCTCATTTAGCGGTGTTATCCGTATTCCGTATCATTCTCAAAAATGCGAAGGGTATCAAAATCATCGTGCCTTATTATTATCGGATAATGCAAAATCCGAATCAATTCCCGAATTAGAAATTTATACCGACAATGTCAAATGTTCACATGGTTCGGCAATCGGTCCGTTAGATAAAAGTCAGTTATTTTATTTGTTATCTCGTGGCATTGATGAAAAAAGTGCCTATAAAATACTTATTTCAGCTTTTATTCTTGATTTAGTACCACAGGCATACCAATCTGTTGTACAGGAGTGGATAGATGAACATATATAAAAAGGATTTTCCTATTTTTCAAAATGAACATCCTATTTTTTTAGATTCCGCAGCCTCTACACAAAAACCGGCTTGTGTACTTGATGCATTATATCATTTTTACACAACCTCCTATGCCAATGTACACAGAGGCAGTTGCGACTTATCCAACAAAGCAACCGTCGCATATGAAAATGCACGTCAAAAAGTGGCCGATTTTATTCATGCGCCCTGTAAGCAAATTATTTTTACAAAAAATGCAACGGAAAGTATTAATATCGTATCAAGCGGATATACACAATTATTACAAAAAGGCGATGAAGTTTTAATATCCGAATCAGAACATCACGCTAATTTTGTAACTTGGCAACAAGCCTGTTTGCGATGTGGTGCAACCTTTAAAACATTTAAAGTGTTACCTTCGGGTATAATTGATTTAGACGATTTTCATCAAAAATTATCGGATAAAACAAAAATGGTTGCGTTGACACATTTATCCAATGTATTAGGGGTTGAAAATCCGATTGCCGATTTAATCAAATCTGCCCACAAATATGGTGCAAAAGTTTTGGTTGACGGCTCACAAAGTGTTGCCCATCTACCGATTGATGTAACAAATTTAGATTGTGATTTTTTTGCTTTTTCAGGACATAAATTATATGGTCCGACAGGGATTGGTGTTTTATACGGTAAAAAAGAAGCACTATCTGAACTCCCACCCTATCAATTTGGTGGTGATATGGTTAAAACCGTTACGGTCGCAGAAACAACTTTTGCCGATATTCCCAATAAATTTGAGGCAGGAACACCTCCTTTTGCCGAAGCTGTCGGGTTAGGTTCTGCCATTGATTATCTCTCCCGAATAGGGATGAAGCAAATTGCCGAAAACGAACTGATTTTAACACGTTATTTGTTAGAACAACTACATGATATTCAAGATATTGAATTTATAGGAACAGATACAACACAAAAAAAAGGGATTGTTTCTTTTGTTATCAAAGGCATTCATCCGTCAGACGTTGCCTTTGCTTTGGCGCAACAGCATATTTGCGTACGGGTCGGACATCATTGTGCCATGCCCGTTCATCACTGTTTTAACAAAGAAGTATCCGTTCGTGTTTCTTTGGGATTGTATAACGATAAAGAAGATATTGATATTTTTATAACGGCACTCAAAAAAGCCATTCGTTTATTTGTATAAAAGGAAAAATATATGGATAACACAACAGAAAATTTATCATCCGACTTACCAGATTTGACAGATTTACCCGAACTGCCTGAATTACCGGAGCCGACCTATCCTCTTTCCGCCACGGTTGGGGAACCGTTAGCCGAAGGCATTGAAAAAGCAGATAAAGAAGCTATTATTACCGCATTAAAAGCCGTACAAGATCCTGAATTAATGTTTGACATTTATGAAATGGGTTTGATATACGATATTATTCAAGAAGATAACGGAGATGTAAAAATCATTATGACTCTTACCTCTCCTACATGTCCGATTGCGGGAGATATGCCGACAATGGTTGCACATGCCGTTTCCTCTGTACAAGGTGTCGGACAGGTTACGGTGGAACTCACATTTGACCCGCCTTGGACAATAGACCGATTATCTGATGAAATTAAATTATTGATGGGTTTTTAAAAAATTATAACTGACTGAAAATGAAAAAAGATACACACTTCAATTTATCGGACGATGAAAAAATTGTTTATAGCAAAACAGGTGAAATCTTGTGTGATTCACCTGATACCGTACGGATTGTAACATACGGAAAAGTCCCGATTTTTAAACAAAAAACAGAAACAGGCGAAACACTTTTTGATGCAAAAGGACAACCTTTACCTGATGCACAGAACGTATGGTGTGCTGAAGTGATGGAAAACGGTTCGTATAATGTAACACCTAAACGAAGTGCTACAAAAAAATATTATATCAATACGGATGTCTATCCCATTCTAAAAACACGTCATTTTATCATTACAAAAAACGCTGACACAAATGATTATACCTTTCAAACAAAAAAAGGAGTAACATTTGCACAAGGGTATTCTTATACATTGGCCGGCAAATATAATACTCCGTTCAGATTGTATCACAAAAGCCCTTATATCTGCGTTACGGATAAAAAGGGACAAACTTTATATGACAAGAAAGGTAATGTATTACCTTATGCTTTGGATTGTAAAAAAATTCATTTGTTTGATGATACTCACTATTATGTAACGCCTCAATTTCAAAATACAGAATACAAACACTATACGCCTATTGGAAAATTATATGAAAAACATCCGTTTCTTGCGTTTGCTTTACATATGACCGTTACATGGTGTGCTTTAAAAGGCGTTTTAGCGGGTGTTCGTTTTGCTGAAAAACAACTGTTTCCGCCTGAAAACATACCAGCACAAATCCACAAAGATAACACTGAACAAAAAACACCGAGAAAAGTAGCAACCCAACCGTCAAAAACGCTTCCCAATAATCATACACAATCCAAACAGAGAGAATAACAGAATAAATTTTGTTTTTTTAGAAAACCGTTAAAAACTACTTGATTTCTGAATGGGATTGTTTTATGTTGTAACCAGATTTGTTTAATATATAGAAAATGGAGAAAAAAAATGATTCGTGAAGAATTAAAAAAAGCACTTGTTGATGCCTTAAAAACAAAAAATGAAAAGAAAACGGCTACCATTCGTTTAATTAATGCCGCCATTAAAGATAAAGATATTGAAGCCCGTCCCAAAGGGATTACGGATGGTATTGACGATACTGCCATTTTGTCTTTATTACAAAGCATGGTTAAACAACGCAAGGAAAGTATTGAAATGTACAAACAAGGCGGTCGTGAAGATTTAGTTGCTTCCGAACAAGCTGAAATTGACATTATTTCTGCTTTCTTGCCGCAACAAATGAGTGAAGAAGAAACAAAACAAGCTATTGAAGCCGTTATTCAAGAAATTGGTGCATCCTCTATTAAAGATATGGGTAAAGTTATGGGTGCTTTAAAAGCCAAATATGCCGGTCAAATGGATTTCTCAATCGCTTCCGGTTTAATTAAAGGCTTGTTGGCATAAAAATGGCTTTTCCGCCTCGTTTTTTAGAAGAATTACGCGAACGTATCACGCTCTCTCAACTGATTGGACGAAAAGTCAAATTAACGAAGAGAGGGCGTGAATATATGGGTTTATGTCCTTTTCACCATGAAAAAACGCCCTCTTTTACCATTAATGATGATAAAGGATTTTATCATTGTTTCGGATGTGGGGCGCATGGCGATATTGTCCGATATTTAACAGATGCCGAAAAAATGCCTTTTTTAGAAGCTGTTGAATATTTAGCCCACATGGCCGGTTTAAGTATGCCGAAATTATCAACAGAAGACTCTCAAAAACAACAATCATTAAAAAACGAATTGGCGTTAATGGAAGAAGCCTGCCTGTATTTTCAGGAACATCTTTTTGGTGAAAAAGGAGCCGTTGCCCGTCAATACTTACAAAAACGAGGAATAACGGCACAAGTTGCCAAACAATTCAGATTAGGTTATGCCCCACGCGGTTCAGGTTTACTTACCCGTTTAACCGAAAAAGGGTTTTCCATAAAAATGGCTGTATCATTGGGATTAATTGCCGAAAATACAGAACGCAAAACCCGACACGATTATTTTTATGATCGTGTGATGTTTCCCATCTTAAACCGACGAAAACAAGTGATTGCTTTTGGCGGAAGATTATTGGAAAAAGGGGAACCGAAATATTTAAACTCACCGGAAACAACTTTGTTTCATAAAGGTGAACAGTTATACGCCTTACCACAAGCTATTGACAGCATACGAAAACAAAATCGTGCCGTTGTTGTAGAAGGGTATATGGATGTGATTGCCTTACATAGTGCCGGTTTTACAAATGCCGTTGCCCCGTTAGGAACGGCATTTACCGAAAATCAGTTACGTTTATTATGGCAATCTTGCGATGAACCGATTATTTGTTTTGACGGAGACGGCGCCGGACGAAAAGCTTCATTAAGAGCCATGAATCGTGCCATTCCGATTTTAACGGCCGGTAAATCATTACAATTTGCCTTTTTACCGGACGGATTTGATCCGGATGATATGATTCGCAAAAAATCCCCACAGGCATTTCAAGATGCGTTAACAGGTGCTAAAACACTGGCTTGGACACTGTGGAACAGTTTGATTGAAAACCGCTCGCTTGACACACCGGAAAGACGGGCAAAATTAGAAAACGATGCAACAGAATTAATTGAAAAAATCCAAAATGAAAAGGTGCGTAATTATTATTTAAAAGATTTAAAAAATCAACTTTGGAAATTAGAACGCCAAAAAAAGAATCAAAAAGGCATTGCTTCATTTTCAAACGCACAATCTATTTCAAAGCCGACGGCCGGTTTGGCGGAAGGTCGGATGCTATTGGCTTATCTCATTTGTTACCCACAAGTAGCGCAAAACATAATTGAAAATTTAGCCGACATACAAATTCAGGAAAAACAAACGCAGGCATTATTAACTCAAATCATTGATTTACTTATTCAAAATCCGGACATTTCATCTGAAGAAATTAAAAACATTCTGGCTGAACAAAACGAATCATTTTTACCGCCTGAAATTGAAATGTTACAAAAATCCGGACGAACAGAGCCGGAAGTTATCCGTGAATTAGATAAATGGATACAAACCATGCGTTTGCAATCATTAAATAATGAAAAACTTGAAAAACTAAAAGAATTTGCTCAAAATCAAACCCCTGAATTGTGGGAAGAAATAACATTGTTGAAACAGGAAATAGAAAAACTTGCTTCTGTTGAATAAAATGATTGACATTTTTAAAAAAAATATATATAATAATATCAATTTTAAATTTTTTTCCATCTTTTCTAGAACAGGTGTATATACATGACAGCTTACTCGTTTGAAAATGAAATGCCTCGGAATCGTTCAAATCCATCCGCGGCGGAATCAAAGGCGTCCATGAAAAAATTAATTGAAAAAGGAAAAGAACGAGGCTTCCTTTCCATGGCAGAATTACGCAAATGTATGCCGGCTGAATCGCAAAATGAAGAAACTTTTGAATTAATTTTATCTTCTTTTACGGATATGGGTATTAATATTGTTGACGGTGCGGAAGATATTACTGACTTAACTGAAAGTTTATCATCCGGAAAAAGCTTGTCTTTAACACAAGATGAAGAACAAGCAACTGATATTGATCCAAGCAGTCGTGTAAATGATCCTGTTCGGATGTATTTGCGTGAAATGGGGGCGGTTGAATTACTTTCCCGTGAAGGTGAAATTGCCATTGCAAAACGTATCAGTGCCGGTATGCACGTTATGATGAGCGGATTATCCGAAAGTGCTTTAACAATTAAAGCCTTAAAAAAATGGAATCAGCAATTAAACGACGGAGAAATCTTTTTGCGTGAAGTGATTGATTTGGAAACAACTTTCGAATCAAATCCAAACAAAACGCAATTAGAAACGGCTGAACGGATACAAAAAAGTGCCAGCATTGAATTAGCAGAACTTGAAAAAGCCAATACTATTTTTCAAAAAACATTAAAAGAAACAAATCAAAAAGAGTCTTTTGCACAGGATGACAATGATTATGGCAATTCAGACGATGAAATTGAATTGAATGATAAAAATCTGCCTGATGAAGAATACGATGATGAAGATTTAAAAGATTTTGAAGATGATATTGAACCGATTGAAGAAACTTCTCGCTCATCCTCATTTGATGATGATGAAGACGAATATGAAGATAATTCATTATCCATCGGTCAAATGGAAGAAACGTTATTACCTCAAATTTTAGTTTCATTCAGAGAAATTGAAGCCGAACATAAGATTTTTGAAAAAATACAACAAGAACGTATGATTTATGTTTTAGAAAACAAATCCGTTCCGAAAACGATTGAGAAAAAATATTTTGAATTGAAATCAGCTTTAACACAAAAATTAAGCAATATTCATATGAATCCTAATCGTATTGAAGAATTAATTGATGAAATTAATGAAGTCAATCAACGCTTAATTGTTTTAGAAGGACGGTTGCTCCGATTGGCTTTGGCATCTAAAATTTCCCGTGAAGACTTTTTAGATTTTTATCAAAATAGTGAAACAGATCCGAAATGGATTCAAAAAGCAGCCAAACAACCTTCAAAAACTTGGAAGACATTTGTTACCAATCACGAAGAAGAAATCAAAGAAATCCGTGGAGCCATTCAAGGGATTGTAGAAGAAGTCAAAATGCCGATTTCAGAATATCGTCGTTTGGTTACAACGGTTAAAAAAGGTCGTCAGGAAACAAATAAAGCCAAACAAGAAATGATTGAAGCCAACTTACGTTTGGTTATCTCTATTTCTAAAAAATACACCAATCGTGGTTTACAATTCTTGGATTTAATTCAAGAAGGCAACATCGGTTTGATGAAGGCTGTTGACAAGTTCGAATATCAACGGGGTTATAAATTTTCCACATATGCGACATGGTGGATTCGTCAATCCATTACCCGGGCGATTGCAGACCAAGCTCGCACCATTCGTATTCCTGTTCATATGATTGAAACAATCAACAAAATGCTCAAAACAGGGCGTCAAATGTTGTTAGAAACAGGGCATGAACCGACTCCGGAAGAATTGGCACCACGCATTAATTTATCGGTTGAAAAAATCAAAAAAGTCCTTAAAATTGCTAAAGAACCGATTTCATTAGAAACACCTGTCGGTGATGAAGAAGATTCGCATTTAGGGGATTTCATTGAAGACAAAAACACCATTCAACCGTTAGAAGCTGCTATTCAAACAAACTTACGTCAATCATGCACAGCTGTTTTATCTACACTTTCACCTCGTGAAGAACGTGTTTTACGTATGCGTTTCGGTATTGGTATGAACTCAGATCACACATTAGAAGAAGTGGGTTTACAATTTGCCGTTACACGTGAACGTATTCGTCAAATTGAAGCAAAAGCCTTACGTAAATTAAAGCATCCGACTCGTTCTCGTAAATTACGCAGTTTCTTAGAAGATAGTTGATAAAATTGATGAGATACAAAAAAACCCCTGAAAGTTGAATTTTTTCAGGGGTGTTTTATGTGGATAAAAAAATCGGCTGACAAATGTCAACCGATTTTTTATGATGTAGACTATGTCACTATGAAGATAAAGCACACTTGTAACCAGTGATTTCGGAATCAGCATTTTTAATTACTTCTATGGTTCGACCGCAAACAGTCTGACACATATTTTTAGAAACTTCATCTGTTCCGATTTCTTTTGTACTGGCTTCTTCGCAGAAATAACATTTACCGTCTTTATCTTGCCACATACCCGACGGACAATCTTCAACACATTTACCAGTCAAATTGTCTTGTTCTTCAAAGCCGGTTGTCATGACACGTCTATTTTCACAACTGCTACATAAATTTGTAACATCTGGATTAATTGCAACATTTTTCTGTGTGCATGCAACACAAGTGGCACTTGTATTTAAAAATTGTTTGCCTTCTTCACACAAGCCTTTTAAACATTTATTATTTTCCCAGCGTCTGTTTTTACATGATGCACATTGTTCTTTTGTTGCATTATACGAAGCTTCTATATCACAAGAACGACAATAACCGTCATCGGAACGGAAATATGTTCCATCTTTGCTACCATTTATATAAGGTGTAGCTTTTGATTTTAATTCATTTGTTAAATTTGCTTTTTCGTAATTTTCATTACCAACACTATTACAAATACCACTTGTTCCGGGATTAACCAACCAACACATTTCTGAACCTGATGAACGTTTTACAATCATCCGTGTTCCACATGCATGGCATAAATCTTGTCCTTCAATAGCCCCCTGTGTCCCACCTTGATAATCATCATCTCCATTATTATTTCGTGTACAACTAACACATGATCCTACACGAGTCTTATAATATTTTTGTGTTGCTGTATCAGGACATTTTTTTAGTGAGCAATGGTTATTATGCGCTCTATATCCCTCTCTGTTAGGACATTGTTCTTTACATTTGTCTTCTAGAGCAATGTTAATAGCAAATCCAGCCAATGCATTACAATCAGCACAATTTCCAGAATATGTTGAGGTTCCATACCCTGTTATACAATTTGGAGCACACATTAAAATTTTATCTTGATTTGTAAAAGACCAACGAGTACCAGCAACTGTACCGGAAGCTGTTTCATCTTTACAATTTTCTGTACAACCGGATTCTTCGTCTGATGTAATTCTGACACCTGTATTTTCTGTACATTTATGACAATATCCATCTTCTCCTAAAAATTTTCCTTTTCCACAATCATCTTTTGTTTGAGGCAAAACACAAAAATTACCAGAACGCACACGTCCACAATTTTCACATAAAGCAATTAATTGTTCAGGTACCATTCCTAAATTTGAAATCAATATAGAATTATTAATATTTGAACCATTTGAGTTTTCTAATGCATCACATGACAAACAATTACCACTTGAATTTTGCCATTTACGTGTACATCTTTCATCTTTTGGATTTGCTTTGCAGATTGCTATTTGTTCATCTGCGTTTGTTGGTTGTTCACAGACAGGGAAACAATGACTTTGCGCACCTCCGATTGTATATCGGGCAGAATAATTGCCGTTTTTGTCATATTCAGGACATGCATTACATTGTGCATTTCGGATACTATAAAAACTTGTATCAGATGATGAATTATTCCCTTGCGACATATATCCCATATATACACTATTATTTCTACTGGAAGAACACTTGGCACAACCCCAATAGTTTTGATCTGCTTTATATATAAATTCATCATTAGCACATTCTACTTTGGGTTGACAAGAAATACCGCCATTCCAATTAATCCAATATTCAGTATACCATTCATGCCCTTCACATGCCAAGCATTGATTTTTTGAGACGGTTTCATTTGATATATATTGAGGGTTCATATCGCTACAAGAAATACAGCCCTTGGATATAGTTTGAAAACTGTACCCCTCAGTGCACATAAAGGAACAATACCCTTTGGTTGGATCATCTGTTAATGCACCACGCCAACGTTTTGTTCCCGCTCCTTCACATTCTCCGCACATCGTATAACCGTCTACCTCATCACTCGTATCAGGGAACCCTTGCCCGTCTTTTAACACAAAGAAATTACTTCCGTCATCACAACTGATACACGCTCCGTTTTGACTGCGGAATGTTCCTTCAGGGCATGTCTTTTTTAATTCCGTACAAGTGTTATTTGATTCATCACAAATCCAACCACGTCCCTTGTGTTGACAATCTTCATTTATTTTACATTCTACACATATACCACTTGCTCGCATACAGAATGGCTTGTCTGTTCCGACACAGGCATCACGACATGTC
>JAZUBA010000005.1:0-21813 GCA_045638265.1 Alphaproteobacteria bacterium | reverse complement strand
ATATCTTTATAAAATTCATAAGCTAATTCAACTTTATCGGCTTGTTCACAAATTTCAACGGAAGCTTCATATTCGGTAATACCGACAAAAATAGAGTAGGGTGCTTGCCATTGGCTTTGTAACAATAATTTGCATACATCAGTGGGGACATTAGACACAAACATTTCAAAATAATCCGTATATTGAGGGCTCATTCGGGCTCTGACGGGATATCCTGTCCGCATTGTCGGACCCATTTCCATATCAATATTGCCAACATGATTGAGTTCAATCAATCGTTCCATACGTTGAGAAATATCATTTGCACGCAGATTCAGTTCATTGATTGTTTCATTTGCATTATATTTGTTAAAGGCATAGCGATAACCTTGAATCGCTCCGATTGACAACACCCCAATGATAGCAAGAATGCCTAATATTTCCAACATGGAACGACCTAACTCATTTATTTTAAAAGATTTTTTCATTAACTTCCCCCTGTTAAATATATGAATAAAATGATTGTAACAAAACGTCCCTTTATTTGCAACGATTTCACGGGTATGGAGAGAATTGAGCCATTTTAAGCCAAGCCTTGAAAATCTGCCAACCAGCACAAATTAAAAAAAATGATATAAATTTAAAAAAAAGTGTTGCAAATAAAGGGAGGTTAATATGCAACGATTTTATTGTTTTGGCAAATTTTTGTCCAATAAAGATGTAATTTAACGTACCTTTTGTTACAATATAATTAGATTGATTTTATTGCATAATTTTAATAAAACAGGGGGAAATGATATGCAACCAGATACAAATGAAACAGGTCGGTCAATGGTGGAAATGCTGGGCGTTTTAGCCGTTATTGGTGTTCTTTCAATTGGTGGAATACAGGGTTACACCTATGCCATGAATAAATATCGTGCCAATTATGTTTTAATGGCTATGGCAATTATAACAGTACGGTACAAGCTTGTCAACAGGCAGAACAAGGCTACTGGATGTTTGTTGGCGGTTTGACGGAAAAAAAGAGTATATCGGGTTAAATCAATGATGATACACAAATTCGCCTATTGCATAGACAGAGAAAATTATTTTTAATCGTATTTTTTACTCGTTGACTTTAACAGGGCAGGTTGTATTTCTTTTGGTTGTGTCGTTACATACCCCGTATAAAATATCGGCACCGTTGTTATTGACCGTGGTTGTGCAGGTTTCATCCGTATATGCCAAATAACAATATTTGTTTTTGGGACATTTTTTAAGGGCCGTTACAGCATCACTGCTACTTTGAACGGGACAACTGCTCCATCCTAATGTCATAGAGGAACAAACACCATACATCACATTCGCTCCTTCATTGCCGGGGATACGTTCCGTACATGTTTCATTCGTATAAACTAAATTACAAAATTGCCCTTTCGGACAGCCCTTTTGAACTTTCATCGGATTGCTGACAGATTTGATTGTACAACTGGTTAAAGCTAAATTAAATGACGAACAGACACCGTACATTTTACCCGTGCTTTCATTTGTTAAAGCCCCTTGACAATTATCTTGTGAATATCTTAAATTGCAAAATTGACCGTTAGGACAGCCTTTTATTTGTTTGGCAATGGCTCCGTTTGACGTATTTTGAATTTCATATTCGCAATCGTGTGTAGCCGTTTGCGTTTGTTGAAGATATAAATAACTGCAATCAGATTTAACTTCAACTGTTTGTTCGTTAATTCTATATGAACAGGCACCGTCTGATTCTTCACAACTGCCGACTGTTTCCCCACATATCAGATTGTTTTCACAACACCAATATTGATTGTTTAATTCACAGGTCGTTTGTGTTTCCGATTGGCAAATAATGTCGCATCCGTTACCCATGGCATTGATTTTATATCCTTCGGGACACTCTTGACAAACTTTATCATCTGCTTGACAATACATACCCATTTGTTCACAATCGGAACCCCGTTCACAATTAATCCCCGGAGCCCGTGTGCCGTCAAAAGCAAAAATAATGGTGTTTGTTTCGGCACATGTTTCAAATCGTTTGCCTTTTTCATCAAATAACGTTATACGAGGCGGAACAGACATAAGCACAAGTTGTTTGCATTCATCTGTTGTAATACCTTTGACACGCACATAATCATCACCCTCATTATCCCGATGTTTATCAATGCTTTTGCGGGATTGGGGTTCCCATGTAATGGGTGTCCAAGGGAGGGGATTGCGTGTTCTTTCGCCATGCAATTCCGTATAGGTTAATTGCGCATCTTGAATAATTGTATTGGCTTTATGTTTGGAAAACGCATGACGATAGCCATATACACCACCGATTGACAGTACACCGATAACGGCCAAAACGCCTAATATTTCAATCATTGAGCGACCGTTTTCAGAGATATTGATATGATGATTTTGTTTCATACGTTTCCTGTTATTTAAAAGTTGATTTTAAATTATTATATAGATTACTTGCGAAAATACAAGAAAAAAATGGTTGAAAATGCATTTGGTTTGTTTTATACTTTTTTCGTTAAGAAAAAGGAGGAACATATATGTATATAAAATCTAAAATGTCTTTTTTATTGGTGGCGTTGTTGGTATCACCGCTCGCTTTGGCGGATTGTCCACCCGAAAAACCAGCTCAATGGCTTGATAATCAATGTTATTCATGTCAAGAGATTAAGCCGATTATGGACAAATATATCCAACAGCAACAAGGTTCAATTAATTTAAGTGAAATGAATTCTTTTGTTGAAATGATGAATGCGGTTGCTCAAATTGAAGAAGTCTGTCCCGATGAAGAAGAACTGAAACGCCGTGAGGCAGAAGAAAAACGTCGTCAGGAAATGTCGCCGATTGACGGAAAATGTCCACCCGAAAGACCGTTAAAAGATGATCGCGGATTATGTCGTGCCTGTGATGACCCTTACCCGTTTGAAATGGATTTTGCCGATTTGCCTCAATGTGATACACTTTGTTCGGCTGATAATCAAACAACACAGCGTTATCGTGTCAATCAATATTGTTTACCAAAAAAATGTCCCGATGACAAACCGTTAATGGATGCAACAGGAAATTGCATCAGTTGTGATGATGAAGAAAAAAGCATCGCAGTCGTTGATGGCTGTCTTAAATGTTCCAATCGGTACATTTTCGGTTATTGGGGCAGAAATCATTTGCAGGGAAATTCATGCACTTTAAAAGATAATACATTTAATGCCAAAAAATACACACAGTTTTTGCGTAGAATGCAAACCAAATGTCCCGATAATAAGCCGATATTAGCTGAAAACGGTCAATGTATTTCTTGCTTGTATCATCATGATGTTCAAGCATTATTCGGTTGTGACAGATGTCCTAATCGTCAAATTACAATCGTTTCAGCATCACCATATGGTCATTTATATACATGTGCTTTAAAGGAGGATTAATATGAAACATATTATTTTAGCAACGCTAATTTTAGGTTATTCCGTTGTTGCACAGGCTTCACAAGAACCTGTACTTGCTTCTTGTCCGCCTGAAAGACCTCTGTTATCCCAAGAGGGCAGATGTTATGCCTGTGATGAATTAAAAAGCTTTAATGTTGCCTATAATGCCGATTGTTCCAATTTATGTCAACAATCGGACGGAACGTATTTACGAGTAAGTGAAGGTAATGTCTGTCGTTTGGCGAATTGTCCAAAAGGAACTGTACGGTCTAAATCTCATTTTAGCCCGCATTGTATTGTAGAAAAACCTTGTCCGTCAGATAGACCGCTGCTAAGTAAGGATGGGGAATGTTATGCCTGTGATGAACTTAACGCCATTAAATTACAAAATGAAGAGGATTGTGAAACAAAATGTTTGGTTGACGGTCAACCTTCACGCAATCAAAGTTTTTGGGGGTGTGGTTTAAATCAATGTCCGGAGGGAACATATAAGGGCAGTTTTGACAAATGTGTTTCAGAACCGACTATTTGTCCGGCTTCACATCCGTTGAGAGAGAAAAATGGTTGTTATTCTTGTCAATACGAAAAAGCATTGGATATGGCCCCTGATGACATTGAAAAATGCTTAACGGCTTGTGTGGATGAAAATAATCAACCGTTGCGTCAAATATATCGTTATTTCGGTTGCGGTGTCAAATCTTGTCCGCCGGAAAAACCGTTACTGGCAAACGGTCAATGTTATGCTTGTGATGAAGCAGAGGCGGTTATTGCCAAAAATTGTGAAGTTTGTTCTGATGTACGTCAGACCATTCGGGTTAAGGATGAAAAATACTGCGTTTTGAAAACGTGTCCGACGGATAAACCGTTGATTGCCTTTGACGGCAGTTGTTACTCTTGTGATACGCCTAAAACTGTTTATGTAACATCAGGTACGTGCAAATCTGCTTGCCCAAATCGTATTCCGGAGGAAGATATGTATTTTGGTGATGGTGGGGAAGAATGTCGTTTGACAGAAGATGCCCCTCGTTTTATCAGTCAAGAAACACAAAAAGCAACACGGCCGATTGTTGCTTGCACGGATGACAAACCGCTCAAAGATTATCAAGGCGGATGTTATGCTTGTGATAATCCGAGTAGGGTTTATACAAACAAAACAGAATGTGCAAAATGTGCCAACCGCAAAGTCAGAGGAACATGGAGTATTAACATTAATGGTCAAAAAGATGAAGGGATTACGTGTTCTTTAAAATAGAAACATAGTCTTTAAATAAAAAACCGTCGGTTTGTCTGACGGTTTTTTTTATATAATAACAGAGGTTCAAATTCCCCCAAAAAACAGATTTTTTTTGACAATTGGTATCCCTTAATTCTTGACAATAACATACTTTTAAGTCATACTGATGCAAAAAAGGAGATGTTTTATGTTGGAGTTTTTTATTTCTTCTGAAACAGAAAAATACAAATTAATGGATATGTTTTGTATGACGGATATCGGTGCCCCGATGGAATATCGGGTTAATCAATATCAGTTTCCTTTGAACTTGGCCGATGAAATGAAAGAATATCCCCGTACCAAATGGGATAAAAAATTAGAAGATTTTTTGTCTGCCGTCTATGAAAAACATCAACGGGATTTGAACAAATCTCTCTTTTATTATACGAAATTTTGGCAAAAGAATTTTTCTCGTTATTTTGACCCGATTAATCGCTTTTTTGGTACCCCTGTTCCTAAATATCGGGTGTTGGTTGCTCATTTTTTAGATGCGATTTCTAATTGGTCAGAGCATAATATTGTTTTGAATGCGTATGCGTATCAAACACCTAATCCGATGTATCATGTGTATACGTTGTTATATGAAATTATTTTATCGCAAGCATTTATTCGTGTGCGGCAAACAAAATCAAAAGAGCAGTTATCTGATGAAAAGTTGTGGGTTTTTGCAGAATTAACGGCATGTGTTTTTCTGAACAAAAATTTTGAGGAATTTGCACAAGCCTCGGCAACAGGTTATCCGGATGTGGATAAATTTTTACCTCGTTTTTGGGAGATAACGGCTGATGCCAAAACATTTGACGAACTCAAAAAGCAGGCATTTCAAATTGCTTATTTTAAATCGTGATTTGTTTTCTTGTCTTTTTAAATAAAATGAATGCTTTTTTTTGAAAAAGAAGAATTCTGTTAACTTTTTGTTAGGCATAATATCATATTATGGATAAAAATAAGAATGGTCTTATTTTGGTTTAAACAGGAGATAAAAAATGGAAAGAAGCAGATTAGTTTATATTTTATTAGCTTTGTTTTTTGGTGGTTTAGGTGTTCACAACTTTTACGCCGGTTATAAAAGTAAGGGTATAAAACAACTTTTGTGTACATTCCCCGGTTTTCTTTTATTGGGTATTCCGACATTGATTTGTTATATTTGGGTACTTGTTGATATTTGTACGGTATCACAAGATGCAGACGGCAAACCGATGAAATAAAGGTCATAATAAACAGTATTTTTACATGTATCTGTTAAACATGAAAAAAAAGCTCTGGAAACAGAGCTTTTTTTATGAAAGAAATAATCGGTAACGCATGAATAAATTTTATTACTAGCGTACAGCAACATTTTTATTTTGTTCTACAATTTGAGTGGAATCAAGATTTATATCTTCTTGTTGCTGTGCATTTCTTAAAGATGATTGTAATCCTGATTGATTGTTTGTTGCTACTGCTTGATTATTATTTTCGGATAAAGGTGTTGTTCTTGGTTCCGTATGAATATGTTGCAATTCTTCTGTCAAATCAACAACAATCGGAAATTCGTTGTTTAAAAGAGGCGTTTCTGTAAGATTGCCTATATCTTCGTTCATTTGAATATAATTTTCATGTTCAGCTAAACGTTGTTGATGGATATCTCGGTTTTCATTCTCCAATAATTCAGATCTATCCACAAGCTCAGGATGTACGCTATATTGATAATATTTATACCGATGACAAACCAAGTCATACATCTCTTTATAACGATGTGTATAAGAAGTGATATTTCTGGTATGATACCAATCATCTTCTTGAACCGAATTATTCATTGGTCTGTCCACTTCAATCAATAGCCCTTGACAATCATATATGTGACAAGTGCCTGTGGTTTTATCTTCTATAATTAAACCGGTGCATCGGTTGTTTGCGTTGTTGACACGGTAAACTGTTTGGCTTGGATTATTTTGGTTTGCACAAACTGAAATCGGTTCTGATAAATTTTTATCACTCTCTGAAATATAATTATTTATATTTATCGTTGAAACATTTTTTGGAATTGATGTTCCAACTCTTTGTACTTGTCTATCTGTTAATCTTGCTTGTTCAACAACATAGGTAATCCTTTCATTTTCAGGCTTGTTTTGCATTTCTTGCAATATGTGTCTTTGTTGTGACAAGGCTTGTTTTTCTGCTTCGATTTCCGGTGATGGATTTTCAATGCCATTCAACATATCTTCCATTTTAGTTAAATATTCATTTTGTTTTGCTATATATTCTGCTGTCATAACCCCTTTTGTTATTTCACATTGTTCAGGTAAATAAGAGTTGTAATCAGCATACTTGCCTGGCGTATCCGGAAATTCAAACGGTTTTTGAACAAAGTTTTTATATTCAGATAATAAATTTTCGTATTCTTTTGGAAACCCTTTTCTATGATATTCATCTATTCGGTTAAGTAACTCTGCATTACTACTAATACCGCCTCTGCCTGATTCAATAATTATTTCTTGAATGCGTTGATATTTATCGGAATTTGGATTACTTGCCCAATTTTCCTCATCTTTAGCACCGGCGGAAGGGATATCAATGTAAACGCATTTGCCGTTCTGATTAAATACATAACAAATACCCGTTGTGGTATCTTCTTGTACATATCCCCCATAGTTTTGTGTTTCAGGGGTGCCGTTATAATTGATGCGATAATAATTATAACCATTCTCTTGTTGTGATTTTGAGAAAAATTCATTTTTGGAATCTTCCGTTACCGGAAAATTATTATGATTTTTTTGAACAAAAACGTAATCCATCATATTCATGGTTAAATTGGTAAAACCATTTGCCTTGATGATTTTTTGTTCTACACCATACTCATCTGTTTCAATGATTTCTTGACATTGAATATTTGGATGAAGTTTTGTTGAAATAGTGATATTTCCTTCATTGTTTCTTTGAATGTATTGTTTTTCTAATTCATCAATCTGGTTATTATATGATTCAAGAAGAGGGTTTAATTCTTCATCAATTTGTTTTAATTGTTCATTAAGTTCATGAATATTACATGTTTCTAAATGTGTACCTTCTATCATTCTAATAACGGTAAGAAAATCTGAATTATCATCAGGTAATTTTTCAAGTTCTGCTTTAATTTCAGATAATGAAGGCTCGCGATCAGATCCGGTAAGGTATTTAAATTTGTTTTTTAATTGTATAAATTTTTGTAATAACGCTTGATCAATTTCCAGCTCTTTGATTGCTATTAATTGAGCCATCAATTCCCCACTGGAAAAACCCAAAAAATTTCCTGATGGAGAAAACTGCAACTGAACATCTTCTGTATCTGTTGGTATAAACACATTATTTGCCGCATACTGATAATGATTATCCTCGTTGGGAGTATCATATGTTGCCACCATAAGAAGATTTCCTTTTGAATTAAAATAATTGATGACATTGGAGTCGTAATCAATCTCTTTGTTTATATATATACCTTCTCGTTGTCCGAATAATGGGTGATTTTTAAAAAAATTTGCATAACCATTTGTTTGTTCTATATAAGGCGTATTTTTTATAAGTCTGTATTGCTGTGTGGTATTTTGTTCCGGAGGTGTTATTGTGGTGCAATAAGGCGAGTCTTTTATCAGAAGCATTTTTTCTGCTAAATCTTTTGTAATACGGTCTCTTACTTCTGGATCATTTTTATCACCACTAACATCAATTCCCATTCGTTGCAATTCCCGATATGATATACAGTGTGAAGATTGAACAACAGTAGTTTCATCACAATCAATCTCATCTAGTGATTGTGGACGATAATAAGTTGTTGTATCCGTTGTTTCATGTCTGTCAGTAAATACAATTTGAAAATCTTGACTCTCATCCCAATTAACAATAACAGAGGACATCATTTGAGGATAAAAATTTTCAGTACTGACTCGTTTTCCGATTTTGATGGTGTTTAATACATCTGTTGCTGTGCTAACAAGTTGGTTATTTACAACACCGATAAATGTTTTACTACCAGAAAATCCTGTTTTTTCTTCTGGCATACCATAACGAGCAAAAATTTCGTTTGTTGGAGTATACTTATCCCACTCTTTTGTCCAACGTGATGGATCTAAGCAAGTATAAGTTGGATTTGAATCATCATAATTATGTATGAGGATTGTACCATCATTCTGACGTTCAATTTCTTGTGTTACACGACCATTTACAATATTAAATTCAGCAACGGGAACTCTTAATATTTCTCGTATCCTTTCGTTGTTTTCATCAACTCGGTCTGTTAAACCTTCTGACGGGCGATAAACAATCAGTTGCCCTAAATTTGGATTGTCTGAATTCGGTATATATCGATATATATATTCCTGTTTTTCAACGGTTGTTTTTGGATTCCCATTTTCATCGACAAATGACACTATATGTCCACCTTCACTATCGGCAATCCAAGAGCCATTAATATATCCATCAGAACTGGCATTTTCTTCAAGTGTAATAAGACTTTCACCTATACCAGTAACCAAACCTTCTCCAAATGCCTCATTAACAAATTCTGTGGGATTATTATAAACATAGCTAGTGAATTCCGGCAAATATTGAACAGCATCAACAATGTTTCCTACAATAGTCGGAATATCACCTTTCGTAACAGAACGTATGAATTGAGTATCTGCGAGAGATAAAAAAACAGCAGCCGGTCCAGCACCTTTAAGTGCAGTATTAATTGCTCTTCGCCCAATACGACTACCAACAACGGGTTTAACAATAGGCACGCGTTTTATTCCTCTTTTAATACGAAAAACGCCTCTATGATACCCGTTGACAACTTGTTCTGCAGTATGAAATATATCTTCTGTGCGTTTTAATTTGTAATAGTCTTTTAATAAGTCTGCTAGTGGTATTGCTTCCGCCATTTTTATCCCTTAAAATAATATTAGTTAACGTGCAAGATTTATTACGGTTTGGATTGGGTTTCCTCTTCCTCTTCCTCTTCTAGGGGTGGAGCCATTAGTCCTAGCAGTATTGTTCCGTCTACCTCTACTACGGGTGCTTCCATGGGTTGTTCCAGAATTTGTTCTCGTGCCATGAGTGGTATTCCTTGTTCTCAATTCATGTAGTTTTTGAACACTCTCTGCGTCAGTTATTTCTATGCTATTGGTATTTTCATTATACCTACATTTAATTCCAAGTTGTTGATATTGCCCCATCATTCTTCGAGCTTCTCCAGGATTTTGTACTTTTTTTTGAATGCCTTTTGAAGGATCGTTTGGATCAATATTTTGCCATGCATTTTGGGAAAGAGTTCTCAATCGTCTACGGGTTTGATTTCCTGTGTTTCTTCCATCGCTATTTGGTTGGTCGCCATTTTGATTAGCTCTGTTGGGCTGTTCAGCGTTGTTATCCGGTTGGTCGCCATTTTGATTAGCTCTGTTGGGCTGTTCAGCGTCGCTATTCGGTTGGTCGCCATTAGCTTTTGGTTTGTTATTGTCTGGGTTTTCGGTAGTACCACCACCATCACGGCCGTCATCACTCGGTCCATTGGTGTTAGTTTCTGCTTTTATTTCAGCATCGGTTTTTAATGGGTGTATTTTTTCGTATTCTACATACATTTCTTCCAAAAATTTTTTAAATTCAGGATCTGTTTCGGCATATTGTAAAATAGTTTGTTTACCTTCAACGGTATTTGGCAAAAAATTGCCATCCGGATCCATACACATTTCTTTTAGCGCTTCAAAGTTTGCTGGTTCGTACTTTGCGTTATGAAATTCACCCTGTAAGAATGTACAAGTTTCTTTTAAATGGGGTTTGGACTTAAATACCTCATCAAGATCTAATCTTTCTCTTGCAAGATTAGCTATTTGACGTGCATTTAGATGGACTTTAGCATCTTCAAAGCCTAATCCTTCCGGTTTTTGACCGCTATCTAATGCTACTTGATGGGCATTGATTTTCTCCATAATATCATAATTAATGGCATCAGGACCTTCAGCAATCAACTTATTCATTGTATCTTTATTTGAAGTGTCATGATCGGTTAAATAATGAAATACATACATTCTATCGGTCTTTCTATCATAATATGCATACAAACGATCATTATGAGAACGACCATTGCCATTAGGAGAAATAGAAATAATTTTTTCTTCTTCTCTTAACCAACTTTGTTTAGCATTTTCACTGTTTACAAAAACACCACCCCTAGAACCCGAAGAATTTTGTTTAGCATTTTCACTGTTTACCAAAACACCATTACTAGAAACCTGAGAATAACGACATTCCGTTAATCCCTCTAATAAATCTTGTTGGAACTCTGGTGCTACCTGTTTTAATACGTCCGGATCAAAATAAACTTCCATAACGGTTCTCCTTTGTTACTTATCAATTAACCAATATCATTTGTGCGAGAGCTAACTGTTTGATTTAAGATTTTTTTGAATGCTACTTTTTCTTGTGCAGTTGTCCGCAAACGTTGATATACTGCTTGTTGACGACTTTTAAGAGAAGAAGCCATTAAATCACAGACTTGTTGTTGAATTTCATCTGTTGCTTTAATTTCCATCATGTTTTGTAATTTGTCAAAAATCATTTTGTCGGAAGCAGAAGTTGGTAATTGTTTGTCTTTATATACATGATAGACACTTTGTTCCCAATACACCGCTTTATCCCCATCACTCATTTGGGCATAAGTTTTTTGCATGTTTTTTTTGAATTCTTCAAAGTTTTTTGTTGTACTCATCTCTTGCTCCTTGATGTTATTTTGTTATAATGCAATCAGTGTATCGTATTTTTACATATATTTCAACAAAAAAATATGTTTACAGTGCTAAAAATCAAAAAAAATATTAACCAAAATAAGTGTTTTTTCTTTAATATATGTATCCACAAATACAGAATAAAGAAAAGGTGTTTATCAGAGTTAAGTTGTAAAAAAAACACCTACCAAAATGATAGAGTAGGTGCTTTTTGGGTTATACTAATCTTTTATCTTGATTGAGAAGCAACAGCCATTTGGTTTGGGTTGTTTATTTGTTCTTCAACTCGTTCCGCATCAATTTGAATGCTGTTATTCTCCTGTGCATTTCTTAAAGATGATTTTAAGCCTGATTTTGCCGTTGATGCAACTGCTTTTTTAGAATCGGTCTCTTTCGGATTTTTTGCCGTATCTTTATCCTCTGGTTGACTTTCTTCCTCATTTGTCGCAACTGCTTGATTATCCTTATTTGAATTTGCTTTGTTTGTCGGTTGATTCATCAGATTGTTTTTATATGAACCATCATCATTTTGAGCCAACAAGTCACTCGGTGGCGTAGGTGATTCAGTTGTAGAGACATCATTGAGCGGATTAAAATCAATGTTTGTCTCTGTTTTAGCAGCGGAAATTACCGGCATATCCAAATCTATTGAAAAATCATCTTGCTGTTGCTGATGTGCATGATTGGCTAATCTACTTTGATAAGTGTCTCGTTCTTCATTTGCACATAATTCAGGACAAGGATGTTCCGGATTTGAAATGTAGTTATATAATGCCATACGTGTATTGACTTTTTTAACTATGTCACGATACCGGAGACTTCTGGTGTTGTCATATGGATTAATTTGTTCTTCTTCTGAATTATTCAGTGGTTTATCAATATCCATCAAACACCCGTTGTTGTCATATATTTTACAAACACCGGTTTTTTTATCTTCAATCATAATTCCTGTACAGTGTTGGTTCATTGAATTGAAACGATAGACTGTTTTATCGGGATTTTTCTGTTGATGACACATAGAAATGGGCTGGGTTAAATCATCATCTTTATTTGAAATATAATCATTAATATTAATTTTAGCAACGTGTTTCGGCAGAGGAACACTTGTCCGTTTAACTTGTGTATCAAATAAAATTGCTTGTTCACGAGCTTCTGCGATTCTGTCATTTTCAGGTTTTTGACGCATACGGGTTAAAATTTCACGTTGTTTTGCCAATGCTTTTTTTTCAGCTTGAATGGTTGGTGTTTGTTGGGGCTGTTTGTTTAATATATCTTCCAATTCGGACAAATATTTTTCCTGTTCGGTAATATACGCATTGGTTGTAGCTCCTTGTGTCCGTTCATAACTGCCTGCGTGCAAAACATCATAACGGTCATAATATCCTTTATGGTTTGGATCTTCAAAAGGTTTTTTAAGCACTTTTTCGTATTCTGCCAATTTAAAACCATATTCAAATGGAATACTTGTTTTTTGTTGTTTTTCAGCGATTTCAAGAATATCCTCATCCGAATAAATCCCACCTCTTTCTGATTCAACAACCATACCATGAATGCGTTGATATTTATCGGAATTTGGATTACTTGCCCAATTGGCATCATCTTTAGAATTAGCGGTAGGGACATCAATATAAACGCATTTGCCGTTCTGATCGAACACCTGACATACCTTTGTTAAAGGATCTTCCTGAACGTATCCACCGTAATTTTGAGTTTCAGGTGTGCCATTGTAATTGATGCGATAATAATCGAATCCCCCATCTTGTTTGATTTTTGTGAAAAATTCATTTTTTGATGCTGCCGTTGGCGGAAAATCTTTATGATTTTTGGGTGCAAAGGTAACATCCACCATATTCGGAATTTTTTCCGGATTATCAGTTTGGAAAAAATTAGGAATTGAATCTAGTTTAACTACTTTATGTGTATCTCCATTTTCATCTGTTTCAGTTATTTCTTTCCCCTTAATCTGCGGATGATATTTTGTTGAAAATGAGATGTTTCCATTTTTGTCAGGCTTAAACAGTTTTTTTTCTAATTCAGAAAATTGTTTTTCAAATTGTTTATCTTGCTCATAATATTTGGATAATAGTTTTCCAATTTGTTTACTATCCGATGTGGCTAACTGGGTTTCAATTTCTTTTTCGTGTTTTGTTTTTTCTTCGGCAGACATTTCATTATAGGATGAGTTCATCTGATTTAATGCTTCGTCTATGTAAGAAATCCATTCATTTCCATTTTGATATTCGTCTGTTGACAATTTTTTTCTCATTTCAGCCAAAGAAGTAACACCTAATCCCTCTTTTAAAGTGTTATAATTGCCTACAAATTCTTCCAGTAGTTCTAATTTTGTTATTTTGTCTTTATTGATACTTTGTTTCTCGGAATAAAAACCAAGGAATTCTCCAGTGGGAGCAAATTGCATTTCAATGCCGTCTTCATCAGTCGGAATAAAAACATTATTTGGTGTATATTGATAATGATTTTCTGCTGAAGGGTTGTCATAGGTAATCGTTGTTATCAGATTGCCTTTTTTATCATATTGTTTAATTGTGTTGGAATCATAGTCAATAACTCTGTCGGTGTATACACTGTTTCGCTGCCCAAACAACGGATGTTCTTTGAAAAAAGAGGCATGTCCCGTTGTGGGTTCAATATGAGATGTTTGACTGACATATTGGTATTTTGTGTTTTCTGTTTCTTCGTAGGGAATTATTGATTTGGCTTTTGCTTCAACCTCTTCCGTTTTGGCACTCATATCTTTGACAATTCTTTCTCTGACTTTGGGATCAGTTTTATCTCCACTGATATCAATGCCCAGTTCTGCTAATTGCTTATATGTAATAGAAAAAGATTCGATGCCTTGTAGTGTGGTTTCACGTACATTCATATCTTTTGAGTTGGGAATATAGAAGTTTTCTGATGTGATTCTTTCGTATAAAGATGTAAATTCAAGTGTGTCACCTTGACTTTTTTCCCAATCAACAATGGTAAATGATTTACCTTTATTGTTTATTTTTGAACTGACACGTTTCCCGATTTTGATTTTGTTTAATATATCCGTTGCTGTTTCTTCTCCGACCAATGCACCGTATTTTGTTTCCGGTATACCATAACGGGCAAAAATTTCGTTTGTTTCAACTTTCTCGGTTAAATGATCTGTATAGTTGCTTCCTTGATTGAGCCATTGATAAGTCGGATTAGAGTCATCATATGTATGAATGGTTACTGTACCATCTTCACTCCGTTCAAATTCTTGTGTGACACGACCGTTTTTAATATCAAATTGCGCAACAGGAACTCTTAATAGTTCTCTTTTTTTGTTGTTATTTCTATCTCTTTCTTCCGTTAAACCTTCTGCCGGACGATAAACAATTAATTGCCCTGTCATCGGTTCTTTTTTTGAGGGTACAAATGAATACAAATATTCTTGTTTTTCAAGGGTTGTTTTTGGGTTTCCGTCATTATCAGTATATGTAACCTTATGGCCTCCTTGACTATCGGCAATCCAAGCCATCTGGTTTCGTTTGTGGTCGTGAACGTATCCGGTAGGAGAGATGTTTTCGTATATCATAATAGCGCTTTCACCGGCGCCAACAAGTAAGCCTTCGTAGAATATTTCATTGGCAGCTTCAGCTGGATTTTCACAAATAAAGGCGGCCGCTTCCGGAAAGTATCGAATCCCGTCAACAAAGCTGTCAACAATGGCCTCAGCATCTAGTTTTGTAATTGAACGGATTAACTGGGTATCCCCTATTGCTAATGCGGTACCAACCGGACCAAGGTATTTTCCGCCACCACGAATCACTTTTTGTGCAGCACGACTACCGACAACTGATTTAACACCAGGTAAACGTTTTACTCTTCGTTTAATTGTTCTTTTTGTATTTTTATATTCTCTGACGGCATCTTCAGCATAGTCACGGAGATATTTTTGTTTGAGCACACGTGTTTCAGGTAATCTGTTAGATAAACTTGTTGTGTTTGACATTTCCTTAATCCTTTTAATCTTGTTATTATCTAAAGTCTAAATTTTCTTGGTCTTTTAGGTTTTACATCAATATCATCAGGTTTTTTTGTATTATGCACTCGCTGACCAGGAATATATGGCTTGTTTGAACCATGACCGGTATTGGGAGATACTCCTCCGGTACGTTGCAATGCTTGAAATTTTGTAATACTTTCTCTGTCTGTTATCTGTATACAGTTAGCATTTTCATTATATTGGCACTTAATGCCTTTTTTTTGATATTGTCCCATTAATTGTCGTGCTTCTGTCTCACCGGATACTGTTTTTTGTAGACCTTTTGACGGATTTTCTGGATCAATATCTTGCCAACTATTTTTAGCAAGTATAGATTTTGGAGAACCTAAATTAATTTTGACAACATCATCGTTCGGCTTGTCGGCACCTTTCGGTTTCCCGCCGTCATTCGGCTTGTCAGTATTGTTATTATCTGGGTTTTTAGCAGGGGCACCGCCACCGCCACCGCCACCGCCGCCACCGCCGCCACGGCCGCCATCAGGTCCACCGGGTCCACCAGGTCCACCGGGAGGGTCATCTGGTAGACGACCTTTGAAAGCCTCAAATTTTTTTATATCTTCAGGATCTGTTATTCGCAGACTTTTTGTTTTTGGATCATATTCACACTCAATATCCAACGTTTTAAGATTATCTTCCATTTGTCGAGCTTGATATTGTTGAGATATGGTAGCTACATAACCTTTTGAAAGATCGTTGGAGTCAATTGGTTTCCATTTACTTGTTATATTTTCTTTGTTGGTATGAACAGAGTTTAATTTGTCCCGATTACTTTGATTTCTTCTTGCTTCTGCCTCTGCATCTGTTATTAATGGATGTTTTTTTTCGTATTCTACATACATTTCTTCCAAAAATTTTTCAAATTCAGGATCTGTTTCGGCGTATTGTAAAATAGTTTGTTTACCTTCAATGGTATTTGGTAATAAATTGCCTTTCGAATTCATACACATTTTTTTTAGCTTATCTAAACCATTCGGCTCCTTGTTCATTGCTTCATAAAATTTACCTTGTAAGCTTTCACAAACTCCTTTTAAATGGGGTTTGGACTTAAATACCTCATCAAGATCTAATCTTTCTCTTGCAAGATTAGCTGTTTGACGTGCATTTAGATGGACTTTAGCATCTTCAAAGCCTAATCCTTCCGGGTTTTGACCACTATCTAATGCTGCTTGATGGGCATTGATTTTCTCCATAATGTGTCCATCAACGCCATTTTTTGCATACATATCATTTTTTCTACTTCCTTTATCAGAAAAATGATCTGATATAAAATGTGAAATGTACATACGGTCTGTTTTCGGATCGTAATGAGCAAACAAACGAGCTTTGCAATGACGATCTTTCCCATTTGGGGAAATAGACATCACTTTGCCTTCTTTTTTTATCCAATCTGCATCAACGCCGTCCTCATTAACAAAGGGAAATTTTTGACTGCCTGTGGCTTTGTTGGAATCATAACGACATTGAACCAGTCTTTCCAATAAAATGTCTTGTTCGTTTTTAGATATATTGCCAAATGAATTGTTAAAATAAACTTCCATAACTGTTCTCCTTTGTTACTTATCAATTAACCAATATCATTTGTGCGAGAAGTAACGGTTTGATTTAAGATTTTTTTGAATGCTACTTTTTCTTGTGCAGTTGTTCGCAAACGTTGATATACTGCTTGTTGACGACTTTTAAGAGAAGAAGCCATTAAATCACAGACTTGTTGTTGAATTTCATCTGTTGCTTTAATTTCCATCATATTTTGTAATTTGTCAAAAATCATTTTGTCGGAAGCAGAAGTTGGTAATTGTTTGTCTTTATATACATGATAGACACTTTGTTCCCAATACATCGCTTTATCCCCATCACTCATTTGGGCATAAGTTTCTTGCATGTTTTTTTTGAATTCTTCAAAGTTTTTTGTTGTACTCATCTCTTACTCCTTGATGTTATTTTATCATAATGCAATCAGTATATCGTATTTTTACATATATTTCAACAAAAAAATATTTTTATAGTGGTAACAATTAAAAAAATATTAACCAAAATACATTTTTTGCTTGTTATGTATATTTAATTGTGTTATACTGATTTCAGTTTAAAATTAAAAAGGAGTAATCATAATGGCAAGCATTCAAAATTTGTCCCCCGCACAAGCTACACAAGCATTTTCAGATGCCCTTGAAAAAAACGATATGGAATTTGTTAAAGCTTATTTAGCTCATTTAAAAACACTTCCGACAGAACAACGTCAAGCATTTTTAGAAGCAACGGATAAAGATGGTTTAATGCCGTTGCATAATGCTATCAGTGATAATAATGTTACCGTTGCAACCGAATTGTTGACGTATTATCCCAATGGTAATTATCCCTCAACACAAGTTATGACCCCGGATGAATATGAACAGAATGCACCTCTGCCATTATATGATTTTACCGGAAAACCGACCCCTCATGGGTGTGTTACAAAAGACGGTTGTTATATTTATTCCAGAGAATATGCCGATCGTTTGGCTGAGGACGAGTTTGGTTATTCGGTTGAAGAATATAATCCGGATGTAGAAGTTGCTTATTCCGGACAAAATCCGTTATATATGTGTTGTCATGAAGAAGGTATGAACGGCAAAGTTGCTCATCCGCAAATGTTGAATGCCGTTGTCAAAAATGCAACAGAGTCAGATTATCATGAAGCTATCAATCAAGCTATTGATAGAGGTGAAGCCTGGACAATTGATGCGTTGTTGAAAGTCGGAAAAGAAAAAGGTTGGGCCCCGTCTCAAGATAATATTTATAATATGGAAATGTATAATCCGGTTATAACAAATGTTGATCTTATTATGGGTGATGAATCCAGAAGTGTTGAAGAAGTGCAAGCTCAAAATCATAAAGATTGTCAACGCATAACAAATACCTTTAAAAGAGAAAATAACGCAAAAGTTAAGTCATTGTTAAGAGAATTAGATTCAACCATCGCCAAAGGGGATGATGCTAAATCACTCAAAATTGCAAATCGCTGTGTTGATTTGACAATGCATGATGTGCTGTTGGATGTTGCCAAAAAAGACAATCCGAAAGCATTAGAATATCTGGTCAGAGCCGGTGGAGATATTAATGTGCCGGATAATAACGGCAGAACACCGTTAATCATTGCAACACAAAACAATCAAACCGAAAACATTAAATTTTTGGCAAATCATCCGGATTGTAATAAAGATGCACAAGATAATAACGGTCAGACGGCATTGCATTGGGCTGTGGAAAAGAAATTTTATAAACATGTCAAAATTTTGTCTGAAGCAGGCGCTCGTTCGGATGTTCCGAATAAGGACGGTGTAACGGCTATGGAAATTGCACAAAAAAATGCAACCTCAGCAGACAGAAGTATTTTGAATGCGTTGACAAAAAATCAACCGACAACGCAAAATGAAACAGCTCCGTCAACAAGTAATGTTGCATCTGTTTTGAAACAAAATTCACAACGGATTACAACAGATGATACACAAATTCAAATGAACAATGTTGCTCGTACAAGATAAATTTTGTTAAAATACTGATAGAAAAACGCCTTTATTTGATGAGAATAAGGGCGTTTTTTTTGGGGTAACACCTTGACAAAAAGACAATATTATTGTATGTATCCACTCATTTGATAATGCTGTAAAGTGAAGGAAAAAAGATGATAATATTAACCCCGAACCAACAAAAAAAAGTGTGTATTTGTTCACGCTATATGATTTATTTTATCCTGACGATTGGTTTTGCGTATTTAATTCGTTATATAACCTCTGTTTATCAGGAAAAAACATTTGTTGAGTTTGGCATTATTGAAAATATGCAGGTCGGCTTATTGCTTTTAAGCCTTTTCTCTTTTTTTATACAGTCTTTCTTTTTAAAAGAACATCGGTCATTGTTGGTGTTTTTTGCCTCTCTTTGTTGTTTTGCCTCCATCAGAGAGTTAGATAGTTATTTTGAACATATTATGCCCTTTGTCAGTTGGAAGTTTTGCTATTTATTTCCTTTGAGTTCACTTCTTTATCTGGTTTATGACCGTATTCAGGCCAAAAAATCACTTTTTTCGTTTATCGGCACACCTGCGTTTTCAATAATGAGTACGGCAATGTTTATTTTTATTGCCGTTGCACAGGTCGTGGGAAATAAAGCTTTTATTGCTTATGCCATTCCTGAACTGGATCATGTGGCAATTGTGCGTCGTTTTATTGAAGAGGGAACGGAAGTGATTGCTTATTTCTTACTTTTGTTGTCTACGATTGAGTTTTATATTTCTATGAAGAGTCAGGATAATTCGGACGATTAATAAGCATTTTTTTTGTTTTTAGTATGTAATTTTGTTGTTATCTACCGTTTTTGTGTGTATTTTGTTGAAAAAATTTACAAAAAAATATAAAAAGTGTAAAAAAATAATTGACAAAGATATTTTGAAGTGTATAATGATGATATATATGTTATACATTAAAAGGAGAGAAAAATGACAGAAAGAAAAAATCCGTTGTATTTATATTACACAACCGTTAATGATAGTTATATTCCCCAAATGCGAGCAGCCGGTACAAATTTAGAAGAAAAAATGCCCTATGGTAAGGGTGCTTATTTATCTGTTTCACCCAATGCTCAAATGGGGGTTGATTATACATTAGGACAAGAAGCGGATTGGAAAGAACAAGATTGTGTTCGCTTGGGTAATGAATATTATACAATGGATAAATTTGCCGAATATATTGCTTCTGTTATTAAAACGGATAATATTGAGTTGGTCAAAAAAACATTGGAATTAGTGCGTCAAAAATATATGGGTGAGATGGCGAATGATGTCAATTATTATGAAAAATTAGGCATTGTTCCTTATACATACGTTCATAAAGAACCACAACGTGTTGTCGATGCAATTGTTTTTTCATACGGCAAAAATTTCAATCCGTCAGCTACACAAGATAAATTAACCGGTTATACATTTGAACCAAGAGATGTGTTATCCGGTAATTTGCAAACATTCCGTGTTGATGCAAAATCCTTGCCTTTTACACGTCAAGTTGGTGAAAAATCAAAACTTTGTGATGGCGTTCAAACATTAAAATCACAAGATTGTTTAAGAGGATATAGTGCAGTCGGTTCATTTTTAACCATTTATGGTATTGGCGATGTTGACCGTGCTGATGCTCATGTTTTTGATGATCAGGAAGCATTTATTGATAAAGCAAGTGAATTTGTTGAATTAATTTCTCGTCCGTCTGCTATATCAAAAAATATAGATGCTTCACAAGTAAGTGATACGTTTAAACATACGGTTGATATGGTTCAAGAGCATATTAAATATGAGCCAAAAGATAATGAAGAATTGAACAAACGTTTGGTTGAATATCACGCATTATTGGTTCAACGCAAAATGCAACGCAAGAAACACAAAGAATATTACGATTTAGTTCGTCAGGGCGTGCCTATTTCAGCTGATTTGCGTAAAGGATTGCCGACCATTCCAGAAATGAAAAATGTGCGTGAACGTTTGCTGAACTTGTCAAAAGCATTGGTAACGGAATATATTGAAGGTATGCCGTTGGCAGATGTTTATCGGGCAATGACGGAAAATGTGGCAGATAAAGATTTACCTCAAAGAATTGAAAAAATCCGAGAAGTCTATGGTTTTGAAGCTTTTGAAGTTCCTGTTGTCACACAAGACAGGTCCAAACCAGATGATCAGCAAATGAAAATTATGGACTATTCAACAGACGGTAAAGCTAAACCACAGCCAAATAAAGCAATGGAAATTCAATTAGTTGTCTTAAATCCGGAAATCATTGTGCCGACACATCGTATGGGTGTTGATACAAAAGGAAAATGGGAACCAATTGAAAGTGCCGATAAACACAAAACCGTTTCTCGTACAAGTGTTACCCGTTTCCCAAAAAAAATGTTGGCAGGTATAGATGGTATGGAAATTTTTCAACCACGTATGCAACAAGGCGAAATGCGTTTGGTTGCCAATGAAGAAGCTTTAAACAAATTATCATCCCGAGAACAAATTGTATTAGGACATTTAATGGAAATGTATCGGGTTGATTTTGAAAATATCGGTACAAAAGATGAGCCGATTTGTGCATTAAAGAAAGACAGTGTGGATAATTTCCACAGTGCTATGCGTGTTATACGGCGTGCCAAATTGGAATCTCAAAATTTACCGAGAGGAGTTGTTGCTCAATCCCTTGCCAATACAGGCAGATAAAATCAGTCAAATTGCATATAAGAGCAACAAAGCCGATGAGCCGAAAGGTTCATCGGTTTTTTTTGTGCTTTGGGATTGGAAATGTTGGGTTAGTGTGTGGGGCGAGGGAATGTGATGATTGTGGGATGAGGTGAGGGCGGTGGATTGTTTTG
>JAZUBA010000004.1:0-5903 GCA_045638265.1 Alphaproteobacteria bacterium | reverse complement strand
TGATGTATGCAAATTATTGTTACAAAGCCAATGGCAAGCACCCTACTCTATTTTTGTCGGTATTACCGAATATGAAGCTTCCGTTGAAATTTGTGAACAAGCCGATAAAGTTGAATTAGCTTATGAATTTTATAAAGATATCAATTTAGACCCTGATTCGATTGATGAAGATAATCAGCATACAACGGCTCGCTGTTTGTATGACACAAATTGCAAATGCGGACATTGTGAAAACAACATTTGTGTATCCGATTGTTTAACCGGTGAAGTCTGTGTCAAAGATTATAATGATTTATCGCAAATGGTTTGTTGTCATTCAGATTTAGCACGCAACGGCTATTGTTGTACATCTGTTACGGAAGACGGCAAGTGTTGTAATGATGCCAATCAATGCTGTCCCGATGACAAACCGCTTATGACGAAAAACGGTAAATGTTATTCTTGTAATACGCCTGATGCCTTATCTGTTGCCGATTTAAAAACAAATTGTGAAAGATTATGTCCAAACAGATTTGTTTATAAAGGACGATATGAAAACCGTTGTAATTTACCTTGTGGTGTAGAAGGAACATCTACGGCAGGCAAACCTATTCCCGATAGTTGGGGAAATTGTAAAACTTGTGATAATACAACGGAATTTATTGCAATGTCCGATAAATATACATTAGCAGATTACAAAAAATGGTGTGATGAACCGTGTGCATCTTCCTCACGTCCCCGTGTAACCAACGGCAGTTCTTGTGCAACCATATGTCCGACCGGTCAAATGCGTGATGCCAACGGCAAATGTGTCAACTGCGATAGTCCCACAACCATTCCGCTGTCTTACAACAACGGTCAATGTACAGAAATTTGTCCGAGTAGAGTAATCGGCGGAAAAGATAACAAGTATTGCGTGTTAGCAGATTGTCCCGAAAAAACCATTCGGTTCAAAAGCGGTGCCTGTGTGTCTTGTGATTCAGCAGATAGAATTTATGTTGGCGATTTAGATGAAGATTGCGAAACGGCTTGCCCTAATCGTATTTTTTATAAAGGACGGTATGAAAATCGGTGTAATTTACCTTGTGGTGTAGAAGGCACATCAACAGCCGGAAAACCTATTCCTGACAGTTGGGGCGCTTGTATTGCTTGTGATAGTACAACAGAATTTATTGCGATGTCCGATAAATATACCGCAACAGAATACAAAAAATGGTGTGATGATGCCTGTCCCAATCGGGTAACCAATGGCAGTTCTTGTGCCACTTTATGTCCGACCGGTCAAATGCGTGATGCCAACGGCAAATGTGTCAACTGCGATAGTCCGACAACGATTCCGCTGTCTTATAACGGCGGTGAATGTACCTCCATTTGTCCGAGTAGAAAAGTCGGCGGTAAGGATAACAAATATTGTGTGTTAGATGAATGTCCCGATAACACCATTCGGTTTAAAAACGGTTCTTGTGTGTCTTGTGATGTAGCGGACAGAATTTCTGTTGCCGATTTAGATGAAGATTGCGAAACAGCTTGTCCTAATCGGATATTTTACAAAGGTTGTTATGAAAACCGCTGTAATTTACCGTGTGGTGTGGAAGGAACATCAACAGAAGGCAAACCGTTACCCGATTGTTGGGGAGCTTGTTATGCATGTGATACAACATCATCACTTTTAATGACAACCCGTGAACCCGATATCAAAGGACGATGTGAAACAAACTGCCCTAATCGTGATTTAAACACCAGCAATCAGTGTGTGTTCAGAGAATGTCCTGCCGGTTATTTTGCCGATACGGATAATAAATGTTATCCTTGTGATTCATCGTTAGACGTAACAAGCGATTCAGCCAAATGCAGTGCTTGTTTAAACAGAATGCTACAAGGCAGTAAGTGTGTTTTGGTTTATTAGATAAACAAAAAGGGCTTTCATTTTTAAAGCCCTTTTAATTTTTCCGGTATCTCTAAATTATGATTCCGATAAAACCGCAAAATCCGACGTTTCATTCGGCGATGTGCCAACACAGGGATAATATATTCCAATTTCAGCATTGACCACGAATTGTTGTGATTATAACTTTTGGTATCAATAAAAACCACTTTATCTGTTCCGTTGAGATGTTGAATAACAAAATTACCGGCATTAAAATCATAGAACCACAATTTTTGCTCTAACAATCGGATAAAAAATGTATCAAATTGAGCTAAAATATCAGGTGTCAATGTGTTGTTTTGAAGCCAATGGGCAAAGTTTGGAGAAATTTGACCATCATCATTGCAAATCAATTCGGCTATCAATCCTTTACCTAAATTTGTATCTGTCATACCATAACAACGGGGAATAAATCCTGCCAAATGTTTTTGCAACTTTTCATTATTTTTTAGTTGTTTGTAAATCAAATGTATTTTTTTGGGATTAAACAAAATTTTAACGCATTTACGTGGATCATTCGGGTGTCTGTAACACGCACGAGTTGCCCCAGATGATAAAGCATCTTTTACAATCAACATATCCTATCCTTAAATCAAATCGGTTTTTACATATAATGGTATTCTAATACATCATTTTTATTTTTGCAAGGGGATGACTTGTTTTTTTATGTATAATATTTAAGAAATATTGACATTTGTTAAATCATACGATAAAATGTAAAAAAATAAAACATATGTAATGAGCTGAAGAGGAGTTTAAGTTTGTCAAAACAAAAATATAGTGCAAACGACGCACCTAAATTAATAGATGATATTTGTTATCAGTTGGCATTTTTTAAGTATTTGCATGAACGAACAAAAAAATTGGATTTATGGGCAAAAGAGAGTGATTATTATAAGAAAATTGTAGCGTGTATTGCAACGCATTTAATGAAATCTGCTAATTTGAAATTAAATGGCAACAATTCTCCAAAAAAACAAAATGAAACATACGAGTTTATTGAGACATTGGCGCAAAAAGATATTATGGCTATTGCTACATCTCAGGAGAATGCTGAACAGGCAGTTAAAGATTTTGTATTGCCTTTTCATGATTTTGAAGTGCATATTTCTAATAAAAAAAACGGTGAGGTTGATAAGTTTAACGTTTGTGATTCGTATGGTGATGAAGATTTATTAGCTAAATATGGTCAGAGTTTTTATGATATACTAAACAATGGACGGTTTTTAGGTGGCGTATTTCGTCCTGTTCAATCACATTTACCACTAATAGAAAACCTTACGGTTAAAACAAATCCAAATGAAAAACCGATTGAATTGTTGTATTCTAATAAGAGACCGCCGAACGGAACATTTGTCCATCACAAAATTTGGATTACACCACATATATATATTCAGACGAAATTTAAAACTGATAAAAGCCTTTCGGAATATATGGAAGATCATCCGATGGAAGAGCGTGAATTAATACAGTTAATTCACCATGTCAACGAGATGAACAAGAATATGGATAAAAGCTTGAAGATTAATGAACAGAGAGATTATTTGACTGAACAATTCTATAAACTTCAAGTGGATACAGCTATTCGCAGACATCAACGTTTGTCAGAAATCTATATTGTATTGGCTGTAGAATATTTAAATGATTTGGCAAAGTTAACGAATCCTAATTCTAATTCTAATTTTACCTCGCAGTATACACCTCTTCGTGATTCTTTATCTCATACAAGTGAAATGCCTATTAATCCGGTAAGTTATTTACCCGGATTTGAAAAAGGGCTTGTTACTGAGTTATCTCAAGTGAGTGGTATGAGTGAAGCGGATATTAACAAAAAAATTAATCAATATATGAAGGTCTTTGAATCGAATCAAAATAATACAACTCAAACCAACAACAAAAATCAAGGTAATACTCAAACGAAACATATTTCTTTGACAGAAAAAAACAGTGAACTTATTCGTCTTTTAGATGAACAAAAGATTTTAAAAAATACATTAATGCAAGTTTTACAGCAAAAAATTAAAGGTTCGGTGTTTGTTGTTACAGGGTTAATTAATGCAAACGAAGACAAAGTTTTGAATCTTGCTTGGGACGAACGAAATAAATTATGTCATGGAGAGAATGTTTCCATTAGTGTTGATCTGAAAGAATATTTGAGAATTTTGAATAAAATTTATCGAGGTATTTATGAAAAAATTTTACCAAGTATTAACCCTCAATCAAATAGTCAAGGTACTTTCCAAGTAATAAATAATCAAACGAATCAGCCGGCATATGTGCATCCTTTTATTATATCTGCTGTTGGGGAAGTCATTAAGCAAAAAACAAATGTTGCCACAACAACGAGTAGTGGATCGACATCTTCACAAAATTTGACAAGTGTAAATTTCCCCTTCTTGAGAGAGATAGGACAACGTTTGAATTCGACTTCTTTGTCGGACGAAGAGTTCCAAAATATTGTTACGGCTTCTTTTAGTTCTCAAAAAGACAATGAAAAAATGATAAACAAGTTTTATTCTTTAAGTGTTAGCTATAATGCTATTAAAGATACGGTTGATTTGTCTAAAGCGAACTTAGATATACAAAAAACCGGAACACTCAGTTTATCTTTGAGTAATATAATAAATGATTTTAACAAATCAAACTATACAGTAGAAAATCAGCCGAGTTTAACAGAAACTTATGCCGTGTTAAAAAGTGAGCTTGTACCTCTTAAAAAAGACATGTTGGAGATGATGGTGAAGAAAAATAGTTTCTCGAAAATCTTAAAAAAATCAAATGAAAAAGAATAAACTTTTTTTTAAAGTGGCAATGATGTTTTTTTTGTAAGGTATTTGCATTGTTTGTGTTTCTTTGATGATTTTTTATTTGATTTTTAAAAATAAAATAGATATATTAATCAAATAAATGATATTCAGATTTTAAATAAGGGGAATAAATCGTTATGCGTTTTCAAAAATCAGTTATCTTACCTGTTTTATTTGGTTTGATTTGTTTGACTGCTTTGCCGTCTTATTCGGCTTGTACGGGCGGAGATGAAGCTGTCGGTAAAAACGGCAAAGTTTATTGTGTCAGTAAAATCAGTATGAATTGGTGGAGTGCTTTTGCGTGGTGTGAAGCACAAGGCATGAAGTTGGGGGATTTAACGGATTTATGTTATGTTAGTGATGAAGAAAAATGGATGGGAGCAACATCTAACGGTGCCTGTCCAAACATTGTGAATGCCTATTCAGGCAATGTTTTTACATGGACAGCAGTCAGTTTAAATACAGGAAGTGCCCGTGTGATTAATCCTCGTGCCGGTTCACTGAATAGTTTTGGAAAAGCCGATGCAAGTAAATATACCATTTGTGCACCTAAATAAGAATTTGAGTAAAAAAAATAACGATAAAATCCTTTGTTAAGTAATAGCAAAGGATTTTTTTTATATAATATTTTTATCTGTACATTTAGATAGTGTGTTGATTGAATAAAACGATATAAAAAATATAAAAAATAGTTATTTTTCAATTCGTTATGCGTTGCATATTAAGGTACGTTTATGTGCAACGATTTCGCATACAAGCCCAAAAATGGGAGAAAACAGGGGAATATCACAAATAAGCCAACAATTAGCAATCATAAAAATTAAAAAAAATGCATAAAAATAAAAAAAAGTGTTGCAATTTAACGTACCTTTTGTTACAATATAATTAGATTGATTTTATTACATAATTTTAATAAAACAGGGGGAAATGATATGCAACCAGATACAAATGAAACAGGTCGGTCAATGGTGGAAATGCTTGGCGTTCTAGCCATTATTGGCGTGTTATCAATCGGTGGCATTCAAGGTTATACCTATGCGATGAATAAATATCGTGCCAACAATGTGCTGAATGAAATCAATATGGCATCACATCAGTTGGCAACAGCATTGGTAACATCTCGCAATGCTCAAAAAATGTTGTCATTAGGAACCCCCTATGACAATGGAACAATGACGACAGAAAACTAT
>JAZUBA010000003.1:0-99448 GCA_045638265.1 Alphaproteobacteria bacterium | reverse complement strand
TTCTCAAAGAACAAAGGAATCATTAAAAAGAATTAAGAATGAGGGCAAACATCTTGGCAGACCTCATGGATTTAGTTATAGAAAACTACAAAAGAAACACAATAAGATTAAAGAACTATTAGATAGGCAAGTTTCCAAAACACAAATTGCAAAACTAATGGGATGTACTTGGACAACTTTACACAGATATATCAATGAGAATATGTAATCTAAACACCTTTTAAATATCCATAGACAGTTGGTCTGCTAAGATTAAATTGCTTGGCAAGAGCAGAGATGGATTTAGTTTTAGAAAATTCTTTTAACTCTTCAACTTGTTCAGGGGATAACTTATTCTTACCTCCTTTGTATTTACCCTTGCTTTTAGCGATGGCAATACCTTCTTTTTGTCTTTGAAGAAGTAAAGACCTTTCCAATTGAGCAACTGCACCCAGCATTGTCATCATTAGAACTTGGTATGGATCTGTTTTGTTTGGTTCAAAAGTTAATCGTTCTGTATGAAAAACAATTTTACAACCCTTATTGTTGATTTCTTCTACAAGGTTAAGCAAATCTCTGGTGTTTCGTGCTAAACGGTCCATACTGTGAATATGGATAACATCTCCATCCCTGATAATAGAAAGCAATAATTCTAACTGAGGTCTGTTTCTGTCTTTACCAGATAACTTATCCTCGAAGACTCTATCAATTTTAATTCCTTCTAACTGTCTATCAGTTATTTGGTCTAATGTAGAAACTCGTTTATATCCAAAGTCCATTTGTCTTTCCTTTCCTGTAAAGTTGAAATCTTTAATTTTTCTTTACCCTGTCGTAAAAGTGTTAAATTGTCAAGCAAAATAATCTCAACTTTACACTTTTTTAAATGTTAAATCAGGGTAAAACCTGTCTTTACATTACTATTCTTTTCTTCGTTCAAAATATTTTTCTTGACGTGTCTTAAAATACGGGGCAAAATAGCGTAGCAAAAAGTAAAAAACGAAAAACAGTCGTCATTACAAAAGGTTATCAAAAAATAGTGGCAACATATTCCCTTTATTCCGACCATTTATTTTTGATAACCTATTGAAAACAATAGGTTATTTTTTTGCTTTTTTGCCTCAAAATTGAAAAAAACGATAAAAGTTCAATAGGGTGAGACGAAATACCCCCAAACAATATCAAACAAGATTGCACCTTAGAGACCATATATGTACCATCAAACCCCAAAAGTAAAAATAACATTTATCTATCAATCAATATATCGCATTTAGCGTTACATATTATTTTCACAATCAGGTCTATAAATCGTTGGTGTTTTTTTTATTTTTTGATGATGCAAAAATCGATTCAGATAACTTGAAAAAACGAATGGTACGTTTTCCTTGCTCATCAATATATTCCTCACATAACCTTACTACTTAATGAGAAAAGATTTTACGTTCCATCACATCTTATTCAAAAAAAAAGGAGAATGCTAATCCATCCTCCTCTTTTGATTGTTGTTTAAATAATTTTATCTACCTGTATCATGAATATTATGTACGACATTATTTTCATTAGCATCTGCATTTTGAAGCTTCTTTGAATGCTCTGAAAGAGAATTTAACAAACTTCTGGTTTCTGTTTCTTCTTTAGTGGAAGATAACATTTGAATCATTTCTTTGTACTCTCTATGTTTTGCATTATCTAATGGAGATATACCATTATTATCAGCTTGATTTGGATTTGCCCCATTTTCCAGAAGTACTTTTGCAATAGAAGTATTACCTCTAAATACAGCTAAATGCATTGATGTCTGACCATATTTATTACCTTGATTTGGATTTGCCTCATATTCAAGAAGAACTTTGGCAATAGAAGTATTATTATTGCTCACGGCAAAATGCAATGGTGAATAGTTATCTATATTTTGCAAATTTGGATTGGCACCATGTTCAAGCAGTATTTTTGCGACATCCTCACTACCATTTACTGCCACGGCATGCAACAATGTATTTTTTGAATCAACATCGGCTTGATTAACATCTAAACCAGCCTTAATAAGTTTTTTTACCAATGAAACATTATTTTCCGATGCGGCACGAATGGCTAAGGCTTGACCATCAAATGTTTTCAACCATTCACTTTCAATAGCAACACCGTCTTTAATCCATTCATCATCTGTCATGTCATTACTTGTATCCTGGGAAAGACTTTTCTCAACATTTTGTTTAATATTATTTTTAACAATTAAATCTTTTTCAACCATTTTTTCTCCTTATTGTGTTAAAATTATTTTTAAGTATAACTCAAATCAGTATACTCTGTCAACAAAATTTAATATAATTTTTTTTTAAATTATTAATTCTTCCCTCCCAATTTTTTAATTCCGGTTTAAATCAAGACAATCAAAATCTGTTATATAAAAAAAATAAAAAAAGATGTTGCATTTTAACAAAACTTATATATTATATACAATATGTATTTTGTATTTATTTTTTTATAAAAAGGAGACACTATGCAGGAAGAAATTTTATCAGAAGAAATCACTGAAGAAAAGAAAAAGAAAAAGAAAAAATCAAAATCAAAAAAAACAACTAAAAAAACAAAAGAGCCAAAAGAACCAAAAGAACCAAAACCCAGAAAATATCGAAAAAGACCTTCTCGTGCTGTTGACAGAACTGTCTTTACTGCCAATAAAAAAGTCATTACAAATATTTATAGAATGTTTGATAAAATCGGCAAAATTGTTGATAGAGAAGCTAGAAAATACGGCACACCAAATGCTAATTTTAAAAGAGCAAAAGCGATTAATTTGGATCAGGAAAATCACAAGCTGAAAAAGCAAATTGCCGAATTAAAAGCTGAATTAGAACGTTTAAAAGAATCTGCTTAAATTCAGAAAACAGTTACAATAACCCGTTTAAAATAACGGGTTATTTTTTTTACACAAAATACTGATTGACATTTTTGTTTTTTTATGTTAATATTTCTGTCAATAAATTGTTTAAGGAGGGAAAAATGTTTGACCGATTAGTACAAAACATAAGAAATAAAAATATGTGTTATTTTATACCTGAAGGCATAGGAATTGAATGCAATAATATCCCTACTGAAACGATGGATTTAATCGTTAAACTTTTTAGTCAAAACAACATTAAGTCATCTATTTGTTCACTTAAAACAAAAACCTCCGACGATAAAAAATTATTCACGTTTTCCTATGAAAATTTCAGACAATTACGTACGGTATTACAATGGTACGAACACAATTATTCAGCTGTTCCCGTACACCCGAATCACATAATGTATAACGCATTGTCTGAAAACGATTGGAAACGTTTTAAATCGTATGTAGATATTAATTTTGATGGGGTACCGAGTTTCGCAAAAAACATTGCACAAGATTGTTTTATTAAGATATTAAAGATGAAAAGCAAGGATTCCGTTATCGTCAATTATGTTTTAAACGGTTTTCTTGATTATACTCATTTTTGTAAAAAAAATAACATCCCTATGAAAGTAAAACTTGATACTTCATCAAGAGAAAAAGCAAATATAAAAAGAAATATTGGTGGATTTTCAACATTAAGAAACAGGCAACCCTATATATGGATGGCTTATGATAATTTGTTCAAAACAGATAACATAAAACTCAGATTATTAAACTTTTTCAAATACACACTACGCTATCCTACTAAAACATTTCAACATCTGGGTATATTTATTAATCCGGAGGAACTTGCCACCACCTTTATACATGAATTAAGACACATTACTCAAATACACCATGAACTTGACACAATATCCTCAGTATTAAAAAAAAGAACCCCCTTATGTATAGCAATAAGCGAATTGGCAATGGAATCTGAAACACGCCCTTGTGATTTACTCATTGAAAAACCTCAATTTGCAACAGACATTCTCACACACCATTACAACCAAACACTGATAGATATTCTCAACAAAACCGAAAATATTACACAATTTGATTCTTTAAAACCGGCAAAAAAATTAGCCGCCACATTGAAATACGTTCAAATTGAATCCTATAAAAAATCATTACAAACATTAAGTGAATGTTATTTATCTAAATCACGTTTGGATGTATATCGTAAATTGAAAAATCAGGGTATTTCATTAGAACCCGAAGAATTTAACCATCTGTCTTGTAGAATTGAAAGTTGGAAAAGTCATTATTTTAAAAAAGGATTAAATTCGTTTATTCAAAATGATAACAGAACACCAACACTCTCGCAAGAACTAAAACCATTAGAAGAACTTTGGAAAAAGACAACGGGTCTTAATATGAATTTAGCACCTTCTGTTATCTTTTCGGAAGAAATCGCTCATAATTTGGGGATATATGATTTAATATATGAAACCAGCGACAAAAATGAAAAACCAAAAGAGATGGAATATAACTTTCAATATCAGGGGTTGAACGAAGAAACCGCTTCTGTTCGTCAATTATTTGAAGACAGAAAATATCACGAAATTTTTGATATTTATAATAACTTACGTCAACAAAATTCATTTTTACCGCCAATATTCAAAAAAAATTCTGCCCAACAGACGGCTGAAAATTTGGTTGCCGCCATTATGGAAATGCATATGCAAAGCTCTCCCAAAAATGTTTTAAACCGATTGGATTATTGTTTACATGATGAGTTTGATAAAGTGAATTGGAACAAAGAACTCATCGGCAAATATGCTAAAGGAATTAAAATCAATCGTCAGAATGAGCGTTAAATTACAAGGTGTATTTTAACTTGACGGACAAAAAAAATATCGTTAAAATAACACTCAAAGGAGAATAAAATGGTTGCCCGTTTAATTAATGATATAGCCGTTTCGTCAAATTGGCAGTCTATGTATAATTATCTGGCTTTTGATTGTACGGCATATACATCGGATGCAGTTAATTTGTTGGGAAAATTTCTGCAATTACACCATATTCAGCCAAATTTATATGTATGTGATACCAATCAGGGTGAACATCAATTTCTTATGCTATCACCTCACGATGCCGATATGCTTTTTTGTGCTTTTAAAATTTATACAAAACATTCACATTTAGTGGTAGATGATGAATGGTACAATGCACCTTCTGAGGCTGATTGGCAATATTTAAGCTCGCTTATAAAATTGGATAGTGATGCTAATTCAACTAAATTTCCTCGCTTTTTTACTACAGATTTGTTTATACATACACTGCGTGAGCAAACAAAAAATTCGGTTGTGGCACATCGCATTATCAATGAATTCATTTATTGTTCCCATTTTTATGAAGAACAAAACAATCCTATACAATTAAATCTTGAAATATCACAAAGTTCAAAACAAAATAAAGAACAAAATTCTGAAACCGATATTGTTCCGGACGGATTGGCATCTGTGGTAAACAAACAACCCTATATTTGGATAAAAGCCTCCAATTTTTCTAATCCGAAATATTTTGCCGGTGTGTTTTTACACGAATTGCGCCATATTCAACAACGAGCGTATCAGTTGCGATATTATCAGCGAAAAAATCACAAACCGACAGATATGTATAAAGCTGTCAGTAAATTGGCTATTGAGGCAGAAGCACGCAATTATGATTCGTTGGTTTACAGAAATCATATTTCGGATTTCATTGTCAGATACCATTTTACCGAAACACTTAAAAACGTACTTAACGGTTCTGAAAAAATTGAATATACAGATAATTTAACACCGGAAGAAAAATTAGCCGCTACACTTAAATACATTCAAATTACATCTAATGAAAAAGCATTACAGACATCAACGGAATGTTATCTGTCAAAATCACGTTATGATATATATCAGGTTTTGAAAAAAAACAATGTATCTATGTCCCCTGCTATGTTTAACAGATTTGTTGAAGATATTGAACAATGGAAACGTTCTTATTTTGCATGTACATTTAATTATGCCATTCATGATGAAACAAGAACGCCTACGCTAAATGATGAAATTAAACCATTGGAAGAATTATGGGAAACAAAAACAGGTCTTCAAATGAATTTATCTCCTTGCGTTGTGTTTTCGGAAGAAATAGCACGCAATTTAGGCGTTTATGATTTAATTTATGAAAACGGACAAAAGAAACACACCGAACCGCTTAAAACTTATTCTTTTACATACAAAGGATTAAACAAACAATCATCCGCTGTACGAGAATTATACGAACAAGGGAAATATGAAGATATTTATGATATTTACAATCAATTAAAAGTAAAAAATCCGTTTTTACCACCGATATATGTCAAAAACACCGAAGCAGAAACGGCTTTACATATCACAACGGCTATCATTGAAATGCATAATCAAAGTTCACCTAAACGTGTTATGGCTCGTTTAGGATATCACACAACGGATTATTTTGACACGTTGAATTGGGATAAAACATTAATCGGTAAATATGCAAAAGGAATGACATTCGCTCAATCAACAGAACGCTAATTTATATTATCGTACAGAAGATAATTTTACAAAACACACAAAAAAAGGAGAATAACAATGTTTCATAAAATTTCAAGCAAGCATTTCATTTTTCGTTCTGATGCATTCCAAAAAGATGCCGTTGCCTTTAATTTAATGACAACAATTCTTGCAGAGACAACACGTTATCCCGATACAAAATGTTTTTCTGACGAAAAAAACTGTATTATTGTTAATACCGATAATCAACACCCCATTATCATTTGGACAAGTGATGATTTTAATGATTTTGAAGCATTGTATCAATTTATAGAAGCTGAATTTAAAGATAATCAACCACTATCTTTTATCGCAAAAAAAACGTTGTTTGATTTTTACAAAACAAAATACGGCAATCGTTTGGAAAATATTGAAACAATGGGTGTTTATCAATATAATGTCCCTATCCCTATACAATATATCGGTTATGCAGACAATATTAAACCGGAAGAAATTCAAACAATTGCTGAAATGATGTACCAATTTTATCATGAAAGTCATGCTGATAATCATAAGTCGTTAGAAGATTGCATATCGGAAGCAAAAAAATTTGTAACCGAACCAAATTACAAAGTTTGGCGTCAACCGGATGGTAAACTTGTCGCCCATGCCCGTTATCATCTTTCAGAAGAACTCAATCGTATCGGGCTAGTCTATACACTTCCGGACGAAAGAGGAAAATCTTATGCCAAAATGTTGGTGCATACATTAACACAACAAATTTTAAACGAACAAAAAATACCGGTATTATATACAGATTTTGACTATAAACCATCCAATAAATGCTATACGGCAATCGGTTATCGCTTAACAAACCAAATTGTCAATTTTTCAATAAAAAAATAAAAGGCTAATTATGAATATTGAAGAAAATGTTTTGTATAAAGGAAATGATGATAATCTGTTGACTTTAAAACAACAAACAGCTGAATTGATCTATCGGATTAATCATTCTTTACCAAGCGAACGCACCCGTATTCATCAGGATGTTTTTCCTAAGCTATTGAAAAAACTAGGTCAAAATTCGTGGTTTGAAACACCTTTTTATTGCGATTACGGTCAATTTATTGAAATCGGAAACGATTGTTATATCAATCATCATTGCACAATCGGCGATGGTGGTCTTGTTAAAATCGGCAATCATGTTATGATTGGTCCCAATGTTAGCATTTACACAGCAGAACATCCGTTAGAACCAAACAAACGCAAACAAGGGTGGCAATATGTTCAACACATAACGATTGAAGACAATGTTTGGATTGGCGGAAATTGTGTGATTTTATCAGGTGTTACCATTGGTCAAAATTCGGTTATCGGTGCCGGCAGTGTCATTACCAAAAGTATTCCCGCAAATGTGTTGGCATATGGTAATCCTTGTCAGATTATTAAAGAATTACCTCATGAACCTTTTGACAAATAAAATAGTTTATGTTATTTTGTTTTTTAGCTTCATTTTAATTGACAATATTATGATTATACGTTAAATATAAAACGTTCAGAAGGAGAAAAGAATATGAAAAAAACATTATTTTTAATTGCAGGTATTTGTTTATTAACATCTGCTTGTGCAACATCAGGTACTGATACAACTACAATGGGTAAAATGAAAACCTGTTTATCCGAAAAAGCCATGCAAACATTGATTGATGGTTCATTGGCAACAAACGGCATTACAGCAACAGCTAAAACAATTTCATCAAGCTGTTTACAATCATTAGCAATGCAAAATTTGGGTATTGATACACAAACAACACAAATGGCTACAACCATTTTGTCTGCTTTATCAGCTTCAAAAGCTCAATAAGTCTATTGTTTCATCATTTTAAAACAACGTCTTTTATAATAAAGGGCGTTGTTTTTTTTACATATTGTGGGATATGAAGACGTTCGGTGTGTGAGATATGGGGCGTGTGCGTAGGGTGTACGGTGTGTGAGATATGGGGCGTGTGCGTAGGGCGTACGGTGTAAGGAGTGCCGTGTGGAGCGTGTGCGTGGGGCGTACGGTGTAAGGAGTGCGGTGTGGGGCGTGTGCGTGGTGCGTGCGATGTAAGGAGTGCGGTGTGGGGCGTGTGCGTGTGGCGTACGATGTAAGGAGTGCGGTGTGGGGCGTGTGCGTGTGGCGTACGGTGTAAGGAGTGCTGTATGGAGCATGTGCGTGGACGTGCGATGTAAGGAGTGCTGTGTGGGACGTGTGCGTGGACGTGCGATGTAAGGAGTGCTGTGCGTGGACGTGCGATGTAAGGAGTGCTGTGTGGGACGTGCGATGTAAGGAGTGCTGTGTGGGACGTGTGCGTGGGGCGTGCTGTATAAGGAGTGCTGTGTGGGGCGTGTGCGTGGGGCGTGCGATGTAAGGAGTGCTGTGTGGAGCGTGTGCGTGGGCGTGCGATGTAAGGAGTGGTGTGTGGGGCGTGTGCGTGTGGCGTACGGTGTAAGGAGTGCTGTGTGGGGCGTGTGCGTGTGGCGTACGATGTAAGGAGTGCTGTGTGGGGCGTGCGGTATAAGGAGTGCTGTGTGGAGCGTGTGCGTGGGCGTGTGCGTGGGGTATAGAGAAAAAAATATTAAAGTCAGGCATAAAGTTTAAGCCATTTTCTTATAACAAGAAAACAAAAAAAATTAAACACGCATATTTATCAAACAATATTCCCCAAGCTAAACATTATCTAATTGTGTACATAACACAGAACCAGCAAAGTATAAAATAATAACAAAAAAGAATCCCCAATAAAATCTATCAGGGATTCTTTTTTTACGTAAAATTTACATCAGTTGACAATAAACTTTACCGGTTTCTTCATCTGTTACCACTGTTCTGTTACTCATTTTGTTACAGTCAGCAATGGATTTTTCATCTGAACCGATTTCAATTTTCTCGGTTGTATCCCCTTCATCATGACAATTTGCATTCACGTCGGAAAATTCAAAATCTGTACAAGCTTCAATACAATAGGCTTTTAAATTATCCAATGTTGTATTCCCCGTTGTAATGGCACGATGCCCTGTACATGAGGCACACAAATTTTGTGATGCCGTTGAAGTTAAGATTTCAATTTTTTTACCACCCGTACCGCAAGCAACACAAGCTCCGTCACTGGCACGCAAAAATGTTCCCGATTCACTGCACAATCCATAAATACAATTTCCGGATGCAAATCGTCTGTTTCCGCAATGCTTACATTGTGCTTTACCTGCATCATTGTTGCCCACATTCACCTGACTGGTTTTATCGCAAGAATGACAATTTCCAGCACTGTCACGGAACATTTTACCTGACCAATTCGGATTTTTAATGCCGTTTTCATAGGAAGATAAATATGTTTGGGCACTGTTTTTCCATTCATCTGATAAATAATCAGGAATGACGTTGTTCACATTATTACAAACTGCCGATGTACCTGGTCTGAAACGAACACAATGCGTATTAATCATAACCCGATCACCACAAGCAATACATTCGGATTCTTTGGCAGGCGTTGCCCACATACCAGAATCAGCATTTGAACAGGAGGTGCACCGTCCATATCCTGTATGGAATCCATTTGGACAATTTTTTAACACGCAAAAAACATTACCTGTACTTGTTCCCGTTACTGCATTATGACTACCATCTGATAAAATACGTGTATTCGGCGATGAACAATTTGTACAGATTTGTCTTAATTTGGCACTATTTTTATCCTCTAACATAAAAGTTAAATCCCATCCTGCCGTATTTGAACAGGCAACACAGCCTCCACTCTGCCCGTTAAAATAACCGTTTCCGCAACTTTTATAACAATAAGCGCCATCTACAAAACGCCCTTCAACCGTACCACCGACTTCAAATTTACCTGCTTCGGTTTTTTTACAATTTGCTTCACAAAGCGATTTTTCTTCACTTTCAATAGCGACACGAGAATTTTCATCACATTTATGACAAGCACCATCGGCTCCTCTAAATTGTCCGTATTCACACGGTTTGTCTAAATAACAATACCCTTTATCATTGACTTTTCGCCCACAATTAATACACATCTGATAATAGATGGATGATTCATCAGTTCCAACCTTTGCGCTTTCTGTTACCGAACAGGCACGACATTTAGCACTGTTGGTTCCATCATCCTGCCATTTTCGTTGACAATTCGGATCTTCCGGATTGGCTTTACAAATAGCAATTGATTCCGACTCATCGGGTTGCAAACACGTCGGGAAACAATTGGTTCCAACGACCCGACGAGGTGCCGTCGCCGGACAATTATTGCATGTATCGTTGGCAAAAGCAACAACAGTTGAATTGCCCGTCGGTAAATATCGGCTTTCATTGATATCACAAGAAAGACATTTTTTAGGGACGTAATCACCCCAACCAAAGCCCATAAATTCGCCCTCTTTACATTCAAACAATTTACTACATATGGCCTCACCGACAAATGCATGCCAAATATGATGATCCGGACACGCTTTACATTGGTCTACTGAATCTTTATCATTTTTATTAATAGCAAACGGTTCTGTTTTATCACAGCCAATACATCCATTAGCGGTTGACGGCCAAGAAATACCTGTTGTACACGTTTTGGAACAATAAGTTGTATCACCATTACTTTCAATAGAACGCGGTTGTTTTGATGAGGCACAGGCATTACACGATTCTTTTCCTGTTACTTCATCTTCACCGAATTTTTCATCAGGATCAATAATAATATTGCCCGCATAATTACATTCAACACAAGCACCATTTTTAGAACGGAAATAACCGGGATCACACTGTTTTAAACTAACTTCTTCACACACATTATCCACATCATTACAAATCATATTTTCAGGACAATGAGCGTTTTCTTCACAAGCGACACACACACCTTTCAAAACACTGCATACCCCCTTGGAACCGGAACACGTTGTTTGACACAAATGGTTTTCATCACAATAAAAACACCCTGTACCACAATCTTCATCCGTAATACACAAACCATGTCCACCCTCTAACGGAGCTTCCGTATCAAAGGCAAACAGCATTGATTTTTCGGTCGAATCATTTTCACCACAAATTGTAATATCATTTTCAAAAACCACACCGTCGTCACCATCAAACACCATGGCATAAACAGAATTATACTGTCCGGATAAAACTAATTTACAAACAGCAGGCGTTACATTGTCCACATGAATTTGAAACAAATTATCATCAGGTGCTGTTGCAATCCCAATAGGATAACCGGTTGCTGTTCTGTCATTCCAATTTGTAATTTCATCAGGCAATCTCCGACCTTGGTAAAGATGATATACATCTTGTCCACGCATATTAACTTCATTTAAAATGTCATTTGCCCGATGTTTATCCATAGCATATTTATAACCTTGAATACCCCCGATAGATAACACGCCAATAACGGCCAACACACCCAAGATTTCCACCATAGAACGACCGATTTCATTTGAATGTCTTTTAAAATGTTTAATCTGTTTCATTTTAACTTTATTTTGATGTATTTTTTTCAAAAAACTAATCATTTTGCCTCCTTATATTGAAAATTAAATTAAAATGATTGTAACAAAAGGGACGTTTATTTGCAACGATTTCGCACTAAAACCGCATTGTTCAGGCATTTCAAGACAACCCTTGCAATTCCGCCAACAACTCAAAATCAAAAAAAATTACGAAAATGTAAAATAAGTGTTGCAAATAAACGTCCCTTTAATTGCAATACAATTATATTGATTTTATTGATAAATTTTTCCATAAACAGGAAAATTTATATCAAAAGATTGTAAAATAAATATGTCCGGTCAAAGATGAAAATATTTGTTGTTTTAGCCATTATTCGCATCTTTTCAATCGGCGAAACATAGATTATATGTATACACAGAACAAACACCATAGAATAATAGTCTGAATGAATAGAATTTATTTGACTTTATATTTATCGTATATTAATCTTATTCAATACGGAGGTATTGCTTATGTTATCCAAAACAGATTTTATTGAAGCAATTAAGCGAGATGTTTTTCCCGAATTGGAACAAAATGACAAAACAAGAAAAATGTTGATTGGTGGATTGATTCTGCTGATTTTGGTTTTTGGCGGTATAATTTACACCAAGGGGCTGACAGATGATGGTCTTCAAATGATACCCGTCTCTCTGATTGTTACAGGTATCTATGCTTGGTTTGTTGGTGTTTTCTATGTTGGCAATTTAAAAAATAAATATATGCCGATGTTGCTTAAACTGTTTCAAGCAGAATATAAAGACATCAATGCAGAAACAGAAGATACCGATGAACACGATATGAATATATGTGAAAAAAGTTTGGCGTTGCCTTATTTTGATTGTATGAATAGAGAAGAACAAATCGTTTTCCAAACTCATTCAACACGCTTTTCATTGTCAAATATCAGCTTGTCTTATGGATTTGGTAAAGAGAGTAATACTTTTTTTGAGGGGTGGTTTATTCAACTGTCAAATCCAAAGAAAATAAACGGATATGCTTTGTTTTTTAGTCGTTCCCCGTTGTATAAAATGAGCGTTTTAAACCCAATTAAATTGCTGAACGAGACATCTTTAAAATATCAACTGTTTTCCGATAATGAAGCAGAAGCAAGACAAATTTTTAATCCATTTATTGTGGAAAAAATAAATGAATTTAAAAAAAGACTGAATTTAAACTGGATGGGTATTTCCTATTTTGGTAATCATATTTTGTTGGCCTTTAAAGGTTCTTGTCGTTTGTTTAATCCGTTTTTCTCTTTTAGCTCATTCACAAATACCAAAAGATTTGAAGATTTTTATGAACAAGTGAGTTGCCTTTTTGAATTGATTGAGTGTTTAAACGTTCAAAATAAGGATTATGAAGTTCAAAAATGTGAATTTAATCAAAAACTTTATGCCCAAGTGTCTAAATACAACAAGAAATATAAAAAAGGACGTAGTGATTATATCTTTTTCACGCTTGCCATTTTAATACCGCTTAGTTTGATTGTGTTAATGGTTGTTTTACAAAATTAAAAAACAGGGAGAAGAAAAATATCTTTCCTCAATCCCTGTTTGCAGATATAAAAAAAATACGCCTAAGGAGAACAAAAACGGCGTATTTTTTTTCTTAAACACTTTTTGCACGATTGCTTGTCTTCAATCTGTTTTTCGGAAACTCAAAAACACACCAAAGGAGAACAAAAAAAGGTGTATTTTTTACCGAAAACTCTTGTCTGACAGCTGTTAATCAATCTCGTTTCAGATGTAAAAAATATGTCTAAGGAGAACAAAAAAACGACATATTCTTTCTGTCAAAAACCATTTTGATTAATTAGTTTTCAAATCGGGCAAAAAGTGTTTGAATTTCATTCAAAGCTTTTTCCTGCTCCTTTTCATTTGCAAACGATTGACGTACACAATTTTGTAAGTGAGCATTCAGCAACTTTCCTTCAATGGATTTTATCGCAGCCCGTGCCGAGCGTAATTGCGTTAAAATATCTTCACAAGAGCGATTGCTTTCAATCATTCGTTTAATCCCTTCCAGTTGACCGGATACACGGTTTAAACGAGGTAATTGTGCATTTGCATCTTCTTTGATAATCCGTTTCTTTGAAAGTAACTTCATCTTATCATTCCTTTTCAGAACGTATCTCTTCTTCCGATAAGCTTATCCTACAACAAATAAATATTTTTGTCAAGAAAAATTGATAAAATTTTTTAATTATTTTATAATTTATTGATTTTGTTAAATTAAAAAGTTTTTATTAGACAAATTTTATTGCTTTTTAATAATGTATTTTTTGATTTCGTAACATCCTAAATAAAATAAAGCCAGAAAAAACGGAATAAAAAAGTAGGTTATGCGATATAAAAACAAAGAAGCTAAAATAGCACCTTTATCCGAGTCGGCGTGTGGAAATAAAAGTAAAAACAAAGATGTTAATACGCCTAATCCACCAGGAACCTGTGAAGCTTGTGCCGTTATTTGTGCTAATGTAAAAACAACAAAAACAGATAAAAATGATACGTCTAAATGATATCTTAAAAAGGTATAGAAAATAACTGATAACAAAAAATTATCCGTAAAACCAATAAGCAGTTGAAGATAAGTTGTGCTTTTATCGGGTGTTTTGAGTGTTACACCTCCAATTCGCAGATTGTGCTTTTGATTCAAAATAAGATATCGATAAAAAATAAAAGCTATAACAATCAACAGTGAGACAAAATAAAATGTTTTGAGATGCTGTGCATTGTTTAATTCGCTTGAAAAAGGCAACAAAAGCGTGGCAATTACATAAATTAATCCCATACCCATAAAAAGCGTTAAGGTCTCAAAAGCAATTAAAATCAATATTTTTGCTCGTGAAATGCCAAATGGGGTATAAAGTAAATATCGGATAGCACCACCGGATATATAGGCGTGTCCCACCGTATTACTAACGGCAAAACCTAAGGCTGAGGTTTTAAATATTGTTTTAAAAGGTAGTTTTGTGCGAATATAATCCAGTGAAAGGGCATCATATCCGCATAAGGTTAAATAATTGCACAACACAAAAAACAACGCTAACAAAATAACCCATATCGGCGTTTGTAATATCATCTGAACAAGCGTTTCAAAACCGACCTTTTCAACATCTTTAAGTATCAGCCAAAAAGCTAAGCCGAAAAAAAACAAACTTGTCAGTTGTACCAATTTGTTGAAAATCGGCTTACTTTTGTGCATCAGATATTTTGGTATATAAAAGTGATATTTCATTATTTTAAGTTTCTGTATTGTCGGTTGGAAAAGCGTTTTTAATCTGTTTTAAAACATCATTGTTGCCCGAATGGTTGCAACGGTTGCAGTATTAGAATTGCGATTAAGTGCCGGATTGATGTAAAATTGTATATCTGGTGTAATTGTCATAAATGAACTGATACCCCATGCCCAATAGGCTTCTAAAATGTTTTCTACGGAACGTGTATTCGGGCCGTTAACAGTTTTATCCATTTTATTGACAGCACCTGAAAAACCGATTTGATCCAAAGCATTCCGATTGAGTGGATTATTATAAACACCGCCTAAAACGTAGGATTGTTTAATGCCAAACAAACCTTTATTGACCCCATTAGCCCGCATAAAAACGGCTAACTTATTCCCGATGTTTTGTTGTGCATTCACACTCCATCCCTTTGTTCTTTCCGGTTGTGCATCTACAGCGGGTTGGTTATAAAACAATACGCTTAAAACGGCTTGTCCCAATTTGTTTTTCGGATTAATCGTTCCGCTGACGAATGAAGTCAATTTTTCGCCGAAATGACTGGTGGAAATTCGATTGCCGGTAACATTGGTTGCATCCTGACCACCAAATGATATGCTCCAAAAATCATCAGGTGAAATGGTGATATATCCTCCCAAACTTGCTGACGGATAAGTACTGGTGGCATTTTGTGAAAAAGCCTCGTTGATAAAGTTAATCTGTTGATTGGAATCATATGTTGTTCCGTCAAAATTGTAAAGCGGAATTTGTCCGAGCGTAACGGATAGCCAATCTAATTTATCGGGAAATTGGTGCGTGTAACTTAATTCATAAAAATAATTGGCTTTATTCGTATAGTCATTCAGTGGTGTTACAATGCCGATATTATTTCCCAATTCGGCACCTGTACCGTTCCAATAACGGACAAGTTCGTAGGCAATATTCAACGAGCCTGATCCAATGGTATCAGATTGAAACATATCCCACGTTGCCGTACCGTAATATTGACTTTGCCAGGGGGTAATATGTCCTGAAGGCGCTCCTCGTTGAGCCATATATGAAACATCGAGTGAATAGGACAATCCCAGTTCTTTGGCAAGTTTGTTTTTGAATTGCGTATATTTATCCGCCCATGAATCAATGGTTTGTTCTGTTTGTTGGAGTATCGATTTTTTGTGATGGTGTCTGCCTTTAACTGATTTGCCGTGTTTTATCGGTTCGCTGTGTGTTGTGCGAGGCTCTTCATCTAACAAAACAGGTGTTATATTGCTGTGTACTTTGGGGCAGATATGCCATAAATCACATGCTGTGCCTGTATTGCCGGGTTGCCATTTGCTACTATCATTATGTCCGTTCATATCAATGGTGTTTTTCGGGCGGATATGTTGCGGATGAGATTGAAATACCGGAGAGGGTTTGTTTGGTACATCAACTGATTGAATGGATGTTGGATGTGTTGTTTTTTTATGGGTAGAGATTTGCATATCTTCCCAAGCATCATTGGCAACTTCTTTTGTTTTTTGCCAAGCTTCTTTGGTTGTATCTTTAACTGTTGTCCATGTGCTTTTTTCATCTATTGGAGCTGTATTAACGTTATTTTGGGTAATGGCATTTTTTGATTTTAAAGCCGAATCCTCTATAATGCGTGGTTCCGAACAGACATGTTGAGATGCTAATAAACAGGTAAAACCTACAAGTAAATAAAATTGATAATTTAACATAAAAAAACTCCTTTAAATAAATAAAACAAGTTATTTATTGAGTAGGTTTTTTATGAAACTGATGCAATATAAACGCAACGAAAGTGTGTGTTTTAATGTGTTAATTTTTTTTCATCTTGTAAACGGGAATACCAACATTTAACTTCGGTTTATAGGCTTTAATCAATTTTAAATGATTAACGGGATATAATTCGGTAATGACAAGACAATCATTTTTAATTTCACGGGATAATTTCAGTCCGATGCTTTCTTGCATGGTTTTAAGCAAATAACAAAAGACAATATCGGCTTCTTGACAAGAATATGTCATAAAATTTTGTTTAGACCAGTGTGTGTTTTTTAATTTGCGGGAATGAAACATGGCAACCATCAGGGGAATAAAATCCCACTCAATGCCGATAAATGAATGTTGTGGAAATTCTTTTGCCAACGGGATAAGAAGAGAACCTGTACCACTACCTAAATCAACAACAGTCAGCGGTTTATCTGATTCAGCTAATTGTTTGCGGGCAATATCCAACATCGTTTGTTTGGATTTACCGACACTGGGAACATAAGGCGCAAATTGACCAAAACGACCTTTTAATAAGGAATAGATAGAATAAAAAACATAAAATAAGGCGCCGTAGCCGACTAACAAAATAGCAAAGACAAGCAGTGTTTTCATTATCAAATCTCCTTTTGGCGAATTGTAAAACAAATGAATGAAAAAAGCAAGTAAGAAATAAGTGAAATGAACGACATGTAGGTCTAGCATAGAGATAGGATATTAATAAACGTTAATTTATAACACAATTAAAGTTATTAAGGGATTAACTGCTTCTTATTTGTTTTCTTATACAATAGACTGTGTTTCATCAAAAAATATGCAAGCATACAAAAAAATGTTGAAACACCTAACCACATCCCTTTCATTTGGCGTTGATATTAAACTTTGGCTTCTTCAATCTGTAAAAAAGACTTTTTCTCATTAAAAAAAATTATGATTTAGCTGTATTTTGCTTAACATATTCATAAAAAAATCAAATACATATAACATAAAAAACCTCTGAAAAAATCAGAGGTTTTTAAATATTCCATTACGAACTTTATTTTGAAAGCATTTAACTTTCTGCTAAAATTAGTTTGCGCCCGGTTTTTTGAAACCAACGAATTTTTTGTTAAATTTAGCCAATTGTCCGCCACTGTCAATGATACGGAAAACACCAGTCCAAGCCGGATGTGAAAGCGGGTCAATGTCCAAACGAACAACCGCACCCGGTTTACCAAGTGTGGAACGTGTTTTAAATTCTGTACCGTCTGTCATCACAACAGTGATTTCATGGTAATCAGGGTGTATATTCTTTTTCATTTTAAAACTCCATCGAATCTGTTAGAGCCTCATTTATACATGAGTTCATTACAAAAATCAAGAACTTTTTTCATTTTTTACAAAAAAAATTCAACTTTTATATCTGCATACGCCTACAAGCTATTTTTTTTAGACTTATTTTTCATTCATCTTTAAAAAAATGTCTTTTAACGCAGAATTACAAGCAATCATCGTTTGCGTATCCATAATTTCACGCAATGTCCGACCACCATTATATGATGATACAAAACCACCGGCTTCTTTCACCAATAAATATCCCGCTGCTACATCCCAAATTTTAAATTGACGTGCAACATAGGCATCATATTTACCTGCTGAAACAGCTGACATTGAAAGTGTTGTACTGCCGTTATAGCGAACAGATGCAACATTTTTTGTCATACGGGCAACATCAGAACGGGTTTCGACATCTTTAAAGCAATTACTGCCGACAAGAGCTTCATCTATATTATTCCGACCTGATACACGCAAACGAACGTTTCCTGTCGGCGTCATCAAATAACTGCCTTTCCCTTTTTCAGCATAGTATAAATCATTAGTAATCGGATTATAAATAACACCTGCAATAACCGTGTCATTTTCCAACAAAGCTACTGAAATAGCAAATTCCGGAATAGCATGCAAGAAGTTAATTGTTCCGTCAATCGGATCAATAACCCATGTATACGGAGAATTATTACGAGGTGGAATTGTACCTGTTTCTTCCGTAATAAAACCATAATCAGGTCTGTCTTGACTTAATTGCTCAATCAAAGTCCGTTCAGCCATTGTATCAGCATTACTGACAAAATCACCCGGACCTTTTCTGGATACTTGCAAACTTGAAATTTCACCGAAATCACGAACCATTCTGCGTCCGGCTTTACGAACAGCTTTCACCATAATCATTAATTGTGGTGATAACGAACTAATCATGACTTCTTCACGTGTTTGCAGTTTTTCCCGTTTAAATGTTTCTTTACGGGGCGTAATAGACCGTTTTTCTACAACAGGCATTATTTAGCCCTTTCAACATAAGAACAGTCAGCTGTTGCAACAACGATTTTTTCACCTGTTGTAACAAATGGCGGAATTGATGTTCTTAAACCGTTATCTAAAATAGCCGGTTTATATGATGTTGTAACTGTTTGACCTTTCAAATACGGTTCTGTTTCAACAACAGTACATACAACTTGCAATGGCAATTCAATACCGACAACTTTGCTTTCAATGGTGTTAGCTACAACACTCATACCATCTTGAAGGAAAGCAACAGAATCACCCATAAAATCAGCCGGCAACTCAAATTGATCGTATGTTTCTTGATTCATAAAGAATAATGTATCACCATCACGATACAAGAATTGACAATCAATATTTTCAGATGTCAATTTTTCAATAGTATCTTCTGTTCTGAAACGTTCGTTTGTTTTGTTACCACTGGCTAAATCGCGCATTTCAACCTGCATAAATGCACCACCTTTACCAGGTTTTGTAACCATAGTTTTCATAACAGTCCATTGTTTACCGTTATGTTCAATAATCCAACCCGGACGAATATTGTTTGCTTGTGTTTTCATCTGTTTTCCTTCCTGTTTTAAGTTAAATGAATGGCTTTACTATACGCATATTCATTTCATTTTTCAAGCAAAAAATTCATTTAGAAGGAAATTTTTATATTTTAACAAAAAAAACACATCTATTTTACTGAAATCTTAATGCTTCAATCGGGTCAAGTTTCATCGCTTTAATCGCAGGCATCAAACCGGAAACAACCCCCACAACAACAGCAACAAATACGGAAATGACAACAGACCAGATAGAAATTGGTACATCTTTTGCCAAAACAACACCTCCGATTTGAGCCAAAACAACACCTAAAATCATACCGACAAAACTACCCATAAACGAAATCAAAACCGATTCTGTTAAAAACTGAAACATAATCCATTGATTGGGCGCCCCCAAGGCTTTACGTGTACCGATTTCTCTCGTTCTTTCCGTTACGGATACCAGCATCATATTCATAATACCAATACTACCGACAACCAGAGAAATAGATGCAATTGCAGCCAATAATGCTGACAAAATAAAACCGACACTTCGTACTTTTTCAACCATATCTGTCATCAAACGAACACTGAAATCGTTTTCAACTCCGTCTTTCAAACGGTGTCTTGCCCGCAACTGATATTCAATACGATTGGCAACAGCCTCCATTTTGTCTTCGCTAACAGCCTTGACAAAACCCATATTCACAACATTCGGACGAAAACCGGAATGCAACCGTTGACGCAAAGCCGTTGCAGTCGTTAAAATAACATTATCTTGATCGTCGCCCATCATTCCATCACCTTTTTCTTTTAACACACCGATAACGGTAAATGGCTGACTTTTTAAACGAATCACTTTTCCAATCGGATTTTGCAATCCAAACAATTCATCTACCACCGTTTGACCGATAACAGCATACGGACGACCTGATTTTAAATCACGTTCGGTAAACATCTGTCCTTGTTCAATTTCCCAATTACCCGTAATCAAATAATCCGGCGTTGTTCCATAAACACTAACCCCATAGTTATTTGACGCATAAACTGCCTGAACAGCCGTATTCACGACATAACTGACAGCTTCTACATCTTTCAGTTCCTTTAATGCATCCATATCTTCAAACGTTACAGTCGGTTTGCCACGTCCCCCACGGACACCGCCTTTTATTGTTTGTCCCGGTCCGATTAAGATTAAATTCGTTCCCATAGAATCAAAAGTGCGTGTAATTTCATTTTGAACGGTTTGCCCTGCAGACACCATTAATACAACAGCAGCAACACCGATTAAAATACCCAACATTGTTAAAAATGTGCGTAATTTATATGCTCCGATTGAAATCCACGCTTCTTTTAAAATTTGATAAATCATTTATCCCTCCGCAGATAATCGGCTCGCAAACCATTAAAAGCCAATTGCCCATCCATAATTTTAATCATACGAGGTGCATAATCAGCAACATCTTCTTCATGGGTAACCAAAACAATCGTTATCCCCTGTTGATTTAATTCGCTAAACAAACTCATAATCTCATCAGATGTCTGACTATCTAGATTTCCGGTTGGTTCATCAGCAAAAATAATAGACGGATTGTTAATTAATGCCCGTGCAATGGCAACTCTTTGTTGCATACCTCCCGAAATTTGAGACGGCAAACGGTCTTCATATCCTTTCAGACCGACTTTTTGCAACATATCAACAGCCCTACGCCGACGTTCCGAATCCGAAACACCCTGATAAATCAAAGGCAATGATACATTATCAGCAATACTGCGTTTCATTAATAAATTAAAATTTTGAAAAACGAAACCGATTTTTTCACCCCGAACGGATGCCAAAGACTTGTCATCTTTTTGAGCAACATTTTCACCAACGAGATAATAATCGCCTGATGTCGGTCTGTCTAAACACCCTAGTATATTCATTAACGTTGACTTACCCGAACCGGATGGTCCCATGATGGAAACAAATTCACCATTATAAATTTGAAATGTAATTCCTTTTAAGACATTTTGGCTCAAACCGCCTGCCATAAAATATGTTTTACACAAATCTTTGATTTCTATAACCGGTTGTGTTGAATGTTTATGTTGTTCAGATGATTGTATCATTATCTTTTACCACCCATTCGTTGTAAAAATTCGGTAACAACCTTATCACCTTCTTTAAATCCTGATTTGACTTCAATATGTGAAGCATTGGAAATACCCCGTTCAAAAACAACAGGTTGTAATTTACCCTCTTTAAATTGATAAACCATTGCTTGTGTTGGTTTTAAATCTATCTGTTTTTTCTCAATCATTTGACGTAAACGAGCATTCGGCTTAAATTGTAAAGCACTGGTCGGCAAACGTAAAACATCATCTGCTGAATTAACAACAATACTAACAAAAGCTGTCATACCTGGGAGCAATTTGCGTGAAGAATTATCTACATCAATAACAACCGTATACATCACAACATTAGAATCTTCCGTCGGAGATAAACGGACTTGTTTCACTTTACCGTCAAACACATCATTCGGATATGCATCTACCGTAAATGTAACAGCCATATCTGATTTAATAGAACCAATATCTGCTTCGGCAATACTGGCTTCAATCTGCATTTTAGATAAATCTTCGGCAATAGAGAACAATGTCGGTGTTTGATAACTGGCAGCAACGGTTTGTCCTTGCTCTACTTCTTTTGTAATCACCGTCCCTGATACCGGAGATGTAATTTGTGCGTAACCGTAATTACGTTCGGCTTTATTTACATCAGCCGTTGCCGTCAAAATATCAGTATCAGCAACTGCCAACGCAATTTCGGCCTCTTCTAACGTTGCTTTTGCAATTAATTTTTCTTTATAAAGCTTTGCATATCTGTCGTAATTTAATTTAGCAATTTTTTGTTTTGCTGTTGCTAATGCCAAACGAGCCTGTGCATCATTTTTAGATTCGGTTAAAAGAGCTGTATCCAAACGGGCCAATAATTGTCCTTCTTTAACCTCATCATTATAATCAACCAATACCTGCTCTACAATGCCGGAAATCTGCGTACCGACACTAACCGTATTAATCGGTTGAATTTTACCCGACGCCGTAACGACTTCAACAATATTTCCCCGTTCAATGCGTGTCTGTTCAAAATCTTTCGGAGAGATACCCTCTTTTTTTCCCATACTTAAAAACAATCCACCCAATATCAGCACAATGAATAACGTATAACGAATTTTTTTACGTTGCCAAAGTGCCTGAATGGATTTTTTGATAATATGTTTTTGAGCAGATGTATTTTGTTCTATTGTCATTAAAAACTCCCGACTGCACGATAAAGATTTGATTTACTTTTTAAAACAGAATAAAAGGCGACAATTACTTCTTTGCGAGCCGATGCCAAATTAGCACTGGCAGTTAACAAATTCAAAATATCTCCTTTACCGACCTGATACATAGCAAAAGCAACCCGTTCGGCTTCTTCTGCACTATCTAGCACTTTTTGACTGATATCATGTGCTATAACAGCTGTTTTGTAATTTTGATAAGCGCTCCACACTTCATTTTTAACACTTTCCTTGGTATCTTCCACCCCAAATTGTGCTTGTTGATATTGATATTTTGCCTGTGCAATACCATATGTGTTTGAAAAACCCGTAAATAAAGGAACTGATACACCAACACCGACAGATGAACCATATTGGTACGGACTGTTATATTTCCAATCGTCATCATATCCTAAACGACCGGTAGCTTTAATACTCGGATAACGCAAAGATTTAGCGACATCAATTCCTTCTTTGGCTGCTTTAGCACTACTTTCGGCACTTTTAATTTCCGGACGTAACGATAACGCCGTTTCCATTAATTTTTGAACAGACATGTCTCCGGATTGCAATTTTTCAAACCCTTCTTTTTTAGACGGGCTCTTTAAATTAAACGTTACATCAGGAGATAAATTAAGCAATACAGCCAAATTACCCTGATTTTGTTTGACTTTATTTTCAGCCGTTACAACTTCTAGTTTTGATTGTTCATAACTCGTTTGCGCTTGCAATTTATCACTTAACGAAACCAAACCCAATTCATAGCGTTTTGATGATTCTTCATACGATTTTTTATAACTGGCTTCACTTGTCTTGGCACTTTTTAAAACTTCTTCACTGCTTAATAATTCTAAATAAGCCGTATGAATGGATAAAATGGTATTATTTAAAACAGCATTATAAGAAAATTGAGCATTATTTAAATATTCTTTTTCCCGTTCAACTCTGGCTCCCCGTCCGCCAAAATCATAAAGCAACCATGATAAAGCGACGTTTCCGCCTAACGGATTCTTTTTAATTCTTTTATTATCTTCCTGTTTGGAATACGAATCGCTCAAATCAGCAGAAGCTGTAACAGAAGGCAAATATTCTGATTTTGATTTACCCAAAGCAGCTTCAGAGGCTTTTAAGCTCATATAATCCCGATTTAAAGCCGGATTATTACACAAACCGATTTCAATTAATTCAGACAAACCCAATGATCCTTTACCGATATCCTTATCTACACAATCTTTTGGTGCATTTGCCCGATAAACAGAAAAAGGATCCAAAGCTAAAGCTGGCGAAACGGACAATCCAACCCACAAAGCACAACCGGCAAATAAAATATTTATTAATTTTGACTGCATAATATTCTCCTCATTTCATTTTGTTTAAACGAATAAAATTTTAAATTGTTCATTTATTTTCAATGAATATTAACTTTTTTATGAAAAAAAGTCAATTTTTAAGTGATATTTTTGCAAAAAATTCTTGTAATTACGAACAGAATTGTTTAAACTACCTCGAAAGGAGAAAAACAATGAATACAATTATAGAAGAAAAACTGTCTCGTTTGGCAGAATTAGCTGAAACGGCACAAAATAAAAAAATTTTAATTGAAGAAATGCGTTTGGTTTCTGCCAAAGCATTTGAACTGCAAGATGAATTAATGTCATTATTAGATGCTCAAGAACTGGTTGAAAAAGAATTTGATGCCATTCAAGAACTATTTGACATTCGGGAAGCTGTTTGGGACATTGTCAATAAAATTGCTTTACGAGAACTGGATGTTAAAGAAAAATCCTTATCCAAAGAAACATATCAATCAATGAAAGCTGAAGCCAAAGAACACCATTGTTGTGGCGAACACGCTCACGATGGCGAATGCTGTGGCGAACACGCTCACGATGGCGAATGCTGTGGCGGACACGCTCACGATGGAGAATGCTGTGGCGGACACGCTCACGATGGCGAATGTTGTGGCGGACACGCTCACGATGGCGAATGTTGTGGTAAAAAGAAAAAAGGTGGTTGTTGCCGTAAAAAAACGGAGATAAATTAAATGACCGAAACATTAAAACCAATTGAAGAAATGTCTTTTGAAGAGGCGATGAGTGAATTAGAAATCGTTGTTCGCAAATTAGAAAGTGGTAGCATCAAATTAGAAGATGCTGTTAAAATTTATGAACGGGGAACACTTTTACAAAAATACTGTGCCGAAAAATTAAAATCAGCTAAGTCAAAAATTGATTTACTCATCATTGAGAAAAACAAACCTGTCGGAGTTGAAAGTTTTGATGACAAACTTGACGGATAAATTTGCTCAAACACGACTTATCGTTAATGAGGCATTATCAAATTATCTTAAACAAAAGAACGATTTAACAAATCGTGTCATTGAAGCAATGCGTTATTCGGCTATCAGTGATGGAAAAGCCTTACGTCCGTTTTTAATATTTGAAATCGGAAATATGCTTAATGCTGATAAAAAAGCATTAACCGCTATTGCTTGTGCTTTGGAGATGGTACACACTTATTCACTTATTCACGATGACTTACCTGCAATGGATAATGATGATATGCGACGCGGAAAACCAAGCAATCACAAGCAATTTGATGAAGCTACCGCCATCCTTGCCGGTGATGGACTACTCACAAAAGCATTTGAAATTCTATCCGATTCTGAAATACCGATTGAACCACTTACAAAATGTCAATTAATTTGCCTTTTGGCCAACTGTGCCGGTGTGAATGGAATGATTGGTGGTCAAATGATTGATTTAACAGGCGAAAAACAAACTTTATCCGAACAAGATATTTGGCAAATGCAATCATTAAAAACAGGCGAACTCATTCGTTTTGCCTGTCAAGCCCCTGCTCTACTTGTTTCTGCCGAACAAAAACAATATGATGCGTTAACAAAATATGCCGAAGCATTAGGTCATTTGTTTCAATTAACTGATGATTTGTTAGATGTTTACGGCAAAGCACAAATTGTCGGAAAAACATTGCACAAAGATAAAAAAGCACAAAAATCAACTTATTTATCTTTAAACGGAGAAGCTCAAACACGTCAAAAAATGAATAAATTGGTTGAACAGGCACGTCAAGCATTATCCATATTCGGAAACGAGGCACAATCTTTACAAGATTTAATTACACTTATTTTAAATCGGGAGAAATAACAATGACTCTTATGACAAAAACAGAACGGGAAAATTTGTTTGATACACTCAAAAAGGCTTATCCTGATCCACGTTGTGAATTAAATTGGACAAATCACTTTTCTTTATTGGTGGCTATCATTCTCTCTGCACAAAGTACAGATAAAAATGTTAATCGGGTTACGGAAAAATTATTTCCCGTTGCTGATACACCGGAAGCTTTTCTGACTCTCGGATATGAAAAAGTACGAGATTACGTCAAATCTATTAATTACTTTAACAATAAAACAAAATCCATTATGGCTTTAGCCGATAAAATTAAAAATGAATACAACAACATTGTACCATCTGATTTTGAAACACTTATTACCTTACCGGGAGTCGGACGCAAAACAGCAAATGTTTTTCTGAATATAGCATATCATGCACCAGCCATTGGTGTTGATACACATGTTTTCCGTTTGTGCCATCGTTTAAAAATATGTACAGGCAAAACACCGGCAGATATTGAACAAAAGCTCAATAAAATTGTTCCGCAAGAATATAAATCAGACGTCGGTTTAGCATTGGTTTTGCATGGTCGGTATGTCTGTACGGCACGAAAACCTTATTGTGAAAAATGCCCGATATACACCGTTTGCAAATCAGATGATAAAATAGAATTAAAAAATGAAATTTCAGAGGAATAAATGAATAGTTTAAAGAAATACTTTAATGCATTTTTTTTCGTTATTTTCGTAAGTGTGATATGTGTTTTCACGCTGAACATTGCTTTTGCTCAACCTTCCAAAATCAACGAATCAAATTTACTTAACATTAGCAATCGGAACAAACCGATGAATAATAAATATACCGGCACACCTTTTGTTTATATCGGTGAAACAGTCGGTGCTAAACCCAAAGATAAACTATCCGGTTGGATGGATGAAGAAAAAAAACGTTTATTTGGCACAACTCAAATTACGGACAATAATTTTAATCCGTTTGAAACGAACACACCTGTTCAACCCATTGTTCCTGTTGCAAACACTTCATCTTCTTTGTTAAAAGAAATTGAATATACCAATCCGTTCGGCAAAAAACAAAATAATATATACACAACGCATACAACCGATTTTTATACATTCATACAAGTTACTTCGCCAAAAGAATTAATGGTTGAAGAATATATCTCTTTTATTAACACACAAAACATTCCTTTTGAAAGAACACTCTTAACAACACACAACATAACCGATTTATCAGAATCATTTACATTATTAAACGCACAAATTGACGGTCAAACAGTTACACCAAAAATACAACACGAAAACAAAGAAATTAAATTATCGTTTGATGGTTATTTAATAGCTGGATCACATCGTATTACGTTAAAATATTTAATAAAAGACGGGATTACCGTTAATAAAGACAAAGCTTTTATTCATTATAATGTAACAGGAACCAAATGGGCCATGCCGATTAGCAAAACAGGTATTTATCTGGCATTTCCAAAAAAAACAACATTGTTTGAAAAAGACCTTTTATTCGGAACAAATTATGTTTCACTCAAAAAAGCCTATGAAGTCAAAACAAATCCCTCAGGAAGTACCGCATTTGTGTTAAACAATCCATTACCGGCTTATGCAAACATCGGTTTATATGCTATGTTTGATTCCAACATATTTCCACCTTTGACACTGGAAGATAAACTGGAAAAACATTGGCATACATTAACAATGTTATGTGCCATTTTATTTATGATTGTTTATTTTACATTATGTGCACTCTTTTTAGCTTTTTATAAAGAAAAAAACATTCAAAAATACATCTATCATTTTGCACCACTAACATTAAACCGTTTATATTGGATAACCCCAACACCCTATGTATTGAACCAATTTAAAGAATTATATCAAACAAACAAAAAAACACCATTGGAATGTCGTTTAAATGAAACACGTTTTTATCGTTCATTGGGTGGAAAATATATCTGCACAATTTGTCGTTATATACGCTTATCCATACAATATTGGTTAACATCTGCTTTAATTTGTCTGGGTGTTGTCTATTTTGCACAAGATAATAATATTATGTTATCAAGTGGTAAAATTGGCATTCTTATTTGCTGTTATGTTTTATTTAATATCATTTTCTGGCATTTTATCGGTCGTAAATACATATTAAAAGAAGTCAAACGTTTTAAATTATTTTTATTGGATAAAAATCGTTTTTATGGCTTGACACAACAAGCCGGATATGCTCTTTATATGAAAAACAAACCATATGCTTTGGCATTAAATTTTGACAAAGAATGGACAACTCATTTTGAACAAAATTGCCTAAATAAAAAATCAAATTAAACAAAGGGGGATAAAATGAAAATAAAATCATCAATTACATTACTTGCTATGAGTACTTTTTTATGTACTTCAGCACATGCCTTAACCGTTATCGGTGAAAATCAACAAAAAGATTTAAACGTTACAATTTACAATGCTAATATTGCATTGGTTAATGACACCCGTACAACCAATTTAACATCAGGCAAAAATCATATATCGTATGAATCAATCGCAGATATGATTATTCCTGAAAGCGCTTTATTATCAGGTGGTTCAGTTGTTACAACAGAACAAAACTTTAATTATGACTTAATTGACACAAACTCCTTATTGGCAAAATCCGTCGGTGAAAACGTTATATTGGAAACTGTTAATCAAAATACGGGAGAAAAACAACAAACAGAAGCAAAATTAATTGCTTACAATAACAATCAGCCGATTTTGGAAATAAACGGCAAAATTGTTACCAATCCGCAAGGAACTATTTTACTCAATAACTTACCAAAAGGATTAATTTCAAAACCCTCTTTAAATATGAATATTAACAGTCCATCAAAACAAGAAACGGATTTAACATTAAGCTATTTAACCAGAGGATTATCTTGGACTGCCAATTATGTTGCTAATTTAAACGAAGACGAAAATTCAATGGGATTAAATGGATTTATTACACTCAACAATCAATCATCCAGTACATTTAAAAATGCCGATTTAAAACTGGTTGCCGGTGATGTAGCACAAGTACGTCATGTTCGTCGTTCAATGATGAAAGCTATGGCTGTTGATGCCATGCAGGTAAACTCTTTTGATGAAGCGATGCCAACCGTTGAAGATGTTGCTGATTTTTACGTCTATACACTACCGTCAAAAACAACTGTTTTACCCAAACAGGAAAAACAAGTCGCCTTATTGAGTAAAACCAATGTTGCCGTTCAAAAAGATTATGTTTTTGACAATGCATTAAAACCCTATAATGCCAATCCGTTAGAAAATATAAAAGCACGTGTTGTCTATCAATTTGACAATAACAAAGGCAATACGTTAGGTATTGCTTTACCCAAAGGCGTTATTCGTTTTTATAAAAACACAAAAGACAATGAATCTGTTTATGTTGGGGAAGCTTTTATCAATCACACACCCAACAAAGCAACGGTTAAATTACCGATGGGAGAAGCATTTGATATATTTGCAAATGCTAAATTAACGAAACAAAATCAAATCGGAGACACTCAATTTAAAACGTATGAAATTATTTTCAAAAACGGTTCAACCAAAGATAAAACCGTTACTGTTTATGAAAATTTCAATGGCGATTGGCAAATCACTCAAACAAGTATGGATTATATCAAAGAAACCGCCAATCGGGTTAAATGGCGTTTTAATGTTCCTGCCAATCAAGAAACAACGTTAACATATCAAGTTGCCGTTGAAAACAAACAATCTCATCGCAAATATTAATATCTGTTGACAGAAGAATATAAAATTATTACTATTGTTTTATCAGATTATAATAGTGAAAGAAGACAAATGAAAAAAAACATATTAAACACTTTTGTTTTACTTACCTTGATTAGCTTAACAATGCCGACATCAGCACAAATCAGAATACCTGATAAATTTGATGCCCGACAAATACAAACACTCTATGATGAAAACCAGGCATATTTTAAATCAGCCGACTATATGTTAGACAGCTTGTTAAACATTCCTTACGAGAAGCGTCAATATTATATCCCGATGATTCACGAATTACGAATTGTGCCACACAAAGTCACGTCACATCCGCAAATTATTATTTGGAAAAACAAAAAACCTACAGTTATTGCACCGCAACTTAAAGAATATGCCGAAAAGTATTTGGATAAATTACCGGCATCATTTTATCCGTTTTTAGATCCGGATGAATGGAAACAACCGGAAACCCAAAAAATACGAGATGTTATCGGGAATGTCAATTATGATGATATCGGTATTTTATCATCGGAAGAAACCAAACCCAATCTGGATTACAAAGCAAAAACATTGGAAGAAGCTTTTCCGATAAGCGAGGAAACAAAAAAATCATATACACAAACCATATTTAAACAAGGCGAAATTGAACGTTATATTGATACACTCAATGATTTGCCGGATTTTATTTATCAAAAAGACATAGAACTTGCCAGCCAATTACGAGATTTCATCAAAGGCGATAATATAACAACGGTTATGGCTTGGCCGTTTCGGGAATGGGTTAATTTTATCAACCAAACAGACCAAGCCGAAGCTTTTAGTCAATTCATTCGTAATCACGGCTGGAAAAACACAATGGAATTTGCAGAAAAAGCTGATATTGTTTTAAAAGCTACCCGTGTTAACAAAATGCTTTTAACCGATGCCATTGCATTACATGGATTAAGAAAACAATATCCTATCCGTCCAAATGAAAAACTATTACCAATTCAAATGATTGCTGAAATGTACAATGCTAAACCCGGTGATGTTTTATTTATTGAAAAATACGTCAATGAATTGGAAAAAATTTACAACGATGACATTTTTATCCATTTCGGCATGCCTATTTCACTTGACTAACGGAAAAATTTAATATAAAATGACAAAAATTTTATAAGGAGTTATATCAATGGCTTGGACAGAAGAAAAAATCAAACAACTCAAAAAATTATGGGCAAAAGGCAAAAGCACCGTTGAAATCGGCAGAGAACTCGGTATATCTAAAAATGCTGTCGTTGGTAAAGTTCATCGTTTGGGATTAGATTCCCGCCCTTCCCCAATAAAAACACCGAAAAACGAAAAGAAACCGACAAAACGAATAACAATTCAAAAAGAAAAAGATAACGATATTGTTACTTTAATGGATTTAAAATTAAATTCATGTCGTTGGCCGTATGGTGATCCGTTTAGTGAAGACTTTCATTTTTGTGGTAAAGAATGCAAAACCGGAAAACCTTATTGTCCGGAACACTGTAAAACAGCTTATACATCATTAAAAGAATTAGCGCTTGAAAATGCCCGTGAGAAAAAAGAACGGATGGAAATGGTTATGTCTCCTAATGGTGTTCCTGTTTTAGTTCGTGAAGCTGACATTCCGGAAGAAGAAGTGTCTGATGAAGAAGAAACAACACCAATTGAACAACAACCAAAAGAAACTGAAATTAAAAATTCAGAAGAAAAATCAAAAAAAGCAAAAAACAGTTCTAAAAAATCAGATGTAAAACCGGAAAAACCGATGCCCAAACAAATGATAGCACAAAAATCAAGCAAAGGTATTCCTGTTAAGAATAAGGGAAAATAAGCTATGGATAAACAGGAAACCATCTGTTTAATTGACGGTTCCGGTTATATTTTCAGAGCCTTTTACGCTTTACCGATGATGACTCGCTCGGACGGCACGCCTGTAAATGCCGTTTATGGTTTTCTGAATATGCTTTTAAATTTATCTAACGAAAATCATTGTTCTCACATTGTTGTTATCTTTGATGCTGCTCGTCGTAATTTCAGAAATACAATCTTTCCGGATTACAAAGCAACCAGAAAAGAAACACCGGCAGAACTTATCCCGCAATTTCCATTAATACGACAAGCTTGTCAGGCTTTGAACATATCTTGCATAGAAATGGAAGGATATGAAGCAGACGACTTAATTGCTACATATGCCCGTTTAGCTGTTGAAAAAGGTTGGACGGCTCGTGTTATTTCGGCTGATAAAGACTTAATGCAATTAATGCGTGAAAATGTTTCGCTATATGATCCCATGAAGAAAAAAACATTATCAGCAGATGATGTTTTTGTAAAATTCGGTGTTACTCCTGATAAAGTAGTTGATGTTCAGGCTTTGATGGGTGATTCTACGGACAATGTCCCCGGAGCAAATGGTATCGGACCAAAAACAGCATCTGAACTCATTAATACATATGGCTCTATTGAAGAATTATTCAATCATATTGACGAAATTAAAAGCGAAAAAAGACGTTTGGGATTAATACGGGATAAAGAACAAGTGTTTATTTCAAAACAACTTGTTCAACTGGACAATCATGTTCCTATCAATCAACCGATAGAAGATTTCAAGTCTCAAAAACCTATCAAACAAACACTTCTTGAATTTGTAACACAAAATGAATTTAAGAGTTTGACAGCTAAAATTTCCAAATGGGCTGATGATGATATAAGCACACCTACATCAGAAACAGCGGTCAATCAAACGCAAAACAATAAACCGTTTTCCTATAAAATCATTAATAAAGAAAACGAATTGAATGCTTTAATCAAAGGTATAAAACAATCAACATTTGCTTTTCGGATTTATACAGATTCTAAAAATCTTCCTGTTTCTGCATCCATTGCTCTTAACCAAAATGAAGGATATTATGTTATTTTGTCAAATGAAGCACCTTCTCAAACTTTGGATTTATTTTCATTTGATACCATTCAAAATAAAGGTATTCCTATTCAATCTTTTATTCAAGAACTTCTTCATTTATGTAAAGAACAAACAAATACCGTTATTAGCTATAACATTAAAAATCAATGGCATATTTTAGATTCTTTTCTACCGGATATGACAGATATTCCGCTTTGTGATGATATTATGATTGCAAATTATGTTTTAAACGGCACAAATATTTCTTATCAGTTAGGCGATATTATCAGTTATTATTTGAATGACAATGACGGCGGATTAACACCCCTACTCGGCTCAGGTAAAAATAAAATCTCTTTTGAAGATTTACCGATTGAAGAAGTAGCTCGTATTTGTACCAAAGAAGCAACTCAACTCTTAAAATTATATCATATATTACACAAAAAAATTATAGACAATCCTCAAAAACAGAATATATACAACAACATTGAACGTCCTTTAATACCCATTTTATTTGAAATGGAAAGAAAGGGCATTTTGATTGATAAAAATCATCTGACAACACTTAATGATTTTTTTACACAGGAAATCAATCGCTTAATCAATATTATCTATGAATTGGCAGGCGAAGAATTCAATATCAACTCACCAGTTCAAGTCGGACATATTTTGTTTGACAAATTAGAATTAGCAAGCGGAAAAAAGACAAGCACAGGCAATTATGCCACAGATGTCAAAACACTGACAGCCCTAGCTGATGACGGTGTTGAAATTGCTCAAAAGATTTTAGAATATCGTTTATATGTTAAACTTAAATCAACGTATATTGATTCATTAACAACATTGGCTGATAAAAACAATCGGGTACATACAACCTTTTTACAAACAGGCACAAATACAGGCAGATTATCATCTGTTGACCCGAATCTACAAAACATCCCCATTAAAACAAATGCCGGAAAAGAAATCAGAAAAGCCTTTGTTGCCAAAAAAGGATATAAATTAGTTTGTGCCGATTATTCTCAAATTGAATTACGGTTAATGGCTGATGTGGCAGAAGTGAAAGAATTACAAAACTCATTCCGTTTAAATGAGGATATTCATACCCGAACAGCTTCTCAAATATTTAAAATACCACTCAATCATGTGGATACAGATACACGCAGACGTGCAAAAGCAATTAATTTTGGGATTATTTACGGTATGTCTGCTTTTGGATTGGCTTCTCAACTGGGAATATCCAGAACAGATGCTAAAACATATATTGATGCCTATTTTGCACACTACCCTGAAATTCAGGAATATATGAAAAATACAACACAGCAAGTATTGGAAAACGGATTTGTACAAACACCGATGGGAAGACAATGCTTTATTCAAGGTGCAAATTCCCCTCAAACAAAAAGTTTTGCCGTTCGTGCCGGTATTAATGCCCCTATTCAAGGCGGTGCTGCCGATATTATTAAATTGGCAATGATTGCCGTATTCAATAAAATAAAAGAAAGCAATTTAGATGCCTCTTTACTATTACAGGTTCACGATGAATTGGTTTTTGAAGTCAAAGAATCAGATGTTGCACAAACAATGCAATTAGTTAAAGAAACAATGGAAAATGTTGTTCAATTATCCGTTCCGTTAATTGTAGAAGTTGAAAGTGGTAATAACTGGAAAGAAGCTCATTAAATCAAAAAACAAAATAAATCATCTTCTTAACTGTTTTTCAATTCATTAAGTGCTTTTTGCAAAATACGAGAGGCAGCAACGGCATCTATCATTTCATCTTGACGTTTTTTGCGTACACCATGACCATGCATATATTCGGTTGCATACTTTGAGGTATATCTTTCATCAATTAAAATAACAGGTAATTGATATTTTTCAATTAACCGATTACAAAACATACGAACTTGTTTGGCTATCTCACCTTCTTGTCCATCTGTTTGCAAAGGTAATCCGACAACAAAAGCAGAAATATTTTTTGCCGGCACAATATCGTCTAATTCTTTTAATTTATGAATAACTTTAAACGGACGGACAATTTGCCGTTCCGAATCGCTTAACGCCAAGCCAATACGGACCATACCGTAATCAACACCCAACAAACACCCTGTTGTCTGTAAAAGAATTTTAACATCAGTTGTTAAAAAAGCTTGCGTTTCTGTTCTATTTTGATTATTATAACTCATCATATTTTTTTTATAATGGAAGAGAGGGAAAAATGCAAGTAAAAAAAGTTATTATTGCGTCCGATCACGCCGGTTGCCCTTTAAAAGAAGCAATCATTAATCATTTGAAAGAACAAGATATTACTGTTTTCAATTACGGGACAAATGATGAAAACACATCGGTTGACTATCCCGATTATGCTGTTAAAGTTGTTCGGGGTATTGTCCACGGTGAAGCTCAATACGGCATTTTAATCTGTGGAACAGGAATCGGAATGAGTATAGCCGTTAATCGTTATGATTATATTCGAGGTGCATTAGCTCCAACTCCTGAATTGGCAAAATTAGCACGAGAACACAATAATGCCAATATTTTGATTTTAGGCGGACGTTTTACCGACACCGAAACAGCCCTCGCCAGTGTAGATACATTCTTAACAACCGATTATGAAGGCGGTCGTCATCGTGTTCGTGTCAACAAATTAGAAAGGATGCCCCATGACTTTGAAAAATAATACATATACCTATTTCCACACACCATTGGTAGAAACGGACAAAGATGTTTCTCGTTTAATTGACCAAGAGTTATGGCGTCAACAAGACCACATTGAACTAATTGCCTCTGAAAACATCGTATCCCGTGCTGTTTTACAAGCAGTCGGATCTGTTTTAACAAACAAGTATGCCGAAGGATATCCTGCTCATCGCTATTATCACGGATGTGAATGGGTAGATGAAATTGAAAAACTAGCTATTGAACGGGCTAAAAAATTATTTAACGCAAAATATGTCAATGTTCAACCGCATTCAGGCTCACAGGCAAACAGTGCCGTTTATATGGCATTGTTACAACCAAACGATTCTATTTTGGGTATGGGATTAGATGCCGGCGGGCATTTAACACACGGTTCAAAAGTTTCTTCCTCCGGCAAATATTATCAAAGTTATGCTTACGGCGTGGATGTAACAACAGGTTGTATAGACTACAACGAAGTGGAACGACTTGCTGTTACACATCAGGTCAAATTAATTATTGCAGGTGGTTCAGCATACGCCCGTTTTGTTGATTTCAAAAAATTCAGAGAAATTGCTGACAAAGTCGGTGCTTATTTAATGGTAGATATGGCTCATTTTGCCGGCTTGGTTGCTGGTGGAGTCTACGAAAATCCATTATTATATGCCGATATTGTAACAACAACAACTCATAAAACTTTAAGAGGTCCTCGTGGCGGTATGATTTTAACCAATGATTCTGCCATTGCCAAAAAAATTAATTCTGCTATTTTCCCAGGTTTACAAGGCGGTCCGCTTATGCATGTAATTGCCGGAAAAGCCGTTGCTTTTGGCGAGGCATTAAAGTCTGACTTTAAAGCATACGCTCAAAAAGTGGTTGATAACGCCGCCATTATGGCAAAAACACTCAAATCAAAAGGATATGACCTTGTTTCTGGGGGAACAGATACACATTTGATTTTAATTGATTTACGCAATAAAGGGATTAAAGGAAACGTTGCTTGCGATGCATTAGCACAAGCACATATCGTCTGCAATAAAAACAGTGTTCCGAACGACCCTGAAAAACCAACTGTAACATCCGGTTTACGTATCGGCAGTCCGGCCGGCACAACACGCGGGTTTGACGAAAAAGCCTTTGAACAAATTGCTTTAATGATTGTTGATGTATTAGACTCTTTAACTCAAGATGAAGAAATTCAACAAACCGTTATTCGTCAAACACAATTAAAAGTCAAAGAATTATGTGATATGTATCCGATTTATCCGAACGGTTTAGGAGTATAAAAATGAGGTGTCCCTTTTGCGGATGTTTGGAAAGTCTGGTAAAAGACTCCCGTCCGAGTGAAGATTTTTCATCTATCAGACGCAGACGGCAGTGTCCTAAATGTGGCGGACGTTTTACAACGTATGAATACATCCAAAGCAAAGATTTGATTGTCGTAAAGAAAAACGATGTTCGTGTGCCCTTTGAACGGGAAAAACTGTATCGTTCCGTCTTATTGGCTATTGGCAAACGAGATGTTGAAACCGAAAAAATTTGCCATATGGTTGATGAAATCATTAATCAATTGGAACAATTAAATGTCATTGAAATTCCGTCTGCACAAATCGGAGAATTGGTGTTAGACGCATTATTTCATATTGACAAAATCGCATATTTGAGGTATGCCTCTGTCTATAAAAACTTTAATTCAATGGAAGATTTTAACGCATTTGCAAAACATTTAATAAAGGAATCATAATGGAAAACACAACACAAAAATACACAAATGCTCGTTTAATGGCCGTTCAGGCAACGTATGCACAAGCCCAAACAGATGAAAAATGGGAAAAAGTCGTTTCACGCTTTTTATTGGGTGAAACCGGCGGTATGGTTATCAAAGAAGGTATTGCCGGACGGTATGAAATTCTTCCGTTAGAAGATGCCGATATGACTTTATTTACAAAACTGACAAAAGAAGTTCAGGCGAAAGATGAAGATTTAGATACCATTATTCGGACAAATATCAGTCAAAAAATTGATTATGACCGATTAGAATTGGTTTTAAAATGTATTTTAAAAGTCGGCATTGCAGAATTTTATGCCAATCCACGATTAGACACACCCATTATTATCAGTGAATATGTGGATATTACACGTTCCTTTTTTGACGAATCGGAAGCAGGCATTGTCAATGCATTGCTAGACAAATTTTCAAAAGTCATTCGGTAAATAAAAAAAACAAATAAAAACCCCTTTGAATAAAACAAGGGGGTTTTTATTTATATCAGAAAAGAAAATATTTACGCTGATTCTTCCACACATCTATATCCAACTATATCTCCTTTAGCGTCTGTTATCTCTTCAACTGTCCGTCCACAATCCTGACACATTTTTCTTGACATATTATCTGTACCGATTTCTTTCGTACCCCCTTCTGTACAAAAATAACAAGTACCTGCTATATCTTGCCATTGAGCGCCATCACATGTACTGACACAAAGAGCCGACCACGATGGTGTATTTTTTATGCCTTTTTCCATTTGCCGACGATTATCACAATCAGAACATAAATTTTCTCTACTTGGGTCAATCGGTTTGTTTACATTGGAACAAGCAATACATGTCCCATCTGACAAATAGAAATTTGTATCACACAACCCTAACGCACACGTTCCGTTTTGATATCGTCTGTTTTGACAACTCAAACATTGTTCTTTTGTGGTTGAATAACTGGCCTCTGCCGTACAATCCCGACAATAACCGCTATTATCCAAAAATTTGATACCGTCATAATCACCGTTTAAATAACGTGTAGCTTTTGAAGCAAGAGTTGAATCCAATCCATCCGGTAATTCATTTGACCACAAACTGTTACAAATACCATATTCGCCCGGATTAATCTGATAACATTGTGTACTATTATCTACTTGATATGCCATTCTGTTACCACATTGATTACACAAAGCTATGTCTTCAGCGTATGTTTGACTACTATCAGATTCGTTTCCACGACTACATGAAACACAACTGCCTTTATTGCTTTTATAATATTTTTGCGTAGTTGGACAAGTTTTAATACCGCAATAACTACCATAATATACTTGACGATTCGGACATTGCGTTGAACATTCAGACGGAACAGATGTAACAAACGCCGATGTTGAACTGCTATCACCACAAGATACACATTTACCAGTATCATTATTTATATAATTTATCGGACATTTAGGCGCACAATATAATGAATCACCTGCACCACTCCATGAACCATACACATATGTTCGTCGTGTATCAATCGTTCCGTCTGCACTATAATCCGTTGCATCTGATGATACTTTTCGACAGTTTGTTAAACAACCCGATTCTTCAATAGATCCAATAATAACACCAGCAGGATTATCGCACTCATAACACTGACCATTTGCGCCTAAAAATTTCCCAACGCCACAACCTTCTTCTTTTGGCAATACGCAATAGCCGTCTTTCACTACACGTCCACATGCTGTACATAAATCCGGCCAACTTTCATGTGTCCAATGCTGATATGCGCTATCATGTAACATAGATGTACTTGAAGAAACATCATCGCACGGCAAACAATTTCCAGCTTTGTTTTGCCATTGTCGTGGACAATTATAGGGATCATCACATTTTTCTACACCCTCCGGTTGTTCACAAACTGGATAACAATATTCCATAAAATTATATCTTGGATTTTCTGTTGGACAATTATTACAGCTATTCGCCATTACTTTTTGGTAATCTGAAGATTCAGATGATTTTGAACCCCAAACATTATGAACTCTTACATTTCTATTATCAGCACATTTTGAACAACTAAATGGTCTACCAAATATAATAAATTCATCATCCGCACATTCTAATTTCTTTTGACACCAAGTTCCTTTGGTATAACCATAATACCATTCATGTCCCTCACATGCCAAACATTGGGCTTTGGAAATACTATCATCCGTCAACAAATGCCATGAATCATCGTTGCATGAAATACATCCCTCACTTTGTGATTGATAAGTGCGTCCGCTGGAACACATATAATCACAAAAACCTTTACCCTCTTCTAATTCGCCAAATTTACGATTGTATCTGTATTCGCCAGCTGAGGCATCATTACATTGTTGACACATCGTTATACCATCAACTTCATCACTTGTATCCGGATATGGCTCTGTCAAAACTGTAAAATTATTTCCATCATTACATTTAACACAAGCCCCGTTTTGCGTTCTGAATGTCCCCTTTGGACACGTTATTTGCAAAGCAGTACATTTGTTTTCTGCCTCGTTGCAAATATATCCCTCTCCTTTAAACTGACAATCAACATTGATACGACATTCCACACAAACACCTGTTTCCTCCATACACACAGGCGTATCTCCGCTACACGGATTTTGACACGTCAATGTATTTTCATCACAAACAGCCTCACCACATGCGGTTGAACAATCTCCATTATCTACACAGTTTTCCAGCGGTCTGCCATTCGGGTCATTCGGATCTGCAATACCGGTAACAGCACCTCCATCTTCATCTAAAAAGGATGTGAACACCATTTGATTATCAGAAACACCATCACCGCAGATAGCGGGATTATCCGCATATTTCGTACCATTGACTTGAACAAATCTCAACCCTGTAATTGAATCATTTAGGTTCTCTTGCAACACTTTTTGACAAACAGCACTCGGCACATTATTTACCCATGTTCTGAATGCAACTGGCGGATGAGATGTTACCATAATCTCAAACCCTGTTTGTGTCATTTCACCATATTCAGGAAAGGCATCTGTCTCAGGCGAATCGGGTAATTCTTTCTCCCCATCTTGATACAAATGCCAAATATCTGTCGCACGCATATTAACTGAATGAACGATATCATTTGCCCGATGCTTATCCATGGCATACTTGTATCCTTGAATACCGCCGAATGATAATACACCAATAATGGCTAAAACGCCCAAGATTTCAACCATTGAGCGACCACGTTCGTTTTGTGTAACAAGTGCTTTAAATGTCATAATACCTCCAAATTATCTAATAAATACAGTTTTTCTACATTGTAATTAAAGGTACCTTTATGTGCAACGATTTCATATACTAGGAGTAAAACAGGGGGAAACGGAATAAATATGATAAATCCGCCAACCATTTAAAATTAAAAAAACAAAAAAAAATGCAAAAATATAAAAAAAAGTGTTGCAATTTAACGTACGTTTATCTGCAACACCTATCATCTTGATTTATATAGAAAAAAGCGTTCTAAATACAACAAGAACGCTTTTAATGTTTCAATCTGCCATTTAAATTAAACGGCAACAACCCCTTTAATTGTCGGATGACATTGATAATTAATCAGTTCAAAATCTTCATATTTAAACCCGTCAATATCTTTCACATCAGGATTAATTTTCATTTGCGGTAAAGCATAAGGTTCCCTCTCTAACTGAATCTTAACTTGTTCAAAATGATTATGATAAATATGTGTATCCCCTAATGTATGAATAAATTCACCGACTTCCAAACCTGTTACCTGTGCCATCATCATCGTCAATAAAGCATATGATGCAATGTTAAACGGTACACCTAAAAACATATCACAACTGCGTTGATAGAGTTGACAAGATAACTTGTTATCTGCCACATAAAATTGATAAAACGCATGACATGGCGGTAATGCCATCTCTTCAATTTGAGCCGGATTCCATGCTGATACAATCATTCGTCTGTCATTCGGATTCGTTTTTAAACGATGAACAACATCTTTCAACTGATCAATCCCCTGTCCGTTAAAATTACGCCATTGAGCACCGTAAACAGGACCTAAATCACCGTTTTCATCAGCCCATTCATTCCAAATACGCACATCGTTTTCTTTTAAAAAACGAATATTTGTATCTCCGGAAATCAACCACAACAACTCATAAATTACTGATTTTAAATGCACTTTTTTTGTTGTAACCAATGGAAAACCTTTTGACAAATCAAAACGCATTTGAGCGCCAAATATGGAACGGGTATCAATGCCCGTCCGATTGGGTTTATCAGTCCCTTCTTCATAAACTTTTTTTAATAAATCAAGATATTGCTTCATTTTACCACTCCTTATTTAATATCGGCAATACGATTCCACAAACTCGTCAGTTCCTGTTCTGACACGGTGGTTGTTTTTTTAATCCATAATGTTACATCTACTTCATCTTCCGTTAAGGTTTGAGAATATGGTGTATAATGCTGTTTCATAAAATCAACGCACGGCTGAATATGAACAGGTACACCTTCTAACGATGTATCATATTCACCCTTATAACAACAATCAACAACACAATCGGGCGCCGTTATTTCATCTGACATAAACAATCTGTAAATACTAGCTCCGCCGACAATAAACAAATCTCCTTTGATATCATTCAAAAGCGTTTTATCGTTAATTACAAAATGATTTTCTTTATCAGATACTTGATAATCCTGTTTAAAGGTCATCACATAAATTTTGCGATTCGGCAACGTCCGATTGGGAAAACTCTCATACGTTACCTGCCCTGCAACAATGCTTTTTCCCGCCGTAACCCGTTTAAATCGTTTAAAATCGCTGGAAATATGCCACGGAATGTTAGAACCTATACCAATAATAGACTCTTGATAATGGCGACACCATATTGCAACTTTCATCTAAAATTCTCCTTTGGCGTATCATATACAATTTGATTTAGTTTAGCAAGATAAAAATGATTGATTTTTTCACTTATCTTATGTATAATGAAAAAAACGGAGGATTTTATGACGTTAAAGCTTTTTTTGTTAGCCGTTATCGTAACGCTTGTGTTAAACGGCGTTATTTTAATTCTGTTCCCCAAAATTGTGAAATATTGTGCTGAAAGATTAGTTGAAACACCTGATATGCAACTGGTTTTGTTCGGTTGGATATTGGTTTTGGTTATGTTTGTTTTATGGTTATCATACGTTCGTTATTTACCTTGGCAAGCGTAAATTACTCATACATATAAAAAAAACGCCTTGCAAGGCGTTTTTTGTATCTTCAAAACATTATCGTTGATTTTGAATGTGTTTTTGAACGGATTTTTGTCTTAAATCAGCCTTTTGAACGGTTTTAGAACTTGTTTCTTTCGGAGTCAAACCCATATATCCCACATAAGCACTGGTAACAAGAGATGCAAAAATCAAAGCAACACCGATTTTTTGTGGTCCTCTGAATTGTTTTTCACCTTCCATAAGTGCTTTATCAAAAGCTTTATCATTGATTTTGTTCATTTTTACCTCAAATATTAAATTAAAACAAGTTAATTATACACAATTTTAAAACATTTGTCAATATTTTTTCAAAAAATGTTTGCATTATGTATTTTTATATGATACAGTTTCAAGTGGAGGAATTTTTCAAAACAAAAACACCAAGGAGAAAACGATGAGCTTTGAATTAGAACCAGCTAAAAAAATTATCGGTGAACATATTTATTTAGAGCACCCGACACCATCTTTTAAACTCGCAACGGAAATGTTTAATGTTGTTGATAAAAACAGAGAACATATTTTGCCCTGGCTACCTTGGGCAGATGTTACCATAACAAAAACACCGGAAAACAGTTACGGATTTATGACTGATGCCGTTTCAAAATGGAAAAACAAAACAAACTTTGAATATCTCATTCATCTAAAAGAAACTGGTGAAATCATTGGTGGTTTAGGCGTTTCTCGTTCGGATAGAATACGTCCCCATAAAATTGAAATCGGCTATTGGTTAAGTCAAGATTTTTGCAGACGGGGTTATATTAAAGAGGCTGTTCGTTTGGCTGAAAAAGAGTTTTTTTCTAATGAAAACATTGTTCGCATTGTTATTCGCAACGATATTGAAAATATTGCCTCTGCCAATACTGCTAAAAGTTTAGGTTATAAATTAGAAGGTATTGCCGTCAAAGAACAATGGAATACATATTTGAAAAAACACAGAGATATGAACCATTGGGCAAAAGTGCGTGAATAATTTAATTCTTTTTAAATAAAAAATCCGTCTGTTTAGGTAGGCGGATTTTTCAATATTAACTTCATTATGTACCGAAAAATCTTTATTTCCAACGTTTTGTTGCACCGCCACCGCCAAAACTACCGCCTTTTCCTTTAAAGCCACCTTTAATACCACCAGTCAATGTAAAAAGGAACAAAAGTTTGCGTATACGACGACCTCGTTGCCCACTCGGTGCCATTGCAACATAACAAAAGAAAATAAACGTCAACAAACTTAACGCAAAGCCATAAGGTATACCTTCCTTTTTCTTTGGTTGCACAAAAATTTCTTTTTCGGCCTGTAATAACGGCACAATTTCTCTTGCTCCCGTTAACAGTGCTTTATCGTATAGACCCCGTTCTAAATCAGACGACATTTTCTGTGTAATTAATGACGATAAAGCATCTGTCATTACCCCTTCCAAACCGTATCCGACTTCTATTCGCACCTGTTTTTCATTAGGAGCAACTAACAAAATAAGTCCGTCATTTTTTTCTTTTGAACCGATTTGCCAATAACGACCTAAACGATAACCATATTCTTCAATTTCAAATCCCTGTAAAGAAGAAACCGTTGCAATAACAAACTGAAACGGCTCAACCGTTTGTGATAAACGGGATAATTCTTTTTCAGTAGAAGCAGATAAAATATTGGCATCATCAACAACCCGTCCTTTTAATTTTGGAAAAACAATATCTTCCGGTGAAATAATTTTATGCGTTTCATCATTTTGCTGAGTATTTAACACCTGATGATTAAGTGAAACTGCCTGATTTTGAAAACTTTTATCTTCCCCTTTTATTTCAGACATTATTTCATTGTTAAGCGTTACTAATTCCTCAGGTAATGCTTCTTTTACCTCGTTCGGTATTAAAGTAGGCACTTGTGCCACTGTGGGAGAAGAAAAAATCATTCCTCCCACAATGAACCACATAAACACAAAAAAATGATAACAACTGTATTTCATTAAAAGGCAACGACCGGTGCTTTTTGTTCTTCTTGCGGAATATCAAAGGTCGCCTTGCGTTCCATATCCGTAAACATAGATGCAACCATACTTGTCGGGAAACGACGAATTTTAATGTTAAATTCCTGAACTTTATTAATATAATCAGAACGAGCAACAGTAATTCTGTTTTCAGTTCCTTCTAATTGTGATTGTAAAGCCATAAAGTTTTGGTTGGCTTTTAAATCAGGATATTTTTCGACAACAACCATCAAACGACTTAAAGCAGAACTTAACGCACTTTGATTGTCAATAAAGGATTGAACGGCTTTCGGATTAGTAAGCATATCAGGCGAAACACTCATTTGTGTGGCTTTAGAACGAGCTTCAATAACAGCTGTTAATGTGTCACTTTCATGAGTAGCATAGCCTCTAACCGTTGCCACTAAATTCGGAACCAAATCCGTCCGACGTTTATATTGATTAACAACCTGAGCCCAAGAACCAGCGACTTGTTCATCAAGCACAATCAATCCGTTAATCGTATTAACAACATACATTGTTGCACCAATCAACAAAAGTAAAACAACAACAATTTCTATAATATATTTTTTCATGACAATACTCCTTTTTTTTCTTTTCATTTTTTCAAAATATATGTATAATGTATGTAATTTAACAGAAAAAAAAGAGAAATGCAATGACTATTTTAAAATTTAACGGCCAATGGCGAACTTATCAAAAAAACATTTTAGATAATCTGAATACGCATTTAAAAGACAAAAAACTTCATATTGTTGCAGCCCCAGGCGCCGGTAAAACAACACTTGGCATTGAAGTCATTGCACGCATCAATAAACCGGTTTTAATTTTTGCTCCGACTTTGACTATTCGCAATCAATGGAAAGACCGCATTATATCGGCATTTTTACAAGATAAAACCGCCGATATTGTTTCTACGGACATTTTTAATCCCAAACAAATTACAGTCATTACATATCAATCTTTATGGTCGGCATTTGTCAATAAAAATCCTTTACCGGAGGATGAAACAGATGATACACTGAAAGATAAAGAAGATGACAGAACTGATGAGGAAGAACAAACAAAATCCAAAGCTACAAAAAAAGGAACACAAAAAGTCATTATTACACGCAAAAACAAAGTAATTTCACAACTCAAAAAACAAGGAGTTCAACTCCTTTGTTTTGACGAAGCTCACCATTTACGCAATGAATGGTGGAAAGCGTTAGATACATTAATAACAGAACTTAAACCTCAACAAACGCTTGCATTAACAGCAACCCCGCCTTATGACGTTACATTACAGGAATGGAAACGCTATGAAAAAATATGTGGGCCGATTGATGATTGCATTCCTATTCCGGAACTGGTAAAAAACGGTGATTTATGTCCCCATCAAGACTATGTTTATTTTTCTGAATTACAAGATGATGAAAAAGACGTTATTGATAAGCTGGAAATTAAAACTGAAGCTTTTATGGATTTTTTAATGTCCTATCGGGAATTTGGAGAATCCTTACTTCAATTACCTTACTTCGGTTTAATTAATGAAAACAATGAACTCATTGAATTTATATATGAACAACCCGACTTATTTATGGCTGTTATGGCCTATCTACATGCTTGTGAATTAAAAATTCCGCCTCATTTTTTGAGTCTCTTTGATATAACGACAAAAGAAATACCTCCTTTTGATGAAATACAGGCTGAATGTTTTTTAAACGGTATTTTGTTTGATTATCACAAACATTTTTCATCACTTAAATCTTTCCTTGATGACATTGAAAAAAAAGCACATCAGGCAAGTATTATTTATAACGGTTCTTTATACTTAACAACGCACCCGCAAATTCGCAAACAAATCAGCGCTTCCAAAGCCAAAATGCAATCTATTATGACCATTATCGGCAGTGAATACGATGTTTTAAAAGAGAGTTTACGTTTGGTTGTTTTAACAGATTATGTTCGTGAAAACATGCAACAGGAACAAACAAATTCTTTAGGTGTTGTACCGATATTTTTAAAAGCAACGGAATTATATTCTCATATCCCGATGGCTATTTTGACAGGAACGTTAATTGTCATTTCAGCAACACAAAAAGACAAATTATTAGAATTGGCTGAAAAAGAGAATCTCAGCCCAAATGATTTTAAATTTACGCATTTTAAAGATAAAAATTGTTATTTCAAAGTGAGTTTTGCTGAACGTTGTCGTAATAAAGTCGTTAAATTGATGACGGAAATGTTCAATCAGGGATATTTTAACATTCTGGTCGGAACACAGGCTTTGTTAGGTGAAGGGTGGGATGCTCCGGCACTCAATTCGCTCATTTTATCAAGCACTATTGCCTCTTATATGTCATCCAATCAAATGAGGGGGCGTGCTATTCGCATAGATAAAAACAATCCGACAAAAACAGCAAATATCTGGCATTTGGTTACATTGAAAAAGTTAAATTTATGGAATATTGCAAAATATCAATCTGTTGATTCTCGCCATATTTTTGACAATTACGGATTTGATTTGGCTCAACTGAAACGACGTTTTATGGGTTTTGAAGCCCCTCAAATGCAATCGCCACACAACATTCAAAGCGGATGGGAACGATTGGGTATATCTCACGTCCATCAAGGTAACATTGCTGAAATCAACAAACAAACCTTATTAGCCTCCCGTAACCGTGCCGGTATTTATCTGATATGGAAAAAAGCATTATACACCAAAACAGGTTCCCGCATGTATTTAGGTGTTAATACCAGCAAAAAACAAAAAAGTTTTTGTTTCAAAGGTACTTTAACCTGGTTAATTTTTTTCTATTTGGGAATTTCTTTTGAGTTATATAGTGTTTTACAATGTTTGGATCCCGCCTCTGCCATACCGATGACTGCGATTTTTGCAGGATGGTTTATCGGCAGACCACTTTATCGTTTGTTTAAAACAGGTAGTGTTACTGGTTCTTTGGAACAAATTACAACCGTCGTTTTAAAAACATTAATTCATATGCGTGAAATCACAACACCGATACGCAATACAAAAATCATTATTCAAAAAGGTAAAAAAGGAACACATTTTTGCACGGTCAAAGGTTTGTCTTCTGCTGAATCAAACATTCTTATCAAAGCCGTTCAGGAAATTTTAAATCCGATTGAAAATCCTCGCTATATCATAGAAAGACGTTCATCACTATTTAAATTATTGACCTCTAAAGATTATCATGCTGTACCAACAATTATCGGCACAAATAAAATATATGTTTCATACTTTCACGATATGTGGAAGAAATACATCGGACACAATGATATCTATTATACACGCACATTGGAAGGAAGACCGTTTTTACTTAAAACAAAAAAGCAGGCATTTTCCGATTTAATGCGCGACAAAGCTGTTTCTTTAAATAAATGGATATAAGAACAAGATAAAATTTGACATTTTAATAAAAATAATATATAATATCCCAAAATAGAAGGATAAAAAAAATGGCTGTTAATTTACTTAATGCGAAAGCGTTACAGACTTTCGTTAATCGTTTTGTACTCAATGAACCGATAACAACTTCTGTTAATGCGACACAACTCAAAGACATTCAGTTTCTGGAAGAAAACAAAGAACTTGTTACACGCTGTATTTTGGCTCAATATGCCAAACATCGTTTAATAGCTTATTTATCCGAAAGCGAGGATCAACCCTTTTTTCAAAAAGTAACACCGTGTGATGACTTACCCGAATGGGCATTAAAAGCATTATCGGAAGGCCGAAAACTCTATCGTTTTTTACCGACAGAAATTCCACCTAAAAATATGGAAGAATTAAAACTGATTGCACAATATTTATTTAATACGGCAAAGCATTATGTTCAACAAAAAATCAATTTAGCCCGTAAAACAAATAAAGAACCAAAAATTCGGCTAGATTACTTAAAAACAAGTAACGAATATTCTTCTGTCAAAAAAACATTTGCAAAAGCATATCGTTGGCACTTGTCTCGTATCAAAGAGGAAGAAGAGGAAAGAACAAAACATCTCTTAAAACGAAAAGCCGATAAGGGAACAACTTTTGTTTGTGATTTACCCAAAGATATGTATGCCGTTCGTTTAACAACACCCGAAGCGTTAGATTATGAAGAATTAAACATCAATCATTGCATCGGTAACGGTTCTTATGACGAATCATTGCTGAATAATGAAATTGAAATTTATTCTATTCGTCATCGCTCATCTGGCATGCCGGCCGTTACTTTTGAAATTCAAAACAACGTTGTTATTCAATGTCGGGGACACGGCAATTTAAAACCAGCCCTCAAATACATCAAACCTTTACAAGCACTTATTTTAAAACAAGGTTGGAAAATCAAAGGAGATTTGAAGTATACTCACTTCATTCGTCAGGACGGCAATATTTACAGCCTTTGGGATTTGCCAAAAAACTTTGTTGTCAAAGGAAATCTTGATATAAGTTATATGGATTTACCCTATTTACCAAACTTATCCGATGTAACGGTTATGGGTAGTTTTATTGCCAATGATAACCGATTTAAATCACTTGTCGGTATGCCAAAATATATTGGCGGAAATTGTGATATTTCAAATTCTGGTATTACGTCCTTAAATGGGATGACACAACATATTGATGGTTATTTTCAAAGCAATGACAATAAATGTAAAAATCTTATCGGCAGTCCTCAATATGTCGGGAAAGATTTTATTGTTCGTCGAAATGGTTTAGAATCACTTGAAGGAATACCGACACACCTTAATGGTTCTTTATTCTGCGACAAAAACAATCTCCAAAATTTGCAAGGCGGACCATCTTATGTCAAAGGAGATTATATATGTAGCAACAACAAATTGCAACAGGGAGATAACAAACCGGTTATTGTTATGGGAATGTTTGATTGTGCATCAAACAAGCTCACATCATTCAGGGGTTTACCGGTTTATATCGGCAAAATTTTTAATTGTAACAATAATGATTTCTCTGATTTTATAGGTATTCCGCAATATATAGGACGATATATTCAATGTACACACAATCCTAAAATAAATGAGCATAGTTTTTTACCAGAATATGCATTCAACTATCAAATTGCTTTGTATAATGTACCACTTTCACAAGCAATTAAAAACAACAATCAAAAACGTGTACAGGTTTCTTGCCATCAAAACGGAATTTGTCCTATTAAAAAGATGATACGAGAAAGAGAAGATTAATTATTTTTCAAAATAAACCATAGATTTTTCCTGTTTTTCAGAAAAAAAGTCTTGACCCTTTACCTGTTTTCCTTTATAAGAATAGAAAATAAAGGAAGGTGGGAATGAAACAAAATATCGGATTAATTAAAGAAATTTCAGGTAGTGTCGTTGAAGTCGTTTTTGACAAAAAATTACCTGCGTTATATAATGAATTAACCGTGCAAACAGATACCGTTCAACTCAAAATGGAAGTGCAAAGTTATTCATCTCCAGATACGGTTGTTGCATTGGCATTTGGTAATACACAAGGATTGTCTCGTGGAATGCAAGTCATTGATACAGGACATCATATTTTGATTCCAGTCGGCAACGAAACAACAGGACATATGTTTGATATTTTCGGTAATCCGTTGGATGGAACAAGTATCCCTGATGATATTGAAAAGCGTTCCATTCATCAAAATCCCGTACCGATTGATAAATTATCCGTTTCATCTGAAATTTATGTAACAGGTATTAAAATCATTGATTTATTAGCACCATTGGAACGAGGTGGAAAAGCTGGCTTATTGGGTGGTGCCGGTGTCGGCAAAACCGTATTGATTACAGAAATGATTAATAACATGGTCGGCAGATATGACGGTGTCAGTATTTTTGCCGGTATCGGTGAACGCTCTCGTGAAGGGGAACAATTATATCGTGAAATGAAAGATGCTGGCGTTTTAGATAAAACGGTTATGATTTTCGGACAAATGAATGAAGCCCCCGGTATTCGTTTCCGTCTGCCGTTAGCAGCTTTAACAATGGCTGAATATTTCAGAGATACAAAAAAACAAGATGTCTTACTTCTTGTTGACAATATTTTCCGTTTTGTTCAAGCCGGTTCCGAAGTTTCTGTTTTAATGGGTCAAATGCCTTCCCGTGTCGGCTATCAAGCCTCTTTAGGCACAGATATTGCCGAATTGGAAGAACGCATTTCCAGTACAAAAGATGCGGCTATTACCTCCATTCAAGCCGTATATGTGCCTGCGGATGATTTTACCGATCCATCCGCAGTGCATACCTTTGCACATTTGTCTGCCAATATTGTTTTATCCCGTAATCGTGCCGCACAAGGTTTATATCCGGCCGTTAATCCACTAGAATCGGGTTCCAACATGCTAGCCCCTCAAATTGTCGGTGAAAGACATTATCGTGTCGCAACCGAAGTCAGACGTACATTAGCAGAATATGAAGAATTAAAAGATATTATTGCCATGCTGGGCTTTGATGAATTACCTGAAAAAGACCAACAAACAGTTGTAACTGCCCGCAAATTAGAACGCTTTTTAACACAACCTTTCTTTACAACGTATCAATTTACAGGTATGGAAGGGAAATCAGCCAGTTTAGAAGAAACCATTTCAGGATGTGAAAAAATATTAAACGGTGAATATGCCGAATTATCCCCTGATGATTTTTATATGATTGGCAGTATAGATGAAGCCATTGAAAAACATCAAAAACGCATAACAGAAAACAAGGATCTGGGCGATGATGCAATTTAGTGTTTTAACACCGATAGGACTGTTACTCAAAACAGAAACGCCTAAAATTACCGTTGAGGCAAAAGACGGCTTCCATACGTTTCTGCCTAAACATATTGATTATGTAACAGCTTTAAAAACAGGTATTATCAGCTATATGGATGCAAACGGGAAAACAGCTTACATTGCCTGTAATGAAGGTATTTTGACAAAAAAAGGTTCTGATGTACAATTAGCAACCCGTTTAGGGATTATCGGTTCTGATTTAGAGGAATTAAAAACATTGATTGAAACAGATTTCAAAAAAATGGAAGAATCCCGAAAAGAAGCAACCAAAACAATGGCTCAACTTGAAATTTCACTGGCACAAGGGTTGTTACAATTAACAAAGGGAGGAAAAGATGGCACTCTTTAATCCCGAAAAACAAACAGAAAAAACTCTTTTAAAAAAAGTAGAACAAATGCAAAAAGAACCGCCCATTCTATCCTTTAAAGGCATTGTGTTTGGTGCTGTCGGTTGGCAGGTTTGTATTCCCGTTGTCATTGGAGCATTCGGCGGAAAATATTTAGATAAACATTTTCCGTTTGACGGTATTTCTTGGACATTAAACGGATTATTTCTCGGATTTATATTCGGTTTAATCTGTGCTTGGTTTTGGATAAAAAATGAAGAGAAAAAAATATACACCGAAACATCACAAAAAACAGAAAATGAGGTACACAAATGAAATTAGCGTTTAATCCATTGGCATTTAATGATATTATTTTTTCTCTGTCTGTCGGATTTATTTTAAGCCTGATTTATTTGTATTTACTGTGGCAAACCATACAAATTATTCGCAAATCAAGCCGACCGATACTTATTTTATTTATTTCGGGAACAGCTCGCATTTTCTTACTTGTTTTTACCGCACTTTTATTTGCACAAAATGATTTAGGAAAATTTTTGCTTATTTTCTGCGCTTTTTTCCTCACTCGTGTTGCCGTTTTAAACTTAATGAAACCAGCCTTTAAAACAGCTGTCAAAGAAAATGAGTTTGCTTATCATGACACAAAAATTTCAACAACAAAATCTACAAAGAAAAGGAAAACCCGTAAATGATGAACCTAGATAAAACAATTCTATTTTATCTCTGGGGTTTTCCCATTAATCAAACCATTTTTTATACATGGATTGTCATGGCTATATTGGTTGGTATGTCTGTTTATATTTCACGCAAAATCAAAGACACCATTGAAGTATCCCGTTTTCAAACGGCATTAGAGATGATTGTAATGGGTATGCGCACACAAGTTCACGAAGTCAGCAATGATAATCCGGCGAAATATTTGCCCTTAATCTGTACTTTCTTTTTGTTTATCGGATTAAGTAATTTATTAACAATCATTCCGACATTTCAAGCCCCAACGGCTTCTTTAAGTACAACAGTTGCTTTTGCATTGTGCGTTTTTGTTGCTATCCCTTATTATGGTATTCGTAATGCCGGTATCAAAGGATACTTAAAAAAATATATTGAACCTGTACCTGTTATGTTACCGATGAATATCGTCAGTGATATAACTTCTATTTTTTCATTAGCCGTTCGTTTATACGGAAATGTACTGGGCGGAGCAGTTATTGGTTCGGTTTTAATCTCTTTTGTGCCGTTTTTATTACCTCTGCCCTTGCAAATTTTAGGGTTAGTTACCGGAACAATTCAAGCCTATATTTTTGCTTTATTGGCTATTATTTACATTTCGGCAACTGCCCCTCAAACACCATATATTGATACAAAATACACATCTGTTTAACATTTAGAAAGGAGAAAAAATGATGGATGCAATAGGACTTATCGGAGCTTTTTCAGTTTTAGGAGCCGGTTTATGCGTCGGCATTGGTGCTATCGGTTCAGCCATTGGTGAAGGCAATGCCGCAGCCAGTGCTTTAAAAGCTATGGCACAACAACCGGATGAAGCCCCCAAAATTACCCGTACTATGTTAATGACAATGGCTATCATTGAATCAACTGCTATCTATGCCCTTGTTATTGCTTTTATTATTTTATTTGGTAATCCATTTTGGAATTATGTAACAGAAGCCGTTACAAAATAAGGAGTTTTTATGAGCGTTGATACACTCACAATGATTGCTCAAATCATCAACCTGATTGTCCTTGTCTGGTTGTTAAAGCGTTTTTTATACAAACCGATTTTAAACGCCATTGATGCCCGTCAGGATTTTATTCGTCAAAAAATCAGCGATGCCGAAAATGATGCTGAAAAATGGAAAAAAGCCACCGAAGAATTGGCTCAAAAAAAAGCTCAATTTGATAAAGAAAAAGCTGATTTAATGAAACAAGCCATCCATGATGCTGAAGTTGTTAAAACAGCCCACTTTGATGAATTGTTACGTTTAAAACAAGAAAAAACGTTACAAATGCAAAAAGAAATTGAACATAAAACACAACTGTTTGAATCACAAATGGAAATCATTGCAGGCGAAAGCATTATGCAACTGCTCAAACAGATTTCTGCTGATTTCGGCATTGATACATCCGTTGAAAAAAACATTGATTTGTATATCAATTCACTCAATCAACTGTCAAAACAAAGACAACAACAAATCAAACAAGCAATATCTGAAAAAAACCGCGTTACCATTTACAGTGCCAAAACATTATCAGGTGAACAAAAAGAATTAATAAAACAACGCTTAATTCAATGGACAAATAGTGAAGATACTTTTTCTGTTCAATTTAAAATACAAAAAGAACTCGGGTTTGGTTTTCGCTTAGCCGTAGGAGATTATGTTGCTGACTGGAATATGCAATCTTATTTTGAAACAATGACACAAACATTCCGTCAAAACATCCGTCAAAAAATAACAGCAGGAAATAACTTATGACACAAAACAATTTAACAGAATCAATTAAAAAAGCCTTAAAATCAGCTGATAACAGCATGAATGTTTATGAAATGGGGACAATTCAGTCTTTATCATCAGGAACAGCTGAAATCAGTGGTTTACCACACGCTCAAATGAATGAAGTCATTTTATTTAAAGACAGCATTAAAGGAATGGTTCAACAATTAAATGCAGAGAGTGTTGGTGTTGTCTTTTTATCTGAATCCGATACATTAACCGCAGGAGACGAAGCTTATCGGAGTGGAGAAGTATTGAGTGTTCCGGTTGGTGAGGATTTATTGGGTCGCGTCATAACCCCTTTGGGTGAACCGTTAGACGGAAAACCGACACCCATGACAGAAAAATTTTATCCGATTGAACGCCCCGCAGCACCGATTATGCATAGAGCGCCTGTTAATCGTCCGTTACAAACAGGTATCAAAGCCATTGATTCATTTATTCCCATCGGTCAAGGTCAACGTGAATTGATTTTAGGCGATAGACAAACTGGAAAAACAGCTATTGCGATTGATACAATTATCAATCAAAAAGACACAAATGTGATTTGTATTTATTGTGCCATCGGGCAACGTGCAGCCGGAACAGCTCGTGTAATTGCCGATTTAAAAGAACACGGCGTGATGAATAAAACAATTATTGTAACGGCAGGCGGAGATAGTTCAGCCGGTCTTCAATATATTGCTCCTTATGCGGCTACATCTATCGGTGAATACTTTATGGAAAACGGACATGATGTTTTGATTATTTATGACGATTTAACAGCTCATGCCCGTGCTTATCGTCAACTCTCACTTTTGTTACGTACACCACCGGGTCGTGAAGCTTTTCCGGGTGATATTTTTTACATCCACGCACGCTTATTGGAACGATCTACCCATTTACGTGAAGAATTTGGTGGCGGTTCATTAACGGCATTACCAATTGTTTCAACTGAAGCCGGAAATATTTCAGCTTATATTCCGACAAATATCATTTCCATTACAGACGGTCAAATTTATTTGTCAACAGAACTCTTTCAAAAAGGTATTTTACCAGCCATTGATACGGGTCGCTCCGTTTCCCGTGTGGGTGGTGACGCTCAATTACCGGCTTATCGCAGTTTAGTCGGACCACTCAAATTGTTCTACGCTCAATTTGAAGAATTGGAATCATTTGCCCGTTTCAGTACACAACTGGATGCCGAAAGCGAACGCCGTATGAAACGAGGTCTTGCCATTCGCGCCGTCTTACGACAAAACTTATATCATCCGATGAAGGCTTCTTCTCAAATTGCTATTTTTACAGCAACAAATGCCGGTTTATTAGATAACGTTCCTGTGCAAAACATCAATGAAGCACAACAAACGATTATCCAAACATTTGAAACGCAATTTGCCACTCTGGTACGCCAAATTTCAGATGAACGAAAAAAATTGAATGATGCTGAAACAGCACAAATTATTCAAGCTTTTCAAACGGCTTTAAAACCATTTATACAGAGGTAATCAATGACGCTTGAACAACTGAATAAACGGATTGAAACGACACAGGATTTACGCAACATTGTTTCCACAATGAAAATGCTTTCTTCTGTCAGTGTAACACAATATGCCAAAGCTCATGACGGCATTTTACACTATCGTCATATCTTATCAGATGGTTTTCAGGCACTTCACTTAAACGGTTATTTAAGCGGAAAAATAGCACAACCCATAGAAAATGCCAAAACGTTAGTCGTTTTAATCGGTTCAGACAATGGTCTTGTCGGAAGTTTTAATAAAAACATCATTAAATTGGCAGAACGACAACTAAAATCTGTTCCAAAAGAAAACAGATTTTACATATGTTTAGGCAGAAAAATTTGTGCCATTGCTCAATATGCCGGTATTAAAACTGAATATACTTTCCCTATTTCCAACACGATTGAAGAAATTGCCGATATTGCTTCACAACTACTCATTCATATTCAGGAAGTGAAAGCAAAATACAAAATTGAACGGGTATTGATTTTTTATAATAAAAAAACAAATCAAGGCGCAAAAGTTCAATCAGAGCAACTATTTCCGTTTAGTGAAACCGTATTCCAAAAAAATAAAAAATGGCAGGGGAAAGGTTATCCTCTGATTGACATGGATTACAAGGATTTATTCGTTTCACTTATTCATGAATATATTACAACAATGATTTCAGGAGCTGTAATTTCATCACTGGCTTGCGAACATTATATGCGGATGATTAATATGCAACAGGCGGAAAAGAATATTGATGAAAAACTGGAAGAAATGAATTTAATTTATGCACAAAACAGACAAACCGAAATTACTGATGAATTAATTGACATTATATCAGGCGCTAACAGTTTAACTCAAAAGAAAAAGGTAACAAAATGAGATACACATTAACAATTCTATTGGCAACAACTTTATTTGCAACCAACGCTCAGGCTAAAAATGTTTTATGCTCAAATCCAACGGAATGTGAACTTATTTCTCAAATAATGTATCAAGGAATTGTGTCCGGTTTTTCTAAAAAAATGAAAGACACAGGTTTAGGAAATCAATCTTTTCCTGTATCATACAAACAGTTTAAATCATATTTTGATACTTGCGGAACAAAAGAAACGGACGAGAAAAAAGTGATGGAATGCCTTTTACAAACAATCGGTCAAAACATTACAAAAAAATACGAAACATCATTACCTCAAAAAACAGTCAAAAATAAAACTAACAAAAAGAAACAAACGCCTCAACAAATAGAAACTGATAAAAAAGAGCTAGAACAACAAAATGAGTATTGGAAAAATATAACACCTGAAGAATTAAATAACTATTTAACAAAAAATCCAGATATTAATGCCAAAGACAAACGATCTTGGACTCCCCTAATGTGGGCTGCAAAAGAATCTCAAAATCCTGAAATTATCAAACAGATGCTACAAAAAGGAGCCGATGTTAATGTAACAGACAATGAAGGTTGGACTCCGTTTTTGTTTGCCATACACAAAAACCAAAATATAGAGGTAATACAACATTTACTTAATGCAGGGTCAGATATACACAAAACAACAGATTTAAAACAAAATGCCTTACATTTGGCCGCGAAAAACAATCAAAATCCACAAATAATACAAATGTTGATTGATAAGGGTCTATCTGTTAATAAAAAAGACAAAAGCGAATTTAAATTCACACCGATTATGTATGCTGTTTCAAATAACAAAAACCCTGACGTTGTCTATACGTTAATCAATAACGGTGCATTGCTTCACGAAAAAGATGCTGTGGGAAATTCAACGCTTATGTTAGCCGCACTAAATAACGCCAATATTGACATCATACAAAAACTACTTGATGAAAAATTAGTCATTGACCAACGCAACAAATTAGGCTTAACGGCATTACATATGGCAACTAGAAACAAAAATCCGAAAATATTAGAATACCTGATTGAAAAAGGTGCTGATAAAACAGCAAAATTTCAAAGCGTTGACACATTGGGCGCGGCAGCCATGTTTGCTTCACAACCAGAAATAATTAACATCTTAATCCAAAATGATTTTGACGTGAATACAAAATATAATATTGGCACACTTTCATATATGGAACAATTAAATTCAGCATTAAAACAATATGATGACAAATGGACAACTGCCAAAATACCGCCTCTTGTTTTAGCCTGTATTTTCAATGAAAATCCTAATATTATACAATCACTCATTAACGCCGGTGCAGATGTGAATGAACGCTTATTTTTTGGATACACACCACTCTTTTTTGCCGTTCTAAATAAGAATACTGAAACCACAAAAACACTTATTTCCAATGGGGCAAAAACACATATACGAGCCAAAGATAAATCAACACCTTTAACACTCGCATTAAAAAATCCAATAAACGAAATGGAAATAGACCCCCAAACTATTGAACTACTTGTAACTCATGGGGTTGATATTAATGCAAAAACATCAGACAACAAAACAGCACTGCTTATAGCAGCTGAACAATCAAGTAATCCTGAAATCATTGAAACACTTATCAATTTAGGAGCTGATATAAAAATTCGTGATGATAATGGTAAAATGGTTTTAGATTATGCCAAAAAGAATCCGCATCTTAAAAATACAAAAACATATCAAAAATTAAAAGAATTGTACTTTAAAAAATAAGGTTAAAAAAAATATTAATCCTTTTACTCTTATGTTTATTAACTGCCTGCGGTAATAATGGTAATGAATGGAAATATTGCCAACAACTCATTCAATTATCATTCTGCTCAAAATAAACCTCATAAAAAAAGAGATTAATGTTAAACATTAGTCTCTTTTGTGCAAGTAATATCATAGCTTTACATCTGATTTATTTTAAGTTTTATAAGTGGTTTTAATTCATCAATTTTTGCTTTTCTGCTTCAAATTCAGAATCCGAAATAACCCCCTTTTCTTTCAAATCAGCCAATTTTTCCAATTCATTAATCTTTTGTTCTAATGAGATTTTTGATATACTTTTTGTTTCATTTTCCCGCTTAGGTGTATAAACAAAAGCCAAAATTAAAGCGATAAACCAAGTAATTCCAAGCAAAAGCGAACACCAACTTAACACAGCAACCGTTTGTAAATCAGAACCGGTAATTTTTCTTGATTTGGCAATAATAATCGGAATCCGAATCAAAAAAATTAAAAAAGCAACGGCTAAAATAATACCCATTAACGCTAACAAATCATTCATCACAAACCTCCTTATTTTTAATAATTAATTCCATCAGGAACAGCTCCATATTTATTTTCTTTTAATTCACTCATTCTGAGTGTCAGAACAAACAGAAAAATGGCAAGAACAATCATCAGTATAATGAAAGAAACACCAACCGTAATTAACAAACTCATATCTAAACCGATTATATACATACCACCTAAAACCAATATACACAGCAAAAAGGTACATAACGGCATAAAACACCACCAACCTGAATAGCCGATATCATGCAAGCGTCTGACCGAAACGGCATAACTGGGCAAAAGAAAAATCAACGTCCAAATGACCTGCCCTATTTGCGAAACAAGTTTACTTCCGATTGAAAATTCTGTCACTCCCAATACAAAACCGAAAATCATACCAAAAATCATATTAAATAAGACAAAGCTCCAATATTCCTTGCGTCTGGCACGGCCTTTAAATGTAGCATATTTTTTGGTAATACATTCAACATAATAGTTCCATTCAGATTTATCCCGAATAGGTTCTTCATAGCTGTAATTACTAAGCAATTTAGCTTTTTTGCGTTCAAACTCTTCTTCAGAAATAATTCCTTTTTCTTTTTGCTCTGCTAATGTAACAAGTGTATCAATATCCATTTATTTCTCCTTTTGATATTTCTACATTTAAAGTATGTCAAACAAATATAAATGTCAATAAAAAAAGGATACTTTTAAACGTATCCTTTTTTATTTTTATTCTTCAGATTTATCTGATTTTTCACCCTTTGCCAATTGTTCAGATGAATTTTCTGTTCTCGGCACTTCCGTTACTTCATTTTGCACTCTTTCATCAGTAGTCACTTTTTGTTTTTTATCATCTTTTACATTATCTTTAGATTTACTATCTGTATCTGTTAAAGCTTTCAACAATTTAGACGTAAACGTTTTATTGCCTTCTTTATAGATATCTCCAATATCCGGAACTGTTTCACGGGCTTTAATTGTTTCTTTCTTTTCAGTCATCCGAATAGGTTTACCTGCCAATAAATCCTGAATTTCAGAACCTGACAATGTTTCGTATTCCACCAAACCGTTTGCCAAAGTATCCAATTCATGACGATACGTATTCAAAATTTCTTCTGTCCGCTTATAAGCCGAATCAATTAATTTGCGAATTTCATTATCAACTTTTAAAGCCGTTGCATCAGACATACTTTTGCGTTTAGAAATACTATATCCTAAAAAGACTTCATCTTGCGGTTCATCATAGGCAATCGGTCCGAGTTCTTCACTCATACCCCATTCACTGACCATTTTACGGGCAATGGTTGTTGCAACCTGAATATCATTACTGGCACCGGTTGATACACCTTCTTTTCCTAAAATCATTTCTTCAGCAATACGACCGGCAAATAAAATACTCAAACGAGATTTTAAATACGTCATACTTTGTGAATATTTATCTTTTTCAGGCAACTGCATTGTTACCCCCAAGGCTCTGCCTCTCGGAATAATAGTTACTTTATGTAAAGGATCAGATTCCGGCAAATGCAAAGAAACAATGGCATGTCCAGCTTCATGATAAGCTGTCATACGACGTTCAGCTTCATCCATCACCATAGATTTACGTTCGGCACCCATCATCACTTTATCTTTAGCATCTTCAACATCCTGCATCGTAACCATCGTTTTATTCCGACGGGCTGCTAATAACGCGGCTTCATTAATTAAATTTGCTAAATCGGCACCGGAAAAACCAGGAGTACCCCGTGCAATCACTTCTAAATTCACATTTGGTGCTAACGGTACTTTTTTTACGTGAACTTTTAAAATAGCTTCACGACCGTTAATATCCGGATTAGACACAACGATTTGTCGGTCAAAACGGCCAGGACGCAACAAAGCAGGATCTAACACATCAGGTCTGTTTGTGGCTGCAATTAAAATAATTCCTGAATTCTCTTCAAAACCATCCATTTCAACCAATAACTGATTCAGTGTTTGTTCCCGTTCATCATTACCACCACCCAAACCGGCACCACGATGACGACCGACGGCATCAATTTCATCAACAAAAACGATACACGGAGATGATTTTTTGGCTTGTTCAAACATATCTCTCACTCGAGAAGCCCCAACACCGACAAACATTTCAACGAAGTCAGAACCAGAAATGCTGAAAAACGGAACCCCAGCCTCTCCTGCAATGGCACGAGCCAACAATGTTTTACCTGTTCCCGGAGGGCCGACCAACAAAGCACCTTTCGGAATTTTACCACCTAACCGTTTAAATTTAGCCGGTGCTTTTAAGAAATCAACAATTTCCTGTAATTCCTGTTTGGCTTCTTCAATACCGGCAACATCATCAAATGTAACTTTATCTTTACCTTCCATTAATCGGGCTTTTGATTTACCAAAACTCATGGCTTTACCGTTACTGGATGCCATTTGTTTCATCATTACAATCCATAAACCGGCAAACAATAAAATCGGAGCCCATGAAATCAAACCATACAACCAACCGCCACTTTCTGATTTGGGCGGCAAGGCTTCAATTTTCACATCATTTTTTTGCAACAATGCGACCAAACCGGCATCTTCAGGTGCATAACTTTCAAATTTATCCCCTGATTTTAATTGACCGGTTAATTCTCTGTCTTGTATTTTAACATCAGCCACTTCGCCTTTTTCAACTGCTTCAACGAAAGCACTGTATACCATTTTATCTTTTTTACCGGTTGTTTTCTCCGGAGCAGTAAATTGTGCAATCGTTAAAACCAGTAAAACAATAACCGTCCACCACAAAAAACTGCGACCCATTGATGAATTATTCTTTTTTTTCATTTTTCTTCCCTATCTAACAAATTCTATCCGTATAATCGAATCATTCTTTTCCTTATAGTCAATCATTACTTTTTTTTCAAGTGATTTTTGCATATAAAACGCCGGAAAAGTATTTTGAATTAAATACGGAATATTCTCAATCCTTTTTTCAGGTGCATTTGCATCAATAACACCGTCAACAAACGGTGTAATCAAAAACCTATCCCATCGTATCGTTGAACCTGCCGATACACATTGAGACGGTGCCATCAATCTTTTTTCTCTACCAATATATAATCCTGTTTTATGAGGCACAAAAACACAACCGCCTAATGTTGCCGAAACAGGCAAACGCAGACATAAATCTTCCAATGCCTGTAACGAAACCGGTTTATCCTCCTGAGCAATAATATTTATAAGTTTCTGAATAATCTGAATGCGAACTTCTTCAGGACACAACATCCATTGTTTAACAGGCAAGCGAGCAAAACCCCTAAAATCAATCCATACATTTTTTTGAATAAAACGGCTGACATATTCTTTAATGGCTTCATCTGCTCTTGTTAAACGTTTCATTGTACTAACAATAGATTCGGCAGAAATACCCTGTTCTGCCAAGACAGGTAAAAAATGACGCCATTTCACTCGCTCGTACTTTTCATCGGCATTCATTTCATCTTCTATCCAATGAATTTGACGTGATTGTAATGTTTCAATAATATCTGATTTCGGCACACTCAAAAACGGACGACAAAGTGTTAAATCACGATAACAACTTTCGGAACGCATACCACTTAACCCTGTTAATCCCGTTTTTTTACCCAATCGTAACAAAAATGTTTCAGCCTGATCTAACTGGTGATGCGCTAAAAACAAATGTGTTATATTGTTTTGTTTACAATAATCATAAATTAACCCATAACGCACTTGTCGGGCATAAACTTCCAAACCTGTTTCAGGAATCGGTGTTTCATTTGTCAAAATAACGTGTTCAATTTCCCTTTTTTTAAGTATTTGTGCAACAAAATAAGCTTCTTCTTCGGCAACAGCCCGCAACCGATGATTAACAGTTAATGCCGTCAAAGAAATATCGTTTTGTTTTGCCCATTCTGACAACAAAACCGTCAAACACAAACTATCTGCCCCACCGGAAACTCCAACGGCAATATGCGCCCCTTTCGGAATGCAAAAAACATCCGTTAATGATTTAAAAAAATCTGCCGAAATAAATGCCATTATTTACACGCTAACTTTTGAGCTTCTGATTTTGCTCGTTTTTTTACGGAATCAGGTGCTTTCGGAAAAGCGGTCGGCAATTCTTTAAATGCCGTACACGCATCTGAATTGCGTTTTAATGCTTTCATACTCAAACCCAATTTTAACAAATTATCAGGTGCTTTTGAGTTGTTTTTATATTTCGTAAACCCATCGGCAAACACACCAACCGCCTGCTCATATTGTTTACGCACATAATATGTTTCACCTAACCAATAATTGGCATTACCGACTAAATCAGATTTCGGATATTTCTTCATAAATGCCGTAAAACCGGCTTCTGCTGTCTTGTAATCACCTTTTTTCATAGCATTATAAGCTTTGTCATAAGCAACTTGTGCATCACCGTTTTTTGAAGAAGATGATGATGTTGTTGAAGTTCCCGAACTTTTAACTCCTGACTTTTCCAACAAATTAAAACGAACATCTATATCGGCATTCATTTTTGCCAATTTTTCTTCTAATTGTTTTTGATTAAATTCTAATGTTTCAATTTTAGTTGTTAATTCTTGAATAATGGCTTTTTGATCATCAATTTGAGTATATAAACCATCTAATGAAACAGTCGGAACGGGAGCAGAACCATTAATACCGGAACCGGAATAGATTTTACGTTGTACCCCCATCATTTCCCGTTCCATACGTTCCACTCTATCAAACAACACATCATATTGCGTATCAGATATTGCCCATACTTGCGTTGATACCGTCATTACAGCCAATGCAACCAAAAAACTTGTTTTTTTCATTCTGTCCTCTCTTAATAATGTTTTTTGTATTATAAAAAATATTTTGATGATTTGTCAAATAAAAAACAATCCCTCTTTCATATTTAATACATTTAAGCATACAAAAAAAATCTTGCTTTTTAGATACAAAACAAGTACAATATAATACAATTTAAATGTAAAGAGGTTTATTATGCAAAATTTTATTCGTATCCGAGGTGCCAGAGAACATAATTTAAAAAACATTGATGTGGATATTCCTCGTGATAAACTGCTTGTTATTACAGGACTTTCAGGCTCCGGAAAATCATCTTTGGCATTTGATACTATTTATGCTGAAGGACAACGACGGTATGTTGAAAGTTTATCAGCATATGCCCGCCAATTTTTAGATTTAATGAAAAAACCGGATGTTGATTTAATTGAAGGATTATCACCTGCTATTTCTATTGAACAAAAAACAACCTCTAAGAACCCTCGCTCAACAGTTGGAACCGTTACCGAAATTTACGATTATATGCGTTTACTTTGGGCAAGAGTCGGCACGCCTTACTCACCTGTTACAGGATTACCGATTGAAGCACAAACAATCTCACAAATGACAGACATCATTATGCAATATCCACAGGGGAGTAAATTAATGATTTGCGCACCCGTTGTCCGTTCACGAAAAGGTGAATATAAAAAAGAATTAGCGGAGTGGCAAAAATCAGGATTTACCCGTGTAAAAATTGATGGACAAATATACGATATTGAAGAAACGCCGACATTGGATAAAAATAAAAAACATGATATATCCGTCATTATTGACAGAATTGTTATGAAAGAAGGCATAGAATCCCGTTTATCCGAATCGCTTGAAAAAGCATTGAAGTTAGCCGATGGATTGACTGTTGTTGAAAATTTAAGCGACAATACGGAAAAATTATTTTCTGAAAAATTTGCTTGTCCTGTCAGTGGGTTTACAATTGCTGATTTAGAACCTCGTTTGTTTTCGTTTAATAATCCGCAAGGAGCTTGTCCTGATTGTGCCGGTTTAGGCTTTAAACAATATATGGACCCTGCTCTCGTAATTCCCGACACAACCAAAAGCGTACGAGAAGGAGCCATTGCACCTTGGACAGGTTTAGGCGGGGATATGTTTCATTGGTATGATACAGCATTGCGTTCTTTAATGCGTGTTGTTCGGTTTGATATAGACATGCCATGGTATAAATTACCGGAAGAAACAAAACAAGCCATTTTATATGGTAAAAAAGGACATATACAAACTTTTGAAGGTGTCATTCCCAATATGGAGCGTCGCTATATGGAAACAGATTCGGAATGGATGCGTGAAGAATTATCAAAATATCAAGCAACATCACCTTGTGAAGCTTGTCAAGGGCAGAGGTTAAAACCAGAAGCATTAGCAGTAAAAGTAGGTGGAAAAAATATATCTGAAGCAACTCATTCATCTATTGCCAATGCATTAATATGGTTTGAGGGTATTTCTGAAACACTCTCCCCGCAAAAACAAGAAATTGCTAAACGAATCTTAAAAGAAATTATTGAACGTCTGCGTTTTTTAAATAATGTCGGCTTAGGATATTTGGCATTAGACCGTATGAGCGGTACTTTATCCGGTGGAGAATCGCAACGGATTCGTCTTGCCAGTCAAATCGGCTCCGGTTTGACGGGTGTATTATATGTATTAGATGAACCTTCTATCGGATTACATCAGCGTGATAATGATAAATTATTAGATACATTGATACATTTACGGGATTTAGGAAATACGGTTATCGTTGTTGAACATGATGAAGATGCCATTCGGGCAGCCGATTATGTATTAGACATTGGACCGGAAGCCGGACGACATGGTGGTCATATTGTTGCAAAAGGAACTCCGCAGGAAATTATTGATAACCCAATTTCAGCAACAGGACAATACTTATCCGGTATGCGAAAAATTATTGTACCGAAAACCAGACGAGTGGGAAATGGAAAATTTATCAGTATTGAAGGAGCCAAAGCAAACAATTTAAAAGATGTTTCGGTCAAAATTCCACTTGGAACATTTACTTGTGTGACAGGTGTCAGTGGCGGTGGAAAATCATCTCTCGTTATTGAAACGCTTTACAAAGGTCTCAATCAGCTACTAAACAAATCACATGAAAAAGCAGGACCTTATACAGCAATACACGGCAGTGGCTACATTGATAAAATTATTGATATAGACCAAAGTCCGATTGGCAGAACACCTCGTTCTAATCCGGCAACATATACAGGGATGTTTACAAACATTCGGGATTGGTTTGCCAAATTACCCGAAGCACAAGAACGTGGATATAAAGCCGGTCGTTTTTCTTTTAACGTCAAAGGCGGACGATGTGAAGCCTGTTCAGGTGATGGCGTTCTAAAAATTGAAATGCACTTTTTACCTGATGTCTATGTTCAATGTGATACATGTAAAGGCACACGCTATAATCGGGAAACCTTGGAAGTTAAATATAAAGATAAATCCATTGCCGACGTATTGGCAATGACGGTTGATGAAGCTTCTGAATTTTTTAAAAACATTCCTGCTTTAAGAGATAAATGTCAACTATTACAACGTGTCGGTTTAGGATATATTTCTCTCGGACAATCTGCCGTTACACTTTCAGGTGGTGAAGCACAACGGATTAAGCTGGCAAAAGAATTATCTCGCAGAAGCACAGGAAAAACCCTTTATATATTAGACGAGCCGACAACCGGATTACATTTTGCTGACATTCAAAAATTATTAGAAGTTTTGCATGCACTTGTAGAGCAAGGAAACACGGTTGTAGTTATTGAGCATAATCTAGACGTCATTAAAACAGCCGATTATATTATTGATATGGGACCGGAAGGCGGAGACGGTGGCGGACAAGTTATTGCAAAAGGAACGCCGGAAGAAATTGCCAAATCTCCTATCAGTTATACAGGCAAATATTTAAAAAAATTATTGAATCGATAGAACTAAAAATAAAAATTCCTTTAAATAACAGAGTATTGACAAAATTTTATTTTTGTATTATATTAATTCTTCATCTGTTATTCGGAGATATTTTACAATGAATCTGGGAAAAAATTTATTCTGGATAGGACTTGCTATTAGTGCTACAACTTTTGGTTTTCATATTTTAAAACAACCAAAAGACAATTTTTCTGATACAAATCAAAACCAATCACATAGAAGCAGAACAAACAAACGATTAAGTAAAAACGAATTTTTGTATGCAAAAGCATTATATACATTACTTTGCCATAAAGTGAATCAAGAAAGAATTAAAAAAGAAGGATTATCAGCAACAATGACGCATATTACAAATATGCTTATTCAAAAACATCCTGAAAAAACAGATTCTTTTTTATATTATCATGAAAAATACAATCACATGTATTATCAAGTTAATGATGATGAACGATTTATCAATTATTTAAAAACAATAACACAACCGCAAAATTTCCAATTTGAAGAACAAAATGTATTCATTCAAAAAATTCATACATATTCAAATTTCAAATCAGGATATATTTGTTACTCTGACAAAAAAATTTACTGTCGTTAAAACAATCCCGTACCTACAAGCGATACGGGATTGTTTATAATTGTCAAATAATGCTTATTCGCCTTTTGCCAATCGTTCATATAATTTAAAGCGTTGTTCAATTTGAGCTTGAGATTTCTTGACCAATTCTTCATAATGTTCAGGATTGCTTTGACGAACAGCTTTAAACCGTGTTTCCGTTTCCATAAATTCAGCGACCGGACGTGTCGGCTTGCTATCAAGACGGAATGGATTTAAACCTTGTTCAGCTAAACGTGGGTCAAAGCGATACAATGGCCACAATCCTGTTTCTACCGCCATTTTTTGATGGTCTAACCCTTGTTTACCAATATCATATCCATGTGAAATACAATGACTGTATGCAATAATCAATGACGGACCGTTGAAGCTTTCGGCTTCATTCATTACTTGCAAAGCATGGGCATCTTTAGCACCCAAAGAAATACTGGCAACATAAACACCGCCTGATGACATCGCAATCATACCCAAATCTTTACGGGGCAATTCACTGCCGGCAATAGCAAATTTGGCAGAAGCACCAATCGGTGTTGCTTTTGAACGTTGTCCGCCTGTATTGGAATAAACTTCCGTATCCATAACCATAATATTGACATTCTTACCTGAATATAAGACATGGTCTAAACCGCCGTAACCAATATCATAAGCCCAACCATCACCGCCTAAAATCCAAACAGATTTTTTCACTAAATAATCAGCGTTATCTAATAATAATTTAGCTTTTTGATCTGTCATTGAAGCCAGTTTATCTTTTAATACCTGTACTCTGGCACGTTGGTCTTGAATACCCTGCTCCGTTGATTGATCGGCAGTTGTTAAAGCCGTTACTAATTCTTCACCTAAATCAGCACTTAATTCCGCTAATAATTGCAAAGCAAATTCTGTTTTGGAATCAACGGATGTTCTCATACCTAAACCAAATTCGGCATTATCTTCAAATAAAGAGTTTGCCCAAGCTGGTCCTCTACCCTCATTGTTTTTGGCATAAGGTGTTGTCGGTAAGTTTCCGCTGTAAATGGAAGAACAACCTGTTGCATTTGCAACAATTAATCTATCACCAAATAACTGCGTCATCATTTTAACATACGGTGTTTCACCACAGCCGGCACAAGCACCGGAGAACTCAAACAACGGACGCATTAAAGAAACCGATTTAATCAATTTCGGCGATAATTTTGTTCTGTCTACATCAGGTAAAGACATAAAGAAATCAAAGTTTTGAATTTCATCTGTCAATATTGTTTCAATCGGAACCATATTAACGGCTTTTTTGCCTTCTTCCAATTTGTTTTTAGCCGGACAAACCTGTGTACATAATGAACAGCCAGTACAATCCTCAGGAGCTACCTGTACAACATATTTTTCACCGGCAAATTCTTTACCTTTATAATCAACACATTTGAAACTGCTCGGAGCATTTTCCAAAACTTCCGGTTTAAATGTTTTGGCACGAATGGCTGCATGTGGACAAACCGAAATACATTTACCGCATTGAATACAAACAGAGGGATCCCATTGTGGAATTTCTGTTGCAATACGGCGTTTTTCGTATTTTGCCGTATCAGTTGGCCATGTACCATCCGCTGTCCATTCAAAGGCACTAACAGGTAATTGTTCACCTCTTCCTTCAATAATTTTACCTGTAACGTTTTGTAATAATTCAGGAGCCGTTGAAGGAATACCGGCTTGCCGTTTATGAATGGAATTAACTGCCCCGACTTGCACTTCATATAAGTGTGCCAAAGAAGCATCCACAGCTTTAATGTTGGCATCAACAATTTCCTGACCCTTACGAGCATATGTTTTTTCAATGGCTTTCTTAATTTTTGCAATAGCTTCTTCACGAGGTAAAACACCTGAAATAGCAAAGAAACATGTTTGCATAATGGTATTAATCCGTCGGCCCATACCTGTTTTAGAAGCTACATCAACGGCATCAATCGTATACACTTTGATATTTTTTTCTACGATTTCAGCCTGAACTTCAATCGGCAAACTTTCCCATACTTTATCAGCCGGCACTTTTGAATTCAACAACAAAACAGCATTTTTACCGGCATAGGATAAAACATCCGTTTTAAACAAGAACGGCCAATGATGACAAGCAACAAAATCAGCTTGCGTAATTAAATACGGTGCTTTAATCGGCTTTTTGGAAAAACGTAAATGAGAAGTTGTCATACCGCCTGATTTTTTGGAGTCGTATACAAAATAAGCCTGACCGTAATAATCATCTCCGTCAGCAATAATTTTAATGGAGTTTTTATTAGCACCGACTGTACCGTCTGAACCTAATCCGACAAAAATACAACGACTGACATCACGACCTTCAATATCAAATGATGCATCATAAGACAACGATAAATTGGTAACATCATCTTCAATACCAACCGTAAAATGTGGTTTTTGGATATTTTCGTAAACAGCTTTTGCCATGGCTGGTGTAAATTCTTTTGAAGACAAACCATAACGACCGCCCAATATTTTAGGCATATGTGCAAATGTTCCGTTTGCAACACTTTCTGCCAAAGTGGACACAACATCTAAATACAACGGCTCACCAACAGAACCCGATTCTTTTGTTCTATCCAATACCGAAATATATTTAACACTTTTCGGCAAAGCTTGAATAAAGGCTTCTTTGGGGAACGGACGGTACAAATGAATACCGATAACACCATATTTTGCGCCTTGTGCATTTAAAACATCAACCGTTTGTTGCAATGTTTCAACACTTGAACCGATAGCAACCGTAATGTGTTCAGCATCATCCACACCGTAATATTCAACTAAATGATAAGCACGACCCGTTACTTTTTCAAATTGACGCATAGCTTGTTCAACGTATGACGGACAGGCATTATAATATTTATTGGCTGCTTCTTTAATTTGAAAAAATACATCTGGATTTTGAGCCGTTCCTCTGATTTTCGGATCTTCCGGTTTTAACGCATTTTTAGCTGTAAAATCGGTCGGAATATCTGCCATAAGCGTTTTCAAATCATCTTCTGATAACATATTGATTTTGTTAATTTCATGAGATGTTCTAAATCCATCAAAGAAATGAATGAACGGAATACGGGATAAGAATGTTGACATTTGTGCAATAACAGCAAAATCCTGTGCTTCTTGTACAGAATTTGAAGCAATCATTGCAAAACCGGTTTGACGACAAGCCATCACATCTGAATGGTCTCCGAAAATGGATAATGCATGACCGGCAATCGTACGAGCAGCAACATGCATCACAAACGGTGTTAATTCTCCGGCAATTTTATACATATTCGGAATCATCAACAACAAGCCTTGTGAAGCGGTATATGTTGTTGTAATAGAACCGGCTTGTAACGAACCGTGAACGGCACCTATTGCACCTGCTTCTGATTGCATTTCAAGCACTTGTGGAACTTTACCCCAAATATTTTTAACACCGGCTGCTGACCAGGTATCGGACCATTCACCCATAGGTGAAGATGGTGTAATCGGATAAATAATAGAAACTTCATTCAGTTTATGAGCCACCAAAGCAGCAGCTTCGTTTGCATCAAGCATTTTCATTTTTGCCATAACCAATCCTTTCAGAAAATTAATTGATATTCTGCTTATACACTATTTGAAAAAAAATAGCTATTAAAAAAAGCAAATCAGTACGAAAAAAGCAATATTCTTTTGTTATATTGTTTTTACCCTAACCCAATCAAGGCCCCTATCTTTTGCCAAACCAACTGATAATACAAAGGAATTCCAGCCCAGCCTTTTAACAACCATGCAAAAAACATACCATAAATTAGTAAGTTAATTCCCGGAATAAAACAAATGGTAAAAATCGGTCCGGCAACAATAAAATCGGTTTGTTTCGGATGAATTTCAAACAACGTAACAATGAAATGGTAACCGAGAAAAATACCAAACAAAATTAAATAAAAATCTGGCAATTTCGGACTAAACTGTTGATAAACGGTCATTCCAATCATTAATATAAACGTAAATGTCGGGAAAAAATAAGGTGCCAATGCAATCAACCAGTTCCCCTCCCCTATAAATGAAAAAGAACCCCCTTCATCTTGATGAACATCCAATCCTTTTGGTTTATGAAATGTCAAAACCGCAAACAACATATGCGTTAATTCATGCTCCATAATCGTAAAAAACGAACCGGACAACCCTGGCATAATCAAAAAGAAAAAAATGGTCGCTACAAACGGCAAGAAAAATTCTAATAACATTTCTTTATTCATCATACTTCTGATAATATCAAAATCTGCCTGAAATGCCGGCACTAAAATTAATAGCATTAAAACGGCAACCGGCCATTTCATTATGCGAAAAAATTTATTTATCTTCCGATTTAGTTTTGCCATAAACAAGCTCCTTTATGTATTATCCAAGACCTTTGATGTAAAAAAATCATAAAAAAGATAAAAAAGACTTTTCTTTTTCATTCCTTCTGATACACTATAAGCAATTTCAACCAAAATTGCAAAGGATATTTCAATGGAAATCAATATAAATTATATTATTATCGGTCTAATGGCATTCATTTGCCTCATGCTAATTGTGATTTGTATCAAAGTATTTATGAATAATTCAAGCAAAAATAAACTTTCGGCTGAATTAGAAAGATTGGAACGAATCAACCGAGAAGATTCCATGCGTTTACGTCAAGAATTAAGCCAATCGCTTTTGCAATTTAACGATTCTGTTCGGAAAAGTGTTGAAGCACGTATAGATACAATGCGGTCGGAAAACACACAAAATTTATCACAAATGCGTTCATCTGTTGAAGAAAAAATGAATCAAATGCGAACAGAAAACACAAATAAGTTAGAACATATCCGTTCAACGGTAGATGAAAAACTACATACCACATTAGAAAAACGCATTTCCGAATCTTTTTCTCTTGTATCCGAACGATTAGAAAAAGTACATCAAGGTTTAGGAGAAATGCAAAATCTGGCCTCTGATGTCGGGGGATTAAAACGAGTTTTATCTAACGTTAAAACACGGGGAACTTGGGGTGAAGTACAACTTGGTGCATTATTAGAACAAATGCTTTCACCTGAACAATTTATTAAAAATGCCCGCATTCGGAAAAACTCGCAAGATGTCGTAGAATATGCCGTTAAATTACCGGATGGCGATGTTTTAATTCCAATTGATTCCAAATTTCCGATTGAAGATTACGAACGTTTGATTATTGCCTCTGAAAACGGCGACACAACCGGCATTGAAACAGCTATCAAAGAATTGGAAAAACGAATTAAAACAGAAGCAAAACGCATTTCGGATAAATATATTCTGCCTCCGGTTACAACTGATTTTGCCATTATGTTTTTACCAACGGAAGGATTATACGCTGAAATAATGCGTCGCTCCAATTTGGTTGCCGATATTCAAAATAAGTATCGCATATCCATTGCCGGACCCAGTACACTCGGTGCTTTTCTCAATTCTTTGCAAATGGGTTTTCGTACACTTGCCATTCAAAAACGCTCTGATGAAGTCTGGAAAATTCTCAATGAAACAAAAGTTGAATTTCAAAAATATGCTGATTGGGTGGATAAAGTCAAACGACATATTGAATCTGCCAGCAAAGCATTGGATGAATCAGAACGTCGAACACGGGTTATGCATCAAAAACTGGATAAAATTTCCACACATACACCTTATGCAGATGGTTCAGATTCACTTAAAACAATCTCTCATGACATTGTCGGCACACTCCCCTCAGAGTCATTGACAAACGAAACCTTTCCGCTTAATTAATCAGCAGGAGAAAAAAAATGCATACCCGTCCGATTTTAACAGTTAATTTAAAAACATTATGTGAAAATTACCTATACATTAAACAATACATTCAACCCGTTATTCCTGCCTGTGTTCTCAAAAATAACGCTTACGGGCTTGGTGCAGATATTATCGGACAAGCACTCTATCAAACGGGTGTCAGAGATTTTTTTGTTGCTTACGCTTGCGAAGGAGCAATATTACGAACCGTTGCGCAAAAGGCTCGCATATTTGTTCTTCAAGGATTTGGAGAAGAAGAAAGAGAATTATTTAAACAACATAATCTCATTCCTGTTTTACCAAACATAAATACTGTTCATCAATGGTTTAAAAATCCGGCAAACTCAGAAAAACCCGCTTTACAGGTTGAAACAGGTTTAAACAGATTAGGGATTCATTTAGAGGAAATTAATCAGGTAGCGTCTTATCCCTTTTCACTGATTTTATCACATTTAGCCTGTGCTGATGAATGCAATCATTATTTAAATGGACGTCAAAAAGAAAACTTCAAACAATTCAAATCCTATTTTTCGGACACATTATTTTCGTTAAGTGCTTCTGACGGTGTTTTTTTAGGTAAAGATTTTCATTTTGATATGGTACGATTAGGGGCTGCCTTATACGGCATTAATACAACACCCTACACAGAAAAAAAAGTCAAAAATGTTTTACAAGTACAAGCACCGATTTTGCAGATTCAAACCGTACAAGGCGGAGAAACAATCGGATATAGTGCAACATATACGGTAAAACGACCGACAAAAGTGGCAACGGTATCAATCGGATATGCAGATGGTATTTTTCGTTCCTTTCAGGAGAAAGGGAAATTACATCTTCAAACAAATGAAAAAATCTATACAGCCCCTATTATCGGACGTGTTTCAATGGATAACATTATGTGTGATGTTTCAGATATTCCGGAACAAATTTTAGCACAAACAACATATATGACGATTATAGATGATTTTTACGATTTAGATGCGTTTGGAAAAGACTGTAACACGATTGGATATGAAGTTTTAAACAACATCGGACATGCCACACGATATATGAGAAAATATGTTTCCGAATAATAAAAAAAAGACTTGCATTTCGCAAAAAAGGAATATATAATGACAAAACAATTGGGATATCGTCTAATGGTAGGACAGCGGATTCTGATTCCGTCAGTCTTGGTTCGAGTCCAGGTATCCCAGCCAAAACAGATAAGTCGCTAAAAATAGCGACTTTTTCTTTATTTTTCAAACGTCTGGTCCATATACAGTGTTTTCAAAATACTCTTTTTTCAGCCCTACATGGTCTTTTATTTCAAAAAAACCTTATTTTACAATACTTCTGTCTTAGGATGTTAATTTTTTATTCCGGAGATAACTAAATGTATTCAGACTGAGTTTGAATATAAAAATATTGACAATTTTCTAGACGTGTAGTATTATTCATTTGAATAATAATTTTAAAGGATTTTGCATGGATAATAATTTTTCACTGATTGAGTTTATAAAAAATAAAGAAGTTGTTACGGCTGAAACAGCACCATTCATTTGTAATGAATTGTTGAAGAAAAACAATTTTAATTTAGGTGAAGCTGATTTTGTTACCAAATGGCTTAATGCATTGCCTCAAGAAGAGTTAAATCATCTTTGGAAAAATAAATTTTTTTATGAGCGTCTAACTGGTGAGAAATTTTTTTGTAACAGGGAACTTAATATTTATAAATATGATGAGTCTGAAAATTTTCTTTCTGCTTATTATGACAAGTTAATTAATATTGGTTTTTCAAAAAATACAGCAAATTGGATGATGAGAAATATTAAATTTCCAAAAATTTATTTGCCATCTGGGGCATATTTCCAATATGATGCAAAAGATTTTTTTGAACAGTATATTGGGTATATTGAAAAATATCCGCATTTATCTATGGTGGTTTTTCAGTTAAGACATAACAGAAAAAAGCCTATAAATATTATCCCTGATCTTGGATTTTCTATTAATCAGTTAGCAAATGACGAAGGAGCTTGTGCTATTCCAGGAAAAGATTCTGTTTCTATATCAAAAAAACTTTCAAATACCCCTTGGGTTTTTTTCCATGAATTAGGACATGTTTCTGGTATTTTGAACTTTTTTAATTTTTGTGGTGGAGATTTTGATGCCGTAGAGAAATTATCACTTCTTATGTATATGGATGAAATGGAGCAATGTTCAAAAGATTTGTATCTTCGCAACAAAGATGGAACGTTGGATTCTTTGAAGAATTTTATAGGGAAACTTTCTGCAATTGCCAGTAATAAATATCCCAAGTTGTCCGAATCAATGAAGGAAAGATACTTAGGATTTGAGTGGAAAAATTTTTGGTCTTTATTTATGTTTTCTGATGAAAAAGGACAAAAAGAGATACTGAATTCTCTGAAAAAAAATGATTTGATAACGGATTGGGATGAATATTGCATAAAATATTTTAGAGATTTTTATAATCAAGCTACGGAAGTTATATACCCTAGTTTTAATACAGCATTTGACTGGGCGGATGTGTTTAAGAAAGATTATTTAAAACGCAATCCGATACCCCGTTTTTTAACAGATATAATGAGCAAGGATTTTATTGAAAAGCATTGTCTTTCAGCTCGGTATCTTGATGAATTTAACAAAAAAAGATGTTATATTGATTTGAAAAGAGAAAATATCAATTCATTTTGTTTTGATAGGATTTTTCCTCAACAGAATGGAAAACATTCTGAAAAACAGGATTTACAACAACCATATGATTTATATTTATCAACAACAGGTCTTGATGATAAAAAAATTTCGGTGTTAAAAAGATTTTATAAAAGACATATGATTCATTTAACAAAAAGTAAAGAGGATGAGGTGCTTATTCCTGCTGACGAACAATCATCTCATCGCTTGATGACCTATGTGGTGTTGGATTTTGCAAGAACATGTGCAGGGCCTCTTAAATCTTTTGTCTTTTTTAAGCATGATGAAATGCCGTTAAGTTTCAAGCAAACATTGAAAAAAACTTTATCATCTTATCGTAAAAGAAAGTTATTTGAAAATAAATATCAATCTGACTATATTCATGAAAATAAAGATGGATTTTTGGTGGAAGAAAATATATTAAAAAAGGCTGGATTAAGTTCATTTGTCACGCCAGATAGAACATTTTTAGGTGTCAATATTAAACCAATGGAAAAAAATCCGGATACTTCCTATCATTCAGAATTAAAACATCGTTTTAAAGCAAGGGGATTTAATATACAGGATATTTTTTCATCTTCAGATTCTGTGTTAGAAGTTGCAACCTTTCAAAAGAATACAGATAAAAAGAGGATTTCTACTTATTTAAGAATGGTTCAAAAATGTATTGAAGTTTTGTCCTTTAATTATAGTCTCAAAAATGTAAATAAAGTGATATTCCCAGAAATCAGAGCGACTGGAAGAAGGATTTTTGTTGAAAAAAGTCTAAAAAAGTCTTTTAAAAACCGCCAATATGAATAGCTAAAAAAGTACGTGTATTACCAGACTTCTCCAGCCAAAACAGATAAGTCGTTAGGAATAGCGACTTTTTCTTTTATTTCAAATCGTACCAAATAAAAAATTTATAAATTATGTAGCAATAAAAACTTTTTTCGTATTATTTTTTCTTAAATAAAATAAAAAACTTGATTCATAAACAAATTTTTGTTGTCTTATTTTTAGATATAATTTTTGTAGAAAAAATTATATTCAGGGCGTAGAAACCCTTTATCAAAACAGTCGTTGCATAAGCGACTTAAAATATTTATGCCGATTTCTATCCAAATGGACGGATATCGGCGAATAAGGTTTGACCAAATAAGTCGAGCCGTTTGTTTTGATACGGTTTTCTAACATCCGCTTAAAGCAAATGTTGATAAAGTAGATATTAGGATTATCAATCAACAAGGCGAAACGATATTTGAAGGACAAACACCAACTGTTCTAACACTCAATGCAGCAGAAAAAATCGGTTATTTTAATCCTGAAAAATACACTGTTATCGCATCTAAAAACGGATTTAAAACACAACAAACAATTATTGATTGGCATATCAGCGGTTGGTATCTTGTGGGGAATTTGTTTTTTGGCGGAATGATTGGCTATTTACTCATTGATCCGATTTCAGGAGATATGTATTATCTTGATAAAGAAGTTAATTTAAATATGTCTCCCAATTAAATAAAATCCTGAGCTGGCAAGAACTATTCTTGCCAGCACTTTAATTCATATTAAAATATAACATTTTCAATAATTTCTCAAAAAATTACAAATATATATTTTTTTCTATTGACTTTTATAATATAATGTGTAATAATTCAAACATGGTTACAATACACACATTTTGTAATTAAAGGAGAACAAACTTACATCATGTTTCGTTTAATAACCATTTATGAAAGGAGTTATCACATGGCAAATTTAACAAACGGAAAAACATTTGAATCAGCAAATAAAGAATTAAAATCCATTGTCAAATTTACAGGTAATATTATTCACAAACTTCAATCCGTTTGTGTTAGATTGGGTGTAACTCTCCACTTTGTCTTTTTAAAAGACAGACATTTAGACAATATGCCAACATTTACACATGAAGAAATTGTGGAAATAGTCAAACGAACAGATCAGTATACAAAAGACTTTCAGAATATCAGAAAAAAAGCATCTTTAAAATCTATTATTGCTCAAGCTAAAAATGGTTCTGATACAACTGTATCTCATAGTTCATTATTACAAAATTCCGCAACAAAAGTAATAAATCAAAGCTATCAAGAAACAACAAATGATTTAATGCAAACACAATATTGCTTTTAAAATCTTTCAGGAGGGCAAAACATCTCATATACTTCATTGTATATGGGATGTTTTGATAATAACAACCTCATTACTCTTTGTAAAATATTTAAATAAAATTGCATCTACACTATTGCAAAAAAAATTATTTCAAATATAATTTTACTTACTATCATAAAACATATTTTACAGGAACAAAATCATGCCACAACACACACAGTCAAATCATAATAAATCATTTTTTTACATTTTGAAAAATAAATATATTTTCATCTTTTTTATAAGTGTAGCACTCCTATTTATCGGTAGTGTTCTTTTATTGTCTAAAAAACAAGAAAATGTTGTTTCAGGAGAAGTTCAAACCATATATCAAACTGATTATGTAAATGGAAAACCCGAGATTTCTCCAATGAAAATCCACTTTTCAAAAGCAGTTGCAAAACTGGATTTATTAGATAAACCGATTCGTTCCGAAAAAATAAAAATCTTTCCAAATATTACCGGTGAATGGACATGGATATCTCAATCCATATTAAATTTTCAACCCAACCAAGATTGGATTCCTGATACAACCTATCAAATCACTTTATCAAATGATTTGTTTGATTCAGTTTATACAATCGGCTCTTTGAACTTTCAAGCCAACGCACCGAAATTTAAAGCTTTTTTTACGAATGAAAGTTTATATAAACAACCCGGTTCTTTCACAAAACAGGTTGTTGCAACACTTCAATTTTCACATCCTGTACAACCACAATCCGTCATTGAAAATTTAAAACTTCATACAGCAAGCGGAAAAGATTATCATTTCAAAATGGTACCGCAAGAAAATAATCGTCAATTTCATATTATCACTGACCCGATTACAATTACAACGGAAGATGATTTTGTTTATTTCAGTGTATCAAACGTTCAAAATATGTATCATAAACAACTTAAAAATCAAATCACTTCAAAAAAAATTAAAATTCCAAATTCCAGTGATGTTTTTAACATTCAAAATACAAAAACATTTATCTCATATAATGAAGCCAAAGATAACGAAGCAGAACAAATTTTGAAAATCAATTTTTCATTAGGTGTACATACGTCAAATTTACAAAAAATGCTTAAACTTTATGAATATAAAGGATCTTGTGATGAAATAAGAAATTTAAACAATCAAAAAATATTAAATCATGAAAAAACAAAACAAATTAACTATACAACTTTACCTTTAAAAAATGATGTTTCTCCTTCTCATTTTTTAAAATACCAAATTAACAATTCGGATTCCTGTTTAATTGCAACAATTTCTAAAGGACTTGTTTCTGCTGATGGATTTGTATTATCAGAATCATATTTTGAAAAAATGAATGTTGAAGCATTACCTGTTGATGCCAAAATTGCATTTGACGGTTCCTTAATGTCTTTAAAAGGTGATAAACGATTAAACTTTGTAACAAGAGGTATTCATCATTTAAAAGCAACTATTTCCCGTATTCCGAGTGAAAAAATCAATCATCTGATTTCACAATCCAACGGAGATATGAAAGATTTAAATTTTTATAATGATATATTTAATATTGATAATATTGCAGAAAACTTTTATGAAGATGTTTACATTAACAACAAGCATCCTGAAAAACGCCATTATTCATCCCTTGATTTAAATAAATACCTGAAAAACAAAAAAGGTATTTTTTATGCTGAAATTGTTGATGCAAAATCTCAGAATTATTATGATCCAGCCAAAGACAGCAGGCTGATTTTAATAACCGATTTAGGTATTATTGCAAAATATAACGATAAAAACGAAGCCACTGTTTATGTTTCTGATTTTGTCAAAGAACAACCGGTTGAAAAAGCAAAAGTTCAAATTATATCTAAAAACGGTTCTGTCTTGTTTACACGTTATACGGATAAAAAAGGTATGGTTCAATTTCCGAATTTTAATGATTTTAAACGAGAAAAAGAACCGGTAGTATATCTTGTAACAACTCAAAATGATTTATCATTTATGCCTATTAATAATCATCGTTTAAGTCTTTATTATGGACAATTCAGCATTGGAGGAGAATATAACCAAACATCAGAAGACATGAAAGCTTTTGTTTTTACTGACAGAGGTATTTATCGTCCAAATGAAACCGCTCATTTTGGTATCATTGTTAAAAACGCTGATTTAAAAACACCTGTCGGAAATAAAATCAAAATTGAAATTAAAAATGATTCCGGTGATATTGTTATGATGAAATCATTTAAAGTGCCTGAAGGTGGCATGTTTGAAACAACATATACAGTTCCTGCAACAGCAAAACTCGGGACTTATTATGCCACGATAACATCAGGAACAACTAATGGTTATCAAATAATCGGCGAAAAATCTTTTAAGGTTACTGAATTTGAACCAGATACAATGAAAATGGATATCAAACTGAAAAACTTTAATGGTATCGGATGGATAAAATCAGATTCTGTAACAGCAATAACAACCTTAACAAATTTATATGGTGTTCCGGCTGCTGATTATAAAATTCAAAGTGAAATAGATATATACTCTACAAATTTTGAATTTGAACAATACAAAAACTATGTTTTTAATACTTCCAACAATCAAAATCACGATATCCGATCAATTCCTCCAATATTAAAAGAGACATATACAAACGAAAACGGTCAAAATGAAATAAATATTCCTCTGGATAAGTATCAATCCGGCACCTACAGTATATACTTAACAAATACAGGATTTGAAAAAACAGGCAGACGCAGTGTTTCAAAAACAATAAATGCCCTTGTTTCTCCATTTGATGTTTTAATTGGTTATAAAACAGATGCAAATTTGTATTATCTTTCTAAAAATGAAAAAGCTAATTTAAATTTAATCGCAATAGACAACAGTTTAAATCAAATTGAACAAAACAATTTAACTCTTGAAATATGGCAAAAAAATCATATTGAGCAACTTGTTCAACAACCAAACGGTTTATATAAATATCAAACGGTTGATAAAAATGTAAAAATTAAATCAACACCGTTAAATATATCTCAAAACGGTTTAAATTACCAGTTGGACACCTCAAAATCAGGAAAATATACGCTGAACATTAAAAAAGACAATAAAACACTATTAGAAATAGAATATACTGTTTCCGGCTCAGAAAATGTTACATTTGCACTGACAAAAAAAGCACAACTAGATGTTTCTTTTAATCAAAAAACGTATAATGATGAAGATGTTGTTAAAATGCAAATAACAGCTCCCTATGCCGGTTACGGATTAATTACAATTGAAAAAGATAAAGTGTATTCATCTAAATGGTTTAAAACCGATAAAAACACAACCGAACAAAGCATTGTTTTACCGAAAGATATAACAGGAAATGCATATATCAACGTTATGTTTGTTCGGACACATAATTCTGATGAAATTTTCATGTCGCCATTAAGTTATACCGTGCAACCTGTATTTATTAACAAAGAAAAACAGACATTATCAATTCATTTGGAAACACCTAAAATTGTAAAACCATCTGAAACACTGACGATTAAATATAAAGCCTCTCATCAAGGCAAAGTTATTCTTTACGGTGTGAATACAGGTATTTTGAATTATGCCAATTATAAATTACCTCAACCATTAAATTACTTTATTCCCAAAACACGTTTAAGTGTAACAACTGAACAAATTATGGATTTAATTTTGCCAAATGCAAATATCTTTAAAATAACATCAGCAACAGGTGGTGATGCTTCCATTATAACAAAACATCGTATCAATCCTTTTGCCCGCAAAACAGATAAACCCGTTGTCTTTTTTAGTCCGGTTTTGGATATTGACGAAACGGTTAGAACATATAACTATCAAGTACCTGAAAACTTTAATGGACAAATAACGGTTATGGCTGTTGCTGTTAATGAAGAACGTGTCGGTTCTGCTCAAACAAAAACCTTTGTTCAAAGCGATTTTGTTATAAAACCGTCAATACCCTTCAATGTTTCTCCTAAGGATATATTTGATGTTGGCTTAACGGTTACAAATATGAGTCAATCACACAAACCGTTAGAAACACAAATTGAATTAACACCAAGCAATCATTTTGAAATTATCGGTGAAAAAATTAAAACAATAACATTAAAACAGAATGAAGAAAAAACAATTCAATTTAAAATCAAAACTAAAAATATTTTAGGCTCAGGTTCTTTAACCATAACGGCAAATGCCGATCCGTATGGTTCTAAAAACATAGCTCATATCGGTGTTCGGCCGGCTATGCCATATATAACAGATATTCAAACAGGATACAATAAAGGAACCACAAAATTAACACATTTTGTCAAAACAATTTATCCTTATGATTCAAAACAAAAAATTGTTGCATCAACGTCTCCGTTGGTTGTTCTGCCATCTTTGTTACAATATTTAGATAAATATCCTTATATTTGCACAGAACAACTTATCAGCAAAGTTTTTCCTCAAACTGTGTTATTATTTGAACATCCTTCACTGATACAACCCGATAAAGTATATGATCAAGTTGAGAGTGTCATTAATATATTAAGAACCCGTCAACATTGGGATGGAGGAATTGCATTATATAACGAACAAGAAGAACCTTCTGTTTTTGCCTCTTTATATGCTTATCATTTCTTGTCAACGGCAAAAAAATATGATTTCAATATACCTAAAAATATGTTAAATAAATTAAACAGTTATGTTCGTCATATTGCCTCACAAGATATAAAAACAGAAAATGATATGATTCATAGTACGTATGCAACATATCTGTTATCCCTAAACGGATTTATTACAAGCAATTATCTGATTCATCTGGAAGAAGAACTGAATCAAAATTCGATATGGAAAAACAGTATTGCCAATATTTATTTATCCGCTTCTTATCAGTTATTGGGGAACAAACAAAAAGCTAATCATTTGTGGAAAAAATATCAACCAAAACACAACTTGTTAACTGACTTACAATATATTTACCTTACAGCAAAACATTTTGAAGCTGAATTTAATCAAATCAAAGACAATCTTATCCCTACTCTTGTCAATGAACTCAATAAAAAATCACTTGATTCATTAATGGCTTCACATGCTATTTTGGCATTTAGCACATACCCTAACACCCATGAAAACGATAAACAAATTCAATTTAGAACAAACAATAATTTACCTGTCGTATATACTGATTTTGCTGAACTTGATATGAATGATGCTAATAAAGAACTCACTGTCAATATCACATCAAAAGAACCTTATTATTACAGTATACTACAACAAGGTTATCCCATAGCTTTACCAACAAGCTCAAAGGCAGACGGCATTCGAATTGTGAAAGAAATTCAAAATACAAAAGGCGAAAAAATCACAAAAGCAACCATCGGTGATATCGTTACGATTAAATTAACAATGAATGCTTTAAATGATAAATATTTATCAAATGTCGCCGTTGTTGATTTATATGCCGGTTGTTTTGAAGTAATAGATGACAGTCTTACCGTTAAAAATTACGGCGATACTTCAACATATCTGCAATCAAAAGAATTAAGAGAAGACCGAGCCGTTTTTTATCTTGATTTAGATAAAAATGCCGTTGAAATTTCATATCAAGCCAAAATAAACGCCAAAGGTCAATTTACCGTACCACCGGCATCAGCCCAAGAATTATACAATATGTCTATTTCAGGTACAACACCTGCTGACACATTTGAGGTTGAAGAATAATTGACAACAGAAAGCAAAAACGGTTTCTTTTTAATTAAATCCGTCAAAATGAAATATATTTTGATAAGTATTTGTTTTTGCTTTCTTTTGATTTTTGGATTATATTTATTATGTCCGAAACCGATGTTATTGGAAAATTTTTCTTTTTCAAGTGTTTTGTACGACAAGAACGGACATTTAATGCGTATCAGTTTAAGTTCCGATGAGAAATATCGTATTTTTACACCTATTCAAAATATTCCCGAGAATGCAAAAAAAGCATTACTTATGTATGAAGATAAAAATTTTGAATATCATATCGGTTTAGACTTAAAAGCTTTTTTTCGTGCCGCTTATGTAATGCTCTCCGGCGGTAAAAAACAAGGTGCATCTACCATTACAATGCAAGTGGCACGATTAATTTACAATATTGATTCGACAACTATTCAAGGAAAAATAAAACAAATTTTAATTGCATTACAATTAGAACGTCATTACTCAAAATCCGAAATTTTAGAAGCTTATTTTAATTTAGCTCCTTATGGTGATAACATTGAAGGTTTAGGAGCCGCCGCCTTAATTTACTTCAAAACACCGATTGAAAAATTAACCTTACCCGAAATTTTAAGCTTAATCAGTATTCCTCAAAATCCCGTTCATCGTAACCCGATACGACAATATCATTCATTTGAAACAGCCCGCCAACGATTAATCAAACAATGGGTATCAACTTATCCGGATGAACCGCAAAATGAATACCTCTCTTTACCGTTATCTGTATATTCACGCAAAGAAATTCCTTTTTTTGCCCCTCACCTGACAACTCGACTACTGCAAACACATACAGGTACCATTCATACAACCATTGATTTATTTTTACAACAACATCTGGAAAATACAGTTAAACATTACATTTCCAGAAATCAATCTAAAAATATACACAATGCCTCCGTTCTTATTTTAAATTACGAAACAATGGAGATTATCAGTTATATCGGCTCGGCAGATTTTTGGAATATGAATATTGATGGTCAGGTTGACGGTGTCAGAGCTTCCCGTTCCCCCGGTTCTGCTATGAAACCATTTATTTATGCTTTGGGATTAGAGCAAGGTCTTATCCACCCATTAACATTAGTCAAAGATATACCTTCGCAATATGCTCTGTATGAACCTGAAAATTTTGACCGCCATTTTAACGGAATGGTATCAGCAACAGATGCACTCATTCATAGTTTAAACATTCCTGCGGTAGATTTATTATCTCAACTAAAAGATGATGCGTTTTTTCAATTATTAAAACAAGGAAATGTCCGTTCGTTAAAAAACCGTCAAAACTATGGATTATCCCTAGCCTTAGGTGGATTTGAAATCAGTTTGGAAGAAATAGTTGCATTTTATGCATCACTAGCTAATGGTGGCATTTTAAAACCCATTCATTTGACAAAAGAAGAATCTCTCATTGCAAACAAACAAATTTTATTACCTGAATCGGCTTTTTTAACAAAATATATGCTATCTCAAACACCACCCGTTGACGGATACACCTCTTACCCCGTGGCTTGGAAAACAGGGACTTCTTATGGATATAAAGATGCTTGGAGTATAGGCATTGTCGGTCCATATGTCATAGGCGTATGGATAGGGCATTTTAACGGAACAGGAAACCCTGCTTTTATCGGACGAACAGCTGCTGCTCCGTTATTGTTTGAAATTATCCGAAACTTAGAAAAAAAAGAGCATTTCAAAACCAAAAAACCGGATATTTCTCATTTAAATCTGGCATATATTGATATTTGTGCCACCAGTGGCGATATTGCTGATAAATTATGTGATAATGTTGTTAAATCATGGTTTATACCTGGAATTTCTCCAATAAAATTATCCGGTATACACCGACAAATTCCCATTAATAAAACAACCGGTTTACGTGCTTGTCGACATACCCCGCCACTGACCACGTTACAAACTTTTGAATTTTGGCCGTCGGAAATTCAAAATATTTTTCATTTAGCCGGTATTATCAAAAAAACACCTCCACCATTTGAAGATGATTGCCTCAACGATATTCAACAATCCGGACAACCACCCCAAATTGTTTATCCGAATACAGACCTCGTACAAATTATTCAAGCTTCAAAAAAAGAAAAAGCAACTTTAACATTAAAAGCAAGCACAGATACAGATGCAACAAAAATCTATTGGTTTTTAAATAATAAATTACACTGTATCAGCAAACCAAACGAACCTTGTATTATTCCCATTCAATCGGGACAATATGATATTAAAGCCATTGATGATTTAGGTCGTGAATCAATTAAACGTGCTAAAATAGAAACCGTACAATAAATTTATTTAATAAACTATCTCAACATTCAGCCATTAAATAAATTTATTGACTTTGAATAACTATTTTATTATTGTTAATATAAAGGAGGAGAATATGACAAAAACAGACAGATTTACAATTCCGGTTGGCATTTTTATCATAATACGCCAAGAGGATAAAATTTTACTACAATTAAGACAAAATTGTTCATTCAGCGGACATTATGGCTTTGTCGGTGGACATTTAGATGGACAAGAATCAATCGTATCAGCAGCCATTCGTGAAGTTAAAGAAGAAATAGGCGTTGATATTTTGCCCAATGATTTAAACTTAAAAACAATTTGTCACAGTAACCAAGGAAAAGAATATTTACAATTCTATTTTGAATGTTGTAAATGGACAGGAACTATTGAAAATAAAGAACCTCATAAATGTATTGCATTAGAGTGGCATAATTGGGACAAACTACCTCAAAACTGTTGTCCATATATCTATGAAGCCGTTAAAAATATAAAAAACGACATTTCTTTTTACGAAGATACATTTTAAATAAACCTAACAAGTAAAAAAATTAATGCTGTTTATTGATATACTACCCAAATAAAAAATGTCAAAAAACATATAAAAAAAATCCATTCAAGACGAACTGTCTGAATGGATTTTTTGTGACACTAAAAAGAAACAATTACTAACGTCCAATATTGGTATTTGACATATTTTGTCTAACATCATTTTCATTAATCGATATCCGTTGTTCTTGCGATTGTGCCAAACTGTGTTGTAATGAGTTTTGACCTTCTCGCGTAGTTTCTGATGAAATACGATACTTCTCCAACATTTCTTTCTCCTGTTGGTTAATTCTTTCTAGGTTTTCCTGATGTTGTCGAATATGAATGCTTTTATCGAGAAGAATATTTAATTCCTGATCAGGTGTTAACGGTGTCATTAAGGAACCCAACTGATTATATTCTAACTCAATATTTTCATTTGTTGTATAAACAACCCATTTTCCACACTTTTTAGCAGACATATTACCACCATTAACAAAACCTCTTGCAACAAGTGTTTTTCCGTCAGGAGCATATTCTTCCCGTATTCCAATCTTATTTTGTTCATCAAAAACGGTTTTTGATTTTAAAGCATTTGTTCTTAAATCATATTCATGAGCAAAACTAGCATGAGCGTAAGGATACAATCTTGTTTCAGTTGAACCATCGCAATCATAATTGTACCGAAGCACTCCTCCTGTAGTTGTATAAAGGCACATTTTTGTACCATTTTCATAAAAATGTATAAAACTTTCACACATGCCGTTTTTATTCTCTTTATATTCCTCTAATTGTCCGTTCGGATAAAAACTTGCTATAATTTCTTTATGACCCGTTTCTTCATTTTTCTCATTCGTAATCGGAACTTTTATATTTACCAAAGAGGGTGTTTTTCCATCGCCATAATAAACAATTTTCACATTATTTGGCTGCTCTGATGAATTTTCACCATCAGCATAGCGTTTGTCTAAATAGATTTCACGTACTTTGTTTGCGTCATGATTATTCTTAATGACCGACTGATAAAACATTCCGTTTTGAACAGAGTACAAATTTTCGTTATTTCTCCCTGCATTCTGAACGGTAAGTAATTCCGATGGATTATACCCGAATGATTTTAACAGATTTGCCGCATAACGTTGAGATCCTTGTTGCATAATCTCTGCAGATGTTGTTTCTAGTTGCCTTTCTGTTTTATATGTTGTTTTTGCAATATTTGAGAGTTCTTCCACAGCAGTTACAAAATTTTCACTAGCCAATCTCTGAATGTCATCAGACAAATATACCTTCATCATACCCGTATTTTTATCAACTAAATAGCAACATCCGTCTTTATTATAAAGTGAAAGATTATCCGGTAAAGAATAATTTTTTGTAACATCCTGTACTTTAAATTCTTCTTCATTATTATTTATATCTTCAACACGCATTACATTATTATCATTACACTGACCGTTCTTCCATATCGTTGCTGAATACATCTCAAAGCCATTTTCATCAACCATATAAAAAATTTCTTTACCATGCCGTTGTTTTTGAGTATTGTATTCGCATTCGTATACTTTTTGTCCGTTTTTTTGAACAATTTTTGTATATCCGTTTTCTTTAGGCATGACACTAATTGTTAATCCCAACTCTTTTATTTCTTCTGTCCCGATTTTTAATTCCGGATAACTATTATTGTCATATCCATAATTTCTCATATCATCATGATTTAAACCACGTTGCCAATAATTTTCAGTTTTCAAAACGGGATATTGTTCTTCAAAATAATTTTTAACACCTTGAACATCCATATATGAATCGACTCGTCTTTGGGTGTAAGTTGATACGGCATTTCTGTTATACGCTTGTTGATTATAGGAAAATTGCCAATTTCTTAATTGAATGGCACTATCGTTGGGCTTACCAATGCTAATACCCCCCTTGCTGGGAGCAAAAATTATTTTTTCTTGAAGTGGAGTACCTAATCTTTCGGCTGTTATAAGCATTTCTTCATTATATGGTTGCATAGATACTGCAATATATTTTCCAATCGCCAACTTAATTGCCTCTGCATTTATATATGTTTCATACGCTTGATTTATGTCTACATCAGAGGCAACAAGATTCAAACTTTTAAATTGTTCAAGGGAAATACTTTTTTTCAAATTTTCAATTGCCTGTTCTTTTGCAATCGAATAATACACAAAACATCCGGGTTCTACTTCATCGGAATAAGCCGCTGCTTCAGCTTCACATAATTTAGAAGCAATATAAGCATCTTCTTCAGAGGATGATTCAATAAAAAAATTATCATGAAACTGTTGATCATGTAACAACTCATGCAAAAAAGAGAAAGAGACATTATCTCTTTGAAAATCTAGTACTATTTTATTTGCAACCTTTGATGTATAACCACCACTTGTTCGTTTTTTCTTAAAATAATTTATATCCTGAGGTTCATTTGTCAAATAGACTGTATTATTTTGTGCAATCTGTCGACGAATTGATTTACGAACCAAAAGATTATCTATACATCCATAAATTTCATTTTGTAATTTTAATTGCACCTCCGGCGCTAAATGATTTATTTTAACCAAACTCCAAAATTTGTCCCATTCTTCTTGTGTTATCGGATTATAAATTTCATAACCCGAACCGTTTTCAAATATACGTGGTTTTTCCTGAATTTTATAGTGTGACATTTTTTCTCCTTTTTTATCGATTACTTGTTATTTTACTATGCAACACCCTATCCGTCAATAAAATTATTAACTTTGCAATTTTATTTTGAATATTACAAACAAGAACCTTTAAAAACAAAGAACCTCATCAATATTCTCAACTAGAATGGCATAATTGGGACAAACTACCTCAAAACTGTTGTCCATATATCTATGAAGCCGTTAAAAATATAAAGAACAGCATTGCTTTTTACGAAGATACATTTTAAATAAACCCAGAAAAAAACGGTTTACAAATATCCGCTCACATAGGTTCGCGACCAAATCGGCACTACTCCCATGCCGACTTCGCTTCCATCTTTTTCGCACAAAAAAACACCTCATAACGAGGTGCTTTTTTATGGTGCGGAAAGCCGGAATGTAAATTAACACATAATTTATTTTTCAAACAAGTTGAAAAACCGTCCTTCGGACGTCCGCTCACATAGGTTCGCGACCAAACCGGCACTACTCCCATGCCGACTTCGCTTCCATCTTTTTCGCACAAAAAAAAAACCTCATAACGAGGTGCTTTTTTATGGTGCGGAAAGCCGGATTCAATCCATTTTATAGATAAGCCTTGATTTTTCTTGCTTTTTCAATTTGTTGCATTCCAAAATTACACAGTTTGCATCACAATCAAATCACATGTTTATTATATATCAAAAAAGTATGGATGTAAGCCTTTTTTTGTCATCCCGATAAAAAAACAGGCAAGATTTGGAGCCGATGGCAGTATGAATATCCACCTTTTTGCAATCATTCGCTTAAAAATTGGCTTTAATTTGTTAAATTTTATCGGGAGAGGGACTAAATCTATCCATAATTAAAAAAGAAGTCTTTTTTATTTGATTTTTCTATTCATCCTCATCTTCATCAGTCATTGGATCCATTGATTTAATAAAATTAGCGGTTTCTTTGTCTTTAATTTCAACAACAGTCCATTGAATGTCATCTCTGTTGAATTTAACTTCAATATTTTCGGATGCTTCAAAAACAGCAGCACCAATAAAACAATCCGTTTGATATGTATTTTGCAAGTGTTCTTCAAGGTGAGGTGTTAATCTGCAAACGCAAACCATACCAGAATCAGCAAAAAATTCAGGTTGTGTGACATTTTCACCATAAAGTCTGTTTGTCCAATCGCCAAAACCTGTTTCGCAAACATAGGCAGGATAACCGGTTCGCATATATAAGCATTTTTCAAGCAATTCATTAAATTTGGACCAATCTCTGACGTGTTTACAGCATTTTAACCAAAGCTCATCATTTAATAAATAACAAGGGTCTGTCACAACGTATTTAACCATATTAAAACTCCTTTTTGCTTGTTGTTTCATATGGTTATTATGTCGTAAGTGCCTTAAAAAGTATGCAAAAAAACACTGGGATTCAAAGTTTTTTCTGTTTTTGTATAGAATTATTGATTTTTATTTTAAAATAGGATATAAATGATTCTATAAGATATTTTTTATGGAGCATTAAATGGCTGAAAAAAAGAAAACAGATGATAAAAAAGATAAATTAACAATGGAAATGCCAGCTGAAAATACTAAAGTGCTTATGGCTTTTTCAGAATATTTATTAAAGCAGGCTGACAAATCGCAAAAACAAGAAGAAGAGTTTGAAAAAATAGAGGCAGCAGGTGGAATTGTCGAAAAAGATTCTAAAATAGGGAAATATAAAGTTATTCCCAATAATTTATTAAATCAAGAGCAGAAAGATAAAAAGGTTGCAAGGATTGCAGCATTGTGGAATATCGCAAATCAAAGTATGTTGGAGAGAGATAAACAAATTTTAACATTGTCTGCACTTGCAATTGGTGGACTTCTTGTCTTTTTGCAGGCTGGTTTCAGTACAAAGTTAAGTTTTATTTTTTGGACTATTGCCATCATTTCTTTTCTTGTAAGCGTAATATTGTCATTAGAAACATTAAGAAATAATTATATTGGACTGTCTTCACAGTTATTTTACAAGGAAAATAAAGAGCGACTTTGTTCTAAATGTAAAAATCATTCAGATGATCTAGCATTAGATAACTTAATGAAGCTTCATGAAAGTATTGAAAAATGGACATATCGTTTATTTTTGTTAGGTATCTTTTTCACTATTTTATTTGCACTATATCAATCAGGTCTTACTTTTCAATTACCTCCTCCTAAAAAAATTGATGGTTAACTTGTTAAGTTTGATTTTTTTTAATGTACCTATGAAGCGTAATCCAAGAACAGTCCATCAGTCTGGCTATTTCAGCTTTTGATACATTTTTACTTAATAGTTCTTTGATTTTTTTATCTTTCTTTTTTAATTTTTGATATGAAAAGCCATAAGGACGTCCTAAGTGTTTGCCTTCATCTTTTAAGCGTTTTAATGAATTTTTTGTTCTTTCGGAAATAAGCTGTCGTTCAATTTCGCTGGCAATTGAAAAAACAACGGCCAGTAATTTGCTTTGAATATCAGCACCTAAGTGATAATTTTCTTTCAAAGTCCAGACTTGACAGCCTTTTTCAAGACAATTTTGTAAAATACTCATAACTTCCAATAAGTTGCGTCCCAATCTGGATAGTTCGGTTGCAATCAGAATATCGCCTTTTTTAAGACGCTTTAATAATTTGCCTAATTTCCGTTCATTCAAATGCTTTCGAGAGGATATTTGTTCTTCAACCCATTTATTGATCTGGATATTGTTTTCATTTGCAAAAGTTAAAAGTTCATGCTGTTGGTTGGCTGTATTTTGTTTGTCTGTACTGACCCTGATATATGCGTAAATCATCGTAAAATCCTTATAAAAGTTGTTAAACACCATTATAAGAACTACTAAAAATTGTTAAAAAATCACTGCTTAAAATAGACGCTATACATATATCACCGTCTATTTGATACATTGAAACAACACAAAAAATGGTTTCCCCAATTTTGCCCTTTTGACCATTATATTTAATTAAATCAAGGAATGCAAGTTTTTTCATCTAAACCACCGAAAAAAACCTACAAAATCGGTGGTTTATGAATAGAGTATCAGACCAAATTGTGTCAAAAAAAAGGGTTGCAGATCACGGAGAAGTTTTTACAAATCCACGTGAAGTAAATGCGATGTTAGACCTTGTAAAACAAGAGACAGAGCGTATTGAAAGCCGTTTTTTAGAGCCAGCTTGCGGAAAAGGAGCTTTTTTGGCTGAAGTTTTACGTTGCAAATTAGCTGTTGTTAAAAACAGGTATGCCAAAAGTCCATTGGAATATGAACGCTATGCTATTTTAGCAATCAGTAGCATTTATGGGATTGATATTTTGGAAGACAATGTTGCCGATTGTCAAAATGAAATGCTGTCAATTTTTAAATCGGAATATAAAGCCGCTTTAAAACAAGAATGTTCGGATGAATGTTTAAATTCTGCACAATTCATCTTTCAAAAAAACATTGTTTGGGGTGATGCCTTAACGTTAAAACGTGTTGATAATCCAGAACAGCCTATCGTTTTTTCGGAATGGTCAGCTGTTAATGGCAAAATGATGAAAAGACGCGATTATTCATTTAGCCAAATGATTAACTGTTCAACTGAGGGGTTGCCTTTGTTTAATGTGAATGACAAGGGCGAAGATGTTTGGGCGCCAAGACCCGTAAAAGAATTTCCTTTAACACATTATTTGAAATTGCCAGAGGCAGAAAGAGAGGTTCATGATGCAGCCTAATCTTTATAATCCCGATGTACTGACCTGTTTAGCCAATTTATCCAATGATGAGGTGTTTACCCCACCACAATTGGCCAATCAAATGTTGGATATGTTGCCACAAGAATTGTTTGAAAATAAAGAAACAACATTTTTAGATCCATGCTGTAAAAGTGGGGTATTCTTGCGTGAAATTGCAAAACGTTTGATTAAGGGGTTGGAACAGGAAATTCCTGATTTACAAGACCGTTTAAATCATATTTATACAAAACAATTATTTGGTATTGCTATTACTGAATTGACGGCTTTGTTGTCCAGACGTTCAACATATTGCAGTAAATTTGCCAATGGAGAATATTCTGTTTGTACCGATTTTGATAGTACAGATGGCAACATTTGGTTTAAACGTATTCAGCATACATGGGAAAACGGTCGTTGCAAATATTGTGGTGCCAGCCAAAGCGAATATGACAGAGATAAATCGCTTGAAACACACGCTTATCAGTTTATTCATAATCCAAAGGAGTTAAAGAAAATGAAGTTTGATGTCATTGTTGGGAATCCTCCGTACCAAATGAGTGATGGAGGTGGTATGGGGTCAAGTGCTACACCGCTTTATCATTACTTCGTTCAACAAGCAAAAAAGTTAAATCCACGATATTTAACAATGATTATTCCTGCCAGATGGTATTCTGGTGGAAAGGGGTTAGATGAGTTTAGAGATGAGATGCTCCACGATAATCGTTTAAGAGTTATTCACGATTTCTTTGATGCCAGTGAATGTTTCCCATCTGTTGAAATAAAAGGTGGTGTCTGTTATTTCCTATGGGATAGAGATAATGCTGGAAATTGTAATGTTTATACTCATAAAAACAATAAAATAATTTCAAGCAGTTGTCGTCCATTATCAGAAGATGGTTGTTCTACTTTTATTCGTTATAATGAAGCAATTTCCATATTAAAAAAAGTTCAATCGCATAAAGAAGAAACTATGGATAAGCAAGTTTCGCCAAGAAAACCTTTTGGTATTGAAGCGAATTATGAAAATTATGATGAAACACCAGAAATCAACAGCGTAAGATACTATGCTCGTGGAGTAGTTGCTTATATCAACCCAGCGTTTATTAAACAGAATAAAGATTGGATAAAAAAATATAAGGTTTTATTACCAAAAGCATTTGGAGCAGGAAGTGGAGGAAGTAGTCCTGATATAATGAAACCTTTTGTTGTTGAACCCAATTCGTGTTGTAGTGAAACATATTTAATAATGGGATTATATGATAATAAAGAACAAGCAAATAATTTATTGTCATATTTGAAAACTAATTTTTGTCATTTTCTATTATCACTCATCAAAAATACACAAAATGCTTCCAGAGCAGTATTTTCATTTATTCCTATTCAAGATTTTAATGAACCTTGGACTGATGAAAAACTTTATAAAAAATATGGTTTAACCCAAGAAGAAATTGACTTTATTGAATCAATGATAAGACCAATGGAGTAAATAACATGTCCCGTTCTGAGTTTTTTCCTACACGAATAAGTGCCAATCCAACCATTTATGCATATGAAGATACACATCCGCAGTATAAAGGATTGTTGAAAATTGGCTATACAATTAAAACAGCACAGGAAAGAGTGGCAGAACAATATCCAACACAGCGTCCTGGTGAAAAGCCATATCGCATTGTATTGGATGAACCAGCAATTAAAGAAAATGGTTCAACTTTTACGGATCATGATGTCCATCGGATGTTAAGAAAAAGTGGTTTTTCCAATCCATCAGGTGAATGGTTTCGTTGTTCTGTTTCCGATGTAATGACAGCCATTCTTTCAATTAAAAAAGGATATGATGTTGGCGTTTCGCGTTCTTTAAGTTTTGATATGCGACCAGAACAAAAGCAAGCCGTATCAAAAACATTGAATTATTTTAAAGCCTTTAAAAAAGAAAATCCAGATAAGGTACCTCACTTTCTTTGGAATGCAAAAATGCGTTTTGGTAAAACATTTGCCACATATCAATTGGCAAAAGCAATGGGATGGAAACGTGTATTGGTATTAACTTTTAAACCTGCTGTTCAAGATGCATGGGAAGAAGATTTAAAAACACACATTGATTTTGATGGTTGGCAATTTATTTGCAATAAGGGCAAAAAGAAAGATGAGTGTCTGCTAGACGTTGAACATTTAGACTTAAATAAACCAATTGTTTGTTTTGGCTCATTTCAGGATTTCTTGGGTACAAATAAGCAAGGTGGAATTAAAGCCAAAAACGAATGGGTCCACGCAACAAACTGGGATTGTGTTGTTTTGGATGAGTATCATTTTGGCTCTTGGCGTGAAAGTGCTAAAGAATTGTTTGAAGCAGAAAGCAAAAAAGAACAAGAATATGGACAAGGTGTTGGTATTGAAGATTTTGATGAAAATATCATGCCTATAACAACAAATCATTATTTGTATTTGTCTGGCACACCTTTTAGAGCCATAAACTCAGGTGAATTTATTGAAGATCAAATTTTCAATTGGACATATTCGGATGAACAAAAGGCAAAAAATTCATGGAAAGGTGAAGACAACCCTTATGCTGCATTGCCTCGCATGGTAATGATGACTTATCAGTTGCCTGATACAATTAAAGAAGTTGCTTTACAAGGCGAATTTGATGAATTTAACCTGAACACCTTTTTTATGGCTGATGGAGAAAAAGACAAGGCAAAGTTCAAATATGAAAATGAAGTTCAAAAATGGCTTGATTTAATCAGAGGCGCTTTTGCCGAAACAACTGTTGATAATTTAAAATTGGGAGCACAAAAACCACCAATGCCATTTGGGGATAGCAGATTAAAAGATATTTTAACACATACTTTTTGGTTTTTGCCTTCTGTGGCCGCTTGTTATGCTATGGCCAATTTGTTAAAAAGGCGTCAAAATACATTTTATCATGATTATAAAGTGATTATTGCCGCAGGAACATCAGCAGGAATTGGTGTAGATGCATTAAATCCTGTTTATAAAGCAATGGATAATCCTTTGGAAAGCAAAACAATCACTCTTTCTTGTGGAAAATTAACCACTGGTGTATCCGTTAAGCCTTGGAGTGGTATTTTTATGCTCCGAAATTCATCCAGTCCGGAAACATATTTTCAAGCCGCTTTTCGTGTTCAAACTCCTTGGGTGATTCATAATCCAGACAATTTAAATCCCAATATGAGCGAAATTATGAAAGAAGAATGTTATGTCTTTGATTTTGCTCCGGATAGAGCATTAAGGCAAATTGCGGATTACAGTTGTCGTTTAAATATTGATGAAAATACAAATCCTGAACGAAAAGTAGAAGAATTTATTCAGTTTTTACCTGTTTTGGCTTATGATGGCAGTTCAATGCGCCAAATTGATGCTGCTGGTATTTTGGATATGGCAATGAGTGGAACAACAGCGACTTTATTGGCTCGTCGTTGGGAAAGCGCCTTATTGGTTAATGTTGATAATCTCACCTTGGAACGATTAATGAATAATAAAGAAGCTTTGGCTGCATTGATGAGTATTGAAGGCTTCAGAAATTTAAACAAAGATATACAGACTGTTATAAACAAATCAAATGCAGTTAATGACTTAAAAAAGAAATCAGTTGAAAAGCCATTGACAGAAAAAGAGAAGAAAGAACTGACGCAAGAAGAAAAAGAATACAAATCCATGCGAAAGCAAATACAAGAAAAATTGATTAAATTTGCCACACGTGTACCAATTTTTATGTATTTAACTGATCACCGTGAACGCACTTTAAAAGATGTTATTACCCAGTTGGAACCTGCTTTATTTAAAAAGGTGACTGGGCTTGAAGTCAAAGATTTTGAACTGTTAGTCAGTCTTGGCGTCTTCAATGGTGCATTAATGAATGATGCAGTTTATAAGTTTAAGCGATATGAAGATGCCAGTCTTGAATACACAGGCATCAATAAACATCAAGGTGAAAATGTCGGACTTTGGGATACAACACTTTCACCAGATGACTATATTGTTGCGATGTAGAGCGAGTAAAAACGAAAAGTTATTCAAAGTAAACTTGAAACTTTTTTAAAGTAGAATAAAAAAATCATTGACTTTTAAAAACTTTTGAGATATGTTTAAAATATCCATAAAGGAGGTTTACGATGACTGAAAAACATATTGAAAACTTGGGAAAAAGACTTGGCAACATTGCTGAATTGCCTGAATTTTTGCGATCTCAAATCAGAGAAGGCAACTTAGAAGGAATCGAAGATCAAATATTCAATGTTTTGAACGAAGATTTGGAAGGGCAAGCAACTCTTTCTGAGATTTTAGTGGCGCTTTATCGACGCTATGGTGTCGCAGATAAAACGCGTGAAGACATTACCAAGTCAATTTATAAAATTATGCGTCGTGGGTTAATACAAAAAACAGAGAATAGAAAAGGAGTTTATGAAGTAGGGCGTAAAAAAGATGTTGAAACAGATTAAATAACTTTTAAAAGAACTTGACAAGTATTTAATACTGTGCTAAACAAAGAAAAAGGGAATTAAATATTGGCGTATTTAACTCCCCTTGAAGATGAAGTGCTTATCACCTTCCGTTGTATGCGTAATATAGCACTTCATCTTCGTCTTGTCAACAACTTTTTGGCATGAGGTCAAAAAGGAGCTGTTGATAAAATATATTGACGGAGTAGAAAGATGGAGTTATTCATCAATAAAACTTCTGAAGAATATGTGGAAATTTTCTGCCGTTATATTTATAAAAACGGTCGTAAAATTTATCCAAAAAATGGGAAATTATTCCATTTTTATATTCGTAGGAAATAAAAAAGTGGGGAGAAATCCCCACTTGATACTCCTTTATTTTAATATTGAAAGGTTATATTATGATTAAGCAAATTCACACTATGTTTAATAAAAATTCAGAGACTTGGTATAACAAAAAAGATGGATCTACACGAGTTTCAAGCAGTGGATTTAAAACACAACTTGAAGCAATAATTTCAGGTCGGAATATCGCATGTAATCAAGGGTTAGAACACGTAATCCATCGCCGTGATAATAATCTTATCCGAGAAAAAAATAGTTATGGAAAAGATCCATATCCACCAAAAGGATAATTTGTTTAATAAATTTAGAGCCTCATTGAAAAACGGGGCTTTTTTTATATTAATTGGCAAAAAAATGTATTTTTTTTAATTTTTTTGCATTTTGGGGGCTCGCGAATGGCTAAAAACGCGATATAATATTCCTATAACATACGAAAAAGAAAGGATTTTATTATGTTTTGGTATATTGAATTAAATCGAAATATCTTGCCCACTCCATATAAGAGCATGAGAGAAGCTCTTGATGCTATCAAAGAATTGGAAAAAAGCCTTGGTTGTGGCCTTTATGATGTCGTTTTACAATAATGATGGAAGGAGAAACGTTTATGTTAAATCAATTTCAAGCTTACTTAGTTCAAAAAGGATATAAAGAATTTTCAATTTCTGGTAATCCGTCAACGGCCATTGACTATGCTTGGAGAGTTGCCAAAGTATGTGAAAAAGAAAATTGCACCATCAAACAATTGGCTGAAAACATCAATACAATTTTAGAACAATATGGTTATTATGGTAAAAAATGGACTATTGGTAGACGCAGCCATGAATCATATATCAATGCCTTAAAACAATTTGCAAAGTTCGCATTGGCTCAAAGTATATAAATAGGTGCTTTAATGAATACAGATAAAATCAGGCAGTTAAATGATATATTGCGTAAAACGTTTATTGGTGGACAAGTTATGTTAACAACCGGTACTAGAGCCAAATCAGCAGAAGTCCAAGCTGAAATATTGCAAAAAGTTCGCTTATTTAATGAATTTACTAAAGCAAACGACCCATATGGTGAGCATGATTTTGGCCGATTTACGCATAATGACGAAAGTATTATGTTTAAAATTGACTATTACAATAAAACTTATGACAGAATGTCTGATGATCCTGCTGATCCAATCATTACAAATCGCGTGCTTACCATTATGACCGCTGAAGAATATTAACTTTATAGTTTAATTATAATAAAAGGTTAAAGTTTTTACTTGACTTTTTATAAAATAAGGTTTATAGTTAATATATAACAAAACCTTAAAGTGGGGGCCTTCATGCAAGAATTGAAACAAAAAATCGCCGAAAATAAAGAAAAATTACAAAATCTTTTAAAAAACAAAGACAATCAAAAGACTTTGGATAAATGGCTGAAAACCGAACTTGCCTATACATCCAATGCGATTGAAGGCAACACTTTAACACGCAGAGAAACGGAACTTGCTATTGAAGAAAAAATAACGTTGGGTTCTAAACCAATTAATGATTATTTGGAAGCCGTTAATCATGCAAAAGCCTTTGAATTTATCTTGGAGGCAGTACAAAATAAGGTCAAAATAGATGAAGATTTTGTTTTACGTATTCATAAAATCATTTTAACAGGGATAGATGATGTAAATGCTGGTTTTTATCGGGCTGTTCGTGTTCGTATTTCAGGTTCATCAACTGTTTTGCCAAATCCGTTAAAAGTCCCAGAATTGATGAAAAATTTTGGGGATTGGTTGTTGCAAAATGATGAAGATGTTTTAACAAGAG
>JAZUBA010000002.1:0-17685 GCA_045638265.1 Alphaproteobacteria bacterium | reverse complement strand
TGATGTATGCAAATTATTGTTACAAAGCCAATGGCAAGCACCCTACTCTATTTTTGTCGGTATTACCGAATATGAAGCTTCCGTTGAAATTTGTGAACAAGCCGATAAAGTTGAATTAGCTTATGAATTTTATAAAGATATTACGCTAAATGCTTCTGATATTCCTGATGATGAAAATCATGAAATACAACGCTGTAAATATAACTCTGAATGTGCGTGTGCGATTTGCGAAAATGGATTATGTGTTTCTATTTGTCCAGAAAATGCAGTTTGTGCCAAAAGTTATGATGACCCACGTTTATTTGTTTGTTGCAATGCTGAAAATGTTATAGGCAATTATTGTTGTTCCAGTGTAACAGCTGATGGAAAATGCTGTATGAGTAATAATAAATGTTGTTCGCCGGACAAACCAATGCAAGATAAGAACGGCAATTGTTATTCATGTACAACGACAACTGTTGTTATTACGCCAACTGGGGAATGTTCTGTTTGTCCGAATCGTTTTTTAGTGGGTGATGGATGGGGACAAAAGGGGTGTGGCATACCGTGTCCACCTGAAAAACCGTTAAGACAATATAATGGAGCCTGTTTTACTTGTGATACCAATACATCAGTTAATGTTGCGCATGATTTTTCTGCTTGTAATGTGTGTATGGAAACCGGAGAAAGAGTGCGTTCTGATAAATGGTGTCAAAAGGCTTGTACGGGTGATACACCAATGATGGATACAGGTGGAACATGTCGTGCTTGTGATTATGTTGGTGTTGTTCCAGTTTCATCTATTCCCACAAATACAACATGCAGTGAATTATGTCCCAACAGAGAAGTTCAAGGAAGTAATTGTGTTATAAAAACGTGCCCGTCTGAAAAACCGTTGAAAGATAAGAATGGTGCCTGTCATTCATGTGATGAAACCGCCGTTATTCTTGTTCCAAACAATGATTGCTCTGCTTGTCCGAATCGTTTTTTAGTGGGCGATGGATGGGGACAAAAAGGATGCGGTGCACCGTGTCCACCTGAAAAACCGTTAAGACAATATAATGGAGCCTGGTTTACTTGTGATACCAACACATCAGTTAATGTTGCGCATGATTATTCTGCTTGTAATGTGTGTATGGAAACCGGAGAAAGAGTGCGTTCTGATAAATGGTGTCAAAAGGCTTGTACGGGTGATACACCAATGATGGATACAGGTGGAACATGTCGCGCTTGTGATTATGTAGGCGTTGTCCCTGTTTCATCTATTCCCACAAATACAACATGCAGTGAATTGTGTCCAAACAGAGAAGTTCAAGGTACTAATTGCGTTATCAAATCATGTCCGCCTGAAAAACCGATGAAAGACAAAAATGGTGCCTGTCATTCATGTGATGAAACCGCCGTTATTCTTGTTCCAAACAATGATTGCTCTGCTTGTCCGAATCGTTTTTTAGTGGGCGATGGATGGGGACAAAAAGGATGCGGTGCACCGTGTCCGCCTGAAAAACCGTTAAGACAATATAACGGCGAATGTTTTGATTGCAACACAAATAAATCAGTTAATGTTGTGCACGATTATTCTGCTTGTGATGTATGTTCTGAAAATCGTATGATGTCTAGTAAATTTTGTGAACGCATTAAGTGCCTTTCCGGAACATTTGAAGGATCAGATGGAATTTGTTATGCATGCAATATATCAACTGATATCGATGTAACAACAGATACTTCACAATGTGATTTATGTCCTAATAGTCGCATCTTGAAGGGAACCTTGTGTGTTTGGGCCGGATAATATTACTTCTTTATTTTCCGCATCATAATTGTTCGTAAACCATTTGAATGACTATACCAACCACCAACCGTGTGATACCCTGCTCTTTCAAAGTATGTTTTTGTTGTTTCATCCGAAAACAAGACAATCTCATCCATATGATGTGCATGAGCATATTCTTCTGCGGTTTTGATTAATTTCTGTCCAATCCCCATGCCCTCATATTGATCATTTACAGCTAATTGTTGCATTAATGTCCATTTGTTAATTTTGTCAGGCATTAACATAATACATCCGATTAAACGGCGTGTATTGTAAAAGGCACCAAAAAACGTTGATTTTGCTTCATCTGTTTCAAACGTATCAGATAACATTGTTTTTTTAGGTATCCAAATTCGTTCACGCCGTAAACGAAGCATTTTTTTATAATATGGATCCGATATGCTTATTTGTTTGTATGTAATACCAACGTTCATTTTTGTCTCATAAACTGTTTATTCGCATGGAATTAAAATTAACGGAACAAGCATTTCTTCTTGCGTTAAACCACCGTGTGTTCCCAAAAATCGTGGATACAGAACACCATCTTCATATTCCTGAAACAATACTTTATCTGAAATGGCAACAATTAAATAATCTCCCAGCATATCATCTATACGTTTATGTTTTTCACCAACACCGAATAAATTTGATTTTAACGCTTCTTCACGGGAAATTAATAAAAAATCACCGGCCAAATAGTGTTGAAATTCTCGCTCAAATAAATCTTTCTTATCCGATTTAACATAAACGGCACAGCAACGGGCTTCAAGTCCCATCGGACGATAAAAACACGATTCCATTTCACCACAGTCTTTAACGTCAATGTTTTGATTAATCCGTGTTTGACCGTGATCAGCAGTTACAATAATCAATGTGTCTTTTGCCTGTTGTGCCAATCGTTTAATTCGTCTGTTAATAACACGCACTTGTGTTATTGCTTCTGCTGAATCCGGACCAAAACAATGTTCTGTATGGTCAGGTTCCGGCCAATAAGCAACAACAAACTGACGCCCTTCCTGATGTGTTTTGTTCAACACTTCCGTTGTTAATTTATGCAATGTTTTAATGCCGTTATGAGCTATTTTGTGAGGCATTACAACGGAAGTATTAACATCTTTGCACTGTTTTTTGATGAGCGTCGTAATATGTGTATATGGATTGACATCTGCAAATGATTTAATACCGGTTGTTTCACCCGTATATGAATCATTTCCCGTAAACAAATCAACAATTTTGTCTTTTTCGGCAATATATCCGCACCATCCCAACCAAGCGTGAGAAATCGGCGGTAATCCGGAATAAATACTCGTTGTTGCCGGTACAGTGGCAGATGGAAAAACAGTTGTAATTGATTTTTGGCAATGTTGACGGAGAAAACCGGCCGTTGATAATGTATTTTCCAAAATATTCGTCCCCATACCGTCGCAAATGAATAAAATAACGTTTTTGTATTGCTTAGCTAAATATGAATCGGTTAATTCATCTGTTTTGTGATTTGATTGAATATCGTAATGATTGAGCACAGATGAAACCACCGATAAAATACCATTTTCATAATTCGGTAGACAAATCGGATTGTTTTTTGTCATATTAGGTTTTCCTTTCCTGTTTGACTATGAACGACTGTTAGTATCTCTGATTTTTTGCAAATACAAATCTAATGTGCCGTTTGATAAAGCTCGCACTGCTTCCCTGTTATCTTCGGGACGAACATGATTGCGTCGTTCAAACCCACATCCTTCACAACGGTGTAAAATCCATTCTTTACCGTTACGCAATTCATATCCGACAGCATACATCACCCCACCACAGTCAGAAGCTCTGTCACCGGGTTGAATATCAACATGTTTACTGGATAAACAAGTCGGACAGTGGTTCGTATAACCATTACCGACAACATCTTCATCACAAACTTCGCAAGTAAAATCTTCAACTTTTCGTGTAAAATTTTTCGCCATATTACTTTCCTTTTTTTATGATATAAGATTGAAACAATGCTTCATCTTCGGGTTTTAATTTCACAAACAACGTAATGGTCTTTTCGTTATCTTTACGGGACACGATTTGCCCTTTTTGATACAATCTAGCCAATGTTTTACCATCTTCAATCGGCACCATCAGTTTAAATATTTTTCTGTCTTTATTCAATACATCTTCAACCGCTTGCAACAAAGCAGAAACTCCCTCGCCTGTTACAGCAGAAATCGGCCATTCTTTTGTTTTGCGTTTTTTCTGATTGCATATCATTATCTGTTCATCAGGCTCAAATAAATCAATTTTATTTAAAGCTTCCAACAATTCACAATCCACACGTTCTTTTAATCCTAAATCGGATAAAACGGCTTCTACGTCTTTTTTTTGTGCTTTCGTATCAGGATGATAATAATCTCTCACATGAACAATCACATCAGCCTCTAAAACTTCTTCCAACGTTGCCCGAAACGCCATAACCAATTCAGTCGGCAAATCCGAAACAAATCCAACTGTATCTGATAAAATGGCAATTTGTCCGCTGGGGAGTTTGATTTGACGCATTGTCGGGTCAAGTGTTGCAAATAACATATCTTTTGCAAAAACATCAGCTTGCGTTAATTGATTGAACAATGTTGATTTACCGGCATTTGTATATCCAACAAGTGCAACAATGGGAAACGGCACACGTCGACGGGCTTTGCGATGCAATTCACGTGTTTTTTTGACTTCCGCCAATTCTTTTTTAATTTTGACTATATCTTCATCAATCAAACGTCTATCTAATTCAATTTGTGTTTCCCCCGGACCCCCTAAAAAGCCAGAACCGCCCCGTTGACGTTCCAAGTGAGTCCAAGAACGAACCAGTCGTGAACGAGCATACGTTAAATGTGCCAATTCCACTTGCAAAACACCTTCTTTTGTTCTGGCACGCTGGCCGAATATTTCCAAAATTAAAGCTGTTTTATCAATAACTTTTGTATTCCATTCTTTTTCAAGATTGCGTTGTTGAAGCGGTGATAAACGACAAGACAAAATCACAACAGCAACTTCATTTTCTTTAATAAAGTCCCGATACGTATCGATAACGCCTTTTCCTAAAAATGTGCCGGCTTTAATTTCACGCATAGGAACACAAGCGCTATGAACAACATTTAAATCAATGGCTTTTGTTAAAGATACAGCCTCGGCTAAAACAGCATTCGGTTCACGAACAAGTTTGTCCGTTTTTAAATAAGGAAATAAAACAAGTGTATTATCCAATGTTTTTTGCCTCTGTCATTATATCAATTCAACATCACCCAACGGTGAAACGGCAGCTGCCGGCATAACCGTTGAAACAGCTGATTTATATATCATTTGTGTATGCCCATCCCGACGTAAAAATAATGTATGTCTGTCAAAGGATGAAATAATTCCTTGCAATTTAACCCCACCGATTAAAAAAACGGTAACAGGAATATGTTCCGAACAAATTTGCATTAAAAAATCATCTTCAGTATAGTGCATTTTCAATCTCCTTATCATAAATTTGGTGCAGTATAGCACGCACATTTTTAAATTTCAAGACATTCTTATTAAAAATACATATTTTTTTCCTTGATTTTACTGCCGAAATCAGATATTTTAAATATATGCAATATACAGTACCGACAACACAACAAGTATGTAATCAACTTGGCTTTGGTTTAGACAGAGAACCGAACACGCCGTTAGAGATATTTACCAACACACGAGGACAATCCGAAGCCAGTGATTTGGCAAAATTGCTTGGATTGACTTCTTTTTGTGAACCAAAACAAATTATTGATGATCCGTATTGGTGGATATATTGTCCTGAAAACAAATTATCGTGTTTTCCAAATTTTTACGATAGGGACAAATCTGTCAGTACGGCCAAATTGGTTTCTCTTGATCAAAAACTCGGCATTAAACCTTTTTTAACACCGGATGAAACAAGTCATTTACTTCCGGAAACAAAACATTATGAAAAAGCAAAAAACAATGAACCGATTTTAGTTTATACACTGGGTCAATATCCGCAATCGGTTGTCAATCAGGAATTAAGTGATGAATTAACAGATTGCTTAAAATGGGGAGATTTGGAAACAACAGGCAAGCATTATACTTTTTGTAAAGATATGGTATATCCGTTTGATACAGTTCAGTTAGAAGAATGTCCCGAATATGTTTTTAAAAACAACAAATACATTTGTGTTACGGCAAAAGAAAGCAGTTACTCACAATATGATACTCTTTCTGACGACTCTCAATTTGAAAAAGATAAAAAATATTGGATAAAAATTGAACCACTTGAATGGTATGTTGACAAAACAGGTCATTGGATTACAAAAAACATTGTTTTATCAGGCATTCCTTTTCATACGGATAAAAAAATTGATAGTTTAGAAGATACATATATATATGAATATTTAAATTCACATTTTAAGCGAGAATTTGAACGTACTTTACAAGCCAAAACATTGCTCAATTATAAAGCATATTTGTTATCCGAATTAAATAAAGCAACCCTATCGGAAAAAAGATTGGATTATATGTTGTTATTATCACAGATTTCCCTTCAGTATTTGAAAAAAGAAGAATCTCAGGCTGAAACGGGAGAATATCAATCCTTAAAGAATGAAATTGCTTTATATACAAAAAATTTATTATCTACGTTTCAAAAAAATGAAGATTTAACACCAAACAAAGCCGTTCAACAACTTAAAAGAGTTCTTCAATCAGAAAAATATAATTATTTCAATAAATTACCAAACAGAAAGAAAGTGTTGCATGAAAGAACGTTTTTACAGCATTTCATGCCCAAGTTTTCTCATACGAAAGAATAAAATCCATGCACTACATTATTCCACCTGAAGATAAAATTTGTACACATCGTGAGCATAATTTTAGTAACAAAGCAGATTACAATCAGTTAGAAGCCATCAAAATATATGGTGCTATTGCACAGTATACGGATTTTGCCGCTTTACAGTTAATCGGTCCCTTTCCTGAGGATAACAACACAAATGATAACCGTGTTACGGCTCGTTATTGGGTTTCGGCTGAAAAAATATTGTCAAACAAAAACAGATGTCTGGGCGGTCTTGTTACTCAGTTGCCACACTATCATGAAATACGAGGTGTGTTTTTTATTCATAACATTGCTGCTATTGGTTTAAGACCAATGCTTACTCCGGCAACAACAAAATATATTTTTCCAAACGATATAAAGCAAGAAAACGGTCGTCAAACTGACAAAATACATAGCAGGGGTCATGTTATTATGGCAACTTACGGATCATATCCCCAAACAATGGCAGACAAAGAAACTTCTGATAAACTAACAATTGCTTTTCAACAAGGAATTTTACAAAAAACAGGTAAAACTTATACCCACACCACACGAAAATATACCAATATACCCATTCAAACATATATTTATCCTGAATATGAGTTTGAAGGCACCAAATATATTCGGGTGATTGCTTTGGATTATAAACAAGTTTCAGAAAAGCAATTACCTCTTTCTGACGGCAGTTATTTTGAAATAGGAAACGCTTATTGGATTAAAGTAGAACCGGTAGAATGGTTGACAGACAAATCGGGTTATTGGATGACAAAAAAAATCATTACCGGTGGAATTCCGTATTTTTTGGAAGATAAATCATTAGACACGCATTCAGATTCTTTCGCCTATCAATATTTAAATACGCATTTTAAAAACGATTTTGAACAAAATATTGAACCGAGACACTTATTAGCTTATCAATTATATCTTTGTGAAACATTATCAAAATCAACCATACCCAATGGGCGTGTTCAATATATGCAAACATTATCAAACTGTGTACAATCTTTTACAAAACAATATACTGTTCAGACTGATTTATTAAAAGAAATAAAAATCTATACACGCTCTTTGATGCAAAATTTTATGCAATCTGCTGATTTAACGTCTCAAACGCATATGACACAGTTACAAACTTCAATTTTTAACCAAAAAGAAATAACGCTTAAAACAATGATTAACCGACAAAAGCCATCATTTTGGTCAAAAATGGCTTCTTTGTTTCAACATACACGGGCATAATTTGATTTTGACATTAAAAAAAAGCAACCGGTTTAAGTTGCTTTTTTTATTCTTCTAATATTTTTAAATGTTTGAATCCATTGTTTTTATTTGATTTTTCAAAAAATAGCCCCCAAACAAAGTAACCAATAAAATACTGATAAATATCATATAAACAGAAATATTAATATCCATTAATACAAAAAATGTATAGCCCACCCACATAATACACCACGGATAAGCCATTAAACGCCCCCAAGCAGCGAAGGTTAAATCTTTATTCACCAAGCTACCCAATAAACGCACACACAGAACAAGCATGACAAAAGCAAAAATACCAAAAACAAAAACCATTCCGCCAAAAATGATTGATGTTGTCCATACCAGATATGAAAGAGATTGTTTCATAACATCATGTGTAATATCCGCCGTTAATTCTGCCGGTATCGGATAACGGATAACTTCTGATTTGTCATCACGAATATACACATCTTTTGCCGTAACATAAATCAGAGCCGTATCGGGAATATTTGTAACCGAATCAACCGTTGTATTATAAACCAAATTTGTTTCTTTACCCAAAAAACCGTCTGATAAAGGAATAACATTTTGACTGATTGGTTCAATAATTTTACCATTTACAACACGTATAATCGGCATTGTTTCAATCAAAGCATTCACATTACTGTCTGCTATTTTTGAGGTAACGGCAAAACCAATCAATAAAGCACTCATAATTGCCATTAAAAAAGCAAATGTTGCCGTAATTTTAAAACCGATTCCGGCACCGTTTAAAACATAGTTTTTTAAATGACTGCTTTCTACGTTATTATTCATTTTCTTCCTTTCATCACATATAAATTATTTAATGTATTTTTTATATATCATATATCAACTAAAATCAACAAAATAAATACGAAAAAATATCGTACTTGACACTTTTTAAGATTTTCGTTATAAACAAAATAAAAAGGAGAAAAATATGATATATACCGTTATTTTATTCCGTTTTGTCATTACCGTTTGGATTTTAAGTATATTAGGTATACTGATATACAAAATATCCACTGACACACTGAAAAAACAGCTTTCACTCAGTGTATGGCTGTTTTTCCCAATATTAATTTTAACAAAAAAAGGCCGAATGAAAATTGAAAAGGAGCTCAAATGAAAAATACATTTTTATACATTATTATTGCCGTCTTACTTGTTGCAGTCGGCATTAGCTTTTCTGGGATAACCGTTATTGATACGGGTTTTAGAGGCATCAAAACACGTTTCGGTAAAGTTGTCGGTGAACCGTTGGTTGAAGGGATTTATTTTTACAATCCGATTACAACGGACATTAAAACTATTGACACACGTGTTCAACGCAGTCAATTAAAAATGAGTGCTTATACAAAAGACGTTCAACAAGCTGATTTGGTTATTACCATTAACAGCAGTGTAGATGAAAACAACGCACACATTTTATATCAGGAAATCGGTATGGATTATAAAACAAAAGTTTTAACACCACAAATTTTAAAAGCCGTCAAAGATACAATCGGAAAATGGGAAGCTGATTTGTTGGTTTCCAACCGTGAAAAAGCATCTGATGAAATTTTAAAATCGTTAAAAGAAAGTATGGCGCCGGCACATATTCAGGTTCAAGGTGTTGTTATTGAAGATATTAATTATTCAACACAATTTGAACGAGCTATTGAAGAAAAACAAATTGCAACACAAGATGCCATTAAAGCCAAAAACAAGACCAAACAAGTGGAAGAAGAAGCAAATCAAAAGATTTTAAGCGCCAAAGCCGAAGCTGAAAGTATGCGTATTCGCTCACAGGCATTAAGTCAAAATCAAAATTTGGTTGCCTATGAGGCCGTTCAAAAATGGGATGGAAAATTACCGGTTAATATATATGGTTCTGCGCCGTTACCATTTATCAATATTGCAACAAAATAATTTTTTATTGCATTTTTAAAACAAGCACCCTGCTCTCAACAGGGTGTTTTTTAAAAAAAACATTGACAAAGAACAAATTGTTTTATATACTAATAAAAAAACGGAGGCAATAATGGAAAACAATGCTTATATTTTAATTTTTAAAGACAAGGCAGTTAAAGAATTAGAAAATAAAAATTTTACCGATGACCAACGGTTACCCTTTTATCAGGCATTAACAAAAAGTGCAAAAGAATTGGTTGAATTAATAGAAGATGAAGATGGTAAAAATGACGTGATGCAATTTGTTAAAAGTTTTATTTCTGATATGTCAAGAGATGAAACGTTAACCCCACAAAAAGCATTAGAATCATTTAAAAAACATGCTGTAAAATTAAAACAAATTACCGATTTTGTTAAAACTCTAAGTAACGAATGTACAAAAGAAAATTTAGATAATGAAAGTCGTATTTCATTTTATAGTACGGTGTTAAAAGTAGCCAAACAATGCGATGAAAAAGCAAATCAAAATCTTCTCATACCTTTTGCTAAACAGTTTGTTACGGATACGTCAAATGATGAAACATTAACACCGATGCAAGCTCTTGAAAATTTAAAAAAACGATATTTAAGTTTAACCTCACTTAATAATAATTCAAAATTAAAAAAATCTTCTCAAGAGGCATCTTGTAAAGAACAAATTTTAAAAAATCATAAACTGGAGTTCTCTGATTTGATTAAAAATATAATTGAAAAATCACATTGTTAAAAAAAATAAACCAAAAGGCAACACAAAGATGAAACCTAAATTTTCTTATATTACACCGGTTAATTACAATAAACCAAAACCGACAAACCATTTAAACAAAAAGGAAGATATGGCTCAATCTGAGCAACCTTGCTTGCCTTATACACCACCAAAAACACCTTTTGGAATTGACGATTTCAAGAAAAAATTGTGCGAAGAATTATGTTTTGAGATTAAAGAAGATACATCTTCCTTGGCATATTATCAGAAAATCTTTAAAACATTACAGCAATATTTAGATGAAAATAAATCAGATGATAATTATGAAAATACATCCAAAGACATCACAATCTTTGCAAAAAATTATGTCAGAGAGTTAACACAAAAAGGAAATATCAATCCTAAAAAAGAACTGGACATATTGATTGATGGCGTACGTCAAAATATGCAGGCTGATTTTTTACATCACCAAAAGCAGACTTCATATGATCAGCCACATGACAAGTCCTATATGGCAAGGCGTGATGCTTATATTATGAAAGTTGAAGATGCAATAGAAAAATCCTTTCAAGAACAGATAAAAAAATCTTGGTTTGAACGCATATTCAAAAACGGTAAAGAAAGATAAGTTGTATTTTGAATAAGTATAAAAAAAATGCCCTCTGTAAATAAATGCAAAGGGCTTTTTTTTTGAGAGTTTAAATGCCCCTACTCTCTTTCTTTAATGAATTTATTAAAATGATAAGTCATTTCTTTTTGAAGTTTTTCACTCCCGTGCCCAATATCGGGTACAATTACCAATTTTGAATGAGGCATTGCTTTATGTAATTTATATGCCTGTTGAACGGGACATGTCATATCCAAGCGATTATGTACAATCATTGTCGGAATATGTTTAATTTTATCAATATTATTCAATATAACATTATCTTCCAGATACATATTATTTTTTTCGTGATCAATAAAAATGCGAGAACCTGCAACTCTGTCATCATAAACGGCTTTTAACGGTTTAAATTGAGGAGTTAATGACCCTAAATTCATTTCATAAGAGCCGTAATATTGGAGTGCCGTTTTGATTTGTTCATAGCTGTCAGACATAATCATCCGATGATACCCATCTAATAATTCTTCATTCGGATTTAATTTTGACTTCATTTCATCCATTAAATCAGGATAGAAAATCTGACTGATTTCATCAGTCCAAACTAAATCTTCTTTGCGACCTAAAAAAACAGCAGTTAATAAAAGCATTTTTACCATTTCAGGATGTTTTTCGGCAAACAAAAGAGCCAAGGTTGTTCCGTAAGAAACACCGGCAAGTGTTAAATCTTTAAGTGGAATTTCCAGATGATTTAAAAGTTTTACCGTATCTTCAACTGTTGTCATCGGATTGTTGTTTTTCATCAAATCCGTAAACTTGGATTTACCACAACCTCTTTGAGAAAATAATACAACACGATATTTTGCTAAATCAAAAACAGAAGCTTGTTTTGGTTTTGCTGATGAGCCAGGTCCGCCGTGGAAACGAATAATCGGTTTGCCTTTGGGATTACCGCATTCCATATAATGGATTTGATGTCCGTCCCCAACATCAAGCCAACCTTCGTTAAAAGGTTTTATTTCTTTTTTAAACCATTTGAAAAACATTTTATTTACCTCCTTTTTTCAATTATTAAGATATCTTTTCAGATAAATCAAGCCATTTTAATTCAATTATTTCAATATCTTGTTCAATTTGAGTTAATTTGTTTTGAACGGCAACAATTTCCGAACCAGTTAACGGTTTTTCAAATTTCTTTTGTAAATTTTCTTTTTCTGCTGACAAACGTTCAAGTTCTTTTTCAATCTGTCCCAACTGTGCTTTTATTTTACGAATTTCTGCTTGAGATTGCCTTTGAATAGCTTGCGGTTTTTGTTCTTCTGTTTTTATATTTTTAGGTTGATCTTTCGGCATTTCCTTATTCAGTAAAAATGACCGATAATCATTCAAATCCCCACTAAATGGCAAACAACGTTCTTTATCAATTAACCATAAATCATCTGCCAACAATTCAATTAAATGAAAATCGTGTGTAATTAAAACAACAGAACCTTCAAAATCATTAAGGGCAGACAATAACGCCTCTCGTCCTTTCATATCTAAATGGTTTGTCGGTTCGTCTAATATTAACAATGCCGGTTTATCAAGAGCAATCTGGGCAAAAATCAAACGAGCCTTTTCTCCACCGGATAAGCGTTGAATTTGTGTTAATGACTTATCTCCATTAATACCATATTGTGCCAAATAAGAACGGATTTGTGTTGGTTTTTGTTCGGGCATTAAAGAGCTGAACATCTCTAATGGTGTCAAATCAAGAGGTAAATCATCTTCCTGATGTTGCGCAAAATAACCGATTTTTAAACCTGAAAGACGATGAATGTTTCCCTCAAACAACGGCAATTTACCACATAGCAGTTTAGCCAATGTAGATTTACCGTTACCGTTTCGTCCGAGTAAAACAATTCGTTCATTAATACCGATGCTTAATGATAATTTACGCAAAACGGTTTTATCTCCGTATCCGGTGGAAACATTATCCAAACTAATAAGCGGCGGGGACAATTTTTCAGGTTTTGGAAATGAAAAACAATCAGTTTCATCTGTATTAACAATAGGGATTTCTGCCATTTTTTCAAGCATTTTAATCCGACTTTGTGCTTGTTTGGCTTTACTGGCTTTATAACGAAATCTGTCAATAAAAGCTTGCATATGTGCTCGTTTTGCCATAATTTTTTCAGCCTGAGCCACTTGTTGTTGTCGTTGCAATTGTCTGTTTTGTTCGTATGTATCAAAATTGCCTTTATAAAGTGTTATTTTTTGATTTTCAATACTGGCAATATGGTCACATAAGCGATTTAAAATCATTCGGTCGTGACTGATAAGAATAAGTGTTCCTTTATAGGCAGATAAATGATTTTCAAGCCAAATACTTGCTTCTAAATCAAGATGGTTTGTCGGTTCGTCCAATAAAAGAATATCTGAATATTGAAACAAAGCTCCTGCCAAGGATAAACGCATACGCCAACCACCGGAAAAATCGGATACGGGACGGGATAAATCATCATTTTTAAATCCAAGACCGGTTAAAATTTGAGCTATTCGTCCCTCTGCTCCGTCAGAATCAAGTATTTTCAATTCTTCTAATATTTCCGGTTTTTCAATATCAGATGCTGTTAACAAACGATTTCTTAATGAGCATAAACGTATGTCTTTGGATATAACATAATCCAATACACTCATTGATGTATCTTCAATCGTTTGTTCAACCGAAGCAATACAGGCATTTTGTGGCAAATTAATATCACCGTCAAAATATTCTGTTTGACCCAGTAAGACTTTAAAAAATGTTGTTTTTCCACAACCATTATGTCCGATTAGACCGACTTTTTGATTATCACCAATATAAAATGAGGTATTATCTAATAAAACACGTTGTCCAATCTGAATGGTTAAATTCTGAATATCTATCATTTTTTTATCCTTTTAGCGCAGTTTAGCAAGTTCTTATTTATTTTGCAAGTGAAAATAATACTTGCTTTTTTAAAAAAGCACCTATATAATAATATGCGAATCGGATTTATCTCTACTTGTCCCGATTCAAAACGGAAACGTTTACAAGAGGACTAAAAAGAGCAAATAATTTGTTTGACCCATAAAAAAAACGGGCATTTTAAATATTTTATTTTTTCTTCATGTCCTTTCAAATTGATTTAATTTTATATGAAAGGAATTGAAAATGTTAAAAACAGCAGAATTTGTATCACTTGGACATCCCGATAAAACCGCCGATTTTATCAGCAGTTATTTGTTGGATAAATTGTTATTACAAGACAACAAGTTAAAATATGCAGTTGAAGTAATGATTAAAGATAACACGGTCATTTTAGGCGGTGAAATCAGTGGTAATATTGAATTAAAAAATGTTGCAGATATGGTTAAAGAAGCGTTGCGGGTCATTGGCTATGATGAACGTTATGCTAATATTTGGGGGAATAAAGCAATCAATATTCATCAGATTCAAGTGATTAATTTAATCGGCATTCAGTCGTGTGAAATTTTGCAAGGCGTAGAACAAAACGGATGGGGTGATCAAGGTGTTTTTGTCGGTTATGCCTGTCAGGGAACCCATAATATGCCGGCTGAACTTGTATTGGCACGTCAATTAAACAACGCTATTTATGAAAAAGCAAAACAATCCGATGTTTTGGGATTGGATATTAAAACACAAATTACATTAGATGAAAACAACATCATTCAAACCGCCATTGTAGCCGTTCCGATGTTGGAAACAGTTGATTTAACTGATTTTGTCATTAAAACATTGGGACAAACGCCAAAAGAATTAATTATCAACGGAACAGGCAGTTACAGTATGCACTCATCCATCGCCGATTGTGGTATTACAGGACGAAAATTGGCTTGTGATTTCTATTCAACAGCCTGCCCGATTGGTGGAGGCAGTCCTTGGACAAAAGATGCTTCTAAAGCCGATTTGACATTAAATTTGTTTGCCCGCCGGTTGGCTGTAGAGTATTTAGCTGATAATGATGAATGCTTTGTTTATTTATCATCTTGTATCGGTCGCAGTGAATTACCTAGTGCCGTTGTTAAAACAATTAAAAACGGTATTACCCAAACAAAAGAAATTCTTATTACGCAAAAACCGACTGAAATTATTGAACTATTAGGCTTAAACAAACCAATTTATGCTCATTTATGTCAAAAAAGTTTGATGTTTGCATGATGAAACACTTTGTTTTGAAATAAAAAACTTGATTTTCGGCGGTATTTTGTTATACTGCCGAAAAACAGTTTTATGAGGATTTTATATGGTTGAAATTGCCCCGATTTTTACATTAAGAGATATTCGTTTGACTTTTGGTATGCATCCGCTCTTTACGGGTTTAAATATGTATATCAACAAAGGTGATAAAATTTGTTTGATTGGCCGAAACGGTTCAGGCAAATCAACGCTATTAAAAGTTATTGCCGGTGTTATGGAAGCAGACAGCGGGGAAAGATTTGTTCAGCCGGCAATCAAAATTGCCTATATGCCTCAGGATGAAGATTTTTCTGCCTATTCAACACTAAAAGAAGTCATTTTATCCGGACTTTCGCCAACACATAAAGACGAAACATATAAGGCGGATATATTAATTGATGCGTTAGATATTCGAGCAGATTTAAACCCGATGCAGGCCTCAGGGGGAGAACGCAAAAAAACGGCTTTGGCAAAAGCTTTGATTGACGAACCTGACTTATTGTTGTTAGATGAACCGACAAATCATTTAGATATTGCTACCATTGAAAAACTGGAAGAGTTAATTGCAAAACATACAGGCGCCGTTGTTGTTATCAGCCACGACAGACGCTTTTTAACACGCATTTCAAATGCAACTGTCTGGTTGGACAGAGGCATTGCTCATTTAAATGATAAAGGTTATGCTGATTTTGAAGTTTGGCAAGAGCAAATTATTCATCAGGAAATATTAGAACAACGTAATCTGAACAAACGAATTGCCGAAGAAACAGAATGGTTGCATAAAGGCGTTACGGCTCGCCGTAAGCGGAATATGGGACGATTAAGACGATTACAACAATTACGTTTGGAGCGAAAAGAGCAAATCAAACAAACAGCTTCCGTTAAATTTGAAATTGATAAAGGATTAATTCAATCTAAATTGATTTCAGAAGCAAAAAAAATTTCAAAATCATTTGGAGAAAGATGTTTAATTAAAGACTTTTCCATTCGTATTTTACGTGGAAATAAAATTGGTATTGTCGGACCAAACGGTGCTGGAAAAACAACATTAATTAAATTACTGACAAAACGTTTGGAACCGGACAGCGGATTTATTCGGATTGCCAAAAATTTGGAAGAAGCCTATTTTGACCAAGGGCGATTAACATTAGACCCTGATAAAACATTATGGAAAACATTGTGTCCTGAAGGGGATCATATTTTTGTCAGAGGTCATTTCAGACATGTTGTATCGTATTTAAAGGACTTTTTATTTACATCATCACAGGCAAACACACCTGTCAAAGCTTTGTCAGGTGGTGAAAAAAACAGATTATTATTAGCGGTTGCATTAGCAAAACCATCTAACTTTTTGGTTTTGGATGAACCGACAAATGATTTGGATATGGACACATTAGACTTGTTACAAGAAGTTCTTGATGAATATGACGGCACAATTTTAATTGTCAGCCACGACCGTGATTTCTTGGATAAAGTAGCAACGTCTTTGCTTTATATGAAAGGTGATGGAACGATTGTTGAGCACGTTGGCACATATACACAATTATTGGAAGATATAAAAGCCAAAGAAGAAAAACAATCGGCTCAAAAAAAGAGTGTGAAAGCAAAAGCAGAACAACCGACAGAAACAAAAAACACCGTTTCAAAACCCAAAGCAAAATTGACGTTTACTGAACAACATTTATTGAAAGAATTGCCACAAAAAATTGAAAAACAAACAAAAATTGTATCGCAACTGCAAGAAAAACTCTCGTTACCTGAAATTTATGGTGATACGGAAAAATTGTTAGCTACGACAACACAATTACATCAGGCACAAGAAACATTAGATGAACTGGAAACAAAATGGCTTGAATTGGAAATGCGTTTAGAAGAAAGTAATTAGTTAAAACCCGCTTTCTTTTGATATAAAAAAAACCGCCAATTTTTTTGACGGTTTTTTTTGTGTTCTCTGATGTTCCTCTAATTAATGACGCAATACAAACCATCAAGTTTGCGATTGATACACGCATCACATTTTTCTTTATCACCGCCGACATTAATCGGGGAGGCAATATTGCATTCATAACATTGATTGTTGACATCCTTCAATTTTTTATCTTCCGTACATTCGGAACGTATACAATTATTTCCATCTAAATAACGATTTGGACATACATTTGCACATCTATAGGGTGTTTCAATAGAGTGCTGTGCGACGGTTTCTGTTGTGTCGCATGAATAGCAAGTATTTCTTCCTTGATAATGTAATAAAGGCGTATTTGCATACTTTGTACCAGCTACACCACAAATGGAACAATGATAACCACCATCATAACGTTTTGTTGCCCATCGGTTCGGACAAATATTGCAATCCGCTTTATTT
>JAZUBA010000001.1:0-1419 GCA_045638265.1 Alphaproteobacteria bacterium | reverse complement strand
AGTTGATATAATGGAGAGTCTTCATAGAGTGTGTAGCATAGTTTTACTTTGTCAGCACTGATTTTCATTGTTAATACTGTTTTTAATCTCATTAGTTCCATCGTTTGGCTTATTGGGGATTGTTGCCCAATATGCTCTCATACCATCGCTGATGGCTTGCTTGTGGTTGTCTGTCAAACCACGCCCTTTGAGGGCTTGACTGATACGCTGTTTGGTATCTGCATTTAATTCTCTAAATTGTCTTTTCATAGATATATCACTTTTATTATAAATATTTGATTGATATAAATACAACGATTGCCATCGGCGCAGCCGGTGGCAATCATATAATGAACTTAAATTGTTTTTTTTTATGTCAATAAGATGTAAATAATTTGTGTTAAAAAAAATCTTTATATATTTGCAATGTCCTAATGGTTTTGGGACGTACATGTTAAGGTGTTATTGAAATTATCTTCAATATTCAAACTTCGCAAATTTGAAAAAGGCATGAAGATGATAACAGTAGCACCACATCGGTTGTTATATCTATATTCTTTTATGGATTAGCATATAATGGTGTGGGCTATTGTTTTATCTATGCCAAGGGTAGTGCGAAGACCCGAATATTGGATAAAACATATTTAGCTCACACTTTTATATTATTTAGCTATGAGAAGAATTTGGTTATTTTTACTTTTTTCACATCTCTTTTTTGTGTGTTCATGTTCAGAGTATAAAACTTTTGAAAATTACTTGATTAAATTATATTACCCTGTTGATTTTAGAGAAGCTGTAATAGAAAACGCTCCTCATATGTTGGTTAAACTTGAAAGTGAAGAAACTTTTTTTTCAATTAGTTATTGGGATTATAACATAGAAAAAGGCGTTGATGCATGGAGTAATTTAATTTATGAACAATTTAAAAACGGTTTACCTGGAACTGATTGTATTTTTTCTGAAAAAGTGATTTTAAATACTAAAAATGAAAAGCTACGAGCTATTAAACTACTTGCAAATATACAAAATGCTAGTTCTAAAGTTGGAAGTATTGCTTATCTTTTCGTAAAAAATGGAGATTTATATTTAGCAACATACATACAATCGACAATTGTAACACAAAACTCAACTTGTGCTAATGTTGATAAATTGTTACAAGGGTTAGTGCTAAAGAGCGAAGTCGATGTAAATAATTCAGGTAACTTTGATATGAGCATCGAAGAATTTGAAGATTATATGCTCAATCTCTATAAGAAAACAGGCTCACCTGCAAAAGTTGGGGGGATGATATAAAAATATTATCTTCGCATAGTTAAAATAAAGTACTATGCAAGACGAAAAAATACTACTGGAATTAGCCCGTTTGATATTGCCATCAGGTTTTGTTGAGAATTTCAAGATAATAGGTATCACCAGCAATGATAGCGATGTCGAGATTTC